>JBDHLD010000008.1:0-111226 GCA_039586035.1 Gemmatimonadota bacterium | reverse complement strand
GGAGCTGGGTGCGGCGGCCCTCGGGCGCATCGAGGACTTCCTGGAGGGCGGCGACGACGAGCTGGCCCTGACCGGCCTCGAGCTCACGAGCATCCTGCGCTACGGGCGGCCGGACCTGGTCCCGGCGGGACTCCAGGAGCCCAGCGTGCGCCTCGACGAGGGTCGCGCCTATGCGACCGCCGACGTGTCGCTGTCCCAGTTCCCGGCGCTGGAGGAGCTCGGGCCCGTGACCGGGATCCTGCCGGACCCGGTCTCCCTGGAGCTCCAGGGCTCGGTGATGGGATTCGGCGACCGTTCGGCGGCACTGGTAGTGCAGGGGATCCAGGTCGCCGGCGTGCCCCTGCCAAGACGACTCATTCCGGAGGTCGTGCGGGCTTTGCGCACGAACGAACGTCCGGGACTCCCGGACGAGGCGCTGGTCGTGGTCCTACCGGCCGGGATCGCCTCGGCGCACGTGGTGGGCGACCGCTTGGTCCTCTTGGCCGAGTCCTGAGGCCGACGGGGATCCTGGCCGCCGGGCCAACCGCGCGGTAGCCCCGGCCCGGCGGTCGGGGCCGGCTTCCTGGCAATCCTCCGCGGGAACCGCCACGCCGTTCTTGTGTCCTACACAGGTGACACCTGGGCGGCAAAGGGAAGCCCCGGAGCCAGGGCCTCGCTGGGGGGCCGCGACCTCCGGCCAGCGAGCCGTGATGCCCGCCGTCCTCTGATCCCTGACCCGGAGCCATTGCCGTGGCCAAGCTCCTCATCGTAGATGACGAGACGTCGATCCGCAGCGCCCTGAGCCAGCTGTTCGAGTACGAGGGCCACACCGTGGCGGTGGCCGAGGATGGCCCCGACGCGCTGGAGCTGGCGGATTCCTTCCGACCTCACGTGACCTTCCTGGACGTGAAGATGCCCGGAATGGACGGCCTCGACGTACTGGCCCGCTTGCGGGAGGCCGATCCGGGAGCCGTCGTCATCATGATCAGCGGCCACGGTACCATCGGCACCGCCGTCGAAGCCACGCGCAAGGGAGCCTACGACTTCCTGGAAAAGCCGCTGGACACGGACCGGCTACTCGTCACGTTGCGGAACGCCCTGGACGTGAAGGGCCTGACCGACGACGTCCGGCGGCTCCGAAGCGAGGTCGAGAGCCGGCACGAGATCGTCGGGTCGTCGTACGAGGTCAGGCAGGTGCTGGAGCGGGTGGAGCGCGTGGCGCCCACCGACGCCCGCGTTCTGATCACCGGCGAGAACGGTACGGGAAAGGAGCTGGTGGCTCGGGCGCTTCATCGCCTCTCCAACCGGAGCGAAGGGCCGTTCGTCGAGGTCAACTGCGCGGCCATCCCTTCCGAGCTGATCGAGTCCGAGCTGTTCGGCCACCTGAAGGGTTCGTTCACGGGCGCTGTGGCCGACAGGGCCGGGAAGTTCGAGCAGGCCGACGGGGGAACGCTCTTCCTGGACGAGATCGGTGACATGTCCCTGGCGGCCCAGTCGAAGGTCCTGCGCGCCCTCGAGCACGGCGTGGTCAACCGGGTGGGCGGGCAGAAGCCCATCGAAGTGGACGTCCGCGTGGTGGCCGCGACCAACAAGGACCTGGATAGCGAGATCGAGAAGGGGGACTTTCGCGAGGACCTCTTCTATCGACTCAACGTGGTGCCTATCGCGGTCCCCCCCTTGCGCGAACGACGCGAGGACATCCCCATGCTGGTGCAGCACTTCACCGACACCATGGCGAGGCGCGACGGCGTGACGCCCAAGGGGTTCTCGCCCGAAGCGGTGGAGCGCCTCCAGGCCTTGAGCTGGCGGGGCAACATCCGCGAGCTGAGAAACACGGTGGAGCGACTCCTGATCCTGTCCACGGGGGACAACGTCGAGGTTCGGGACGTGGACGTGCTGGTGGGGGCTCGCGCCGGGGCCCAGCTGGGCGGCGAGCTGTTGGGCACCGACACCTTCAACCACTTCAAGGAAGCGGCCGAGCGCGCCTACATCCTGCACAAGCTCCGTGAGAACGACTGGAACGTCTCCGAGACGGCGCGCAAGGTCGAGATGCCTCGCTCCAACCTCTACAAGAAGATCGAGAAGTACGATCTGGTCCGCGACAGCTGATTGCCTGGGCCCGTCAGCGGTCCTGGGCGCCCATGCCTTCGATCTGGGCTCCGTTCGGCAGGCGGTACAGCGCCTCTACCGTGCGATAGTCCCGCGCCGACAGACTCCGCGCGGTGTTGGTCGGATACATGACGTCGCGAGGCGAATCGCTGTGAGGCAAGCCCAACGCATGCCCCATCTCGTGGGCAGCGACCAGCTCCACCTCGTGGGGGCTCAGCTCGTAACGCGGGTTGTAGGGACTCCTCGTGGCCAACGCGAAATCCACGATCCGGAGAGACTTCTCACCGTCCTTGTCCCGCCATTCGGACCGGGTGTGTCCGAGGCTGGATCCGTCGAGCTGGAGGGTCCACCGCACCACGATGTCGGCGCGCTCCCCGCTTCCTCGGTCGTGTATCCGCAGGCCGAACGGACGTTGATGCCAGGCCTGGATGCCGCGGACGGCGGCGCGCTGGAGCGCCTGAGCCCGGCCCGGGGTCTCGAAGTCCGGCTGCGGGACGGATACGGTGAGCGACTGAAGGGTATCGGGCCACCGCAGCACCCGGTGGGAGTCGGGGGCATCGGGGTTCGCGCACAGGTAGCCGGAATCGGGACACACGGATCGGGCGGGTAGGACGAGCCGTTGCGTACGGGCCGCCGGCACCTCGGTGGTCATGGCGCACGGCGAGGTCTCGCACTCGGCCTCGCCACTGAAGGCGTCGTCCATGCCGAACAGGGGCGTCGACAGCCGCGACCCGGGGCGAAGCAGGGCCGTGAGAGCCACCACCGCGGCCACCCCGACCAGGGGCGTGATCGGTAGACCGCCCCGACCGGAGGAGCGTCGCAAGTCGGTGTCCTTTCACGCGGAGGCGAGAGAAGCGGTGGATACTCACTTCTTCGGCCCCCACGGGCGGAAAGATTAGGAAAGGGTGGCCGTCGAAAGCTGGGCGACGCTCATCGGGGTCGGAGTGGCGGGCGCCGCCCTGGTGGGCTTCGTCGTCGCCATGGTGGCGAGGCGGGTGAGTCCCACGTCGCCGTTCATTCAGACGTGGCTCTTCTACACGGCCCTGGTGGCCTTCCTGATGGCTGCGGTCCTGGTGATCGGGCTCACCTGACCGCCCGCCCGGCCGGCGCCCTTGTGGGACGCGCGGGCCGGGGTAGACTAGGGTCGCCGCGCCGCGGGTGACCGCCCGGGAGCGAGGGAGGCGGCGGAGCCGGGCGAGCCCCTTCGGCCGACCTCGAAACCGCCCGCCAGGAGGCGCACATGGAGCCATTCAAGAACCACATTGGCGGAAGGTGGACCGAGCCAGCCACCGGGCAGCACTACGAGAATCGCAACCCCGCGGACACACACGACCTGATCGGTCTGTTCCCCCGGTCCGGAGAGGACGACGTGAACCGCGCCGTGGCAGCGGCGGAGGAGGGCTTCGAGGTCTGGAGCCGGACGCCCGCGCCGGAGCGGGGCGCCAAGCTGAAGCGGGCCGGCGACATCATGACGGCCCGCAAGGAAGAGTTGGCCCGGGTGGCCACCCGGGAGATGGGGAAGGTGCTTCTCGAGACCCGGGGCGACGTCCAGGAGGGCATCGACACGGCCTACTACGCGGCCACGGAGGGACGTCGGCTGTTCGGGCATACCGTGCCGTCCGAGCTGCGTGACAAGTGGGCGATGACCTATCGCCGGCCGATGGGCGTCTGCGGGATCATCACGCCGTTCAATTTCCCCATGGCCATTCCCACCTGGAAGATCTTTCCGGCGCTGGCGTGCGGGAACAGCATCGTGTTCAAGCCTGCGGAGGACGTTCCGCACACCGCTCACCTGTTCGTGGAGATCCTGCTGGAGGCCGGAATACCACCGCAGGTGGTCAATCTCGTCCACGGGACCGGCAAGGAGGTGGGCGCCGCCATCGTCGAGCACCCCGAGGTGCCCGTGATCTCCTTCACCGGCTCCACGGAGACCGGCAAGATCATCGGCGAGACGTGCGGCCGCATGCACAAGCGGGTCTCGCTGGAGATGGGCGGGAAGAACGCCCAGATCGTCATGCCCGACGCGGACATGGCCCTCGCCCTGGAGGGGGCCATCTGGGGCGCCTTCGGCACTGCGGGCCAGCGGTGCACGGCCACCTCGCGCCTGCTGCTGCACGAAGAGATCGCGGACAGCTTCCTGGAGAGCCTGGTGTCGCGTACCGAGAAGCTGCGCCTCGGCGACGGGATCCTGCCCGAGACCGAGGTCGGACCGCTGATCAACGAGGCCGCGCTGCAGAAGACCCATGGGTACATGGAGGTGGCCCGCTCCGAAGGCGAGATTCTCTGCGGTGGACGCCCGGCTCGCGGAACCGGGCTGGAGCGGGGCTTCTTCTTCGAGCCCACCATCGTGCGCGGGATACGGCCGGGGGCTCGTCTCGCGTGTGAGGAGATCTTCGGCCCGGTGCTGAGCGTCATGACATTCCGCGACTTCGGCGAGGCGGTCCGGATCAACAACGAAGTGCGGTACGGCCTTTCCAGCGCGGTGTACACCTGTGACGTGCGGACGTCGTTCCGCGCCTTCGCGGAGCTGGACAACGGCATCACGTACGTGAACGCACCGACCATCGGCGCGGAGGCTCACCTTCCATTCGGCGGCGTGAAGGAGACGGGCAACGGCCATCGGGAGGGAGGCTGGGAGGTGTACGACTTCTACTCGGAGACCAAGGTCTGCTACCTGGATTACTCAGGGACGCTCCAGAGAGCCCAGATCGACAACTATTGACCAGCGAGGTCGTGACTATTGACCGGCGTTCCGCAGCCGACCCAGGTTGGGTGGGTGCCCGGAGCGTCGAGACCCAGGGAGCGGCCGCTGCCATCCCGGACGGCGGGAACGGCCCCCGAGTGATTGTGTATTCGTCGAGTACCGCCGCGCAGAGCTCGGAGGGGCGAAACCGGGCCGGGAGCGACCCCGTAGGGACCGGAAGAACCGAACCGGAATGAGCGTGATCGACCCAACCGACCAACCCAGCGATCCCAGGCGGCGCCTGGCCGACCGTCCATCGTTCTTCCGAACCGTCTGGGACTGGACCAAGTCCGTGGCGGTGGCTTTCGTCCTGTTCCTCTTCATCCGGGCCTTCCTCGTCGAGGCCTTCAAGATTCCGACGTCGTCCATGGAGAACACCCTTCTGGTGGGCGACTTCCTGATCGTCAACAAGGCGATGTACGGCGCCGAGATTCCAGGCGTCCACCTCCGGGTTCCCGGATTCGCCGAGCCGGATCGGGGCGACGTCATCGTCTTCAATCCGCCGCACGATCCGACGAAGAACTACGTGAAGCGCCTCATCGGACTTCCAGGGGACACGCTGGAGATGCGAGGCAAGGACGTCTACGTGAACAGCGTCCTGCAGGAAGAACCCTACGCCCGCTACCTCGACCGAGGAGGCGACGCCGTCCATCCGTCCATGAGCTGGCAGCACCGTTTTCTCCCCGCGAGTCTGGAGGCGCGCGAGTACCGCCCGTCCCGGGACAACTGGGGGCCCATCGTCGTGCCGGAAGAGCGCTTCTTCGTGCTCGGTGACAACCGGGACAACAGTGAGGATTCTCGGTATTGGGGCTTCGTGAGGAGAGAATCCATCCGTGGGCGCCCGTGGTTCATCTACTACTCGTTCCGACCGCAGGACGACGGCATGAGCTGGCTGCGGGACATTCGCTGGGAACGCATCGGCGGGCTCATCGAATAGCCGGCTGCCCACACCCGCCGCCTCGCACGGATCCCGGCGTCTCGTAGAGGTCGGTCCCATCCCACGCTACACCCGCCGGGTTGCGCGACGGCATCCCGGACCCTACTGATTCTTCGACGGGCTCGCCTGGCGATCTGCGGCTGCCCATTCTTGCGAACGACACCCGCCACTTTCGAACGAGTTGTTGATCTAAGCGTGGACCGCCGGGTCGCCCCCTACCTCGCCGCGGCACGACGCCCGGGAGATCCCGTGCGCTCGGAGCTCCGTTCCGGCGTATGAGCTTCCAAGCCCGCCGCCGGCCCCTCGGAGAGGGCTCTCTGGATCAGTACCTCAAGGAGATCTCGGCGTACCCGCTGATCGATCGCGATGAGGAAGCCCGACTCGCCAAGGCGATCCGCCGAGGAGAAGACGAGGCCCTGGACAAGCTCGTCAGATCGAACCTCCGCTTCGTGGTATCGGTCGCCAAGAAGTACCAGAACCAGGGCGTGCCGCTGGCCGACCTGATCAACGAAGGCAACCTGGGCCTGATCCGCGCAGCCCATAAGTTCGACGAGACGAAGGGGATCAAGTTCATCTCGTACGCCGTCTGGTGGATTCGCCAGGCGATTCTCCAGGCGTTGGCCGAGCAGAGCCGGATCGTCCGGGTGCCCTTGAACCGAGCGGGGGCGCTGCACCGGATCGGACGGCGCAAAGCCATGCTGCTCCAGGAGCTGGGTCGGGAGCCCACGGTCGAGGAGCTGGCCAATGACCTGGAGCTGACCAAGGAGGAGGTCGAGAAGACGCTGGCCATCTCCCAGTCTCACCTCTCGCTGGACGCCCCCATGACGCCCGGCGAAGACAATCGACTGCTGGACTATCTGCCCGATCAGTATTCCCCCGGCCCGGAGGATGAGGCCTACGAGCGCGCGCTCAAGGAGACGATCGAAGAGGCGCTCTCCACCCTCAAGGAGCGGGAGGCCAAGATCCTCCGTCTCTATTTCGGGTTGGACGATCAGGAGCCCATGACGTTGGAGGAGATCGGGTCCCTGCTGGGCATCACTCGCGAACGCGTGCGGCAGATCAAGGAAAAGGCGCTGCTCCGGCTACGCCACGCGTCCCGGGCGCGCTTCCTGGAAACCTACCGCTGAGCCCCAACAAAGCCGCAGAACCCCCCGCGTTGCATGGTCTGACGCGGCCTTCCTGAGCCGTTGACACCCCTCGGGGCCTGGACTATCATTCAAAGCTCTATTGCCGAACCAGCTTTTTCGCAGAAAATGAAGACATACACGCCCAAAGCCACCGAGATCGACCGCAAGTGGTGGGTCGTCGACGCCGATGGAAAGCCCCTCGGCCGACTGGCCACCGAGGTCGCCCGTGTGCTCCGTGGCAAGCACAAGCCGATCTACACGCCACACCTGGACGTGGGAGACCACGTCGTGGTCATCAACGCCGAGAAGGTGGCCCTGACGGGGAAGAAGGCCGAGCAGAAGACCTACTTCCGGCACACCGGCTACATGGGCGGAGAAAAGCACATCCCCTTCAAGCGCATGATCGAGAAGCACCCGGAGCGGGTCATCGAGCTGGCCGTGAGAGGCATGCTCCCGAAGAACACGCTGGGGCGCCACATGCGGAAGAAGCTACGGGTATACGCCGGCGGCGAGCATCCGCACGTGGGCCAGGCGCCCGAGCCCCTGGAGATCCGAGCAGGATACGAGCCTAGTTCATGACCGAAACGACGAACCAGATCCACGCGGTCGGCCGCCGCAAGACCAGCACCGCCCGGGTCATGCTCCGCCCCGGGCGGGGTGAATGGTCCATAAACGGCCGCCCACTTGCCGAGTACTTCCCCCGCAGAGCGCACCAGCTCCGCGTCGAGGAGGCCTTTCGCATCGTCAACGCCGAAGGCCAGTTCGACGTGACGGTTCGGGTGCGAGGCGGCGGACTCACCGGCCAGTCGGACGCGATCCGCATGGGTCTCGCCCGTGCCCTGGTGGAGTTTGACGACGAGCACCGCACCACCATGCGCTCGAACGGTCTGCTCACGCGCGATGCACGGAAGGTGGAGCGGAAGAAGCCCGGGCAGCCCAAGGCGCGCAAGCGCTTCCAGTTCAGCAAGCGTTGATCATGACTCCGACGGCTACCGAGACAGAGCAGACCATGGAAGGCGAGATGCAGCAGGTCGGTTTGAACGAGCTCCTCGAAGCTGGCGTCCATTTCGGGCACCAGACTCGGCGCTGGAACCCGAAGATGCGCAAGTTCATCTTCGCTGAGCGCAACGGGATCCACATCATCGACCTGCGCAAGACCGTCGATCGTCTCGAACGAGCTGAGCAGGCGGTGCGCGAGGTCGTCCTCCGCGGCGATCGCGTTCTCTTCGTATGCACGAAGGGCCAGCTCGGAGCGATCATCAAGCAGGAGGCCGAACGCTGCGGGGCGTTCTACGTCACCGAGCGCTGGCTGGGGGGCATGCTCACGAACTTCCAAACCATCCGCAAGCAGATTCGCAGGCTGAGGGAGCTGGAGCGAGGTCAGGAGGAGAACGCCTTCGAGTTCTACACGAAGAAGGAGCGCCTCCTCCTGGATCGAGAGCGCCAGAAGCTGGACAAGTACCTCTCCGGCGTGAAGGACATGGGCCGCGTTCCCGGGGCCATGTTCGTCGTCGACGCGCGGCGCGAGCACATCGCCGTGAAGGAGGCCAACCGCCTGGGGATTCCCGTGATCGCCATCACGGACACCAACGCCGACCCGGATCGAATCGATTATCCGATCCCCGGCAACGATGACGCCATCCGCTCGGTCAGCCTCATCACCCGAGTGATGGCGAACACGATCGATTCCGCCCGGCGGCAGGTGCCCGAAGAGCAGAAGAAGCGCGTCCAGGAGCTCGAGGCGACGACGTATTCCACCGAGACCGGGGAGAAGACGACCGAAAGCGCCGAACGGCCGCGGCGACGCCCGCGTCGGAAGCGCCGCCCCCGGCCGGAGGTCATCGCCCAGCACCTGAAGCCCACCGGCGAAGAGGCAGGTGGCGCAGAAGAAGCTCCAGATGCGGCCGAAGAAGCCGAGGCGCCCGCCAAAGAGGCGCCCGAGTCCGCGACGGAGAGCGGGGCCGCCGAGTAGCTCCGGCCAGGACAACCCTCCCGGACACGGGATCGAGGCGGCAGCCGGACGGCGGAAGGGCACGGCCCTTCGCCCACCGCTCCCGCCTCTCTTTTTTGAGCAGAAGAGAAGAGCCCAGCACGGGCAGCGACGGCAACACCGCAGTACTCAACCACGAGAGCACATGACGACCATGGCAGAGATCAGCGCGAAGGACGTGAAGGAGCTCAGGGATCGTACCGCCGCCGGTATGATGGACTGCAAGCGCGCGCTCCAGGAAACCGGCGGCGACATGGAGGCGGCCATCGACCTGCTCCGAAGCCGCGGCGCTGCCAAAGCAGCGAAACGGGCGGAGAAGTCAGCCAACGAGGGCACGATCGGCAGCTACATCCACTTCAGCAACAAGATCGGCGTGATGGTGGAGCTCAACTGCGAGACGGACTTCGTCGCCAACACGGACGAGTTCAAGCAGTTGGCCAAGGACCTGGCCATGCACGTCGCCTCGTCCAAGCCGCTGGCGGTGGCAGCCGACGACATCGACGAGGCCACGGTGGACCGGGAGCGACAGGTCTATCTGGAGAAGGTGCGAAACGAGGGTAAGCCGGAGCACATCCAGGACAAGATCGTCGACGGCATGCTCACGAAGTTCTTCAAGGAGCACGCTCTGCTGAAGCAGCCCTTCGTGAAGGACCCGGACAAGACCATCGAGCAGCTGGTGACCGAGGTCTCCGCCAAGACAGGTGAGAAGATCGAGGTGGCTCGCTTCTCGCGCTTCGCGATCGGCGAACGCTGAGTCTGGTGAACTCACTGGCCGACGAGATGCCGGCGGAGGGCTTCAAGTACGGCCGGGTCGTGCTGAAGATCTCGGGCGAGATGCTCGCGGGAGAGCGCGGGTACGGGATCGATCCGCCCGTCGTTGACAGGATCACCGACGAAGTCATCCGCATCCAACAGATGGGCGTCTCCCTCGGCCTGGTCGTCGGGGGTGGGAACATCGTCAGGGGCGCCACCCAGAGCCAGAAGGGCATGGATCGGGTGTCAGCCGACTACATGGGGATGCTGGCCACGGTGATCAACGCCCTGGCGATCCAGGACCTCCTGGAGCGGAAGGGGCTCAACACGCGGGTCATGACGGCGATTCGCATGGAGGAGCTGGCCGAGCCATACATCCGGCGTCGGGCGCTCCGACATCTCGAGAAGGGCAGGGTCGTGCTTTTCGCGGGGGGGACCGGCAACCCGTACTTCTCCACCGACACGGCCGCGGTCCTGCGC
This sequence comes from Gemmatimonadota bacterium, assembly GCA_039586035.1. GTDB lineage: Bacteria > Gemmatimonadota > Gemmatimonadetes > Longimicrobiales > Gaopeijiaceae > JBDHHQ01. The sequence goes on along the minus strand of JBDHLD010000008.1, from coordinate 101,108 downwards.
GCCATCGAGATGGAGGCGGACGTGCTGATCAAGGCCACGAAGGTGTCCGGCGTGTTCACCGCCGACCCGGTCAAGGACCCCTCGGCAGAGTTCATCCCCGCGATTACCTTCCAGGAGGTCATGGCCCGGGAGCTCGCGGTCATGGACGCCCCCGCCGTTTCGCTCTGCAAGGAGAACAACCTCCCCATCGTCGTGCTGAACCTGGAGGAGACGGGCGCCGTGTCCGCCGCGATCCGTGGGGAGCGAGTGGGGACGCTCGTGTCCTGAGGGCAACGAACGACGGATCGACGACCCGCAGGACGGCACATTCGCACAGTGCGCCGGCCAAGTGGCCGGTCAGGAGACAAGCATCGCGATGCCGACGCTGAAAGAAGTAAAAGGCCGGATGGACGAATCGTTGGAAGCCGTTCGGCGGGAGTTCGCGACGGTCCGCACCGGCAAGGCCACGCCGGCCTTGCTCGACACGGTGCGCGTGGACGCGTACGGATCGAAGATGCCGCTGAATCAGGTGGCCACGGTAAGCACCCCCGAGCCGTCACTCCTCGTCGTCCAGCCCTTCGACAAGAGCCTCATCGGGGACATCGAGAAGGGTATCCTGATGGCCGACCTCGGCCTCAACCCGGCGAATGACGGCTCGATCATCCGCGTCCCCGTGCCGCCTCTCAACGAGGAGCGGCGCCGAGAATACGTGAAGCTCCTGCACAAGCTCGCGGAGGAAGGCCGCGTGTCCGTGCGTGTGGCTCGCCACAAGGGCAACGACGACATCAAGGCCCGCATGAAGGAGCACGAGCTCGGCGAGGACGAGGGCCGCCGTCAGCTCACCGAGGTGCAGCGGCTCACGGATGAGTATATCGGGAAGATCGAAGAGATGCTCGAGAAGAAAGAGAAGGAGGTCATGGAGCTGTGACGGCATGCGCGCCCGTCCGCCGGGGCAGCTCCAACCTCTGCCGCCCATGGCGTCCGAGCTCCTGAACGAGATTCGCCTCCACGGCGACGTCCCCCGCCACGTGGCCATAATCATGGATGGCAACGGCCGGTGGGCTCGGCGCCGGGGTCTGCCGCGTCAGGCTGGGCACGCCCAGGGGATGAAGGCCGTGAGGGAGGTCACCGAGGGAGCGGTGGAGGCGGGTATCCGGGTGCTCACCCTCTTCGCGTTCTCCACCGAGAACTGGCAGCGTCCTCGGGCGGAGGTCAGCGCCCTGATGGGCCTGCTGCAGCGCTACGCCCGCAAGGAGGAGGTCGAGCTCAAGAGAAGGGGCGTCGAGGTGCACGTCCTGGGAGAGCTCGAACGTGTGGATCCCCCGACGCGGGGAGCTATCGACCAGATCGTGAAAGCTACCGCCGGCGGCCAGAAGCTCCGGCTCAACCTCATGATCTCCTACTCCGGACGCGAGGAGATCATCCGCGCCGTGAGAGCGCTGGTCCAACGGGTGTCGTCGGGCGACCTCTCCCCCGATCAGATCGACGAGGCCACGTTCCGCCACGGCCTGTTCACCGGCGACCTTCCTGATCCGGATCTGTTGATCCGTACGTCGGGCGAGCACCGTCTGAGCAACTTCCTGCTCTTCCAGATGGCCTACACCGAGCTCCACATCACCGATGTGCTCTGGCCCGACTTCTCCCGCGAGGACCTGTTCGCGGCCGTTCAGGACTACCAGCGCCGGGAACGTCGGTTCGGCCGGGTCACCGCGCCGTAGGGCCGTGGCCTCAGCCGCCCCGCCCCTGCCGGGGGCCAGGACCCTCTAATGGCCCGGAGCGAGCTCGCTGCCCGGGTGGCGGTGGCGGTGGTGGGGATCCCGTTCGCCCTCGTCGTGATCTACCTCGGAGGTTGGGTCCTCGGCGTCGTCCTGGCCGTCTTCGCGGGAATCGCGGCCTACGAATACCAGGAGCTGTCGGCGGCCACGGGCGGGAGTCCTTTCAGCCACCTCGGTGTGGCCGCGTCGGTGCTTCTCGTGCTCGCGGCTGCTCAGACACCGTCGTTTCAGGGCCTGGCCGTTCGTGGATTCGCGCTGGTGCTGATCCTCACGCTCGCGGGCCTCGCCCTGTCCGTGTGGCGCCGATGGCCGGGTGGCCGACCGATCACGGCGGTCTCGGCCACCGTGGTCGCCGCGATCTACACGGGTGGGTCACTGGCCTTCGCGCTCCTCCTACGGCACCTGCCGCCGCCATCGGGCGGCGAGCCGATGCCGTTGGCTGGCGCGGCCCTGCTGTTCTTCCCGATCCTGGTCACCTGGGTCGGTGACTCCGCCGCGTACTTCGCCGGCAGGGCGTGGGGCAAGCGCAAGCTGATCCCCCAGGTCAGCCCGGGTAAGACAGTGGTCGGCGGCGTCGCCGGCCTCGTCGGTTCGGTGGTGATCGCGGCGCTGTACGCCGGGCTCGTGCTGCCGGCGGCGCCCCGCCCAGGGCTGAACCCGGTCACCGCGGCGCTCATGGGCCTGGCGCTGGGGGCCGCGGCCCAGGTGGGCGACCTGGCTGCTTCGGTGATGAAGCGGGAAGCCGGTGTGAAGGACTCGGGCCGTCTGCTCCCGGGACACGGCGGTGCCCTCGACCGCTTCGACGCCCTGTTCTTCAACATCCCGCTGGCCTACGCGCTCATCCGGGTCGCGGAGGTGCTGGCTTGATCGACGTCGTGATACTGGGATCGACGGGCTCCATCGGCCGGAGCACGCTGACGGTGATCGCACGCCATCCGGAGAAGTTCCGCGTCGTGGCGTTGGCGGCCAATTCGTCGGTGGAGGCCCTGGAGGCACAGGTCCGAGCCCATCGTCCACGGCTCGCCGTCGTTGCCGATGCCTCGGCCGGGGCCGACCTGCCCACCACTCCGGGTACGCGCTGGCTCTCCGGACGAGCAGCGCTGTTGGAGGCGGCGGAGGCGCCGGACGCGCAGGTCGTGGTCAACGCCATGGTGGGAGCGGCCGGGCTCGAGCCCACGGTGCGGGCACTCGCAGCCGGCAAGCGCCTCGCCCTGGCCAACAAGGAATCGCTGGTGGCCGGCGGACCTCTGGTGCTGGAGGCCGCCGAGAGTGGGGGCGGCGAGCTGGTACCCATCGACAGCGAGCACTCGGCCATCTTGCAGTGCCTCGAGGGGTGCACGCCGTCGTCCGTCTCTCGCATCGTCCTGACCGCGTCCGGAGGGCCGTTCCGTCGTTGGGGGGCCGAGGAGTTGGAGACGGTGCGGCCCGAGGACGCGCTCAACCACCCCACATGGGACATGGGCGCCAAGATCACCATCGACTCTGCCACCCTCGCCAACAAGGCGCTCGAGGTGATCGAGGCCCACTTCCTGTATGGGATGCCCTACGACCGCATCGATGCGGTGGTCCATCCGCAGTCGATCATCCACTCCTTCGTCGAGCTGGTCGACGGATCCGTGATGGCCCAATTGGGGTTCCCAACCATGGAGCTGCCGATCCTCTATGCGCTGAGCTATCCGCGTAGGGTGGAGGATGGGGCTCTGCGGACCTTCGACCCCGTGCAGGCTTCTCCGCTGACGTTCGAGGAGGTGGACCGCGATCGCTTCCCCCTGTTCGGTCTCGGCGAGGAAGCGGGGCGACGAGGCGGAACGGCCCCGGCGGTGTACAACGCCGCGAACGAGATCGCCGTAGGGGCGTTCCTGGACCGTCGCATCGGGTTTGGAGAGATTGCCGGAGTCGTCGAGCAGACCCTGAGCGAGTCGGCCGCCGAGCCGGTCGTCAGCGTCGAACATCTACTGGAGGCGGACGCCAGAGCACGCGCCGTGGCCCACGAGGCCGTCCGAGCCTGCCGAACCGTCCGGTCGTAGGACAGAGACATGACCGTTCTTGCCACCATCATCGTCCTGGGTGTGCTCATCTTCGTGCACGAGCTCGGGCACTTCCTCGCGGCGAAGGCCGTGAACATCGAGGTCGAGCGATTCTCCATCGGCCTCGGCCCCGTCATCTGGGGCGTCAAGAAGGGCGAGACGGAGTACGTCCTCAGCGCCATCCCCCTGGGCGGCTACGTCAAGATGGGTGGGATGGCGGACGAGATGATGGACAAGGTAGAAGGGGGAGCCGCCCAGACCGAGCGCCGGCCCGGGCCCCGGGACTTCGACGCCAAGCCGGTGTGGGCTCGGGCGTTCGTGATCTCTGCCGGGGTTATCATGAACATGCTCTTCGCCCTGGCCGTGTACGTCGGAGCCGCCGCGGTCTGGGGAATCCGCAGCGCGGACACGACGCGCGTCGGGACCGTCCTGGAGGAGGTGCTCCCGGCGGGGGCGGAGCCGCTCGCCGAGATCCAACCGGGGCAGCGGATCGAGCGGATCGGCGATATGCCCGTCCAGCACTGGGGCGACGTGGAGCGCGGACTCGTAGACGCGGATCCCGGGCCGCTGTCCATCGGGCTGGCAGATCCCGTCGGCACTCTCGAGGTCCGCGTACCCGCCGACGAGCAAGACCGGGTGCGCATGGCCGTCTCACTGGTGTTCTGGCGCGATCCGGTGGTAGCGCTGGTCACTCCCGGAGAGCCGGCCTACGAGGGCGGCGTCGAGGCCGGGGACCGAATCCTGGCCGTCGACGGCGAGCCGGTGACCGGCTGGATGTCCTTCGTGAGACTGATCGAGTCCCGCCCCGGGGAGCGGGTCTCGCTGAGCCTGGAGCGGGATGGCCGGGAGGTCACCCGGTCCGTGGAGGTGTCCACCGTAGAGGAGACGGACCCGGCGACCGGCGAGGACCGCATGGTGGGCAAGGTGGGCGTGCAGGTCCAGGAAGTGGGCGTCATCTACAGCCCCGTCGCCTTCGGCGAGGCCGTCCGCATCGGTTGGAATCGAACCGTGGTCATGACCGGGGTGATCCTCGACTTCCTGCGGAATCTGTTCACGGGCAGCGTGTCTCCCCGCTCCCTGGGCAGCATCGTCACGATCGGCCAGCTGTCGGGTCAGGCCGCCGCCATGGGGGTCGAGAGCTTCCTCAGCTTCATGGCGCTCTTCTCCATCAACCTCGCGGTGCTGAACCTCCTGCCGATCCCGATCCTGGATGGCGGACACCTCGTGTTCCTGACCATCGAGGCGATCCGTGGGAAGGCGCTCTCGATGGAGCAGCGCATGCGCTGGAGCCAGGTCGGGCTCGTCGTGATCCTCGGGATCATGGTCCTGGCCCTCTCCAACGACGTGCTCCGCCTCTTCGGCATGTAGCTGGGCCCGAGCCGTCCGGGCTCGGGCTCGCATACGGTGGGGCGGATCGCGCCCGCCTGTCCGCGGCAGCCGCGCGGGACGCCCACGAGGGCCCTACAGGAAGGACAGCTGCGCCGGACCGGTGCGAAGGCGCAGCGCCTCGATGTCGATGAGCTCGGTCGGGTGGTCCTGTCCGGCGACCGCCAGATACCCACGATACCCGGCCCGCTCCAGGGCTCCGCTCACGACCCTCCGCGCGAGATCGGGCCGGTTCGACTCGTTGGAGAGGTGCGCGAGCAGGATGCCGGCGAGTCGAGGGTGGAGGAGCTCGCAAGCCAGGCGTGCCGCCGCGTGGTTGGAGAGGTGGCCGTGACTCGAAGCGATCCGTCCTTTGACCGACCAGGGGTATGGCGCTTCCCGGAGCAGGACCTCGTCGTGGTTGGCCTCGAGCACCAGGAAGTCGCATCCGGCGAGGGCGTGCCGCACCTGAGCGGTCGGTCGGCCGAGGTCCGTCGCGAGTCCCATGCGGGTCTCGGTTCGAGGATCCACGACCGCTACGGCCACCGGGTCGACAGCGTCGTGGACGGTGAGAAACGGCTCCACCCGGAGCGCTCCGATGTCGAAGGCGCGACCTGGCCGGTAGGTGCGGACATCCTCGCTGCCCCGTAGGAGCCGCCGGCATGCCCGAAGCGTCAGCTCCGTCAGGTAAAGGGGCACCCCGTGGCGACGGGCGAGCACGCCGATGCCCCTCGTGTGGTCACCGTGATCGTGCGTGACCACGATGCCCGACAGGCTCTCAGGGGTCATCCCCAGAGCCCCGAGGCGGCGAACGAGCTCCCGACCGCTGAATCCGGCGTCCACGAGGATCCGGGTGGCGCCGGCCTCGACGAGCGTCGAGTTACCGGCGCTTCCGCTGCCGAGGACGCTGATCCTCACGGCCGGACGCCTCGTGACTTCCGAAGCTCGGCGCTGCCACTCCATGCGGTGGCCAGCATGGCGGCCATACTCTCCGTGAGGAGCTGCCCTCTCCGCTCCTGCATGCGACGGGCGGTCTCCAGGAAGCGCTCCAAGCGATGCTCCGTGAGCTCGACCCCGGCTCCCCAGGAGAACGGAGGCACGTACTTGGGTGGCATCTGACCGCTGAAGAGGTTCGAGCCGGCGCCCACCACGGCGCCGGTATTCAGGAGCGTGCCGATCCCCGTCCGCACGTAGTCCCCCAGGAAACAGCCGATCTTGAGGCGCTCGGTGTCCACGAGACCCGTGCTGAGCTCCACCCGGACCCGGCCATAGGTGTTCTTGAGGTCGCTGTTGGTGGTCAGGGCTCCCAGGTTGATCCATCGGCCCAGCAGCGCGTGGCCCAGGTAGCCGTCGTGCGCCTTGTTGCAGAATCCCGTGAGCACGGAGTCCGCGACCTCGCCTCGGACCAGGCAGCGGCGGCCGATGCTGCTTCTCGCCACGGTTCCGCCAAGCACCACGGACTCCCGTCCTACGTACAGCGGTCCGACGATCCGGGCCGGACCCTCGGCGCGGGCGCTCCCGTCCAGGATCACGGGTCCGTCCCGCGCGTCGACGACAACGCCGGACTCGATGGCCGCGTCGGGCCCCAGGAGCACGCGTCCGTCGCCCATCCGTGTCACCTCGGAGGGGGAAGCCTCGTGCAGCTCGCTCGTGGCGGCGTCGTCCCGGATCCGCGCTCCGTTCCGATCAACCAGCTCCCAGGGTGTGGTGAGGAGGAAGCCGCCGACCTGGGTCGGCGGGGGGGCATCGGCCCACGCGGCCGGGTCGTCCAGGGCCGACGGGGGTGGGGAAGGTGCACCAACCGGCAGGACCCAGCCCGCCACGCCGCCATCGGTGAGCAGGGTGGCCCCGACGTCGGGGCCGGGGAGCGTCGCAGGGGTGAGCACCGCGCGGCTGTTGACCAGGATCCTCAGGGCGGAGCGATCTTGGGGGAGCTCCACGACCGGCGGCGCACCGTCCTCCTCGAAGCCCGCCAGCGAGGGTCCGGCGACGTGTCCCGCGCAGGGAAGCCGCCACGCGCGTTCCGCCCGCTGCCTCAGCAGGACGCACCCGAACAGCAGCTCACCGACGGGTCGCGTCAGCACGAATGGCTCCCAGCTCCGAGCCTGGACGTCGTCGAAGAGGAAAAGCGTCATGGCCGGTGGATCGGTGGTCCGTGAGGGGGTGCGGGCGGCTGACTCATCTACGTCGGGTTCCGGACGCTCTCGGGGAGGGCTGCCAGGAGCTCCTTGAGCTCGGGGGCCCTCTTGCGAGGAGTCACGAGGGTCATGCCGCCCGAGTGCACGACCACCAGGTCGTCGACGCCGAAGAGGACGACGGCACCGTCCTCGCAGTAGGCGATGTTGCGGTCGCCGTCGATCACGTGGGCGTCCCCGATCACGACGTTGCCGGCTTCGTCGGCTTCGCGCGTGCGGCCCACGGCCTCCCAGGATCCCACGTCGTCCCAGGAAAAGGCCGCCCGCACGGTGGCCACCCGCTGACTGCGCTCGAGTACCGCTACGTCGATGGACACGGCTTCGGCAGCGTCGAAGAAACCCTCGACGTCACCACGTGCCAGATAGGGCAGGGCCCGCCCGATCTCCGGGGCCACCGCCTCGATCTCGGTGAGGAGGACCGAGGCCTTCCACACGAAGATCCCGGAATTCCACAGATAGCCGGCGGACACGTAGCGCGCCGCCGTGTCCGCATCGGGCTTCTCCACGAAAGCCTCGACGTCGAAGGCTTCAGGCGCGCCTTCGACCGCGAGGGGGGCACCTGGCAGGACGTAGCCGTATCCGGTCTCGGGCCGGTCGGGCACGACACCCACGGTGACGAGGCGGCCGAAGCCGCGGGCCACTTCCGCGGCGCGCGTGATCACCCTTCGAAAGCCCTCGAGGGGGTGGATGACGTGGTCGGAGTGGAGCGACACCATGGTCGCCTCGGGATCGAGTCGCGCCAGCTCCCACGCGGCCCAGGCCAGAACCGGCGCGGTGCCGCGGGCCCGGGGCTCGCGCAGCAACGCCTCGGGGCCTAGTTGGGGGACGGTGGCCATGATCCGATCCGCTACCGGGTCGCCGGCCAGAATCCTGACGCGCTCCGGGGGGACCAGGGCGAGCGCGCGTCGCACGGTGTCCTCCACGATAGGCCGGTCGCCACCCAGCGGCAGGAGCTGCTTCGGCCGAAGCGGAGTGCTCACCGGCCAGAAGCGAGACCCTACGCCACCGGCCAGCACCGTGATCCAGAGGTGCGGATCAGGGGCGTTCGAGGAGGGCGTCGATGAGGGCAAGCAGCTTCTTCGGGCTGAAGGGCTTGGTGACGAAGTCTTTCGCTCCCAGGGAGAACGCCTGCTCCCGATCGGTGTCCTGGCCCTTGGCCGTGAGGACGACGATCGGAAGGCTCACGCGGTGGTCGAGCTCCTGCACCCGGGCCAGTACCTCGAGCCCAGAGGCCTCGGGCATCATGAGGTCGAGCAGCACGAGGTCGTAGTGGGTCTCTGCCTCCAGGGCAGCCATGGCGGCGCGGCCGTCGGGCACGGTGTCGATGTCGAAGGGCCGAGACTGGAGCAGGGTGGTCAGGATCCGTCGGACGTGGGGCTCGTCGTCGGCAACCAGAACCCGCCTCTCGCCGACGGGGGTCGGTGCCGTTTCGGCCAAGAGAACCTCCTGCTGGGAAGACCGATCCTGAAGGCGGGGAACCTACCGGCGGGGGGGTGTAAATGTCAAGAAATCCACGCCTTCCGGGCCTCCGGCCACATTCGTGCGCCGGGAGCGTTCGCACAGGCCCTTCGCACCTCTGACGACACCCAAGTGAACCGACCCCGTTCCCGGTCCCGACATCTCGCTTACGGTCTGGCGGCGCTCGTTCTCGGCGCCGCCACGGCCGCCTGTGGGGACGACCCCTTCCAGATCACCTGGATCTCGACCCCCGACACCACGGTGATCTATTCGTTGGCCCGGCCCGAGCTGGGGCTGCCGTCCGCCTTCGATTTCCTGGATCGAGACCGGTTCGTGGTCGAGGCGCCCGGTTCGACCGACGCATGGGACGTGGCGCTGGACACGCGCGACGGGCGCCTGGCGCTGGTGCCACCCGGCGCCCTGGGAATCGTCAGCGAAGCACGCGTCACCGTGATCCAGGACGTGAGCTTCGAGGACGTGCAGGAGGCGCCGGCCGATACGACCCTCTACACGGCGGAGGATCCGGTCTTCCTCGCTCTGGGCAACGTCTACGTGGTACGCACCCGCCTCCAGTCTTCCAGCTTCGGTGTGTGCGTGTTCTACGCCAAGCTGGAGCCGCTCGTGCTGGACACGGAGCTCGAGGCAGTCCACTTCGTCTTCGACAACAACCCCCGCTGCGAGGACCGAAGCCTTCAGCCCGACCAGGAACGGAGCTGACCTCATGCTGGACATCCGTTCGATTCGGCAAGAGCCCGACGCCCTCAAAGCCGCTCTCGCCAGAAGGGAGTTCGAAGGCGGCGAGGGCGTCGTCGAAGAGCTCCTCGCCCAGGACCTTCAGCGCCGAGAGGCCATCGCCGAGGTCGACGTATTGAAGGCCCGGCGCAACGAAGCGTCACGCGAGATCGGCGAAAGGAAGAAGGCGGGCGAGCCAGCCGACGAGGTCATCGCCGAGATGCGGTCGGTGGCTGCGGCCATCGGTGAGCTCGACGCTCGCGTGACGGCGTGCGACCGCCGACTCGAGGAGCTCCTCCTCTCGATCCCCAACATTCCCATGGCGGAGGTGCCATGTGGGGGCGAAGAGAACAACGAGGTCGTGCGGACCTGGGGCGTGCCCCGCGCGTTCGACTTCGAGCCCAAGGCCCACTGGGACCTGGGGGCGGCCCTGGACATCCTCGACCTGCCCCGTGGCGCCAAGGTGTCGGGATCCGGTTTCCCGCTGCTGAAGGGCATGGGCGCTCGCCTGCAGAGGGTGCTCATCGACTTCATGATCGATCTGCACGTCGAGGAGCATGGGTACAAGGAGCTGCGCGTACCCTATCTGGTGACGCCGGAGACGCTCATGGGCACCGGACAGCTGCCCAAGTTCGCCGACGAGTCGTACCAGACGGAACGCGACGACCTGTGGCTGATCCCTACTGCGGAGGTGCCGGTCACGAACCTTCACCGGGACGAGATCCTGAACGCGGAGGAGCTCCCGGTCCGCTACACCGCGTATTCGCCCTGCTTCAGGCGGGAGGCCGGGGCAGCCGGAAAGGACACGCGAGGGCTGCTTCGCGTGCACCAGTTCGACAAGGTCGAGCTCGTGCGTTACGAGCGGCCGGACAGGAGCCTGGAGGCCCTGGAGGAGCTCACCGGCGAGGCCGAGAAGGTCCTGCAGATCCTGGATCTGCCGTACCGAGTGGTGCGCCTCGCGACGGGCGACCTGGGCTTCTCGTCGGCCATGACCTACGACCTCGAGGTGTGGGCGCCCGGGGTGGAGCGGTGGCTCGAGGTCTCGAGTTGTAGCACCTTCACGGACTATCAGAGCCGACGGGCCAACATTCGATTCCGGCCGGGGGGCGGGGAGAAGCCCCGGTTCGTCCATACCCTGAACGGGTCCGGGCTCGCGTTGCCCCGGTTGATGGTGGCGATCCTGGAGACCTACCAGGAGGCAGATGGAACCGTCACGGTGCCAGAGCCGGTCCGGGATCGGCTCGGGACGGATCGCCTGGCGTAGGCTGGATCCTCGGCGACGGGGAGTCGGGAGCCCGCGCGACCAACCCGGGCGGGGCACGTGCTGACCCGAAGGGGCTGGTCACTCGCGCTGGCCGTGCTGTTCGGCAGCCTGCTCGTCTGGTACATCGCCTACACCCAGCGGATCGTGGACGCGCTTCGGGAAGACGGCGCAGTCCTGACGGAGGTGTTCGCCGAGGTCCAGGAATGGGCCAGCGACCCCGACCCTGCCGCGGCCGACCAGACGCTCTTCGAGCTCCAGCGCCTGGTGGTGGAGGTGGGTGTTCCCTTGGTGGTCACCGACCCTCGGGACTCGGTCCTGGCCGTCGAGAACCTGCCTTTCGAAGCCGATCCGGCGACGCCCGAGGGTCAGGCCCGAATCCAGCAGTACGTCGTCCAGCTCTCCGCCCGCCGGAGTCCCGTCGGCGACCCGGCCGGCAACCACATCCACTTCGGCGACACGCCCGTGGTGCGACAACTTCGCTGGGTCCCGTGGCTCCAGGTCGGGGGACTCGTGCTGACCGCCCTGATCGGTTTCGTGGTGTTCACGTTTCAGCGCAGGGCCGAGTCGGAGCGAGCGTGGGCCGGAATGGCCAGGGAGCTGGCTCACCAGCTCGGCACACCCCTCAGCTCGCTCGAAGGCTGGCTCGAGCTTCTGCGGCTGCCGCCCGACGAGCGCCCGGAGAGCCTCCCCAGCCTCGAGATCGCCCAGGGGATCGAGGAGGACCTGGAGCGCCTGGAGCGGGTGAGCCGCCGGTTCGAGCTCATCGGCCGCTCTCCGGAGCTCCATCCCCTGGCGCTCGCGACGGTGGGCGGTGAATTGGAGCAGTACATACGCGCTCGGCTGCCCCGCTTCGGCTCCGACGTTCGCCTCATGGTGGACATTCCGGACACGTTACCCCTCATTCGCGGCAACGGCGTGCTCCTGGTCTGGGCTCTGGAGAACCTGGTGAAGAATTCGCTGGACGCCCTGGCTGGCCGGGGTGGACGCATCATGATCTACGCCCGGGCCGAGACGCCCGGCTGGGTGACGCTCCGCGTGCGCGACACGGGCCCCGGTGTCGCCATGGATCTCCGGGAACGGCTCTTCGAACCGGGGACGAGCGGCAAGAAGGGGGGATGGGGCGTCGGCCTGGCGCTGGCGCGGCGGATCTTCGAGAGCATGCACGGCGGACGCATCGAGCTCTTGGAGCGGAACCGCCGAGGCGCGACCTTTCAGGTGCGGCTGCCGACGGCCGCAGAGACCCTCGAGCCCATTCCCGAGGTGCCGGCGTAGGGTCGGAGCCCGCCCCCTGGCGCAGCGGCGCGTCGACGCCTAGCCTCGAGCGCCTCGGGGCCGGAGGCTCGACGCCGGCCCGGGCCCCCACGACTCGTCGACATCGTTGCCGGAGCCAATGATCGAGAAGGACCACGCCACCCCGCCCTACGCTCAGGGCCTGAACCCCGAACAGCAAGCAGCCGTCTCCCACTTCGAGGGACCCATCCTGGTTCTGGCCGGAGCCGGTTCAGGCAAGACCCGGGTGCTCACGGTGAGAATCTGTCACCTGATCCAACACCACGGCGTGCCACCGGAGCGGATCCTCGCCGTCACTTTCACGAACAAGGCCGCGCAGGAGATGCGGGCCCGGATCCGCCGCGTACTGGGCACCGAGCCGGCGGGCATGTGGATGGGCACGTTCCACTCCATGGGCGCGCGCTTGCTCCGTCGTCACGCGCCCCAGCTGGGGTGGTCCCACACCTTTACCATCCTGGACGCCGAGCAGAGCCTCCGACAGATCAAACGGACCACCGAAGCCGTCGGCCTCGATCCGAAGCGTTGGTCCCCGAAGGCCATCCGCGGGCAGATCAGCGGTGCCAAGAACCAGCTCGTGGGTCCGGAGGACTTCGTCGCCGACAACGGTGACAGCTTCGACGTGTTCGTCCGCAACGTGGCGAAGGTCTACCCCCGGTATCAGCGCTCCCTGAAGGAGCAAAACGCCCTCGACTTCGACGATCTGCTGGTGAAGCCGGTGGAGCTACTCGAGCAGGACGAGCATCTGCTCGCGCGGTACCGCGAACGATTCGCTTTCGTGCTCGTGGACGAATATCAGGACACCAACCGAGCCCAATTCCGCTTCGTGGAGCTGCTTGCCGGTGGGCACCGCAATCTCATGGTCGTGGGCGACGACGATCAGAGCATCTACGGCTGGAGGGGTGCCGACATCCGGAACATCCTCGACTTCGAACAGGCCTTTCCCGGCGCCGCCACCGTGCGGCTCGAGCAGAACTACCGCTCCACGGAACGGATCCTGGCTGCGGCCAACGCCGTCATCGCGCAGAATCTCCGGCGCAAGGGCAAGACGCTGCGCACGGAGCGGTTGGGCGGCGAGACGATCACGCTGGTCGAGACCGGAGACGAGACGGACGAAGCCGGCTGGATCGTTGAGCAGATCCTGGAGCGTTTCCAGGATCGCCCCGACAGAAGCTACCGACGGTTCTCCGTCCTCTACCGCACCAACGCCCAATCCCGGGCGCTCGAGGACGCGTTTCGTCGACGCGGAGTCCCGTATCAGGTCGTGGGCGGTGTCCGCTTCTACGAGCGGCGGGAGATCCAGGACGTGCTGGCCTACCTCCGCCTGGTCTCGAATCCCAAGGATGCCGAGGCCTTCGACCGGGTGGTCAACTACCCTCGAAGGGGGGTGGGGGCCACGAGCCTGGAGCACCTCAGGAGCTGGGCGGAGTCCGAGGGGCTCACTCTGCTCGAGGCCGCGGCACGGGGCTCGGAGGTACCGGGGCTGCGAACCGCCGCGGCGCGGGGTCTGGAGAGCGTCGCCTCGTTGGTCCAGCGCTACTCGGCCAGGGCCGCCAGGCAGCGCGTGGGCGACCTGCTCACCGAGCTGATCGAGGAGTTGGAGCTGGTGCGGCACCTCCGCGCCGAGGGCCCCGAGGGCGAGGACAGGATCGAGAATGTGAAGGAGCTCATCGCCGGGGCGTTGGACTTCGACGCGGCGCTGATGGAGGATTGGGACGAAGGCGAGCGCGACCGTTTCACCGAGCTGGATTTGTTCCTTCAGCAGGTGGCCCTGGTCGCCGACGTGGACCGTCACGACCCGAACGCGGACGCGGTCGTCCTCATGACCCTCCACAACGCCAAGGGATTGGAGTTTCCCTCGGTGTTCATCGCGGGCCTGGAGGACGGACTGTTTCCCCTGAGCCGAGCCTTCGACGAGCCGGAGCAGCTGGAGGAAGAGCGGCGGCTCTTCTATGTGGGACTGACCCGGGCCGAGGACAAGCTGTACCTGACGCACGCGCGTCGTCGTCGCCGAGCGGGCGAGTACATGTATGGCGGACTCTCCTCCTTCGTCGAGGCGATCCCCGAGGAGCTGCTGGAGAAGCGGAAGTCGCTGAGGCTGCGGGCACGGGACACGGCGGCGGAGGCCTACCGGACCCAGACGCCGGTCCGAACGCACGCCGCCCGACAGCCCATGGCGGACTTCGAGCCCGACCTGGATTTCTCCCTGAACCAGGACTTGCCGCGGTTCGTCCGGGGTGAGCGCGTGGTCCACGCCACCTTCGGGGAGGGCTCCATCGTGGACGTCTCGGGGTTCGGCCGAGATCTGAAGCTGCTGGTGGAGTTCGACGACGTCGGCAGAAAGAAGCTGCTGGCGAGGTACGCCGGGCTGGAACGGCCCTTCGGCTGAGGAGGACCGACCTTGTCCGTCACCCCCGATGACGTACGGGGCATCGCGGCTCTCGCCCATCTGGTTCTCCCGGACGACGAGATCCGGAGGATGACCCGGGAGCTGAACGCCATCCTGGAGCACGTGGCGGCGCTGCCCGCAGCGGAGGAGGTCAGGGACACCGGGGCCCCGGTGGGTCCCGCCAGCGCGCCCGAGCGCCGTCCGGGTGACATCGAGCCCGACCCGCTCCGCCAGCCACCCGAGAGCTTCGCGCCGGACCTGCGGGACGGTCTCTTCCTCGTCCCCAAGCTGTCGGTCCTGCACGACGACGCGGCGGGCGGCTCCGGCCGGTGAGAGACCGGCCCCTCGACCGCCCGGTCTCGGCAATGGCTCGAGCCGTGCGCGAAGGGACGGTCGAGCCGAGCCACTTCGTATCCGCCGCCCTGGAGGCGATCCGGGGTCGGGGCGACCTCAATGCTTTCCTGTCTGTCCTCCCGGCCGGGGAGGCCGCCGACCGGACGGCGATGACGCCGCTCGCAGCCCCGGGCGGTCCGCTGGCGGGCGTGCCCGTCGCCGTGAAGGACAATCTGGCGACCCTGGACATGCCCACCACCTGCGCCTCCCGCATGCTCGAGGGCTACCGGTCGCCGTTCGAGGCCACCGCCGTTCGCCGCCTCCGCGACGCCGGCGCGGTGATCGTCGGCAAGACCAACCTGGACGAGTTCGGGATGGGGTCCTCGACCGAGAACTCCGCGCGTGGGCCCACGCTGAACCCCATCGACCCGGCGCGCGTGCCGGGGGGCAGCTCCGGCGGGTCGGCGGCGGCCGTGGCAGCCGGACTCGTGCCGCTGGCGCTGGGCTCCGACACCGGTGGCTCGGTGCGACAGCCGGCCGCCCTCTGCGGAGTGGTGGGCATCAAGCCCACCTACGGGCTCGTGTCGCGCTACGGGCTCGTGGCCTTCGCCTCGTCGCTGGACCAGGTGGGGACCATGGCGAGAACGGTGGAGGAAGCAGCCACGCTCCTGGACGTGATCGCCGGGCACGACCCGCGTGACTCCACCTCCCAGCTACGGCCCCCCCAGTCGCTGGCCGATGCCGCCCGCGGAGGCGGGGCCGGTCTCAGGGTGGGGGTGCCCAGGGAGTACATGCCGGATGCGCTCGAGCCCGAGATTCGGCAGCTGTGCCAGCGCGCCGTTGACCGCCTCCGAGATCAGGGCGCCGAGATCCTGGACGTGTCCCTCCCGAACACCCACCTGGCGATTCCGGCGTACTATGTGATCGCACCGGCCGAAGCATCCAGCAACCTGGCCAGGTTCGACGGCGTCCGCTTCGGCCACCGGGCGGAGGGGCCCACGTCCCCCCGAGACATGTACGAGCGGTCCAGGTCCGAGGGATTCGGCGTCGAAGTGAAGCGTCGCATCATGCTGGGGACGTACGCGCTCTCGGCCGGTTATTACGACGCGTACTACGGCAGCGCCCAGAGGGCCAGGGCTCGCATCGCCGCCGACTTCCGCGACGCGTTCCGGACGGTGGACGTGCTGTTCACACCCACGTCGCCCACGGTCGCTTTCGGCCTGGGCGAGCGGGTGCAGGATCCCGTGCAGATGTACCTGAGCGACGTGTTCACGGTCACGGCCAATCTGGCCGGCATACCGGCCATGTCCCTGCCCATCGGCCGGAGTCGGGGGCTGCCGGTGGGCGGGCAGATCATGGCGCCGCGCTGGGGCGAGGTCTCCATGCTGCGGGCCGCGGGCGCCCTCGAGGCGGCCCTCGCCGAGGAGGGAACGTGAGCGACGGGGCTCCGGGGACCGCAACGGGCGGGTACGAGCCCGTCATCGGCTTGGAGGTGCACGTTCAGCTCCGCACCGCGGAGAAGCTCTTCTGCGCGGACTCCACGGCCTTCGGCGCCGCTCCCAACACCAACGTCTGCCCCGTATGTCTGGGCTTGCCCGGTGCCCTGCCGGTCCTGAACGGAGAGGCCGTGCGTCTCGCGGTCACGACCGCCCTCGCGTTGGAGTGTCGCGTTCATCCCGTGAGCGTCTTCGCCCGGAAGAACTACTTCTATCCCGACTTGCCCAAGGGATACCAGATCTCCCAGTTCGAGTCGCCGCTGGCCACCGAGGGTCGGTTCGCCGCTGAAGACACGGAGCATGCAGCGGTGGTGGGCATCACGCGCATACACATGGAGGAGGATGCCGGCAAATCTCTCCACGATCGCTTCGAGGGGGAAACGGCCGTGGATCTGAACCGGACGGGCACGCCCCTGGTCGAGATCGTGACCGAGCCGGATCTGGCGTCACCGGCCGAGGCGCGGTCCTTCCTCCAGCGGCTGAAGCGGCTTCTCCAATACCTGGACGTCAGCGACTGCAACATGGAGGAGGGGAGTCTCCGGGTGGATGCCAACGTCTCGGTGCGGCCCTCGGGCTCCTCGGTCCTCGGGGTCAAGACCGAGGTGAAGAACCTCAACTCGTTCTCCGCAGTGGAGCGAGCCCTCCACACGGAGATCGCCCGGCAGGTGGCGGTCCTGGGGGAGGGAGGGCGGATCGTCCAGGAGACCCTCTTGTGGGACGCGGGCGCCGCCCAGGTTCGCACCATGCGGTCGAAGGAGGAGAGTCACGACTACCGATACTTCCCCGACCCCGACCTTCCGCCCCTGGTTCTCGATCCTTCCGAGGTCGAGGTCATCCGATCGACGCTCCCGGAGCTGCCCGACGCCCGGCGCCAGCGGTTCGTGAACGAGCTGGGCCTGCCCGAGTACGACGCCGGCGTGCTCGCTGCATCGAGGAGCGTCGCCGACTATTTCGAGGCCCTGGTGACGGCGGGCCTCCAGGCCAAGGAAGCGTCCAACTGGGTCATGGGGCCGGTGCTGCGCGAGGCCAACGAGCGTGGCGTCGGGCTCGCCGACTTTCCGGTTCCTCCCGCCGGACTCGTGGCGTTGGTGGAGCTGGTGGGCGACGGGACTCTGTCGCGGGGCATGGGCCGGCAGGTCCTGGTCGAGATGGTGGAGACGGGGCGACCCGCGGCGGAGATCGTCGAAGCCGGCGGCCTGGCCCAGGTCTCTGGTTCCGAGCCGCTGGAGGAGTGGGTCCGGGCAGCGCTGGCGGATTATCCCGACGAGGTGAGCCGGTATCAGGCCGGGGAGGAGCGGCTCCTCGGGTTCTTCATCGGCGAGGTCATGAAGCGCTCGGCGGGGCGGGCAGACCCAAAGGCTGCTCGGGCGGTTCTGTCTCAGCGGCTGGCGGGACCGGGATGACGTCGGCGATCCACGGCGCGTCGAACTCGGGCGAAGCCCAGTAGCGCAGCGGCTCGGCAGGTAGCGGGAAGAACTCGTTGGCCATCTCGGCCAGGGAGGCGGCGTCCTGGGCCTCGGGGTTCGCCATGGCCACCCGCCGGACCTTCTTCGCGAGCCGCAGGTTCAGGTCGCCGACGGGATCCAGGGCCCCGGGGCGTGAGTCGCCTCGGTCCACCAGGTAGTCCACGACGTAGTCGAACGAGAGCGCCGCATATCGCTCCACCTCGGCGTCCGGGAGGTCGAAGCGGGAGTTCTTCAGGACCCGATCGAAGACCTGCTGCCATTGGTCGCTGTCCTGGATCCGGATCATTCCGCGGAAGATGCGCCGATTGGTCTGGAAGCTGAAGAGCGTCCGGCTGAGGACGGCGTCGAAGAGGGCGTCGGCCTCCGAATGGTCGTAGTCGATCACCAACCTGCGGGCCTTGCCCATGTGCTCCTGGCCCACGTGCATGTCCATCCGGTGCTCCCAGTACGTGTGCCCCAGCGCCTGCGTGGTGCTGGTAATCAGGAGCTGACGCGGCACGAACAGGTTGTGGGCGATCGTATCGGCCGCCAGGTGCGCCAGGTAACCGAGCCCAGTAGCTCTCAACGCGTCGTTCTCGGCCGACGCCAGGATCTCTTCGCCCACGGGCCAGTGGTGGCAGTGGCGGCCCTCGGGCACGTACTTCTTGGCGAACGAGATATCGGCTGCCACCGACCCGTAGAGAAAGTGGATGGGGAACCTCTCGAGGAGCGCGCGGATGGCCGGGGGCAGGAGGTAGAGCGAAGCCAGAACGGCCTCCCCGAGGGCTACGTGCGTGGCAGGGCCCCAGGCCCATGCGGGCTGGGGCAGCAGCATGAGCCACCCCAGTGCCACGAGCAGTGCCGCCACCAAGGTCCTAGCGCCCTCCCGAATTCCGGGCGCCCAAGAACGCGCCGCCCAGCCTTGTGAGGGCGGTCTGCGCCAGCTCCTCGCCCGCGCTGCGGGCCAGCCGGCCCGCCTCGTCTTTGAGCTCACGAATGAGCGACGACCGGCCCGGGGCGGTCTTGCGGGTCCTCCTCCGACCTGAGCGGAGCCGTCGGGTCGGCGGCGGTGGTGGTTCCTGGGAGCGTAGCACGGTGGTGAGGCTCCAACCGATGGCGGCACCGAGTGCGAGGGCCGCCAGGAAGTCCACGGCGTCTCTGGAAGGGATCGGCTTCATGTCTCCTCTGTTTCCTGGTCCGGGCCGCGTGTCTGCGGTTGGCTGAGGGCCCGCGCCCCCTCCCGCACGGCTCGTACGGTCGAGGCCGTGTCGATGAAGAGACCTTCAGCCTCCGACTGGACGACCTCGAGGAGGGCGTTGAACTCCTCGATTCTCTCTTCGACACGATCGGAGGCCTGGTTGAGACGGGCCGTGAGTGACGCCACCGAGTCGTGGACCCGCTCCAAATCCTCCCGGACGACCGCGGACATGTAGGTCAGGTTGTCCACGAGGGTCTGGGCGCGGGTCGTGACGGGGAGCATCTGCTTGCGGGCGTCGGACAAGAGACGGTTCGACGTGGTCAGCAAACGATACAGCTGGGCCATCATCAGAACGATGACCACCAACAGCGCGAGCAGTAGAGCCGCGATGACGATGGTCGAGGCCTGAGCCCAGGTCGTGAGCGGGCCCCCTGCTGGGACGAAGACCACCGTATCGGCCGGCACGGTCTGGCCGGCCCGCCACGGAGACAAGAGTAGCTGCGTCATGGAAGGAGTCTACGACGAAACGAGGCGAAGGGTCCAGACGCGCGCATCGAAAGCGCCCCGGGGGTGCGCCGGCGAGGCTGGGGCGATCCAGGCCAGGCCGTAGCGCATCGAGGCGGGAAACCCGAGCGCCCCGAAGGACGTCGCCTCGATGCCCGAGGTGAGAACTCGTTGCAGGAGCGTGAAATGGATGATTGTGCGGCAGCTGGCGAGGTCTCCGATGAGGAGGCACGAGGACTGCAACGGCACGGGAGTGTACGAGTCGGTCGCTCTCGTCGAAAGCGTTTCCCGGGGGCGGCCGGCGAGGCTCCCCGGCAGGGGAAGGAGGACCTCCATGACTCGGTTGCTGAGGGCCCCGCGCCCCGGATATGTTCGTGGCGATTCAACGGCGATCCACCCGGCGCCCGCCGGGGACACCCGCCCGCCTTCATCCCGGCACGGACCCAACATGCCCAGCTTCGTCGTCGACGGCGGCCGCCCTCTGGAGGGAGAGATTCGCCCCGCCGGCAACAAGAACGCCGCCCTGCCGGCTCTCGCCGCGACGGTTCTTACGGACCAGCCGGTCACCCTGTCCAACATCCCTCGTATCCGCGACGTCGAGACCTTTCTCGAGATCGTCGTGGCACTGGGCGCCGACGTGACCTGGAAGGGCCCGAACACCGTTCGGGTCGATGCGTCCGGGGTCACCGTGGGCAGACCCGACGCGGAGCTGGCCAAGCGCGTCCGGGCCTCCCTGCTGCTGGCCGGACCCCTCCTCGCTCGCTTCGGGCGGGTCAGCTTGCCGCCTCCTGGCGGTGACGTGATCGGGCGACGCCGTCTCGACACCCATTTCCTGGCGTTCGAGGCGCTGGGCGCCAGCGTCACCCTCAACGGCGGCTTCGAGATCGAGGCGGACCGAGTGCGAGGGGCCGACATCTTCCTGGACGAGCCGTCGGTCACCGGCACCGAGAACGCCCTGATGGCCGCCGTCCTCGCGGAGGGGGTCACGGTGATGCGCAACGTCGCGGCGGAGCCTCACGTCCAGGACCTCTGCCACCTGCTGAACGCCATGGGTGGCCACATCGAGGGTATCGGGACGAACACGCTTACGGTCGAAGGTGTTTCGTCCCTGGGCGGCGCCGAGTTGTCCATCGGCGCCGACCACATCGAGACGGGATCGTTCATGGGCCTCGCAGCCGTGACCGGCAGCCGAATCACCGTGAAGGACGCGCCGCTCGAGCACATGCACTCCACGCTTCTCGGGTTCCGCCGGCTCGGGCTCGAATGCTCGACCGAGGGCGGTGACCTGGTGGTGCACGGCGATCGAGACCTGGTGGTCCGCCGCGACGCCTTCGGTCACGTACCCAAGGTGGACGATGGCCCCTGGCCGGCGTTTCCGGCCGACCTGACGTCCATCGCGCTGGTCACCGCCGTCGTTTCGTCGGGGACCGTCCTCATCCACGAGAAGATGTTCGAGTCCCGCATGTACTTCACCGACAAGCTCGTCGGCATGGGGGCGCAGATCATACTGTGCGACCCGCATCGGGCCGTCGTGGTGGGTCCGGCTCAGCTTCGCGGGCAGACGTTGGAGAGCCCGGACATCCGGGCGGGCATGGCGCTGCTCATCGCCGCCCTGGGCGCCGAGGGAAGGAGCCGGATCCACAACATCGGACAGATCGAACGCGGCTACGAGCGGATCGACGAGCGCCTGAGAGCGCTCGGTGCGTCGATCGAGCGGCTGGAGGAGTAGGCGACCCGGGGGCACCGGTGCCCCCCGGTTGGCCGAGAAACCTGGGCGCTCCTGGTTCCGTAGGCTTTCGTAACCGGGCGTGGAGGACGTGGGCGGGGACGTTTGCCCGGAAATGACCGACAACGGCAGGGCGACATGACCGACGAAGGCAAAGGAAAGCGTGAGGGGATTCGAGACGGCCTGCGCCAGGGCGTGGGCATACTCTCGGCCTTCAAAGAGGCGATCGAGGAGACGATCGCGGAGGCCCGCGACCGGGGTGATCTCAAGCCCGAGCGGGCCAAGCAGGCCATGAGAGGTGCCCTGGACAAGGCCCAGGAGGCGGCCGGGACCGCGCGGGACCGGTTCGACTTCGTGACACAGAAGGACTTCGCGCAGCTCGCCGAGACCGTAGCGGACCTGGTTCGCCGCGTCGCGAACCTGGAAGGCACCGCTGGCGAGGACGTGGCCGGCCCCGAACGGGCCGCGGACGCTCCGGGCGAGTCCGAGGGCGACGGCCCGGCTCCCGAGGCACGGGAGGAACACCCGGCGGACGCGTGAGGGCCGGCGCGTCACCTTGAAACGACGCCCGGTCCTGACTATACTACTATGCCGTAAGCGCCAGCCGCCCGCGGGGCGGCGTTTTTTGCGAGTGGGGGTGTAGGTGGCCCCCGCTTTTTTATTCCCGTTGGCCCGGGCGGGAGGCGAGATGGGGAAGCCGGTGCCGGAAGTGGACCGCGAGCTCGAGGCCCGAGTGGAGGACCTCGGCTACGAGTTGGTTGCGTCGGAGTGGGGCGGGTCGAAGAGCAGACCACTGCTCCGGCTCCGCATCGACGTGCAGGGCGCGGCTCCGGGGGAGGGCGTGACCGTGGACGACTGTTCGCGGGTGAGCCGGGCTCTCGAGGCGTGGTTGGACAGCGTTGCGGGCTTGGGAGAGCGCTACGTTCTCGAGGTTTCGTCGCCTGGCCTCGACCGGCCTCTCGTCCGTGACCGGGACTTCGACCGGTTCCGGGGCGAGTGGATCGCCGTGAAGGGGCGGACGGTGCTGGCGGAACGCGCTCGTCGGCTGGAGGGCGAGCTGCTGGGGATGGACGCTGAACATAGGGCGGTGCGCCTGAAGCTTCAGGACGGAGCGGAGGTCTCCATTCCGTTGGAGGAGATCACGGGGGCGCACCTGGTGTTTCGCTGGGATTGACTCGGCGACAGGGCCCTCCCGGCGACGAGGCGCGTTGCCGAGGGGGCTTTCGATACAGAGCGAGGGGTCAGGGGCTCGGGCTCGGCGCATGATGCGCGGGACCGGCCCAACAAGGGGGAGCGAAGACCATGGACAGTGGCCAGATCATCGCGGCTTTCCGCGACATTGCAGCCACGAAGAGTCTCTCGCCCGACGAGATGCACGACCTGATCCGCGACGGGATCATGGCCGGTCTCGCACGGATCCACGGGCCGAACGTCGAGGCCGAGATCGAGATCGACGAGGAGACCGGCGAGTTCGACATCGTCGTGCTCCGTCGGGTCGTCGAAGAGGTGGAAGATCCCTCGTCGGAGATCTCGCTGGAGGAAGCGCACTGGGACGACCCCACCTACGAGGTGGGAGACATCATGGAGATCCCGGTGGATTTCGGGCAGTTCGGCCGCAACGCCGTCATGGCCGTCAAGCAGCGCATCGTGCAGCGCGTCCGCGAGGGCGAGCGCCAGCGCATCCGCGACGAATACGAAGACCGCGTCGGCGAGCTGCTCTCGGGAGAGGTGCAACAGGTCGAGCGCGGCAAGATGGTCGTGATGCTCAATCGGACCCGTGACGCTGACGCGATCATTCCCTGGAAGGAGCAGAACCCCAGGGAGCGCTTTCGCCAGGGTGATCCCATCCGGGCGGTGCTCAAGAAGGTGGACGAGACGCCGAAGGGCCCTCGGCTGATCCTCTCCCGAGCCGACCCGCTGTTCGTCGCGGCCCTCTTCAAGCTGGAAGTGCCGGAGATCTATCAGGGGATCGTGGAGATCCGGCAGCTGGCCCGCGAGGTCGGGGGCCGTACCAAGATGGCCGTCTCCAGTCGGGACGACTCCATCGACCCGGTGGGCGCCTGCGTGGGGTTGAAGGGCTCGCGGGTGCAGGCCGTGGTGTCGGAGCTGAACGGCGAGCGCATCGACATCGTTCCGTGGCACCCGGACCCGGAAGTGTTCGCGCGCCGCGCGCTGGCGCCCGCCCGGGTCTCCAAGGTCATGAGCGACCATCAGCGGCAGGTCATCACGTCCATCGTCGACGAGGACCAGCTTTCGCTGGCGATCGGCCGGAACGGGCAAAACGTGCGGCTGGCCTCCCAGCTCATCGGCTGGCAGATCGACCTCTACGGATCGCGGGAGTGGCTCGAGCGCGGCGCGGACCTCTCGCTCTTCGGTGGTGGCGAGGAGACGATGGAGATGGCCGACTTCCCGTTGGCCGAGCTCGAGCTGGAGGCTGCGACTCTGGCGGCCCTGGAATCGGCCGGGTATAGTACATTTCTTGACATCATCGACCTCGAGAGGGGCGATCTGCTGAAGGTCGAGGGACTTGGCGAGGAGGAGGCAGATCGCATTCTGGGCCTCATCGACGAGCTGACCGTCGTCGAGGGAGAACCCAGCGAGGTCGCTGCTGGCGACGTTATCGGCGACACCGAAGCGTCCGGGTCCGAGGCGGACGCGGGCGCTTCCGAGTCGGAGGGTGTGGAGGCTCGCGCCGTTGCCGGGGCATTGGCGGCGTCGGGCGACGAGACGGAGTCCGAGGTCACCGGGGAGGCGTCGGTTGCCGCCGAAGAGTCGCCGGAAGAGACCGGCTGAGGGCTTGGCCCTGTTGGGTTTGGCACAGCGGGCCGGGGCGGTTGCCCGGGGAGGCGAGGCGACGCGTCGCGCGATCCGGAAGGGTGAGGCGCGGTTGGTCGTATTGGCCCAGGACGCGTCCCGGACACAGTTGGACAAGATCCTGAAAACGATGAAGGGCCGATCAGTCGATCGGCGGTTCGTGCCGAGTGGGAGCCAGTTGGGCGCCGCGCTCGGAGTCGCGCCGCTCTCTGCGGTGGCAGTGACCGAGCGGGCGTTCGCCCGGCAGTTGGCGCGGACGCTCGAGTCGGATGGCGGAACCGCCGTCTCGACCCATTCGAAGTAGCGGAGGTAGTTCGAACGCATGCGGGTCAGCGAGCTAGCAACAGACCTCGGGGTAGGAGGAAGTGCCCTGCTCCGTCTCCTCCGGGAGATGGGAATCCCCGTTGCAGATCAGAGTGCTCCGGTGTCGGACGCCGACGTGTCCCGCGTCCTGGCTCGGATGGAGCGTGAGCGGCGGGCCGGCTACGAGAAGCCGGGCGAGGCGCTTCAGGCAGCCATCGAGGACTCGAAGACGGCGCCACGTCGCCGTCGTCGCCGTCGCTCGGTGCCGGAACCCGAGCCCGAGCCCGTCGCCGAGGTCGTCGAAGCCGCCGAGGTGGACGAAGCTGCACCGGAGCCGGTCGCTGTCGACGAGGTCCCGGCCGAGGAGCCCGGCGTGGCCGCAGAGTCCGAGGCGACGGAGCCCGAGCCGGTCGCTGTCGACGAGGTCCCGGCCGAGGCCCCCGTGGCCGAGGCGTCGCCCGAGGCGCCCCCGGTCGAGGCGCCCGAGTCCGAGGCGCCCGAGTCCGAGGCCGAGGTCGAAGCGGTCGCGGAGCCGGAGCCCGAGCCCGCCGGAGAGCCGGCCCTGGCCAAGCCCGCTTCAGTGCGAGAGCTCGTGGGCGACGCTCGCCCCGCGCGTCGCACGATGAAGCCGGATGCCGCGTCCCTGCGCAAACCGACTCCGGCGGCGAGCGCCGGGCCCGGTGGGCAGGTGCGCATTCAGGCCGAGGGATACACCACGGATGGCCGCCGCAAGGCCGGCGGGAAGAAGAAGGGCAAGAAGCGGGGACGGGTCGACAAGGAGGCCGTGCAGGAGAACATCCAGCGGGTCATGGCCGAGCTGAAGGGCGGCGGTGGTGGGAAGAAGCGCCGGAAGGCCCGTCAAGCGGCGCAGGCCAGGGAAGACCGTGAAGCCGCGGCCGAGGAGGCTCGGCAGGAGGCCGAGCGTGAGGCGCAGACGGTCAAGGTGAACGAGTTCTTGACCGTGGCCGAGCTCGCGGAGCTCGTCGACGTCTCGTCCACCGAGATCATCGGCTCGGCGTTCAAGAACCTGGGCATGATGGTCACCATCAACCAGCGTCTGGACTTCGACCAGATCGAGCTACTCCTCGACGAGTTCGGCATGACTGCCGTCCGGGAAGAGGAGTACGGCACGGAGGCCAAGGTCGAAGAGGTGGAGGAGGAGAAGCCCGAGGACCTCCAGCCCCGACCACCGGTCGTCACCGTCATGGGCCACGTCGACCACGGGAAGACGCTGCTCCTGGACTCGATTCGGAAGACCAACGTGGTTGCCGGCGAGGCGGGGGGCATCACCCAGCACATCGGCGCCTACCACGTGGAGCTTCCGGACAGCCGGAAGATCAGCTTCCTGGACACACCGGGCCACGCCGCCTTCACGGCCATGCGGGCCCGCGGGGCCGAAGTGACCGACATCGTCGTGCTGGTCGTGGCGGCGGACGACTCGGTCATGCCTCAGACCATCGAGGCCATCAGCCACGCCAAGAATGCAGGCGTGCCGCTGATCGTGGCCGTGAACAAGATCGACCTGCCCGCCGCCGACCCACTCAAGGTGAAGCAGGAGCTGCTGCAGTACGAGGTGACGCTGGAGGACTTCGGCGGGGATGTGCTGAGCGCCGACATCAGCGCCAAGACCGGGCTGGGAATCGACGACCTGCTCGACAAGATCCTGCTCCAGGCCGAGCTGTTGGAGCTGAAGGCCAATCCCGAGCGAGCCGCTCAGGGAACCGTCATCGAGGCCAAGCTGGACGTGGGGAAGGGGCCCGTCACCAGCGTCCTGGTGCAGCGCGGCACGCTGCGCGTGGGCGACAACTTCGTGGTCGGTCAACACGATGGGCGGGTCAGGGCTCTCCTCGACGAGCGAGGTCAACCCGTTACCGAAGCAGGGCCCGGGATTCCGGTGCAGGTCCTGGGCGCAGGGGGCGTTCCCCAGGCCGGGGACACCCTGAGCGTGATGGAGGCCGAGAAGGCCGCCGAGATCGCGACGGCCCGGCAGCGCCTCGAACGGGAGAAACAGCTCCGTATCCGGGAGCGCGGCTTCAAGCTGGGCGACTTCTCACAGCTTCGGGCCGAGGGCCGGGTCAGCACGCTGCCGTTGATCATCAAGGCCGACGTAGATGGCTCGGTGCAGGCGCTTTCGGACGCGTTGGAGCAGTTGAGCACCAGCGAAGTCGGGGTCGATATCATCCACCGCGCCGTCGGGGCCATCAACGAGGAGGACGTCCTTCTCGCTCAGACCGGGCGAGCCGTGATCATCGGCTTCCGGGTACGCCCCCACACCAACGCGCGGCAGCTGGCCGAGCGGGACGACATCGATATCCACGTCTACGACGTCATCTACGACGCCGTGGACGAGGTGCGGTCGGCGCTGGAGGGGATGCTGGCACCGGAGCGACGTGAGAAGATCCACGGAGCGGCCGAGGTTCGGGAGATCTTCAAGATCACCAAGGTGGGGACCATCGCCGGGTGCCACGTGATCGAGGGCGTCATCGACCGGAAGGGCAAGGCCAGGCTCGTCCGGGACGGCATCGTCGCGTACGACGGCGAGCTCGCGTCGCTCAAGCGGTTCAAGGACGACGTGAAGGAGGTCCGGGAGGGCTTCGAGTGCGGGATCGGGATCGCCAACTACAACGACATCAAGGTCGGCGACATCATCGAGTGCTACACGGTGGAGGAGTTCGCGAGGACGCTGGCGGGCACCAGCTGAACGCTACGGGGCTCCCCACGACGACTCCAGACCCGTCGGCCCACGTGATCTCCGCCTCCATGGAGTGTCCGGCAGGAGCTAGGAGGCGATGATCGTCGGCGTGCTCTCCTGGCAGCTTTCCCTCCCCGGATGCGGGTCCTTGAAGCAGAAGCGCTCGGTCGTTCGTTCCCTCAAGGAACGCCTGAAGCATCGCTTCAACGTGTCCGTGGCCGAAACCGGCCACCAGGACGTGTGGAACCGCGCAGAGATCACGGTGGCCGTTGTGGCGACCGATCGCCGGTTCGCCGAATCGGTCATGGACAAGCTCGACTACTTCGTGGCTGGGAACGGACGGGCCGTCGTCCTCGACACCTTCCGCGAGTTGTACTGACCGCACGGACCCTCGCCCCGCCCGGGTGGAGAAAAGCCAACATCCATGTCGACAAAGCGGCTCGCCCGTCTGAACGAACAGATCAAGCGAGAGATCTCCGAGATCCTCCGTCGTGACGTACGGGACCCCCGCGTCGCGGGGGTTACCGTGACACGCGTCGATGTGTCGGGGGACCTCTGGGTGGCTCGCGTGTTCGTGCGCCTCGCCGGGACCGAGGAGGAGCGAGCAGAGAGCGTGGGAGGCCTGGAAGCGGCCGCACCATTCGTCCGAAGAATTCTCGGCAAGGAGCTCCACATTCGTCGTGTGCCCGAGCTCCAGTTTCGCGAGGATCGGGCGCTCGACCACGCCACCCGCATCGACCGGATCCTGAAAGACCTCTCCGTGCCCCCTGCCGAGGAAGATGGCGCCGGGCCCGGGACCGACGAGAACCCCGACGCATGAAGCCGCCATCCCCGGGAGGCGTGATCCGGGTCGACAAGCCCACGGGACCCACGTCCCACGACATCGTGGCGCGGGCCCGTCGTGCGCTCGGCGTGCGGCGTATCGGACACACGGGGACGCTCGACCCGTTCGCCTCGGGTCTGCTGCTCCTGTGCGTGGGGCCCGCGACCCGGCTGGCGGAATATCTCACCGGCCTCGACAAGACCTACCTGGCCACCGCCGTCCTGGGCCATTCCACCGACACCGACGATCTGGAGGGCGAGCTCGTGCGGGTGAGCGAAGCGTGGCGGGAGCTGGATGCGCCCCGTGTTACCTCGGCCCTGTCCCAGTTCGTCGGCCGTATCGAGCAGGTGCCGCCAGCGTTCTCCGCCAAGAAGGTGGGCGGAGAGCGCATGTACAGGCGGGCCCGCCGAGGCGAGGCCGTACGCCTCGATCCTGTTCCCGTCCACATTCACGACGTGCGCGTCCTGGAGGTGGAACTGCCCGAGGTGAGGTTCGAGCTCAGCTGCTCGAGCGGAACGTATGTGAGGGCGGTTGCCCGGGACCTGGGGGAGCGCCTGGGCACCGGCGCACATCTGAAGGCCCTGCGGCGCACGCGGATCGGACCGTTCGCCGTGACGGATGCCGTGTCCGGCGACGAGCTCCACGACGCGGCCCGCATGAAGGCGGCGTGGCTGGAGCCGGCCCAGGCGCTTCCCCATCTTCCGCGCGTACGCGTCGGTGACGAAGAAGCGGCCCGCATCCGCCACGGACAGGCCGTGCCACTCGAGGGCGCGGATTTCCCGGAAGGCACCACGCTGGCCGTGCTGCACGACGACGAGCTGCTGTGCGTGGCCACGAGCAGCGGAGCGCGCGTCCGTCCCCGCAAGGTCTTCGGCGATGGCTGATTGGGCCATCGATCCCTCCCTTCCTCGCGGCCTGCCCGAAAACGGGGCCGGGACCGTGGTGACGGTGGGAACCTTCGACGGCGTGCACCGGGGGCACTGGGCCGTGCTGCAGGAGATCCGGCGTCGAGCCCAGGCTTCGGGGCGCCGCAGTGTGTTGGTGACCTTCCACCCGCATCCTCTTCGCATCGTCCGACCGGAGGCAGCCCCTGAGCTCCTCACGACGCCGGTGGAGAAGAAGGAGATCCTGGCCGAGTCCGGCCTGGACTATGCGGTCTTCTTGCCCTTTTCTCCCGCGCTCTCCCGGTATTCTCCGCGGCGTTTCGTGGAAGAGGTCCTCCTGGGCCGCCTGGGGGTCCAGGAGTTGGTCATCGGCTATGACCACGGCTTTGGCCGGGGACGATCGGGCGATGCGGACACTCTGAGCGAGATCGGCAGGGAGCTGGGGTTCGCCGTGGACGTGGTGGATCCCGTTGTCGCCGATGGCGATGCGGTGTCGTCGACCCGCATTCGCGCGGCCGTGCGAGCCGGAGACATGGGCGCGGCGGCTCGCGGACTGGGTCGCCCCTACGGCGTCCGTGGCCTGGTGGTTCGCGGCGACGGACGGGGGCGCACCCTCGGCTTCCCCACCGCCAACCTCGTCGTTCCGGGGGGGGACAAGCTGATCCCACCGGAGGGCATCTATGCGGTCCGCGGCGTGCTCCGCGCGGGCACGTACAAGGGGGCGCTGCACCTGGGCCCGCGACCCACCTTTCGCGGGTCGCCGCCCACGATCGAGCTCCACCTGATGGACTTCGACGGAGATCTGTACGGTGAGGAGGTCCGCGTGGACTTCGTGCGACGCCTCCGGGCGATTCAGCCCTTTTCGACCGTCGAGGCCCTGGTGGCGCAGATGAGCCGGGACGTCTCCCTGGCTCGGCGGGTCCTGGAAGACTCCTGACGCCGCGCCCCATCGTGCCCCGCCCTACAGGTAGGGGAAGGCCGCACCCATGTTCAGACGGCCGGCGCTCCGGAGCGCTCCATCTGGTGCCTCCTTGAAGCGTTATGAGCGTTCGGCTACCTTACAGGGCTTACATTCAATTGAACACGCCGCTTCCCTTGCAGCGCAGACTCCTGCGGAGGCCACATCATGATCGACAAAGACGCAATCATCAAGAAGTACCAGCTACACGAGAAGGACCGGGGAAGCGCTCCCGTTCAGGTCGCGATTCTCACCTCGCGTATCAACGATCTCCGGACCCATTTCGACAACCACAAGAAGGACCACCACAGTCGCCGCGGACTC
Organism: Gemmatimonadota bacterium; assembly: GCA_039586035.1. Classification (GTDB taxonomy): domain Bacteria; phylum Gemmatimonadota; class Gemmatimonadetes; order Longimicrobiales; family Gaopeijiaceae; genus JBDHHQ01. The sequence goes on along the minus strand of JBDHLD010000008.1, from coordinate 71,137 downwards.
CTCAAGATGGTCGGGCGCCGCCGGCGGCTTCTCGAATACCTCCGGCGGACGGACGTGGAGCGCTATCGAGCGCTCATCAAGGACCTCGGACTACGCCACTAGCGACGTCCGCCTACAAGATCGACGGCGACGGCCGAACGAGCCGTCGCCGTCTCTTTTGGGACGACTGCCGATCTGGCGAGGACCAGGGCGGCGTGCAGGACTGCAGCAACGAGCACGAACCGCGCGTGGCGGAAGCTGACGCGGACGAGTAGAAACCAGACGCAAAGAAGCGCAAAGCAACTCAAAGCAAAGAAGCGGAAAGAAGAAAGCGGAAGAGATGATTCAAAGGATCGAACGCAAGTTCGCGGGTCGGAATCTGACCCTTGAAGTAGGACGCATGGCCAAGCTGGCCCAGGGCTCGTGCCTGGTTCAGTTCGGCGAGACCGTGGTGTTGTGCGCCGTGACGGTGCAGCCGCGGACCACCCACCTCCCGTTCTTCCCCATGACGGTCGAATACCGGGAGAAGAGCTACGCCGCCGGGAAGATCCCCGGCGGGTTCTTCAAGCGGGAGGGCAGGCCCGGCGAGAAGGAGATTCTGGCCGCTCGCCTCACGGACCGTCCGCTGCGGCCGCTGTTCCCGGAAGGGTTCATGAACGAGACGCAGATCGTCTGCTACGTGTTGAGCGCCGACCAGGAGAACGATGCCGACGTGCTGGCCCTGCTGGGCGCGTCGGTCTCGCTGAACATGTCGCCCATTCCCTTCAACACGCTGGTGGCGTCGGTGCGGATCGGCCGCATCCAGGGCAACTGGGTCCTCAACCCCACGTTCCAGCAGCTCGAGTACTCCGACGTCGACATGATCGTTGCAGGCTCGCGCGACGCCATCACCATGGTGGAGGGCGGAGCGGTCGAAGTTCCCGAGGAGGACATCCTCAAGGGTCTCCAGGTCGCGCACGATGGAATCCGCGAGCTGATCGACATCCAGGACGAGCTGATCCGTGAGCTCAGAGTCCCGGACATGGAGTGGACCTCCGTCGCTCCGGATCCGGCTCTGACGGCCAAGGTCGAGGCCATGGCCGAGGTCCGCGTGTCCGAGGCTCTCGGGCTGCGCGACAAGCAGGAGCGCAACCAGGCCATGGCGGCCGTCGAGGAAGACGTCGTCTCCCACCTCGTGGAAGAAGACGAGGCGTGGGCCGAGCACGAGAAGGACGTGCGAACCATCCTTCGCTCCATCGAGAAGAAGTCCATGCGTGCCCGGATCCTGGATCGGGGCGAGCGGGCCGACGGCCGCGGCGTGGATGACGTCCGAGCCATCTCGGCCGAGGTGGGGATTCTGCCTCGGACCCACGGTTCGTCGCTGTTCACACGCGGTCAAACCCAGGCTTTGGGAGTCGTCACGCTGGGCTCGTCGCGTGACGAGCAGCGCATCGACAGTATCGATTCACTCGAGGAGCAGACGAAGTCGTTCATGCTCCACTACAACTTCCCACCGTTTTCGGTGGGCGAGGCCCGGCCGATCCGGGGCACGTCGCGTCGCGAGATCGGGCACGGAAACCTGGCGGAGCGGGCGATCCAGCCTCTCCTTCCCGCCTACGACGAGTTTCCGTACACGATCCGCATCGTCTCCGACGTGCTGGAGTCCAACGGATCGTCTTCCATGGCGACCGTATGCGCGTCTTCGCTGTCTCTCATGGATGCGGGCGTACCCATCCAGGGAGCCTGTGCCGGTGTGGCCATGGGTCTGATCAAGGAGCAGGACCGGGTCGCGATCCTCACCGACATCCTCGGCCTCGAGGATGCGTTGGGCGACATGGACTTCAAGGTGGCCGGCACTCGGGAGGGCGTTACCTCGATCCAGATGGACATCAAGATCGAGGGGCTCACGGTGGACATCCTGACGGAGGCGCTGACCCGGGCTCGAGCGGCCCGCATGCGCATCCTGGACGTCATGGACGAGACCATCGCCGAGGCCCGGAGCGACCTCTCGGTGCACGCGCCCCGGATCGTGTCGATCCAGATCAACCCCGAGAAGATCGGCGAGATCATCGGGCCCAAGGGCAAGACCATCCGGGCGATTCAGGACGAGTCCGGCGCCCAGATCGACATCGAGGACTCTGGCCTGGTCAAGGTCGCCGCCGTGTCGGGCGATTCGCTCCAGCGAGCCCGCGAGATGATCGAGGCGATCGTGCAGGAGCCCGAGGTGGGTCGCATCTACGAGGGAACCGTGAAGAACACGACTTCCTTCGGCGCCTTCGTCGAGATCCTCCCGGGCACCGAGGGGCTCTGCCACATCTCCGAGCTCGAGGATGGCCGGGTCGAGAAGACCGAGGACGTCCTCAACAAGGGCGACTTGACCAAGGTCAAGCTGCTCTCCATCGACGAAAAGGGTCGTCTCCGTCTGTCGCGCCGGGCCGCGCTGGCCGAGGAGGCCGACGCGGAGGCACCCGAGGCCCAGGCCGGGGCCGAGCAGCCCGCTTGAGGCGACCGAAGCACCGACTCGTGCCCGAAAGCGGATCCGGACGGGGGCAGGGGCTGAGGCCCGTGCCCCCGTCGCGCGCAGGTACGGAGCGGGCCCAGACCGCCACCGCCCCCGAGCTGGCCGGGCGTCACACGGGAGTGATGGCCTCCAGCCGGCTGGCCAACGGGGTCGAGGTCCTGACCGAATCCCTCCCCGGCGTCCGGTCTGCCGCCGTGGGCGTTTGGGTACGCCACGGGTCCGCCCACGAAACGGCCGAGCACATGGGCGCCAGCCACCTGCTGGAGCACATGGTCTTCAAGGGGACCGAGCAGCGCTCGGCCCGTGAGATCGCGCTGGCCCTGGAGAGCCTCGGTGGGTCGCTGGACGCCTATACGAGCCGCGAGCAGACCTCCTTCCAGGCCAGGGTGTTGGACGAGCACCTGCCACAGGCGCTGGACGTGCTGGCGGATTTGGTTCGCTCCCCTCGCCTCGACGAGGAGGATCTGGTCCTGGAGAGGGACGTGGTCCTGGAGGAGATCTCCATGGTCGAGGACACACCCGACGACCTCGTCTTCGAGCTCCACGGGGCTCGGCTCTGGGGCTCCCATCCGTACGGACACTCCATCCTGGGCACACGCGAAACCGTAGGGGACATGACGGCAGCAACGCTCCGGGATCTGCACCGCGAAGCCTACCGCGGCGAGAACCTGGTCGTGGCGGCTGCGGGCAACGTGGAGCATGAGCAGGTCGTCGACCGGGTCGAGGCGCTGTTCGGGGATCTCGCCCCGGCGACGCGGCAGTCCTTGCCCTCCGTTCCTCAGGCCAGCCCCGAGGGCGAGGAGCGGATCAATCGGCCGGGTGCCCAGTCGCACCTGGTGTTCGGGACCGCCATCCCGGGGCACTCCGATCCGGTCCGCTATGCCCTCGTCATCCTGTCGGCCGCTCTGGGTGGGGGCATGAGCTCCCGGCTCTTCCAGAGGATCCGGGAGGAGATGGCGCTCTGCTACACGGTCTTCACCTATCAGTCGTTCTACTCGCGCGCCGGGGTGAGCGGTCTCTACATCGGAACCCGCCCCGAGTGGACGGACAGGGCCGCAGAAGCGGCGCGTGAGGAGCTCGAGCGGGTGGCCGAGACGGGACTCGCCGCGGAGGAGCTGACGCGCACGAAGCAGCAGGTCAAGGGGCACGTCATGCTGACACTCGAATCGTCCGGCTCCCGGCTCCACCGACTGGCTGGGTTCGCCCTCTACGACGAGCCCTTCGCGACGTTGGACGAGACGTTGAGCCGCATCGATGCCGTCACGGCCGAGCAGGTCGGGGCCGCAGCGCGGCGGTACTTTTCGCCGGACCGCCACCTGCTCCTGTGCCTCGGGCCGGACGGTTGATCTCGGGGGCGTAATCGACAGGCGCCGGGGTCGCGTCGGACGTCGGCATTCCGTAGAATAGCGCGTCTTCCGGCCGAGCCCTTCGCAGGCCGTGATCCGGCTGGCGAACGGACACGATCCACCCCGTGACAGAGCGACGTTCCATGCTGATTGGCGTACCCAAGGAGATCAAGACCGACGAGTACCGGGTGGCCCTCACTCCGGCCGGCGCCGAGGCGCTGGTGGGTGCCGGGCACGCACTGATGTTGGAGGCGGGTGCCGGGGTCGGGAGCGGGTTCACCGACGACTTCTATGCGGGCGCCGGCGCCGAGATCGTCGACACGGCCGACGAGGTCTGGGCTCGGGCCGAGATGATCATGAAGGTGAAAGAGCCCATCGAGCCCGAGTGGCCCCGCATGCGGGAGGACCAGGTCGTCTTCACGTACTTCCACTTCGCGGCCTCCGAGCAGCTGACGAAGGCGTGCATGGATTCGGGAGCGGTGTGCATCGCCTACGAGACGGTGGAGCTGCCGTCGAGGGAGCTGCCGTTGCTGACGCCCATGAGCGAGGTGGCCGGTCGCATGGCCGTCCAGGAAGGGGCCAAGTACCTGGAGAAGCCCTCCGGAGGCAGTGGCGTGCTGTTGGGGGGAGTGCCGGGGGTGTTGCCCGGCAAGGTGCTCATCCTGGGTGGCGGAGTCGTGGGGACGCACGCGGCCCGGATCGCCGCCGGCATGGGTGCACGAGTGAGCATCATGGACATCGATCTCACCCGGTTGCGCTACCTGGAAGAGGTGATGCCCGCCAACGTGCAGCTCCTCTACTCCACGCGTTACGCCATCCGCAAGCAGCTGCAGGACTCCGATGTGGTCATCGGCGCCGTGCTTCTCCACGGCAAGAAAGCCCCGTCGCTGGTGATGAGAGAGGACCTGAGGACCATGAGACCCGGCTCGGTGATCGTGGACGTGGCCGTGGACCAGGGAGGATGCGTCGAGACGATTCGCCCCACGACCCATGAGGATCCCACGTACATCGTCGACGACGTGATCCACTACGGGGTGGCGAACATGCCAGGCGGCGTGCCGCGCACGAGTACGCTGGCGCTCACCAACGCCACGCTTCCCTACGCACTCAGGCTGGCCGAGCACGGGTGGCAATCCGCCTGCTCGTCGGACCGGGCCTTGGCCCTGGGCGTCAACGTGGTAGAGGGCCGCGTCACCTACCCGGGCGTCGCGGAGGCCTTCGGCATGGACTGTCACGATCTCGAACGGTTCCTCGCGCCTCCCGTCCAGGCGTGACTGCGGAAGCGGGTAGCGGGAGAGCCGTGCGCTTCCGGCGCCTCGAGACCAACCCCGACCTACCGCTCCCTACGCGGGCCACGCCTCACGCCGCGGGCTACGACGTGCGGTCGGTGGAGGAAGACTTCGTCCTGGAGCCGGGCGGGATTCGAGCCGTGGCCACGGGTCTGGTCATCGAGCTGCCCGACGGCGTCGAGTGCCAGGTTCGCCCGCGCTCCGGTCTCGCCGCCCGTCACGGAATCACGGTTCCCAACAGCCCCGGCACCATCGATCCCGACTACCGCGGCGAGGTGAAGGTCCTGCTCATGAACCTCGGCGCCGACCCCGTGACGATTCACCGGGGTGAACGCGTGGCTCAACTGGTTTTCGCCCGCTTCGAAACCCTCGAAGTGACGGAAGCTCTGGAGCTCACCGTCACCGAGCGGGGCGCTGGCGGGTTCGGCAGCACGGGCCGCGCGTGATCCCGTGGGCCGGCACGCCGTCGCCCACCAGGGGGTGAGGCGTGCGTGCCACAGGGACAAAAGGGGCCCAGGCGAGGATGAGATAGAGCCTCATATCAAAGATCGTAACGTCCTATTTGGGAATAAAATACGACACCCCATTTTCCAGGCTGTCGCAGGTACGTCGCGCTTGCATGCCAGCCCTCGGCGGTTGTAGCTTGAGGCCCATCGGCCGATACCGGAAGACACCGGAAGACGAAGTGCTCGAATCACTTCCACGCCCTTGGTTGGGGCCCGATCCCGCGACAGGTTGTCCTCTTTGGCACGCTGGCTGAACTCGGGGCGGCTCATCCCCGTAAACGACATCGCCGTCGACCTCGGCACCGCAAACACGCTGGTATACGTGAAAGGCGAGGGCATCGTCCTGAACGAGCCCTCCGTCGTGGCAGTGGAGAAGGGCAGCCGGCGCATCATGGGCATCGGGCTCGAGGCCAAGCGCATGCTGGGTCGGACCCCGGAAGGGATCGAAGCCGTCCGGCCTTTGAAGGACGGCGTGATCGCCGACGTCGACGTGACCGAGATGATGCTGCGGCACTTCCTGAAGCAGGTCACGGCAAAGCGCATCTTCCGCATCAAGCCTCGGGTGGTGGTCGGAGTCCCCTCCGGGATCACCGAGCTGGAGCGGCGCGCGGTCCGCTCTTCGGCCATGGCTGCGGGTGCCAAGGCGGTCTACATGGTGGCCGAGCCCATGGCGGCCGCCATCGGCGTGGGTCTCCCGGTCGAGACCCCCACCGGAAACATGGTCATCGACATCGGCGGCGGAACGACGGAGATCGCGGTCATCGCGCTGTCCGGCATCGTCTCGAACACGTCGATCCGAATCGGCGGGGACGAGTTGGACTCGTCCATCGTGACCTTCCTCCGAAAGAACTACAACCTGCTCATCGGCGAGCCCACGGCGGAGGCGATCAAGATACAGATCGGCTCGGCCTTCGACTTCGGCGAAGAGCGGGAGATGGAGGTGAAAGGCCGGGACTTGGTCAGCGGGATCCCCAAGACCGTAACGGTCCACTCCCAGGAGATCAGGGAGTGCATTCAAGAGCCGATCCAGGGCATCGTGGAGGCAGTGCGCCGCGCGCTGGAAATCACACCGCCCGAGCTCTCCTCCGACATCGTGGACCGCGGCATCGTCATGACGGGCGGGGGCGCGTTGATCCGCGGCCTCGACGAGCTCCTCGCTCACGAGACCAACCTGCCCATTCACGTCGACGAGGAACCCCTCACCTGTGTGGTGCGGGGGGCGGGACGGATCCTCGACGACTTCCAGAAGTACAGGTCTGTGCTAACCACCTGATGCTCGAGTCCTCCCCGGGTCAACCGCGGTCCCGGGCTTCGGGATCGACCCTCTGGCCCGACGGAGTCCGGGTGCCGGATCAGGCAGGATCGTACACGGACCGCGGACGCGGCCCCGAAGCGTAGTATGGCGTTCAACGGAGATCCCACCGAGCGGAACGAGCGCCGGCATCTCATCGTGGCGGGCGCGTTTTTCGTCGTCTCCCTGTTGGCGCTGAGCCTTCCCTCTCCCGCGCAGCAGCAGATCGCCACGGTGCTCCGCCTTACCGTGCTCCATCCCTTCGTGGTCATGCAGCGCTCGGTCAACGCCGCGCGGCTGCGGGCCGTGGAGAACGCCCACCTGCGGGCCCAGTTGGATACGCTGGTGGCGCTCATGTCCAACACCGGCTCGCTGGCTGAGGAAAACCGTCGGCTCCGGGGGCTCATGCAGTTGGGCGGGCGCCTCGGCGCGAGCTACCGGTCCGCCAGCGTCACACGATCCGGGACTCCCGGCTCGGAGAGCGTGTTCGTGATCGACCTGGGGGCCCGGGATGGGGTTCGACCGGGCGCCCCCGTGCTGATGCGGGATGGGCTGGTCGGAAAAGTCATCGACGTGCGGCGCAGCGAGTCCAGCGCCATGGACTGGACCCATCCGGACTTCCGGGCCTCGGCCATGACGGCGGAGGGAGACGCGTACGGGATCGTCGAGCCGGACCGGGGGGCCTTTCGGGAGGAGGACCGCCTGCTCCTGAACGGCATCGCGTTCTTCACGGAGCTGGATCCTGGAACGGTGGTGGTAACGAGCGGGCGAGGTGGCGTGTTTCCCCGGGGGGTCCCCATCGGCACGATCGTGGAGCTCAACGAGGCCGACGCCCGCTGGCGCCGGAGCTACTGGCTGCGGCCGGCGGCCGAACCGGCCTCCGCGCTCCACGTGCTCGTGGCGGTCGAGGGCGGCTTCGAGCGCACCGATCTGGGGAGGGCCTTCTCGGAAGAGGGCGGCCCTGAATCACGATCTCCTCTCGACCCGGACACGACGGGCCGGGGAGGCGGTGATGCCCGATCCGGGCCGGTCCGTATGCAACCGGTTTCCCGCGCCCCAGCCTCGGACAGCGCGCGGTGAGGATCGACTGGCGGGTGTGGGGTACGGTCACGTTTCTGGCCGTCCTGCACTTCGGACTGCACACGGGCCTCGGGTTGGGCGCCGTGGCACCGGACCTCTTGAGCGTGGCGTTGCTGGTGGTGGCGCGGGAGGTCGGCACGGGAACCGGCGCGGGAATCGGGTTTGGCTTCGGCCTGCTGGAGGACGCGTTCTCCGCCCTGGCGTTCGGAGCGAATGCCGTGGCCATGACCGTGGTCGGGGCCCTCGGCACGCGGACGCGGGATCTGTTCATGGGCGATTCGATCTACTTCCTCCCTTCGTACTTCTTCGCCGGGAAGTGGCTGAAGGACCTCGTCTATTGGTTGGCTGCCGGTGATGCCGTGCGGGGCCCCTTCGTCCAGGAGATCCTGGTGGAGTCGCCTCTGGCCGCTTTGTACGCGGCCGTCGTGGGCACGGTGGTAGCCACCGCGACGGGAGCCGGTTGGAGGGCCTGATGCACACGACACACCCCCATGCCATGCGCCGTCGCGCCCGAGGCGCGACGATCATCATCGCGGCGGTGATCGGGGCACTGGTCGCGACCTTCTTCCGGGCGCAGATCCTCCGGTCCGACACGTGGAGCCTCCGCTCGGAGTCCAACCGACTTCGCCCCCTGCCGGTACCGGCCGCCCGAGGCACCATCTTCGACCGACACGGCGAGGTGCTGGCCGACAACATTCCCGGGTACGCGGTTTCCGTGCTACCGGCGTCTCGGGACTCCGTCCAGGCCGTCTTGGAGCGACTGCGTCCGCTCCTCGGCCTCACGGACGAGGGGATCGAGCGCCTCATGGTCCGCCGGAGCCAGGAACCCCGCCGTCCGCTCCTGGTGGACTCGGACGCGAGCTTCGACGAGGTCGCGGCCCTGGAGGAGCGCCGCGAGCAGAATCCCACCGTGTTCTTGGAGATGCGACCCAAGCGGCGCTATGTGGCGGGCTCGGCCGCGGCGCACGTCCTGGGCTACGTCGGCGAGATCACCGCCCAGGAGCTGGAGCAGGACCGGTTCGAGGGGTACGAACAGGGGATCGTGGTGGGCAAGGAGGGCGTGGAGCGACAATACGAGGCGGACCTTCAGGGGCAGCAGGGCGTGCGGTACGTCGAGGTGGACGCCCTCGGCCGCATCGTCGGGTCTTTCGAGGGCCGACGGGGTGACCCGGCCGTGCCCGGCAACGACGTCGTCTTGAATCTGGATCTGGACCTCACCCGCGAGATCGACCGGATCTTCCCGGACTCGATGCGGGGGGCCGTCGTCGCCCTCGACGTGAGCGATGGCGGGGTCCTGGCTCTGTACTCGGCGCCCAACTACGACCCCAATCAGTTCGTCGGTGGCATCGAGGTGGGGCTCTGGAACGACCTGAACACCGATCCGGCGAGGCCGCTGTACAACCGGCCGGTGCTGGGGCGCTACGCGCCGGCCTCGACGTGGAAGCTGGCCAGCGCCGCCATCGCCCTCGAGCTGGGCGCCGTGGATGCCACCGAGCACATGCCGATACCCTGCACCGGAGGCATGCGGTGGGGAAACCGGTACTGGCGCTGCTGGAAGCCCGAGGGGCATGGATCCCTGGACCTGGTGGACGCCCTGCGAGACTCGTGCGACGTGTACTTCTACCAAATGGGCGTCCGGGTGGGGTTGGACCGGCTGCTGGAGCACGGCAACCGCATCGGCTTTTCGAGCATTTGCGGCGTGGATCTGCCCGTGGAGCGAGCGGGGATCTTCCCCGCCGATCGGGGCTTCTGGGAGCGGCGTTTCGGGTACACGCCGACCGAAGGCGAGGTCTTGAGCCTCGCCATCGGCCAGGGTCCGAACTCCCAGACGCCCCTGAAGGTGGCTCAGTTCTACCTGGCCATCGCCCGAGATGGAACGGCGCCCGCGCCGTCCATCGTGCAGGACCCCGCGGAGCCGGCGCCGGGTTGGAGCCTGGACCTGTCTCAGGAGAACCTGGAATGGCTGCGGGAGGGTCTGCGTCGCGTGGTGCGCCCCGGCGGCACCGCCTACATGTCGTCGCTGGAGCATTGGGACCTGATGGGCAAGACGGGCACGGGCCAAAACCCCCAGGACCCCAACCGGGACCACGCATGGTTCGCGGGCATGGCGGGCCCCAAGGGCGGGTCCCCGGAAATCGTCGTCGTCGTGCTGGTGGAGTTCGGCGAGAGCGGCTCGGGCACGGCGGCGCCCCTCGTGGCCAAGACCGCCGACTACTGGTTGCGCCGCCGCTACGGGATTCCCACCGACACCATTCAGACGCTGCGCGAGCACTACATGGCAGGTCGTCCCGCTCCCTGGGCCGGGAGGTGATGACTCCTACCGGCGGGCATGCGCCCCGCAGCCGGAGCTGCCCGTGAGGGGGTTGTTCGTTCGATGGGCGCGGGACCCGAAGATGGTCCTCGCCCTGTTGGGACTGTCGCTGTTCGGCATCGCCATGATCTACTCGGCGGGCGTGCTCAACGTCCCCAGCCCCGTGACCCGCGGGGCCTGGATCCGTCAGAGCGTGTGGCTGATTCTCGCGTTGATCGCGTTCACCATGGTGAGCCGGATTCCTCTGAGGTGGTTCGAATGGGCCGCCTACCCGGCCTTTGTCATGGCCGTCGTGCTGTTGGGTGCCACCCTGGTGATCGGGACGGGAGGCGGAACGGCGGCCGGGGTGAAGAGCTGGATCAGCCTCGGTGGCTTCCGCTTCCAGCCGGCAGAGGTCGCCAAGGTCGCCACGATCCTGGCGCTGGCTCAGCTCCTGTCCTCCCAGGATGGCCCGCCGGGCTCCCTGCGGGAGCTGCTGGCCCCCGCGGCCCTCGTGTCGGTGCCGCTGGGCCTGGTGATCCTGCAGCCCGACCTCGGTACTGCCTTGGCCTTCGTGGGCATCCTGTTCAGCGTGCTGTACTGGGCGGGAACCCCGTTTCCCATGCTGCTGCTGCTCGCGAGCCCGGGGCTCGGGCTCATTTTGACGTTCGACACGCGGGTCTGGTCGGCCTACACCATCCTCCTGGTCATAGCCCTCTACCTGTACCGCTACCGGCTGTACCTGGTGGAGTCGGTAGCGGTGATCCTCGCCAACCTGGCCGCGGGCACCATCGCTCAGCCGCTGTGGAACTCGTTGGCCGAGTACCAGCGGAATCGCCTGCTCGTATTCCTCGACCCCAGCGTGGATCCCCGGGGTGCCGGGTGGCACCTGATCCAGTCCAAGGTCGCGATCGGCAGCGGCGGGTTGTTGGGGAAGGGGTTCACGCTAGGGACGCAGAAGCGGTTGGATTTCCTGCCCGAGCAGCACACCGACTTCATCTTCAGCGTTATCGGCGAAGAGCTGGGGTTCTTGGGGACGACGGCCGCGCTCCTGGCCTTTGCGTACGTGCTGCACCGATTGGTGCGCATGGCGGAGGCGTCGGCCGATCCCTTTGCCGGGTTGGTCATCTTCGGTATTTTCGGTGCCTGGATCATCCACATCTTCGTCAACGTCGGCATGACCGTGGGGCTCGTGCCGGTCACCGGGATCCCCCTCCCGTTCGTGAGTTACGGGGGATCGTTCTTGCTGATGTCGTGGGTCGCTGCGGCGATTGCCGTCCGGGTGGCCTACGAGGACTGACTGCTCTCGCCTCCGGAACCCGCCAGGTTCGGAGGCTCTTCGGAAGGCTCGGTACCCAATGGACTGGTTCCGAAAGAAGAAGAAGCCGCTGAAAGCGTCCGACCGGCGAGATCTGCCACCGGACGTCTTCGAGAAGTGCACGGGCTGCGGCGAGATCCTCTACAAGGAGAAGCTGGCCCAGAACCTGAACGTGTGTCCGGAGTGCGGTTTTCATTTCCGGATCTCGGCGGACGAATACGTCGGTCTGCTCATGGACGAGGGGACCTTCGAGGAGTTCGACGCCGAGATGGAGAGCGGCGACCCGCTCGGCTTCGTGGATTCGAAGCCGTACCCGCAGCGGCTGGCCACCGCCGAGGCGAAGGTAGGCCGCAAGGAAGCCACGATATCGGGGGTGGGTGAGCTGGACGGCATCCCCATGTCCCTGGCCGTGATGGACTTCCGATTCATCGGAGGTTCCATGGGCTCGGTCGTGGGCGAGAAGATCGCCCGGGCGGGGCGGCGTGCCGTCGAGCGTGGGATCCCACTCGCGGTGGTGAGCGCCACAGGGGGCGCCCGCATGCAGGAGGGTATCTATTCGCTCATGCAGATGGCCAAGACATCGGCGGTGCTCCATCGCCTTGCCGCAGCCGGTCTGCCCTACGTATCCATCCTCACCGACCCCACGACCGGGGGCGTGACCGCGTCCCACGCGATGCTCGGCGATGCGAACCTGGCGGAGCCTGGTGCTCTGATCGGCTTCACGGGCCCCCGCGTCATCAAGGAGACGATCCGCCAGGAGCTCCCGGACGGATTCCAGCGCTCCGAGTACCTCCTCGACCACGGCATGGTCGATCAGGTGGTGGACCGGCGGGACATGAAGGCGACCGTGGCGGTGCTGCTTCGGCACATGTGGGCGGGTTGGCCAGAGACGGCGTGACCCGCCGATCCACCCCGCCCGACACCCACGTCCCCGGCACGCCCGGCATCGACCCGCTGCCAGGGCGCATCCTCCCGCCGCCGGCCCCGGGAGGGGACTGGGACCTGGCCCGGACCCGTGACGTGCTGCGGTCCCTGGGTGACCCCCATCTGGCCTCGCCGACCCTGCACGTGGGCGGAACCAACGGAAAGGGGTCGGTGGCTGCGATCTGGTCAGCGGCCCTGTCGGCGGCGGGCCATCGGGTCGGGCTCTATACGTCTCCCCACCTCTGCTCCTACAGAGAGCGGTTTCGGCTCGACGGCAAGCCCGTGACCGAGGTCGAGCTGGCCGCGGCGGCGGCGCAGATCTACGACGCCGTGGAGGCCGGGGGACTGACCTTCTTCGAGGCCTCTACCGTCCTGGCGTTTCAGCTCTTCGCCGCGCGCGGCGTCGACGCGGCCGTGGTCGAGGTGGGGCTGGGCGGCCGGTTGGATGCCACCAACGTGGTCGAGCCGGTCTTGACAGCCATCACCAACGTGGCCCTGGACCACACCGAGTACCTGGGCGAGAGCTTGGCCGAGATCGCGGCGGAGAAGGCTGGAATCATCAAGGCCGGGGTCCCGGTGATCGTGGGCGAGGTGCGAGCCGAGCCGTTGGCGCTGCTCGAGGCGGCCGCCGACCGGGCGGGCGCCGCGCTGATCGCCGTTCCCCCGCCTTCCGCTCCGGACCTGCGGCTCGATGGTGGGGGCTCCCGAGTGAATCTGGAGACCGAGGCCTGGGGGCGGCTCGAGCTGAAGGTGCCCCTGCCGGGACCCCACCAGGCCCACAATGCGGCGCTGGCTGTGCGGGGACTCGAGCGGCTTCCCGTCGGGCTGCGGCCGGATCGGCCGGCCGTGACGGCGGGCGTGGCTGGCGTGCGGTGGCCGGGGCGACTCCAGGTGGAGCGGCGAGACGGCCGCACGTGGATCTTCGACGTGGCGCACAACGTTGCGGCGGCCGAGGCCATGGCGGCCGGCGTGACCGCGCTTTCGCCCCCCCGTCCCGTGGTGGCGGTCGTGGGCATGATGGAGGACAAGGACGTCGAAGGCGTGTTGCGCGTGCTGGCCCCCCGGGTCGAGGGCATGATCCTCACCGATCCACCCTCGGTTCCCCCCGGTCGGCGCTGGGATCCGGCGGCGGCGTCGGAGTTGCTCCGCTCCGGCGCGGCGGGGTCTTCGGGCTTCGTTGCCGTCGAGTCCGACTTCCGCCGCGCGCTCCACCGGGCTCGGGGGCTGGCGGCCACGGGAAGCCTGCTCGTGACGGGCTCCCACCACACCGTGGGCGACGCCCTGATGGCCGAAGGCTTCCCGCCCTGCGAGTGAGCGGCGGAACGGGCCCCGAGCGGTCCGGTCGCGCCTGTACATTTCAGGCCCACCTGCTAGATTCGCGGCCATGACGAAGGCCAAGAGCTTTTCGAAGCTCCCCGGGTTCAGGGACTTCCCACCCGAGGAGCTCGCGTTTCGGTCGCATATCTTCGATGCGTGGCGCCGGGTTTCCCGGCGTTACGGCTTTCTGGAGTATGACGGCCCGCCGCTGGAGTCGCTCGACCTCTACGTGGAGAAGAGCGGGGCGGAGATCGTGGAGCAGCTCTACAACTTCACGGACAAGGGTGGTCGGGAGGTGTCCCTCCGGCCGGAGATGACGCCGTCCCTGGCGAGGATCCTCGCAGCGCGCAGCCGTTCGCTGCCCAAGCCGATCCGCTGGTTCACCGTGCCCCAGCTGTTTCGCTACGAGCGGCAACAGCGTGGGCGTCTCCGGGAGCACTTCCAGTGGAACGCCGACGTGGTCGGCGAAGCCGGCGTGTGGGCCGACGCGGAGGTGGTTGCGCTGGCCATCGACGCGCTGCGCGAGCTCGGTCTCGAAGCTCACGATTTCCGGGCCCGCGTCTCGGACCGCAGCCTCCTGTCTGCCATCCTGATGGAGGCCGGTGTCACCGAAGACCAGCTGCCGGGCGCGTACGCCGCGGTGGACAAGCTCGAGCGGGAAGGAGCGGACCGGGTGGCCGGCCGCCTCACCGATCGACTGGGCCTCACCGCCGAGACCGCAGCCGCCGTCCTCGACGTGTTCGCGTCGCGCGAGCTCGGGGGCGTCGTGGACCGATACGGCCACCGGCCGGCGGTCATGGAGCGAGTGGACGCGCTGCGCGAGTTCGTGGGGGCGCTGGAGGCCATGGGGCTGGGCGAGTTCGTCGAGGTCGATCTGACGATCGTGCGTGGGCTGGCCTATTACACGGGCATCGTCTTCGAGCTGTTCGACCGCAAGGGTGAGTTCCGAGCCATCTGTGGGGGCGGGCGATACGACCGGCTCCTCGAGCTCGTGGGCGGCGACGCGCTTCCGGCCGTGGGCTTCGGGATGGGTGACGTCGTGCTGGGCGAGCTGCTCAGGGAGCGAGGCCTGGCGCCCGACTACCGTCGGGTCGTGGACACGTTCGTCGTGGTCATCGGTGGGGAGCAGCGGAGCGTGGCGCTCGAGATCGCGCACCGGCTGCGCGACTCGGGGGAAGCCGTGCTCTACGCGCTGCGTGACGCCTCCGTGCGGAAGCAGTTCCAGGCGTCGGGCACGGAGGGCGCCCGGCGCGTGATCGTCCTGGGACCCGACGAGGTGGCCCGGGGAGTGGCGGTCGAGCGGGACATGGCGACCGGCACCGAGCGGGAGGTCGCGCTGGAGGAGCTCACATGAGGCGGATCGGTGTCCTGCTGGTCCTGACGGCGGCCTGGGGCTGCTCCCCGGACGGCGGCGTAGGCGAGTCTCCCGACGACGCGCCGGGGGCCGCCGAGGCGGGCACCGAGGCCGAGCCGGTGGCTGGCGAGTTGCCGGAGGTGGGCGAGGTGGTTTGGCAGACCTTCGACGAGACCCGGGAGCCGGAGGGCCCGCCCCGGACCACGCTGCACATTCTCGTGCCGCGGGACGGAAGCCGGGACGAGCTTCGGAAAGCGCTGACGGAGGCTTTGGAGCTCGCGGCTCGAGAGGATACGACGCTGGTAGCGGCCCGGGCCATCGGGTACCGGGTGGAGCAAACGAGCCCGGCTGACGCCAGGATGGTGCCGTTCGTATGGGCCGAGTGGCTCCCTGCGGACGGCTGGTACCGGTCGACGGAAGCGTCACGGGAGACGATCTACCGGACCTACTTCTACCATAACCTCGCCCCCGAATGGTAGAGGAAGGCCCCCACCGGGAGGCGCGGGAGACCGTCCACCGGGCGATCCGCCGGCTCAACGTGCTGGAGTACGTCATCCTCACCGTGGTGGTGCTCTTGTCCTTGGCTGGGGGAGCGCTGCTGGCATTCCTGGCGAGCTCGCTGGTTGGCGTCCCGTTTCGGATCACGTGGGCGGTTGCCTCGGTGCTGATCTTCGTGATCCCGGCCGCGATCGTGTGGGGCAAAGAGGTGCGGGTACCAAGGGGAGCTTCCGAAACCACGACTGCAGACGAGCGGAAGAGCGACGAGCATGGCTGAAGACAAGGGCATCACGCCGCGGTCCGAGGATTTTGCGGCCTGGTACAACGACGTGGTCCTCAAGGCCGAGTTGGCCGACTATTCCCCGGTGCGCGGGAGCATGGTCATACGACCCTGGGGATACGGCATCTGGGAGAACATGCAGCGCGCCCTCGACGCTCTCTTCAAGGAGACCGGGCACGAGAACGCGTATTTCCCGCTCCTCATCCCCATGAGCTTCATCGAACGCGAGAAGGAGCACGTCGAGGGGTTCAAGCCCGAGCTGGCAGTCGTGACCCACGCCGGGGGCAAGGAGCTGGAGGAGCCCTTCGTGATCCGTCCCACGTCGGAGACGGTCATCTACTCCATGTACAGCAAGTGGGTACAGAGCTACCGCGACCTTCCGGTCCTGTTGAATCAATGGGCCAACGTGATGCGCTGGGAGCTCCGGACGCGCCTGTTTCTCCGGACGTCGGAGTTCCTGTGGCAGGAAGGGCACACGGCCCACGCCACGGAACAGGAGGCCGAGGAGGAGACCCGCTTGATCCTGGACATCTACCGGAGATTCCAGGAAGAGTGGATCGGCATGCCGCCACTCACCGGCCTGAAGTCCGAGTCGGAGAAATTCGCCGGCGCCGTGCGCAGCTACGCGACCGAGGCGCTGATGCAGGACAACAAGGCCCTGCAGGCGGGCACGTCGCACATGTTGGGCCAGAACTTCTCCAAGCAGTTCGACCTCACCTTCCAGAGTGAGGAGGGGCGGGAGGAGTTCGCCTGGAATACGTCGTGGGGGGTGTCTACGCGGCTCATCGGTGGCATGATCATGACGCACGGCGACGACGTCGGGGCTGTCGTTCCGCCGAGGCTCGCCCCCGTCCAGGTCATGATCCTCCCCATCTTCCGCGGCGACGACGAGCGGGCAGTCGTCACGCAGAAGGCCGAAGCCGTGCTGGCACAGCTCACCGAGGCCGGCGTGCGCGCCAGGGTGGACGCCCGGGACCACCTCAGACCCGGGGCCAAGTTCTGGGAGTGGGAGCGAAAAGGTGTGCCGTACCGGATCGAGATCGGGCCACGGGACCTGGCCAAGGGCCAGCTGGCAGTGGCGAGACGGGTCCGGGCCGAGGACGAGCCACGGAAGGAGTTCCTCCCGGAGGCCGAGGTCATCGCCGAGATGCCCGCCCGGCTGGAGGCGTTGCAGCAGGGGCTGCTCGCCACCGCCAAGGCACGCCGGAATGCCCACTCTCATCGGGGTGTCTCGTCCATCGGCGAGTTGAACGAGATCATGGAATCGGGAGGCGGATTCGTCTTCACCGGTTGGAGTGGCGATCCGGCGGTGGAGGAGCAGGTCAAGAACGAGACGAAGGCGACGATCCGGGTCATCCCGGATCCGGAGTTCCGGTCCGAGTCCCCCCCGGATCGGTGCATCAGCGGCGCCGAGTCGAAGATGGAGGTCGCGTGGGCGCGGGCCTACTGAGGCCACGCCGACCGGGGCACGCTTGAGCGCGTCCTCGGACCCCAGTCCCCTCCGTTGTGGCGGCCTCGCGATGGAGGCCTTGGCCGCACGGTTCGGGACGCCTCTCTTCGTCTACGACGCGGCGCTGATCGAGGCCCGCTACCGCGCCCTGACCTCCGCCTTCGCGGGCGTCGACGTCCTGGTGGCCTACTCGGTCAAGGCCAACGGCAACCTGGCCATACTGGACCGCCTGGCGCGACTCGGGGCCGGGGCCGACATCGTGAGCGGTGGCGAGCTCCATCGGGCCATCCGAGCCGGGATTCCGGGCGACCGCATCGTCTTCGCCGGCGTGGGCAAGACGGCGTCTGAGCTGCGGGCCGCAGTGGGGGCGAGGATTCACGGGTGCCACGTGGAGAGCGCTGGCGAGCTCAGGCTCCTGGACGCGGTGGCTGCGGAGATGGGCGTTCCGGCCCGGATCGGCCTGCGGATCAACCCCGACATCGTCTCACCGGCGCATCACGGCTACACTCAGACCGGGCACGCCGATACCAAGTTCGGCATTCCCCTCGACCAGGTCATGGAGCTCTACCGGTGGGCGGCGTCCCGGCCCCATCTGGACATCCGGGGCATCGACGCGCACATCGGCTCTGGGATCCTCGATCCCGCTCCATACGGGCGGGTCCTCGATCTGCTCCTGGAGGTCGTGGCACAGCTGGCGAGGGAAGGCATCGAGCTGGAGTATCTGGACATCGGTGGCGGCTTCGGCGTGCCCCAGGGGGACGAGTCCGGCATGCCGGTGGAGCGCCTCGCGGAGCTCGTCGTGCCCCGGGTTCAGGAAGCTGGCTTGGACCTGGTGGTGGAGCCGGGGCGATACATCGTGGCCGAGGCCGGCACCCTCCTCACGACCGTGCTCTACGTCAAGCGCAACGGAGACAAGACGTTCGTGGTCACCGACGGAGGAATGACCGAGTTGATCCGTCCGAGTCTTTATTCCGGATTCCACCGCGTGGAGCCTGCCGCCGGCAGCGCCATCGGCGGCGTCGAGGAACGGGTGGACGTGGTCGGCCCGATCTGTGAGACCGGAGACTTCCTGGCCCTCGACCGGCGCATGGCGGTTCCGTCTCCCGGCGATGTCTTGGCCGTGCTCACCGCCGGTGCGTACGGCTCCTCCATGGCGTCCAACTACAATTCGCGACTCCGGCCGGCCGAGGTCCTCGTGGAAGACGGGCACGCCCATCTGGTTCGCGCCAGGGAGTCGCTGGAGGACCTCACTCGCGGGGAGACGATTCCCCCCAGACCGGAAAACACCACCAAGAAGCAGGCCTGACGTGATACACGACCGCATCCTCATCGTGGACTACGGCTCCCAGTACACGCAGTTGATCGCCCGGCGCATCCGGGAGGAGCGCGTCTACAGCGAGATCCACCCTCCCACGCGGAGCCTCGCGTGGATCCGGGAGTGGAGCCCCAAGGGCATCATCCTCTCTGGAGGACCGTCCTCCGTGTACGGTGACGACGTCCCTACGGCCGACCCCGAGCTCCTGCGGATGGGGATCCCGATCCTGGGCATCTGCTACGGCATGCAGCTCATCGCTCACCTCGAGGGCGGCGACGTGGTGCACGGGAAAAGAGAATACGGCCGGGCCGAGCTGACGGTCGCCGACGACTCCGACCTGTTCGACGGCTTCGGAACCGAGGGGACCTCCACCGTGTGGTGCTCCCACGGCGACCACGTCGACAGCCCACCTGCCGGGTACCGGACGCTGGCGTCCACCGCGACGCTTCCGGTGGCCGCGTTCGGATCGGAGGACGGCGCAATCTACGGGGTCCAGTTCCACCCCGAGGTAGCCCACACCCCCAGGGGCGAGGAGCTACTCTCGAACTTCTTGTTCCGGATCTGCGGCTGCCGGCCCACCTGGACCGCCGGCGCCTTCATCGAGGAGACGGTCTCGGCCATCCGCGAGCAGATCGGGGACCGCATCGCCATCTGTGGGCTGTCGGGAGGCGTCGACTCGTCCGTGGCCGCGGCCCTGGTTCACCGGGCCCTCGGCGATCGCCTGACGTGCATCTTCGTCGACCATGGCCTGCTGCGTCAGGGCGAGAGAGAAGGCGTCGAGCGAACGTTCCGCAAGCACATGGGAATTCGCCTGGTCGTGGCCGAGGCGGCCGACGAGTTCCTCGGGCCCCTGGCTGGCGTCGAGGATCCTGAACGCAAGCGCAAGATCATCGGTGAGACGTTCATACGGGTCTTCGACCGGGTCGCGAGGGAAGAGGGCACGGGCGCCGAGTTCCTCGTGCAGGGGACGCTCTACCCCGACGTTATCGAGTCAGTGGCCGTGGGGGGGCCGTCCGCCACGATCAAGACCCACCACAACGTGGGCGGGCTTCCCGATCAGATGCCCTTCGAGCTCATCGAGCCGCTGCGCGAGCTGTTCAAGGACGAAGTGCGGCAGGTGGGACGGGAGTTGGGTCTGCCCGAGGAGTTCGTAGGCCGCCACCCGTTTCCGGGTCCCGGATTGGCGATCCGGGTGCTGGGCGCCGTGACCGAGGATCAGCTTCGGGTGCTCCGGCAAGCCGACGCCATCTACCTGGAGGAGATCCGGGCCGCCGGACTGTACGACGAGATCTGGCAGGCCTTCGCCGTCTTGCTGCCCGTTCGGTCCGTCGGCGTGATGGGCGATGCCCGGACCTACGAGAACGTGATCGCCGTTCGGGCGGTGACGTCGCGGGACGGGATGACAGCGGACTGGTACCCGTTTCCCCACGACGTGCTGGCCCGCATCTCCACCCGCATCATCAACGAGGTGGCCGGCGTGAACCGGGTCACCTACGACATCAGCTCGAAGCCCCCGGCCACCATCGAGTGGGAGTGACCCGACGCCGACTCACCTGACGATGGCGTCGGCCTCGATCTCGATGAGCATGTCCGCGTGGATCAGACGGTTCACCTCCACCATGGTGGTGCACGGAGGATGATCCGCGAAGAAGTCGGCGTGAGCCCGGCCAAAGGATTCCCAACGAGAGATGTCCGTGACGAACATGCGGGTCCGCACGACGGACGACATGTCGGTGCCGAGCTCCGCCAGCGACTTCTGGATGATCTCGAGGCAGCGCCGCGCCTGTGCGTAGCCGTCACCGATGCCGACCACATCGCCGTCGTCGTCTACCGCGGCCGTACCGGTGACGAAGACACGATCGCCGTGACGCAGCGCGCGACAGTACGCCACCTGCGTCTCCCAAGGTGCGCCGGTGAAGCTTCGCTGGAAATCCATTCGCCATCCTGGGACGGTGTGTCGACGTATTGGGTAGTGTGGCGCCTCGGGGGTCCCGCAGACACCGAGCGTGTCGAGGCATCACGCCAAACCTTCATTGTGACGACGCGGGCCGCCACGCGCCACCGGCCGTGGCCTTGGGCCCGCATCACTGGTTCGGGAGCGTCCCTGTCATGAAGCCTCTCCTCTACGCGGCCATGGTTCTGTCGTTCTTCCTCCCGCAGGCCATCGAGGCCCAGATCGCCTGGGAAGCGCCGCTCCTGGTGGCGCCCAACTCGCCCGCCGGGGTGAGCCTCATGCTCGCGGAGATGGAGCCCAACGAAGGTCTGGCCGGCATGGTGGCCTGGCGGGGTCAATCCGCGCCCGGGGGCGTGGGGCTTCGGGCGGGTCTGGGTGAGGGTGCGGGCGGCGATCTGGCCGGCTTCGGCGGCGTGGACTTCAGCGGCTGGATCCGGGACGGGGACCCGCAGTTCCCTCTGGACATCGCATGGGTCGCGGGGGTGGGGCTCGGTGCGGGCAACTGGGTGTTGATCTCGGCCCCGCTGGGCGCGTCGTTCGCGTACGAGGTCAGGGGGGACGACATCTGGTTCAACCCCTACATCACCCCCTACCTCGTGGTGGATGCGGCGCTGGGCGACAGTCGTCCGACGAACCGGGACGACCTCGACCTGGGGATCGCGGTGGACATCGGCGCGGATCTGGCGTTCAGCGCGGGCTGGGCGATCCGGTTCGGCGTCTCCCTCGGAGACCGGCAGGCCCTGGGTGTCGGGCTGCACATCCCCGGCGTGATGCTCCGGTAGGCTGGAAGCCCCCTAGGAAGGCGCCTCGCCGTCGCCCCTGGAGAGCGCATCCCGGGCCACGGCCCCGACCTGGCGTGTGCGCTCTCGGATCTGCCGGCCCCACGGCGCGGCATGCAGCCGCCGGAACACGGCCTCGGCCCGCTCTTCCGCTCGGTGTGCTTCCTCGTCTCGTCCGCATAGGCGCTCGAGCACGGCCCGAGCCTCCAGCAGCTCGGCTCCGAGCAGGACGGCGTCCACCTGGTCCGCCAGCTCCGTCGCTTTGTCCAGGTGCGCCCGGGCGCTGTCCAGACGGCCTAGCGCCAGCGCGACGAGCGCGAGCACTCGTGTCACCTCACCCTCGCCCGTCGGGTCGCCGAGCGCGCGATACCGGTCCAGGGACCGCTGGGCGCTCGCCTCCGCGAGCTCCACGTCTCCTTCGAACAGATGGAGCAGGGCTCGTTCCTGTTCCGAGCGGGCCACCTCGTCCGGGCTGTCCGCAGCGGCCAACGCGACGGCGTCGGCGAAATGGCGCCCCGCCTCGACCGCGAAGCCCATCTCCCGGTACGTCATGGCCAGGTTGTGGTGAGATTGGGCGAGCCCCCGCGAGTAGCCCAGCCGCTGATACGACGTCACGGCCCGGTTGTACGCGCAGACCGCCTCCTCCCAGTTCGCCGCGAGCGTGAAGAGGATGCCCAGGTTGTTGTTCGCCCGGGCCACGAACTCCTCGTCGGAGGCCGTGGTGGCGTCCTCGCGTTGCCGTTCCCAGACGGCGGCGGCTTCGGCCGTGCGTCCCTGCTCGAAGTGGAGGGTTCCCAGCAGGTTGAGGCGCCGCCGGTGTAGCCGATCGTTGCCGCGTCGATCCAGCACTGGTCCGATGCGCTGGAGCACGTCGAGCGCCGTCTGACCTTCCCCGAGACGTCGAAGCACATCCGCCAGCATGAAGCCCAGCGCGGGCTCCGCGTCGAGCTGCGCCTCGGGCACCGCGCGCAGCTGCTCGACGAGCTCGGGATAGCGCCGAGCCCGGTTCAGCACCCAGCAGCGGGTGAGCAGCGTCCGGATCGACTCTTGCGGCGGGGTCACGGCGCCTCAGTTCGCGGTGGCGAAACCCGAGAACCCGGACAGGTCGGCGCGAAGCTCGTCCTCCCGGATTCTGAGGGACTCGAGCCGCTCCCACACGGTTCCGGGCGCGTCCTGCCGCCAGATGCTCAGCTCCGCCCGGATGCGGTCGTCCTCGGCGTCTTCCACCCCGTCGTCGTTCAAGTCGCGGTCGGCCAGATTGAAGTCGATCTCCAGCTCCGCGGGCTCGCTCGGGTCGAATTGGAGCCCAGCCGGCTGGAAGTCGAAGATGAACCGCCCGCCCGGGTCCACGGTCACCGTGATCAGGACCGAATCTCCCTCCGCGAACGGCGTCCCGTCGGGGCGCCGGAGCAGAGACTCCGGCCGCACGCGGAACTCGAGGAACTCGTCGCGCTCGTCGCCCGAGTCGTCAGGTTCCTGGTAGGTCATCTCCAGCTCTCGATCCTCTCCTCGAACGGCCCAGAAGCTGCCCGTCGTCTGGGCCGAGCCGAAGAGGGTCGGGTCGAACCGGACGAACGTGAGGTCGGCTTCGGGCTTCACGCTCCCGTCGGGGTTCGGGGATGCGGGATCGTCGTTGCAAGACAGCAGGATCCCGAGCGACGCGAGGATCGTCAGTGGTCTCGAGAGTCTATTCAGCATCTGGCCTCTCCGAAGCGGCGGTGGTCTGATCGTCCGGGAGCTCCATCGAGCAGAAAGCGTTCCGGGCGATAACCGCCGCAATTACTGGATATTCGCGGTCGTGCAGCGTCCATCTTGAACACACGTGTCTCGCTCCGCTACACGGGGTTTGCCGGGTCGTCGTCGCTCTCGAGGAGGCGGTACAATCGGGTCCGGCTGACGTTCAGGAGGTCGGCGGCCGCTCGCTTGTTGCCGCCGGTGCGCTCGACGGCCAACCGAGCTGCGGCGATCTCGATCTGTCGAAGCGAGGCGGGAAAGGGCAGACTCCCGGCCTCGGGGGGGATCGCGGGAGCCAGAAACAGCTCTTCGGGTCGGACCGTCCCCTCGCCCAGGAGAACGGCCCGCTCGATGGCGTTACGGAGCTCGCGGACGTTCCCCGGCCACCCGTGGGCGAGAAGGGACTGTCGCGCCGGGGCGTCCAGGAGCGGCGCTTCGATGCCGTATTCCTGGCTGGCACGGGCCAGAAAGTGCTCGGCGAGCGCCACGACGTCTTCGCCCCGCTCGCGGAGGGGGGGCAGATGGATGGGCAGGACGTTGAGCCGATAGAAGAGATCTTCGCGGAATCGGCCCTCCCGGACGGAGCGAGCGAGGTCGACGTGGGTGGCGGCGATGATGCGGACGTCCACCTCGGTGGCGGTGAGGCTACCGAGCCGGCGGACCCGCTTCTCCTCCAGGGCCTTCAGCAGCTTGGCCTGCACCGTCAGGGCGAGATCGCCGATCTCGTCGAGAAACAACGTGCCTCCGCTCGCCGCCTCGAACAGGCCGGGCTTGGCGGTTCGGGCGTCCGTGAAGGCGCCCCGCTCGAAACCGAACAGCTCGGCTTCCAGCAAGCTCTCGGGCAGCGCGGTGCAGTTGACCTCGACGAAGGGCTGGGCCGCGCGGGGGCCGTTGTAGTGGATGGCCTGGGCCAGCAGCTCCTTGCCCGTGCCGGTCTCGCCGGTGATCAGGATGGTGGCGCTCCCCCGCGGAATGACGCGGGAGGCTCGCTTCAGGGCCGTCTCCAGACCTTCGCTCTGACCGACCATCCCGGAGAAGTCGTACCGCTCCCGCTCCCGGGCGGCGAGGGTCTCCGCTCGGGACCGGGCGCGTGCCCGGTCGACGACGTTCTCGAGCCACGCCTGTAGGGCCCCCATGTCGCCAGGCAGCGCGAAGTAGTCGTCGGCACCGGCCCGCAACAGGGACGCGGCCAGCCGATGGTCGGCCTCCGCTCCGACGGCGGCGACGGGGCTCCACTCGTCGGCGGACGCCAGATCCTCGTAGGCCTTTTGCTCGGCGCCCCCCACCGCCAAGATCACCGCGGCCGCGCGGGAGCGACTCGCCGGATCGTCCGAAGGCCCGCCCCGTACGACCCGACAGCCGACCGACGACGCCAGGTCGTCCCAGACATCGGTGAACGCCTCCGTACGCTGGAGGACGAGCAAGGCCGGGTCGGTGATGTCGGGCTTCGTGCTCAAGGAGCGTTCCCCGTGGGCTTCGGGAATTGCGCGCCCGACGGGTGTGCCGGAACCTGCGCGGGCGCGCCTCCAGCCGCCCCGCGCCACGGAGAGCAGGACGGGTGCGCGCCGGTGTAGCGTAGCGCTACACGGGTGCCGTGGGAAGTCCCGCCGGGTGGACTCAGCGGGGGCAAGGGGCCCGAGTGGTTGGAGGTCCTTGGCGCGGAGGAGGAGCGGACCCGATCGGTCCGCGCCGGGGGAACCGGGCGCCCCCGCCGAGACCCGGCGGGGACGCCTCTCCCCGAGGGGAGGAAGACGGCCTCAGTTGGGCGCGTGCACGCCCTGGCCGCCGTAGTTCCGGTCTTTGCCCATCCGCCCCCCGGAGGGGGTGGCGACCTCGTTGTTCACCTTCGAGATGAACTGACGGATCGAGCCCGCGAAGGGTTCGGGGCTGCCGTTCTCGCCCCAGGCGTCCGTATACCAGACTTCCGGCCCGTCTTCGTTCCGGATCCGGATGGAATTGATGTCCACGTCCCGGTGGGCCCCCGTGAAGGGCGAGCTCGGGTCGTTCCACGCGGGCGTCGTACCAGCGACCTGCTCGCACAGTCCGCCTTCGGCCTGGAACCCGGCATCCGTCACCTCGTTGCACAGGTCCACGGTGTTGCCGAGCAGGTTGGGCGAGTCGGGGTCGTGATAGCGGGACGGGTTGAACACGTTGAAGTAGGGCCCGAGGCTCGCGAGGCTTCGGCCGCTGGCGGCACGGATGCTCTCCGAGAACTGCCAGCTCTCCCTCAGTCGGCCGAAGTTCGAGCGTTCGCCGGGCGGCCTCAGGATGTGACGCTCCATGCAGGTGCGGTCGGGTACGAGGCGCTTGCCGCCGCCGGACCGGCCGCCCCGGTCGGGGTCGACAACGACGTGAACGTCGCTCTCGCACGACCTGACGAACTCCCCGGGGTGACCCACGTTGGTGAGGAACTGGAGGTGGACCTCCGACCCGTCGGTACACCGGGCGTGATAGGCCATCTCGTGCTGGGGTTGAACGAACCGACCGCTCCCTGCCGTGCCCTGGTGCAGCTCGACCATCACGTCACAGGAGATGGAGAACAATGCGTTCCCCACGTCGCCCGGCCCCACCCTCATGGGCACGTCGTTCTCCCACTCGACCTTGAAGCCGGGGTGGGGAGCGAAGAAGTCGGCGGCTTCGTTGGCCAGTCCGAATGGAATGAAGCCCACGTCCTCGAAAAGGTCCGACCCGCGCGGGTCGCGCCCGTGCTCGTGTCCGAACGTGCAGCCCGTGTCCTCGTCCACCGGCGGATGCCAGGTGGGATAGAGCTTCCCGTCTGAGCCGACCACGGCGTACTTGTCGTGGATCTGCTTGGTGCAGGTGTCCACCTCGCTAGGCTCCCACGCCGAGAACGCCCGGCTGGTGCCGGACGGGGCCATCTCGGGCGCCGCGAACCCGTCCGTTCCCTCGCAGGCCACCAGGGTGACCAGCAGGAACGGGATCGCCTTTGCCAAAAGGCCGCGCTCTGGTGTCGAAGCAGTCATCTGTCCTCCTCGTGGGCCGGTCGCCCCTGACGCGGACCGTCGCCGTTGCAGGTTCATCGGTTGGGAGCCCCCGAAAGGATCCAGGCTCGGACCGAGTCGATCCGAGCCGGGGTGAGCTGTCCGCCCAGCGGCATCTGAGTACCGATCCCTCCCACCGCTCCGGCCATCCCCTCGAGCTTGAGCATGAGATAGCTCGAATCGGGCCGAGACGGGTGCACCCGGTGCAGTGAGGGCACCTGGACGGAGGGCACGCGGACGGTGTTTTCGTGCAGCGCTCCAGCGCTCAGGTCCAGCCCTTCCTTGGAGGCGGGGCCCGAGTGACAGCCGGCGAACGCACAGGATCGCGTGAAGATCCCCTGGACAGCCTCGAAAGCCGTCAGCGAGGTGTCGGGCCCGGGAGTGGGCGGTCCCGTGAGCGGTGGGCTGGTCTCGCCGCCGCATGACGCGAGCGCCGAGGCCGCCGCCAGGGCGGCAATCGCCCCGTAGGTCCCACGCAACACTCCCGGAAATCTCGGCAAGAACTTCTCGATCATCGGAAAAAGAGTACGCTGGCTGCGGTCAGTGGAACGTGATGCCCAGGCCCAGGTGGATGAGGGTAACGCCCGCTCCCCCGGTGATGGCCCGATCGCCCGTGCTCAGCGTGCCGAACGACGTCGCCAACAGGTCCAGGAAGGGTGTGAGCGCGTAACCGGTGCCCAGTCCGATCTCGTATCCGGCGCCGACCTGTAGTCCGAAGCTGGTGGTGCTGACCTCGGTGCCCTCCTGGTCCTGCGCCGAGAAGAAGGAGACGCTGGGGCCGGCCTTCACGACCAGACCGCTGGTCTGGCTGGGGTAGAAGTACACCGCCGGCGTGACCGCGCCGATGTACTGGTCGACCTCGTCAAATTGCGCCCAGGCAGACACTTCCATGCCCAGAAGGACCGTCGGGCTGAGGGTAAAGCCGCCTCTGAGGTGAGCGGCCGTGCCGCCCCGTCGGTCGCGAGCGCAGATGTCGCACGAGAGGCTCGAGGACCCCATGCCCACGCCCAGTCCGAACCAGGCGCCGGAGCGGTCCGCGCGCGAAGCGCCGAAGTCCTGCGTCGCCGCGTCCGAGGGCGCGAGCAGCAGGCACAGCATCATGAGAGACGGGGTCACGAAGTGTCGCATCTCGCCTTCTCCCGGGTCGTCTTCGTCGAGGCCGCCCCGGCGGACGGGCCCACCCGTCCCCCCAGTAGCGGCCGCTACACGATCCCGAGAGTGCAGGTTTCGGACCCGTGGCAGGCCGGTCCGGGCCAGCCGTGGAGAAGGTGGGAGAGAAAGCCCCCAGTGTCCTCCTGGTGGGACAAGGGGTGGGGGTGCTTCCGGTGGCTCGGCGGCCAGGCGGGGGCGGCCCCGGTACCGCGGCGACCCGGACTAGTCGTCGACCGAGTCCGCCGGTGGGTCCGGGAGCGCCACACGCAGGTTGTCGATCTTGCCCTCGATGGAGTCCCACACGCCGTGCATGAACTGAGCCTTCCTGCCGTGGACCTCGACGAACTCCAGCAGGTCATCCTCCGTCACGTCATGCTCGGCCAGGATCCGGTCGCGCTGCTCAGGGGGAAGCTGGTCGGTGCCCGCCTCGAGGGCCGCCATGCGGAGGGCTACGTACACCTCGATGAAGCGGCCCTCGTCGATGGCGGCCTGCTCGGCTTCGCCGAAGTCCCCGCAGGCCACGGGGACCAGCACCCCGGCGACCAGGACCGCAAGCACGGGGAGGACCCGCAGCGTCGCGCCGAGGTGCCAACCCGTGCTCATCAGGTGTCCGAAATGTGCCGGTTCGCCGTGCTCCATACGAGCCAACACAGCCCGGCGAACACGATCGTGCCGATGAGGGCCGAGGAGCCCGGGAACAGACCCTCGGACCATTCGTGCCCGAGGACCCAGGCGTCGGCGGAGGTGGGGTCGCCGGTGACACGGGTCACCCCGTAGATCAGACCGCCGATCAGCACGCCCACCAGTGCCGCTCCCGCGATGAGCCCCGAGGCGAAGAGCACGCCTTGCTCCCGCTTCTCGGCGTACTCTTCGGTGACCTGTGAGCCCTCGACCTCCTTGACGCCGTACTTCCGGCTGAGACCGAGCCGCATGAGGCCACCCACGAAGATGGGGGTCATCAGCGACACCGGGAGATACACGCCGACGGCGAAGGCGAGGGACGGCAGCTTGAACACGAACTCGACCACGGCGGCGATGATCATCCCCAGGATCACGAATCCCCACGGTAGGCTGTTTTGGAGCACCCCGTCGATGACCAGGCTCATGAGCGTGGCCTGGGGAGCCGCCAGCCCGTCCGCGGTGCCGATGCCGTACGACTCGTTCAACACGACCAGCACACCACCCATGACCGCCGCGCTGGCGGTGACGCCGATCATTTCACCGAACTGCTGCAACTTCGGCGTCGCGCCAACCAGGAAGCCAGTCTTGAGATCCTGGGAAGTGTCGCCGGCGATGGCGGCCGAAATGCACACGACGGCGCCGACCGCCAGCACCGCGACCTTGGACGCCACGCTGCCGTCATTGAGCCCCAATGCCACCCAGATGAGGGACGTGAGGATGAGGGCCGCGATGGTCATGCCGGAGACCGGGTTCGAGGACGACCCGATCAGCCCCACGATCCGGCTGGATACCGTGACGAAGAAGAAGCTGAACACGAGGATCAGAAATGCGCCCAGCAGGTTCACGGGGACGCCGGGCCACAGCCAAAGGGCCACGGCCATGAGGCCAGCGAGGCCGAGGACCAGCGTCATGGGAAGGTCCCGCTGCGTGCGGGGCACCGAGCCGGGGCCGGCGAGGTCGAGCTGCTTCACGCCGAGCCTGAAGCTCTCGACGATGGTGGGTAGGGACTTGAGTAGCGTGACGATGCCCGCGAAGCCGACGGCCCCGGCGCCCACGTACCGGATGTAATTGTTCCAGATGTCGGCCGACCCGAGCTCGGCCATCGGTGCCGAGGCCGGGTAGACCACGTCGCTGCCGCCCCAGATGTTGATGGCCGGGATCAGGATGAGCCAGGCGAGGGCGCTGCCGCCGAACATGATGGCGGCGATCTTGGGGCCGATGATGAAGCCGACCCCCAGGAGCTCCGGCGTGAAGTCGCCGCCGATCTCGGCCTTTTTCGGCAAGGGGAACGCGGGCGACTCGTTCCACAGCGACAACCCGCGACCGTTGGCGAGCGCCTGATACAGAGCTCCCACGCCGAGCCCGGCGAAGAGCAAGCGTGCCTTGCTTCCGCCCACGTCGCCTGCCACCTGCACCTCGGCGCACGCCGTACCCTCCGGATAGGGCAGCTTGCCGTGCTCCCGCGAGATGAGGTAGGAGCGGAGCGGGATCATGAAGAGGACGCCGAGCATCCCGCCGAAGAGGGCGATGACGCTGATCTGCAGCAGGTCCACGACGATCGTGGGATCGGACCGCTGCCAGATGAACAACGCGGGAAGCGTGAAGATCACGCCGGCCGCCACGGACTCCCCGGCCGATCCCACCGTCTGGACCATGTTGGCCTCGAGGATGGTGCCTCGGTGGAACAGGCGGAACGCGGCAACGGCCATGACGGCCGCCGGAATCGAGGCGCTGACCGTGAGCCCCACGCGGAGGCCCAGATAGGCGTTGGCCGCGCCGAAGACCACCGCCAGCACGATCCCGATGAGCACCGCCTTGAGGGTGAACTCCGCCATGTCGGCCTCGGGGGGCACGTACGGCGGATACTCGTCTCCGGGGATGACCTCGTAGGCCTCGGGCGGGAGGCCTTTCCGAGCGGTGTCGGTCGGCGTGGTGGTGGCCATGGGTTCCTTCATCTGTAGTGATTTAATCGGGCAAGGTGAATTCTCGCCGAAGGCATTGTCAAGCGAAGACGAGTCGTCACTCGGCCGCCGCTCTCGGTCAGCCGCGACGACGGGGGCAGGCGGCTTCGGACCCTTGGATCCCCCTCTTCCATCCAGGGCCCGAAGGCGTCATAGTTGGGGGCCCACCCCCAAAACGTGCTCGAGCGAGACCGGGCCCGGCCCGGTCCAGGCGTGCAGCGAAAAGGAGCGACGCATGCAGCTTCTCTGGTTCCTGCTCATCGGGTTCATTGCCGGCTGGCTCGCGTCGCAGGTCATCAAAGGCAGGGACTTCGGCGCTTTCGGCAACACGGCCCTGGGGGTGGTCGGTGCCTACCTCGGTAACTGGCTGTTCGGTCTGCTGGGGTTTCGGTTCGGGGGCACGCTCGGCACGCTCATGGCGGCGTTCGCCGGCGCCGTCCTCCTGCTGCTGCTCCTCGGTCTCTTCGGGAAGAACGAGAGCGAGGAGGACTGAGCAAGCCGTGAGCAGAGCTCTGTCAGGCCTGGGCAACGCCGTGAGGCGCTCGACGGTACTGACCGCCCTGGCCGTCGTGGGCTGCGCCGTCAATCCGGCGACCGGCAGCCGGGAGTTCTCGCTGGTGAGCGAGTCGCAGGAAATCGCCATGGGCCAGCAGGAGGACCCCAAGGCGGCGGCTTTCTTCGGGATCTACCCGGACGAAGAGCTCCAGGCCTACGTGAGCGACCTGGGGATGAGCATGGCGGCGCTGTCCGAGCGGCCCCAGCTGCCGTGGACCTTTCGCCTGGCCGACGACCCGGCGGTCAACGCGTTCGCGATCCCGGGCGGCTTCATCTACGTGACCCGCGGCATCATGGCCAGCCTCAACTCGGAGGCCGAGCTCGCCGGGGTCCTCGGCCACGAGATCGGGCACATCACCGCCCGCCATTCGGCCAACCAGATGAGCCGGCAACAGCTTCAGCAGATCGGTCTGGTGGCCGGCATGGTCCTGTCGGAGCACGTCCGACAATACGGGGGAGTGTTGGCCCAGGGCCTGGCCGTCCTGAACCTGAGCTACAGCCGTGGCGACGAGTCGCAGGCCGACGAGCTCGGTGTCCGGTACATGAGCCGGTCGGGCCACGACGCCCGGGAGCTCATGGACGTGATGCGGACGCTTGCGCTGGTGTCCGGCGGCGCCAGCGAGCGCGTGCCGGAGTGGCAGCTGACGCATCCGTATCCAGAGAACCGCGAGGCGAACCTCCAGCGGATCATCGCGGAATCGGGCGTCGACTACTCGGGAGCCACGGTCGACCGGGATCGCTACCTCCGTCGACTCGACGGCCTCGTGTTCGGCCCCAACCCCAGGGAGGGGTTCTTCGAGGGCAGCCGGTTCCACCATCCCGATCTGGCCTTTCGACTCGACTTTCCGGACGGGTGGCAAGGGGTCAACCAGAAGACCGTGGTGGGGGGAATCAGCCCGGCCGAGGACGCGTTGATCGCTCTCAGCGTCGCCCAAGGGGCCACCAATCCCGTGGACGCCCTCAACGAGTTCCGGGCCCAGGAGGGCGTGGAGAGCCGCAACGCCCGGGAGACCAGCTTCAACGGACTGGCGGCCGCAATGGCCGAGTTCGCCGCCCAGCAAGACCAGGGCGTGCTTCAGGGCTACGTCGCGTATGTGGCGCACGGCGGCCTCGTCTACCAACTCCTCGGCTATGCCGCTCAGGCCAACTGGTCTCGTCACGCCCCGTCCGTCCGGGCGAGCTTCGAGAGCTTCCAGGAGGAACGGGATCGTGCG
This sequence comes from Gemmatimonadota bacterium, assembly GCA_039586035.1. GTDB lineage: Bacteria > Gemmatimonadota > Gemmatimonadetes > Longimicrobiales > Gaopeijiaceae > JBDHHQ01. The sequence goes on along the minus strand of JBDHLD010000008.1, from coordinate 39,368 downwards.
GTACTCGGCGTCCAGCCGGCGCGGGTCGAGATCGTGGAGGTCCCGCGTCGCATGAGCTTCGCGGAGTTCCTGACGACCTACCCGTCCACCGTCGACGACGCCGAGATCGGCCGGATCAACCGACTTCAGCCCGATGAGACCGTGGCGGCCGGGACGCTGCTGAAACGCGTGCGTGGCGGGGAGTTGCCGTAGCACCCACGGCTCCCCGTCCGTCCGCTGCCACGGCGCGCCGCGGCGCTCGCGGCGCGGCGGCCCTCAGGGCGACGGCCCGGCCCTAGCCCCGGCTCCGGGCGATCTGCCCGAAGGCCACGTCGTACCTGAAGACGTTGGAGACGTAACCCACGGTTTCCTGTCCCGCCCTGCGTGCCGCGATCAGCGCCACGTTGTCCAGCCGCAGATCGGGGGACAGGACTCTACGGGCTTCGCGGCGGAGTCGGCGAGGCCGGTTCGGGCCGCGACCGGGGTGTTGGGTGGGCGGGGACCGCGCCATCCACCGGGGCCTCTTCCGTGGCCCGGTTCTTGACCCATAGAGGGTGCAAACAACCCAACCCGTGCCGTGTTGGGCCGGTTTGGCGGGAACCGCCGGGCGGGAAGGCCCGATGACTGCCGAAATGGCAGGGGGCGGCCCCAATGGCCGCCCCCGGAGACGAAAGGACCGAGCGAGAAGATGTTGAGCCACGACCGCCTGACCGTGAAGGCCGGCGAGGCGATCCAGGCCGCGCTGACGAACGCCCGCCAGCGGGGCAACCCCGAGATCGGAGGGGTCCATCTGCTGGACGCGCTGTTGAGACAGGAAGAAGGGATCGTCACGCCCGTTCTGCAGAAGCTCGGCGTGAACGTGCTGTTCATCGCCCAGCAGGTCGACGAGGCGATCCAGAAGTACGGGAAGGTGAGCGGCGGCTCCGAGCCCCGCTTGTCCCGGGCCCTCAACAAGGCCCTCGACGCGGCCGAGGCCGAAGCGCGGAGGCTTCAGGACGAGTACGTGAGCACGGAGCATCTGCTCGTGGGGCTGACCACGGAGAAGGACGACGCGGGCGAGATCCTGCGGGCCGCCGGGGCCGCCAAGGACGCGGTTCTGGAGGCGCTGGAGGCCGTGAGAGGGTCCCACCGCGTCACCGACCAGAGCCCCGAGGACAAATACCGGGCGCTGGAGCGCTACAGCCGGGACCTGACCGACCTGGCTCGTCGGGGCAAGCTGGATCCCGTCATCGGACGGGACGAGGAGATTCGCCGGGTGATCAAGGTCCTTGCCCGGCGCACCAAGAACAACCCGGTGCTCATTGGCGAGCCCGGCGTGGGCAAGACGGCCATCGTGGAGGGGCTGGCCCAGCGCATCGTGGCCGGCGACGTTCCGACGACCCTGGCCGACAAGAAGCTCGTCGCGCTGGACATCTCGGCCATGCTCGCGGGCGCCAAGTACCGGGGTGAGTTCGAGGAGCGCATGAAGGCCGTGCTCAAGGAGATCATCGAGGCCGAGGGCCGGTACGTGGTCTTCATCGACGAGCTCCACACCATCGTCGGCGCGGGTGCGGCCGAAGGCGCCGTCGATGCGGGCAACATGCTCAAGCCCCCGCTCTCGCGTGGAGAGCTGCGCGTGGTGGGCGCCACGACCCTCGACGAGTACCGCAAGCACGTGGAAAAGGACCCCGCCCTCGAGCGGCGCTTCCAACCGGTCTACGTGGCGCCGCCGTCGGTGGCGGACACCGTGGCCATCCTGCGGGGGCTCAAGGAGCGCTACGAAGTCCACCACGGCATCCGCATCACGGACGACGCCATCATCGCCGCGGCGAAGCTCAGCGATCGGTATATCGGTGGCCGCTTCCAGCCCGACAAGTCCATCGACCTGATCGACGAAGCCGGCAGCCGGCTGCGCATCGAGATCGACTCGCTGCCTCAGGAGATCGACGAGGTGGAGCGGCGGATCACCCAATTGGAGATCGAGAAGCAGGCCCTCTCCGGCGAGTCGGAGCGCCACGCCGTGGAGCGCCGGGAGAAGCTGGAGGAGGAGCTGGCCGAGCAGCGCGAGAAGAGCGGCGCCATGAAGGCACGCTGGCAGGCGGAAAAGGACGCCATCTCCCGGATCCAGGCGCTCAAGGAGAAGATCGACGGCCTGAAATCGGAGGCGGAGCGCGCGACCCGCACGGGCGATCTGGAGCGAGCCGCCGAGATCCAATACAGCGAAGCGCCCGCGGCCGAGGCCGAGCTCGTGCAGGCCGAGGCCCGCCTGGAGGAGCTGCAGGCCGGCGGGAAGTTCCTCAAGGAAGAGGTGGATGCGGACGACATCGCCGCCGTGGTGTCGGAGTGGACCGGGATCCCCACCACCCGCCTCCTGGAGACGGAGCGCCAGCGCCTTACGCAGCTCGAGCGTCTTCTCGGCGAGCGCGTGATCGGCCAGGACGAGGCGGTCACGGCGGTTTCGAACGCCGTTCGCCGCTCCCGGGCGGGACTACAGGACCCCAACCGTCCCATCGGCTCGTTCATCTTCCTGGGCCCGACCGGTGTGGGGAAGACCGAGACGGCTCGCGCGTTGGCCGAGTTCCTCTTCGATGACGAGCGGGCCATGGTCCGCATCGACATGTCGGAGTACATGGAGAAGCACGCGGTAGCTCGGCTCATCGGCGCGCCTCCCGGATACGTGGGCTACGAGGAGGGTGGGCAGCTCACGGAAGCGGTCCGGCGCCGGCCCCACGCCGTGGTTCTGTTCGACGAGATCGAGAAGGCCCATCCCGAGGTCTTCAACATCCTGCTACAGATCCTGGACGACGGCCGTTTGACGGATTCCCAGGGTCGCACCGTGGACTTCCGCAACACCGTGATCATCATGACGTCCAACGTCGGCAGCCAGTTCATCCTGGAGCGGAGCGGCACCACGGCCTGGGACGACGTGGCGGCAACGGTCGAGGCCGAGCTGCGGCGGAGCTTCAAGCCTGAGTTCCTGAACCGTGTGGACGACATCATCATCTTCCGTCCACTGAGCAAGGGAGAGCTGCGCCGCATCGTGGACCTGCAGCTGCGCCGCCTCGCCGCGCTGGCCGAGGACCTGGGGGTGGTGCTGGACGTGAGCGAGGACGCCAAGGACCTGATCGCCCGGGAAGGATACGATCCGGCATTCGGAGCGCGACCGCTGAAGCGAGCCATCCAGCGGCTGATCCAGGACCCGCTCGCGCTGCACCTGCTCGAGGTCGACATCCCCGAGGGAACGCGCATACGCGTCGTGGCTCGTGGCGAGGACCGTCTGGCCTTCGAGACCGAGCCGGCCGAGGAGGAAGTGGGCGTCGGTTGACGGGCAGAGCGAGGCGGGCGCGGGGAGGAGCCGACAGGAGGCCGGGAGGCGCTTGACGCCTCTCGGTACCCCCTCTAACCTCGGGCGTCCACCGCCCTGGAGGAGTGCATCGTGATCGGAAGTGCCGGAAGGCGCATCGCGGTCTGGATCCTGGCCCTGGCCGTCGCGGCATCGTCGGCGTGCGCCACACAGCAGGTATCGTCTACGTCGTCCGTGGGCTCCGCCGCCCTCCCCGGCCTGGGACCCGTTCTTGCCGTGGAGCGCTTCCTCCAGGCCGCCAACCTGCGGGATTGGGCCACGATGCTGAGCCTGTTCGGGACGGAGGACGGTCCGGTGGACTGGGACCGGCAATACGGTGAGCGGCACATGAACCTGCTCGCCGAGATCCTCCAGCACGAGGACTACGAGATTGGCGAGGAGTCGGCGGTACCGGGACGCCGGGCGCCCACCCGGCAGGTCCTCGTGACGCTGGAGCAGCGGAGCCGTACGGTGGAGGACGTACCCTTCCTGGTCGTAGACGCGGGAGGCGGAGCCTGGCTCGTGGAGGAGATCGCCACGGAACGGCTCACCGGGCGCTGACGGGGGCCGCTCACGCGTCCCGCTGAACCAGCTCGACCAGGACGCCGCCCGTGCTGCGGGGATGGGCGAAGGCCACCAGGCCGTGGGCTCCCCGACGCGGCTCGGGATCGATGAGCTCCACGCCGGCGTCCACGAGCCGCCGCATCTCGGCCCGGATGTCCGGCGTGCGGAACGCGATGTGATGGAGTCCGGGCCCGCGGCGCTCGAGGAAGCGGGCGACGGTGCTTTCCGGGCCCGTCGGCTCGAGGAGCTCGACGGGTCCGACGAAGGCCACCCGGACCCCCTGGGACTCGACCGCTATGACGCTGGAACAAGTCTCCCCTATGAGGAGTTCTAGAACGGCTACGGAGTCAGCGATGGCCTGCACCGCGACCGCGACGTGGTCGAACGCCAGTGGTGACATGAGGTTGCCTCGGTTTTGGCGAGTTCCGGAGCCGGCGTAGTCGGCACCGATTCCGCGGCCGCCCCGACATCGGGTCGGCGGCATTTCGAGAACGAAGGTCCAGTGTAGTAAGGAGACAGAGAATGAGCGATAAGGTCCTCACGGTCACCGACCAGAACTTCAGCTCGGAAGTGGCCGAGACCGACGGACTCGCCATGGTGGACTTCTGGGCGGAGTGGTGCGGACCGTGCCGGCTCGTCGCTCCCTTCGTGGCACAGCTTGCGGAGGAATACGACGGGAAGGGGCTGAAGGTCGGAAAGCTCGACGTGGACACGAACCCTGGCGTGGCCAGCCGGTTCGGCATCCGGTCCATCCCCAGCATCCTGTTCTTCAAGGACGGGCAGCACGTGGACACGGTCATCGGCGCCGTGCCCAAGGCACACCTGGAAGCGAAGATCCAGCAGCACCTCTGAGTCCGTGAGCGGAGGTCTGGTCCGCCACGGGCCGAGGCCTCCACCTCGCGCACACGATCCCGGGTCGGTCCCCACCGGCCCGGGGTTCTTCCTTTTCGGGGCCGTCGCGGTTCCTTTGTCCGCATGTCCGCTCTCTACCTGGTCGCGACTCCCATCGGCAACCTGGACGACATCACGCTCCGGGCTCGGGACGTCCTGGGCACCGTCAGCCGGGTGCTCGCGGAGGACACGCGCAGGACTCGCATTCTCCTCGACCACCTGCAGATCCGCACTCCGCTCGTATCCCTGCATGCGCACAACGAGGCCTCGCGGATCGAAAAAGTGCTGTCCTGGCTGGAGGACGGCGAATCCCTGGCCCTCGTCTCGGACGCGGGCACGCCGTTGGTGTCGGATCCCGGGGCGCGGCTGGTGCGGGCCGTGACGCAGGCGGGCTACGAAGTCGTCCCCGTTCCGGGCCCGTCTGCCGTCCTCGCGGCCCTGGTGGCTTCCGGCCTTCCGGCGGACCGATTCACCTTCCTGGGGTTCCTGCCGCGCAAGGGCAGGGAGCGCCGCGACCTCCTGCATCAGGTGGCCGAGGGCTCGGTCACCACCGTCGTCTTCGAGTCTCCTCAGCGGCTGGTAGGCACGCTGGACGACCTCGTGGACGCGTGCGGCGGCGCTCGCGAGGTGGCGGTGGCGCGGGAGCTCACCAAGGTCCACGAGTCCTTCCACCGCGGAACCTTGTTGGACGCGCGGGCTTATTACCAGGCGCACCCGCCCCGGGGCGAGGTCACCGTCGTGGTGGGGCCTGGAGTCGGCGTCGCGGAAGACGAGGCCGGCATGGAGGCGAAGGCCCGGGAGCTCGCGCGGTCGCTTCTCGCGCAGGGACTGAGGAGCAGCCAAGTTGCCCGGGAGGTGGCGGAGCGCACGGGGGTGTCCCGGAACCTCGCCTATCGGATCGTGCACTCCCCCTCGGAGTAGAGGCGGTGGCCCGGAAATCCTCTTGGAGACGATGAGCCCGTGAAGTCGGTTCTGCTCGCCCTGATCGCCCTCGGACCCTCGACCCTCGCGGCGCCTGCCGACTCGACGCTCACCATCGCTCGTCTCCAGTACGATGGCGGTGGCGATTGGTACGCGAACCCCTCCTCGCTTCCCAATCTCCTGAGCGCGATCGAGGCCTGGACGGGACTGCCGGTTCAGCGCCGCGAGGCTACGGTGACGCCCCTGGACCCGGCGCTGAGGGACTATCCCTACCTCTACCTGACGGGGCACGGGAACGTGCGGTTCACGCCCCAGGAGCGGGAGGCGTTGAAGGAGTACCTCCTGGCGGGGGGCTTCCTCCATGCCGACGACAACTACGGCCTGGACGAGTCGTTTCGTCGAGAGATGGCGGCCATGTTCCCCGACCGTGACCTCGTCGAGCTTCCGCCGGACCATCCGGTCTTCCACCTGTTCTTCGATCTGCCGGAGGGCCTCCCCAAGATCCACGAGCACGATGGCAAGCCGCCCCAGGCCCTGGGGATCTTCGATGGCGGCCGCCTCGTGGTTTTCTACAGCTACGAGTCCGACCTCGGCGACGGCTGGGAAGACGCCGGCGTCCATGACGATCCCGACCCGGTGCGCCAGTCCGCACTCCGAATGGGCGTGAACCTCTACCTGTACGCCGTGGGTCAGTTCGCCCAATGACACCGTCTCGCTCGGTCACGGCCACCCACGACCGGGTGCGCAAGCACTTGGTGCGGAGGGCCTACCTGGCCGGCGTCCTCTGGAGCGTGGCGGCCGTCGCCCTCGTCCTGGCCCTTGCCTGGGTCGCGGCGGGGGCCAACGGTTGGCGTCCCGGAAGCCTGGGTCCGCTCGTCCTCGACCTGCTCGGTCTGGGGCTCGTGGTGGCGGTCGTAGTCGCTGTGCAGCGGGCCGTTCGGCGCTGGCTGGGTGCCCGGGCCGTGGCGTCGGCCATGGATCGGGCTGCCGGCCTCCCGTCCGGCGCCGTGCTGAGCTCACTCGAGTTGGCCGAGAGCCTCCCCGGCGGCGTGTCTCCCGCCCTCGCCTCGAGGGCGCAGAGGACGGTGGCCGCACGCCTTGACGGCGACGAGCGCCGTCTGGCGGGCCCCCTGGGCGCCCAGACCGGCGTGCGACTGCGGCGCGGGGCGCTGGGCCTGGTGGCGCTGACGCTCGGCGTGACGGTGCTGGGCTTCGTGGCCCCCGAGCGTTCGCGGTTGGCGTGGGCCGGTCTTTCCAGGCCCATCGGGGTGCTCTCGGTGCCCGCCCTCCCACCGCTGGTCGTGCGACCCGGCAGCGTCGAGCTCCTCCGCGGTTCCGCCCTGGACGTGACGGTCGAGGCGGTGGGCCGGCCGAATGTGATGGTCTCCTGGCGCTCCGCCGGCCAGCTCGTCGAGGACAAGAGAGCAGACGTTGTGGACGGCGTGGCTCGGACCACCCTGCCGGCCGTCTCCTCTCCCGTCCAGTACTGGGTCACGGCGCCGGATGGCGCCCGAAGCGAGACCTTCGAGGTCACCCCGGTCGATCCGCTCTTCGTGAGCGACCTCACGTTGTCGCTGACCTTTCCAGCCCACACCCGGCGCATTCCCGAGGAATACCGAGGGGACGTTCCACCCCTGCGCGTGCCGGTCGGCACCCGGATCGAGCTCGAGGGCCGGGCCAGCCGTCCTCTGGGATCCGCGGTTCTCCGCCACGAGACGGGCGAGCTCGACGTGCCGTTGAGCGTGGCCGACGAGCGGTTCGAGCACGCCTGGTATCCGCGCCGCAGCGGATCCTACGCGTGGGAATTCCTGGACGAAGGGGGCGCTGCCGCCGAGAGCGCGCCCCTGCCGCTGGTGCTGTCGCTGGTGCCCGATTCGGTCCCCAGCGTCGCCCTGGTGCTGCCGGGCGTGGACACCACGCTGGCGCTGTCGATGAAGCAGCCGTTGGCCATCCAGGTGGCGGACGACTACGGCATCAGCCACATCGAGCTCGTGGCGTACCGCGTGGATGCCTTCGGGGAGCGGGGCGAGCCCGTGGTGAACCGCCTCGACCTGGGGGGCATCAACGCCGCCTTGGCTCGACCGATCCTCGACGTCTCGGAATGGGGACTGCTGCCCGGTGACACGATCCGCTACCTGGCCAGAGCCGTCGACAACGCGCCCAATCCGCAGGTCGCGACGACCCGAGAGTTCGTGCTGCGGATGCCGGGCGCCACCGAGCTCGATCGAGACGCCCAGAGACGCCTGGAGGAGGCCACGGAACAGCTCGAGGAGCTGGCCCGCGAGGCGGCCCGGGTCAACGAGGAGGCTCGGGAGCTGGAGCGGCAGGCCAACGCGCGCGAAGGTCAGGAACAGGGGGATCCAGGCCAGGCCGACGAGGCCCGGGCGGGTTTCCAGGAGCGCGAACAGTTCCGCCAGGCGCTGGAAGAACAGGAGGCGCTCGCCGGTGACGTCGATTCGCTCCAAGCCGAGCTGCAGGAATTGGCGGAGAGCGCAGAAGACTCCGGCATGGACCCGGAGCTGCAAAAGGATCTCGAGGAGCTCCAGCAGCTCCTCGAGGAGCTCATGACCGACGACGCCCGGGAGCGGATGCAGGAGCTGGCTGACTCCCTGGAAAACGTCTCGCGAGAGCAGATCGACCAGGCCCTGGAGGAGCTCACGGCAGAGCAGGAAGCCTTCCGGGAACGGCTGGAGGCGTCACTGGAGCAATTCCGGCGTGCCGCCGTCGAGCAGGACTTCCGCGCCACGACGAACGAGGCCGAGGAGCTGGCCCAGCAGGAAGGGGCGCTGGCCGACGCCATGGAGGAGGGGACGGACCCCGAGCTCCGGGCGGACCAGCAGGAGGAGCTGGCCCAGCGAGCCGACGATCTGCAGGAGCGGATGGAGACGCTGGAGGAACGCCTCGAGCGCCTGGGCGAGGAGGAAGCGCGCCAGCAGGTCCAGGAGGCGCGCCAGCAAGCCCAGCAGTCGCAGCAAGGCATGGAGCAGGCCGCCCAACAGACCCGAAGCGGCGACACCCAACGGGGATCCCAACAGGCCCAGGCTTCGGCCCAGCAGATGGAGCAGGCGGCGAACCAGCTGAGCCAGGCGCAGCAGCAGATGGCGCAGCAGATGGCCGAGCAGCGCCGGGAGGCCTTCGAGCAGGCCGCGAGCGACGCCCTGGCCCTCTCTCGGCAACAGGCGGAGATCCGGGAATCCATGCGTGGCGCCGCGCCCGAGGCCATGGGCGAGCTGAGAGGTGACCAGGCTGCGGTCGCTCAGGGGATCCGCAACATGGCGGAGAACCTCTCCGAGTCTTCCGGGGGCGAGGGCGGTGACGCGGACCGCCAGGTCATGCAGCGCATGGGCGAGGCCATGAACGCCGCCCGGCGGACGCTCGAAGCCATGGAGGACCAACGAAACGGGGCCCCGTCGCCGAGGGCGGCCTCCGAGGAGACCATGAAGGCCCTGAACCAGGTGGCGCTCATGGCCATGGCCGCCGGGGGACAGGGGGGGGAAGGAGAGGGCAGCGGGGACGCGCAGCAACAGATGAGCGATGCACTGGAGTCGCTGGCCCAGCAGCAGGGCTCCATCATGAACCAGACCGGCGCGTTGGTGCCGATGCAGCTGGGACAGGAGGCGCAGCAGCGTCAGCTGGAGGAGATCTCCCAGGGCCAGGAGCAGGTCGCCGACGAGCTCGGCGAGCTGTCGCAGGATCCCAGCTCCGAAGGGGACGCACTCGGTGATCTGGAGGCCCTGGCCGAGGAGGCCGAGGCGCTGGCGGCCATGCTGGCCCAGGGTCGCCTGGACCCGGAGACCCTGCAGCGTCAGGAGCGGCTCTTTCACCGACTCCTCGACGCGGGTCGGACACTCGAGCGGGACGAGCAGTCGGACGAGCGCGAATCCGAGACCGCCGGAGAGGTGGATCGCGTCACCGTCTCCCCGCTGACCCTCGAGGCGCTGGACGCGTTCCGCTACACCCTTCCGGATGGCGAGCTCCTGAACCGGTTGCCGCCGGCTCAGCGGCAGCTCGTGATCGACTACTTCGAGCGTCTCAACCGGGAGCGTCCCAGGTCCGTGGGATCTGGGAGAGCGAATCGGTGAAGCAGGCGCGACCGAGGCGGTCCAATGAGCGTGTGGTCGTCATTGGGCTGCTGGCGGCTGTGGTGAGCATCGGCCCCGTCACGACCTCGCTGTGGGCTCAGGGAGATCCCCAGGAGGAGGCGCGGCTCCTGCGCGCGGCGGCGAGTCGGGAATCGCGCGGTGACCTGGCCGGGGCCGAGACCGTGCTCCGCGACCTGGTGGACCGGTTCCCCACCTCGTCGGGGGGCGTATTCGCCCTGGAGCGCGTGCTGCGGGCGCGGGGCAGGGTGGCCGAGATCCTGCCCGTGGTGGACCTCTACCTGGACCAGGAGCCTGCGGCACCCGGGCCCCGGTACCTGAAGCTCCGGGTCCTGGTCGAGCTGGACTCCCTCGATGCCGTGGACGAGGCAGCCGAGGCCTGGATCGCGGCAGACCCTGGATCGCCGGATCCCTACCGGGAGGTGGCCCGGATCTATGAACGGGCGTTCGGGTCGGAAGCGGCCCTGGACGTGCTGCGCCGTGGGCAGACGACGCTGGCGGACTCGGCGGCCCTCGCGGTCGAGACGGGGGATCTGCTGCTGCGTCTCGGTGAAGCGGACGCGGCCGTGCGCGAGTGGAGCCGCGCGGTCGGCAGCGACGGCGCCCAGTCCGCTGCGATCCTGAGGCGCGTCCAGGACCTGGAGGGCGATCGGGCGAGCCTCGTCCGCCCCCTCGTCGTAGCGCTGGGTCAGGAACCCACGACCACCGCCAGGCGCCGGGCCGCCGCGCACATCGCCGTCGAGGTTGGCCTGGAGGAAGAGGCGGTGGAGCAAGGGGGACGGGCGGCCCGGGAGCTCTCGGCTCGCTCCCGGCGGAGCTTCCTGACCGACCTGGCCCGTCGAGCGGACGAGTCCGGCGCCAGCTCCGTGGCGCTCTGGGCGTACGAGGAGCTCCGGGACGGTGTCGAGGGCTCGGAGGCCCGGGCGTTGGACGAGCGCATCGTGACGGCGGCCCTGGCCGGAGGCGATACGGCCCGCGCTCGTCGTGCGCAGGATCGGGTCGCCACCTCCCTGCCGCGCGGATCGCCCGAACGCAGGCGGGCGCTGGCGACGTCCATCCGCCTCGGCGCCACCGAGCAGGACATCTCCCGCATTCGTAGCCGGGTGCGGGACTTCCGCGAGGAGTTCCCGGGTGCCCCCGAGCTCGACGAGCTCGCGGCCAACCTGGCGTGGGACCTCCAGGGGAGGAACCGACTCGACGAGGCAGCGGCCGTGCTGGAGGGGGTGGAGGGGCCGCGCAGCTCCCTGGAGCGGGCCTTTATCCACTTCACGCGTGGCGAGCTGGAGCCGGGCAAGGAGGCGCTGCTGGGCGCGGTCGGCGGTCTGCCAGCCTCGTCGGCCACCGACGTCATCGAGTTGGCCGCCCTCCTGGACCGGGTCGCGCCCGGCACTTCGGCAACGGTTGCGGCGGCTGCCGCGAAGGCCCATCGAGGCGCGGCCGTGGAGGCGTCGGGTGACCTCACCGGCGCGGCCACCTCGGCTCCGACATCGGACCGTCCACCGCTGCTCGTGCTTGCCGCGCGGTACGCGGACGTCGGAGGACGCCCCGACCTGGCCGCCGACCTCCGGGTACGGCTGATCGACGATCACCCCGACGATCCGGGGGTGCCGGAGGCCACCGTCGCGTTGGCGCGGTACCACGCGGACCAGCCCGACGGAGTGGCCGAGGCCGTGAGGCTTCTCGAGGAGCTGATCCTCGCGCGGCCCGAAAGCCCCCTCGTTCCCCACGCGCGCCGCGAGCTCCAGCGGCTGCGCGGTCGTGTTCCCACGGAGGCGCAGCCTTGAAGCTCACTTCGGTCCTGACTCTCGCTTTCGTCGTCTTCACGTCCGTGCCGCCCCGCGGCGACCTCGCAGCGCAGTCGCTGCTCGTCCCCATGGACCGGGACCAGTCGAACCACCTCAAGGCCTATGGACTCACGTTCTGGGCCCTCGAGCAGGGCGCTCGGGCTGAGTGGTTCCTGAACTACCGGGGGGGCTCGTTCCTGCTCCCGGATCGCCCGGACCTGCGGCGCGAGGCGGCGCTCCGGGGGGTGAGCTTCGAACCCATCGGTGGCGCGGACGAGGCGGCGGTCCGCGGCTTGATCCAGGAGTCCAACATGGAAGCCGTCGTGTTGGAGAAGGCGCCCAAGATCGCCATCTACACACCACCCAACTCGACGCCATGGGACGACGCGGTGACCATGGCCCTGACCTACGCCGAGATCGATTACGAGACGATCTGGGACCCGGAGGTGGTGGGCGGTGAGCTGGCGGACTACGAGTGGCTCCACCTCCACCACGAGGATTTCACCGGTCAGTACTCCAAGTTCTACATCACGTACGCAGGCGCGCCCTGGCTGCAGGAAGAGGTGGCCCGGAACGAGGAGGTCGCGCGGCAGCTCGGATTCGCCACGGTTCCTGAGCTCAAGAAGTCGGTGGCCTCAGGCATCCGCGGATATGTCGAAGCCGGTGGATTCCTCTTCGCCATGTGCTCGGCGACGGAGACCCTCGAGCTGGCCCTGGGCGCCGAGGGTGTGGACATCGCGGCCGCCTATTCCGACGGCAGCCCCCCCGACCCCCAGGCGTCGGCCAAGATGAACTGGAGCGCGACCATGGCGTTCGAAGGCGCGGAGGTCCAGGTGGCGCCCTCGGTGAACGCGTTCAGCGACATCGACGGTCACCAGGTGAACACGCCTTGGCGTCAGGAGCTGGGCGCATTCAGCCTGTTCGACTTCTCGGCGAAGTTCGATCCGGTGCCCGCCATGCTGACGCAAAACCACGAGTCCGTCCTTCCCGACTTCTACGGACTCACCACGTCGTTCCGGGTGGATCGGCTCAAGCCTGGGGCGGTGGTCCTGGCCCGGGAAGGTGAGGTGGCCAAGTACGTCCACGGCAACCATGGCGAGGGCACCTGGACCTTCTTCGGGGGGCACGATCCCGAGGACCCCGAGCACCAGATCGGCGACCCGCCCACCGACCTCGATCTTCACCCGAACTCTCCGGGCTATCGACTGATCCTGAACAACGTCCTCTTCCCCGCGGCCAAGAAGAAGAACCTGAAGACGGACTGACGACGCCCGTCAGGCTCGCGTCCGCTCGTCCCCTGGCCCACTCGGCGCCGTTCCGTAGACTTAACGGATGACCCGCGCGCCCACGCCCCTGCGCCTCACACCGGAGGCGGCCCGCTACGTCCGCGGCGAGATCAGACGCGCTCAAGGCCGCGAGGTTTGCTTCCTGGCCCGCGTCACGCCCGAACGGCTGGTCGTGGAGCCGCGGGCCGTGTCCAGGGGCAACCGGGACGCCGTGTTGGCCGCGGCCCGGGACGAGCCCGAGGGTGGGGTGATGATCCACAACCACCCCACCGGGTCGCTGGAGCCCTCCGACGCCGACCTGGCCGTGGCGGCCCGGCTGTTCGAGCGCGGCCTGGGCACGGCCATCGTCGACAACGCGGTGGACCGGATCTACGTGGTGGTCGAGCCCCCCAAGCCCCGCCGCCGCGAGCCTCTGGACGCCGACGCGCTTTCGGCCGTGCTGGCACCGGGCGGGGGCCTGTCGACCGCCCACGCGGGCTACGAGGACCGGGGCGGACAGCGAGAGATGCTGAGGATGGTGGCGCGCGGGTACAACGAAGGCGGCGTCTCGATGGTGGAAGCGGGCACCGGCACCGGGAAGTCGTTGGCGTACCTCGTCCCGGCGGCCGCCTGGGCCCGGGCGAACCGCGAGCGGACGGTCGTGTCCACGGCCACCCTGAACCTCCAGGAGCAGTTGGTGGAGAAGGACCTGCCGCTGGTGGAGACGGTGCTGGGGACCGGCGTCCGCTGGGCACTGGTGAAGGGACGGGGTAACTACGTCTCGATCCGGCGCGCCCACCTGGCGGCCGAGTCCGCGCCGTCGCTGTTCGAGGAAGATCAGTCCGGCGAGATCGACGCGCTGCTGAAGTGGACGCGCACCACCACGGACGGCTCCCGGGCCGATCTTCCCTTCGTCCCTTCGGAAGAGACGTGGGAGGAGGTACGAAGCGACCCCGACATCTGTCTGCGGGCTCGTTGTCCCCACTTTCAGCAATGCTTCTACCAGGCGTCGCGCAGACGCGCCGCCGCCGCCGAAGTCCTGGTCGCCAACCACCATCTGCTGTTCACGGACCTGTCGGTTCGCATGGCCAGCGGCAACTTCACCGACTCCGCCGTCCTGCCGCCCTACCGGCACCTGGTGCTCGACGAGGCGCACAACGTCGAGGACGCGGCCACGGCCCACCTGGGCGTGGAAGCCACACGCCGCGGGCTCTTCCGGAGCCTGGCCCGCCTGGATCGCAATGGACGGGGCGTCCTGAGCGCCGTCCAGGATCGTATGGGCGGCGAGCCGGAACGTGGAGCGGCCAAAGCCCACCGGTCCCGCATCGAAGAGCGTGTTCGACCCGCCCTCGACCACGCCCGGTCGGCGCTGAGCTTGTTCATGGACGACCTCGAGCCCCTGGCGCCCACCACGGGCGAGCCCGTGCGCCTCGGGGTCGGGGATGCCGAGGAGCCGCTGCTCCGGACCGGCCTGCGGGAGCGGTACGACGCCGTCATGACCGGGTTCGTGGACCTGGAGCGACGGATCGCGGAGCTCCGCTCGCGCATCGAGATGGACTCCGCCTGGGCCGAGGAGCTGGACGGCCGGGTGTTGGACCTTCGGAGCGGGGAGCGCCGCCTGGAGACGGCGCGTCGGGCGCTGCGGCTGGCGTTGAATCCGCCCGCCGACGCCCCGGAGTTCGTGCGTTGGATGGAGCTGCGACGGGCGGGCCGGCGGAAGACCGGAAACCTGGCGCTGGCCGCCGCGCCCGTGGAGGTCGGCCGGCTGCTGCGCGAGGGCATGTTCGAGCGCCTCGAGTCGGGCGTGCTGACCTCGGCCACGCTCACGACCCGCGGCCGGTTCGACTTCATGCGCCGCCGACTCGGGCTCGCGGCCGACCCGGGCCCCGAGGAGCGGGACGCCCACACACGGAACGACGATGGGGAGCTCCACGGGCACGCTGACGACGCCGAGGCACTGGCCGTGGCCGAGGCGGCCTTCCCCTCGCCCTTCGATTTCGGACGGCAGACGCTGTTCTGCGTCCCCACCGACCTGCCTGACGCGGCTGCGTCGCGCGACGCGTTCAACGACGCCACGGCCGGGGCTGTCGAGTCGCTTGCGCGGTTGACGGGAGGAGGGCTGTTCGTGCTGTTCACGTCACACGGCGCCGTGCGGCGGGTGGCGGCGCTGCTCCGCCAGCGAGGACTGCCCTGGCCGCTCTTCGTCCACGGCGAAGCGCAGCGGGCACGGCTCCTGGGAGAATTCATCGAGGCGGGCGACGGTCTTCTCCTGGGAACGGCCTCGTTCTGGGAGGGGGTCGACGTGCCCGGTCATCCGCTGCGCGGCCTCGTGATCCAGAAGCTGCCGTTCCGCGTGCCCACGGAGCCCATCACCGAGGCCCGCGTGGAGGCGCTGGAGCGAAAAGGCGGCAACGCCTTCTGGGATTTCATGCTCCCGCACGCCGCGCTGAGGCTGAAGCAGGGCTTCGGGCGTCTGGTGCGGTCTCGCGACGACCGGGGAGCCGTCGTGCTGCTGGACGACCGGATCCTGCGGAAGCGCTACGGTCGCTACCTGCGGGACTCGCTCCCCCCCGCGCCGCTCATCAAGGGCCCCTGGGACGAGGTCATGATGGCGCTGCGCAAGTTCTACGGGCTTGTCCCCGAACTGCCGCCCGACCAGATTAGGCGCCGTCAACCCGACGCACCTTCGAACACGACGTAAGCGCAGATGAAGCGTATCATCGGTCTGGTCATCGGAATGATCTGGCTGTTCATGGCTGGCCTCGCCTACCGCCAGTCGGCGGGTGGCTGGGCAACCGGGCACTCGGATCTGGGATTCTGGTTCGCGGTGATCGGCTCCTTCCTGGCCATTGCCGGAGTGGGCTGCATCATCGGCACCATCATCCATACCCGGCCGGCGACGTAGCGCCCGACCGCGGCGGCCTCCGGGCCCCTCGGCCCCGGGCTCCGCGACCCCAGCGACACGCCAGGTGAGCCCATGATTCCCCTCGCCGCGCCCTCCAAGATCGTGTGCGTGGGCAGGAACTACCTGGCCCATGCCGCCGAGCTGGGCAACGTCCTGCCGGAAGAGCCGCTCCTGTTCTTCAAGCCTCCTTCGTCGCTCGTGGGTCCGGGCGACCCGATACGGGTGCCACACGGCGTGGGACGCGTCGATTTCGAGGGCGAGATCGGCATCGTCATGGGTCGCAGGGCCCGGTCCGTGCCCGAGAAGGAGGCGGCCACCTACGTCGACGCGGTCCTGGCCCTCAACGACGTCACCGCTCGGGATCTGCAACGGAAGGACAACCAGTGGGCCCGGGCCAAGGGCTTCGACACCTTCTGTGCGGTGGGTGCGCCGGTCCCGGCGGACATCCTGGATCTCGCGGAGCTCTCCGTGGTCACGCGCGTCAACGGCGAGGAGCGTCAGCGGGGCCGGGCACGGGACATGGCGTTCTCCATCCCGTTCCTCATCGCGTACGTCTCGGCGATCATGACCCTGGAGCCGGGCGATATCCTGGCCACCGGCACCCCCGAAGGCGTGGGCCCCCTGTCCGTGGGTGACACGGTCGAGGTCGAGATCCCCGGGGTCAGCGTGGTCTCCAATCCCGTCGAGGCCAGGGGCGAGCCGTGACCGGTCGGTTGCACCGAGGCCATGCGTTCGGGGTGCGAGTCCCGGGCAGCGGCGTTCGGCGGCGCCTGTGATCCCCGACAACAGCCGGGTCTACGAGCGGCTCCCGGGCTACCCGCTGGCGGGGATCCCGGAGATCCGCCGCCGACTGCAGGCCGAAGGCGTCGACCTGATCGACCTGGGCGCAGGCGACGCCGATCTGGAGCCGCCCCCGGCGGCCGTCGAGGCGCTGCGCGCCGCCGCGGGTGTGCGGCGCATGTCCCGCTATGCCTTTCAGCTGGGCCTGCCCGACTTCCGTGAAGCGGTGGCCACGTGGATGGAGCATCGCTTCGGCGTGTCCCTCGATCCGTTCGAGGAGCTCGTGCCCCTCATCGGGTCGAAGGAGGGTCTGGCCCACCTGCCGTTCGCCTACATGAACCACGCCGACGTGGCCGTCATGCCCGACCCGGGCTACGCCGTCTATCAGGGCGGCGTGATCCTGGCCGGCGGAGAGCCGTACCTGGTGCCGCTCCGCCCGGAGAACGGCTTCCTGATCCCCCTCGACGAGCTCCCCGCCCGCGTCGTGGAGCGAACCCGGATCATCTACCTGAACTACCCCAACAACCCCACGGCCGCGTCGGCCTCCCGCGACTACCTGCAGGGCGCCGTGGACTTCTGCCGGGGTATCGGGGCGGTCCTGGTGCACGACAACGCCTACTCCGAGGTCGCCTACGACGGGTACCGCCCTCCGTCCATTCTGGAGATGGACGGGGCCCTGGACGTTGCCGTCGAGTTCCACTCCTTCTCGAAGACGTACAACATGACGGGGTGGCGCATCGCCTGGGCGGCCGGGAACCGGCGTGTGATCGCGGCGCTTTCCCGGGTGAAGTCCTTCACCGACACCGGCGCGTTCCTTGCCGTTCAGGCGGCAGGCGCCGCGGCGCTGGGTAGCTACGAGGCATGGGTGCCCGGGAACGTGACGCGCTTCCAATCACGGCGAGACGCGGCGGTGGAGGCGCTAACGGCTGCGGGCTTCGCGCTGTCCGTACCCAGGGCGACACCGTACCTGTGGCTTCCCGTTCCCGGAGGCGAGCCGGCGGCCTCGTTCACCCAGCGGGCCCTGGAGCAGGAGGGCGTAATCGTCATGCCTGGCTCTGCGCTCGGCGCCGGTGGTGAGGGCTTCTTCCGCATCGCGCTGACGGACTCGGAGGAGAGGCTGGCCGAGGCGGCCGAACGCCTGGGCCGAGTCCGCTCGGGCGTCGCGGGCTGAGGGCGGCCGCGCGAAGCCACGCGATGCGGCCCGGCCCGCAGGGCAACCCTGCGGGGGGTCGATTCGAGTCCAAGGTAGGGGCACTGGTGCGGCGGAAATCGCCTGTCTGCACGGCAGAAACGGCTGATTGGCGCCGGGAACCGGGGATTACGGCGGGGTTATCAAGCGGATGGCGCAAACCGACGTGGGGACCACGGAACAGCCGGGCGGCCTCCCCGACGGGGTCCCGGAGCGTAGGGCTCGGCGCTCCCCGATTCTCGCGGTTTCGCTGTTCATCTCCGCCCTTGTCCATCTCGCCCTCCTCCTCTTCTACCCGGTGTGGGTGAGCTACGTGGCCCCCGACGCCGGTCCTCCCCTGCCGCCCCGCTTCGTTCGGCCCGAGGGCACCGAGGTGATCGTCATCAGGGAGGTCGCGGAGGACCTCATCGACCTCGAGCCACAGCCCGAGCCGTTTCCCGAGGTGAGACCGGAGGACGCGCCGGAGCGACCCGGGGCCGAGGACGTGGTCCCCGAGGTGGAGATTCCGGAGGACTACACACCCGCCGAACGGCTCCGGCCGACCGAGGAGACGGCGCGGCTCTGGGCGCCGGTGGATCGGTCGCTGACCGATCTCACTCCCGAAGAGCGCTTCCAGCTCGAGCTCGAGATCTCGATCGACGCGTGGAACGACTCGGTGGCAGCGGAGGTCGACGCGGCCAGGGCCGCCACGGACTGGACCACCACCGACGCCGACGGGAACCGCTGGGGTATCTCCCCCGGTAAGCTGCACCTCGGCAAGGTCACGCTGCCGCTGCCCATCTACTTCGGACCGTCGAACGGCGTTCAGCGGGACGAGCTGGCCAAGCGCGCGTACGAGCTCGGAGACATCGAGCGAGGCGCGTCGAGCGGCGCCGTGCGGGAGACGCTGAAGGAGCGAGCCAGGGCCATTCGCGAGCGTCGCGACGCCGAGCGCGCCCAGGAGCGAGGAGAGATCGAGCCTCCCCAGGGCGGGGGCGAGGCTCCGCCGGACACCACCCGGCGTCGCGAGTAGCCGTGGGCGGCCGCTCAGGGCCCGGGCGTCGAGAGTGGCGGCCAAATTGACGGCCCTTTCGCGTTCGCGGTAAACTTCCGGGCTCGCCGGGCCGCTGAACGACACTCCCGGCACTACGCACCATCACCCACCGTGACGAAGGACCCGTCCATCGGTCGAGGCCGAGGACGGGCCTCTGATCGGAATAGGACGCATCGTGGCTGAACAGCTGTCCACTCGATTCGACCCGAACGCGATCGAAGGCCCCATCTACAAGGCCTGGAAAGAGGCGGGATACTTCCACGTTCCTGCCAGCCGGGTGTTGGCCGAAGGGGCGGATCCTTTCGTCATCGTCATCCCGCCGCCCAACGTCACCGCCGTCCTTCACGCCGGTCACGGCCTGAACAACACGATCCAGGACGTGCTCATCCGCTGGCGGCGGATGCAGGGCCGCGCGTCGGAGTGGCTGCCCGGCACCGATCACGCGGGGATCGCGACACAGAACGTGGTGGAGCGCCTCCTGGCGAAGGAGGGCGTCACCCGGGACGACCTGGGCCGCGAGGCCTTCGTAGAGCGGGTGTGGGCATACGTCCACGAGACCGGCGGCACCATCCTCGAGCAGCTCGAGGCCATCGGCTGCTCGTGCGACTGGGAGCGGACTGCGTTCACGCTGGATCCGGGCCTGAGCCGGGCCGTGCGCGAGGTCTTCGTCCGTCTGTACGACAAGGGGCTGATCTACCGGGGGGAGTACATCATCAACTGGTGCCCCCGCTGTCACACGGCGCTGTCGAACGAGGAAGCCGAGGGCGAGGAGGTCGAGGGACGGCTGTATCACCTGCGCTACCCCTTCCCGGAGCCGTCGTGGGGCGCCGCCGAGGCGGCCGCGCGCGCCGGGGCCGCGGCGATCGCGCGGCTCGACGACGGCCGCTGGTACCTGACGGTCTCCACCACGCGCCCGGAAACGATGCTGGGCGACACCGGCGTGGCCGTGAACCCCCAGGACGAGCGCTATGCGGCCCTGGTGGGCGCCCGTGTCGAGCTGCCGTTGACGGGGCGCACGATCCCCGTGGTGGCCGACCCCTACGTCGACTCGGACTTCGGCACGGGCATGGTGAAGGTCACGCCGGCCCACGACCCGAACGACTTCGAGATCGCGCGGAGGGCGGAGTTGCCGCTGCTCGACATCATGACGGAAGGGGCGAGCCTCAACGACAACGCTCCGGAGGCATTCCGGGGCATGGACCGTTTCGAGGCCCGGGAGGCCGTCCTGGCCGCGCTGGACGCCGATGGGTTGCTGGCGGGGAGCGACCCCCACACCCATTCGGTGCCCCACTGCTACCGTTGTCACACGGTGGTCGAGCCGCGCCTGTCGGAGCAGTGGTTCGTCAAGATGCAGCCACTGGCCGAGCCGGCCCTCCAGGCCTCGCGGGACGGGACGGTCACGTTCGCGCCGACCCGGTGGAAGAAGGTGTACGAGCACTGGCTCGAGAACATCCGGGACTGGTGCATCTCACGACAGCTCTGGTGGGGACACCGGATTCCCGTCTGGTACTGCGCCGACTGCGGCGAGGTGATCGCGGCCACCGAGGACCCGGATGCGTGTCCGCAGTGTGGAGCCGCCGAGCTCGAGCAGGACCCCGACGTGCTGGACACGTGGTTCAGCTCCCAGCTCTGGCCGTTCTCGACGTTCGGCTGGCCCGACGAAACCGATGACCTGAGGGCGTTCTATCCGGGGCACGTCCTTTCGACGGCCCCCGAGATCCTGTTCTTCTGGGTCGCCCGCATGATCATGATCGGCTACGAGGTCATGGGCGAGACGCCGTTCCGCCAGGTGTACCTCCACGGTACCGTGCGGGACAGCCAGGGCCGCAAGATGTCCAAGTCGCTGGGCAACGGCATCGATCCGCTGGAAGTGGTCGACCAGTTCGGCGCCGACGCGCTTCGCTTCACGCTTCTCTCGGCGGCGGGCGTAGGCACGGACCTGTATCTCGACCCCGACGATCTGGAGGCATCGTTCTCTCCGGGGCGGAACTTCGCGAACAAGCTCTGGAACGCGGGCCGGTTCACGCTGACCAGCGTCGGTGACGCGCCGGTGCGCCCGATGTCGGAGGTGGCGGGCAACCTCGAGCTCGAGGACCGGTGGATTCTGTCCCGCCTCGAGCAGGCGACCGAGAGCGTGACCCGTGATCTGGAGCGGTTCCGTCTGCACGAAGTGGCCGACACCCTCTACCACTTCTTCTGGGGCGAGTTCGCCGACTGGTACCTCGAGCTGGTGAAGAGCCGGATCCGTTCCGAGGACGAGGCCAGCCGGGAGGCCGCCCGCAGCACGCTGGTCACCGTCTTCGACAGCATCTGCCGACTGCTGCATCCGCTCATTCCGTTCGTGACCGAGGAGCTGTGGGGACGCCTGCCCTGGCCTGAGGGTCAGGAGCGGCCCGCGGCCCTCATCGTGGCTTCCTGGCCTTCACCCGATCCGCAGCGTGCAGACGCGGACGCCGAGGGGCAGATGGCCGCGCTCCAGGAGCTCATCACGCAGGTGCGGAGCCTCCGAAAGGAGTACGGCGTCGGTGAAGGACAGGAGGTGTCGGTCGTATTGTCCGGGGCGCCGGCCGGATTCGACGATACACTTCAGACCCAGGGCGACGCCTTGCGCCGTCTCGCCCGCGTGGGATCGGCAGAGAGTGGCTCAGCCCCGGGACATGGGGTGGGAGCGCACGCCGTGCTCGGTAACGGCACCGAGGTCTTCTTGCCGCTGGAGGGGGTCATCGACGTGGAGCGGGAGGTGGATCGGCTGCGCCAAGAGGTCGACAGGCTCGAGAAGCACGTGGCGGACCTGGACCGGCGCCTGGGTAACCAGGCGTTCGTGGAGCGCGCTCCCGCGGAGGTCGTGGAGCGAGAACGGGACAAGGCGCGCGCCGCCCGGGAGCAGATCGCGAAGCTCGGCGAGAAGCTGCAACACCTGGCCGGCCGCTGAGCGCGCGTTCCCGGAAGGAGGCGGGAGGGCTGGAGTTGGGCCGGACGATCCTTTGGTGTGCGGTCGGCGTAGTGGCTCTTTCAGCGGCTTGTGCGCGACAGGGCACGCCGCCAGGCGGCACGCCCGACCGAATCCCGCCGTTCGTGATATCGACCCGGCCCGACACGTTCGCGCTGGTGGAGCCCTTCACGTCGTCCGTGCGCGTGGAGTTCAACGAGCGCATCAGCGAGCGGGTGTCGGCGGGCAGCATGAACAACGCCGTGGAGGTGTCACCCCGCACCGGTGACGTTCGGGTCAGGAACCGCCGAAGCGCCATCGACATCTCCATGCAAGGCGGATTCGTCGAGGGGGTCGTCTACCGAATCACGGTCTTGCCCGTGATCCGGGACATGTTCAACAACCCGCTCCCAGAGCCCTTCGAGTTCTTCTTCTCGACGGGTCCGGACTTCACGGACAACGCCCTGGCCGGCGTGTTGGACGATCGAATCACGCTCCAACCGGTCACCGACGCCAGGGTCGACGCGCGGCCAGTGGGCGGAGACTCCATCGCCTACACGACCCTCAGCGGTGACGAGGGTATCTTCGCGCTGCGCGGGGTCCCGGAGGGGACCTACGACGTCATCGCCTACCTGGACGTGAACCGGAACTTCGAACCGGACTTCACCGAGCCACAGGCCCTCCTCGACGGGCAGGAGCTCGGGGCGGCGGACACGGCCCTGGTCTTCCTGGAGCTCCTGGCACCGGACACGACCCCTGCCATGCTGGCCGGGGCCGAGGCCACGGACTCGGCGACGCTGGAGGTCGGCTTCGACGACTACCTGGATCCCGACTCCTCGCTGGCCGGCGTCACGGTGACGGTGATCGCCGACTCGGTGGCGCCGGACACGCTGACGGTCCCGCTCGTGACCCGCGTCCTCCACGCCCACGCCTACGAGGAGTACCGGGCGGCCCTGGCGGATTCGCTCCAGGCGGTGGCGGATTCCCTGGCGGCGCTCGAGGCGGCTGCGGCGGACACCACAGGAGCGGCACCGGAGCCGCCTCCACCGGCCGAGCCCCCGGTCGAGGAGGAGCCCGCGCTCGCGGACACCCTCCCGGTACGGCTGGCCCCGTCTCAGATGGTCTACGTCCTGTTGGACGGGCCGCTGGCCCCCGAGGCCCGCTACCGGGCGACCGCCACGGGTGTGACCAACATCGCGGGGGTGCCGGAGGGCGGCGGCGACATCCCGTTCCGGGGACCGGAGCCACCGCCCCTCGATACCGTCGCTGCGGACAGCCTGGCGGTGGACAGCCTGGCAGTGCCGGACACGACCGGCACGCAGCGAGACACCGCCGCGGCCCAGCCAGACAGCGCCGCGGCCGTCCCCGCCGTCGCGCCGGACACCGCCGGGGTCGCACGGGACACCGCGGCCGTCCGGTCCGACACCACCGGGGTGCCACCGGATACCGCCGCCGTCCAGTCCGACACCTCCGCAGCGCCGCCGGACGCGACCGGGGTCCAGCCCCACACGGCCAGCTCACCCCCGGCCACGGCCTCGTCGCCTCGGGGCTCGGCACGGGTACGTCCGGCGGCGGTCGGCGCCTCGCCCGGTTCGGCGTCACCGACCATCCGACCTGCGCCAGGGACTTCGCCCCTGGCAGCGGCCGTGCAGAGATCTCGGGCCTTCACCGCGGAGCTCGGGCTCCGGCGACTCCGTGACTGACCCCCGACGCCTCATCCCCGGGGTCGACCGGCTGCTCGAGGCTCCCGAGCTCGGGGACCTGCTCGGCCGGTATCCCCGGGAGCGCGTGGTCGTTCGTCTCCGCGAGGCCGTAGCGTCGGTTCGGGACCGGATGGACCGCGGTCAGGCGCCAGAATCTCCCGGCGACCCGGGGCTCTACGCAGAGATGGCGCGGCGCTCCCTGGAGCAGGACGAGACCTCATCGCTCCGCAGGGTCATCAACGCCACGGGAGTCGTGCTCCACACGAACCTGGGGCGCGCGCCGCTGGCCGAGTCCGCCCGTATGGCCATGGCCCGTATCGGACCCGGGTACTCCAACCTCGAATTCGACCTCGGGCAGGGCCGTAGGGGCTCCCGCTACGTCCACTGCGCCGCCTTGCTGACCGAGCTCACCGGGGCGCAGGACGCATTGGTCGTCAACAACTGCGCGGCTGCGTTGATCCTGGCCGTGAACACGGTCGCGGCGGGGCGGCGGGTGGTGGTGTCCCGGGGCGAGCTGGTCGAGATCGGTGGCGGGTTCCGCATTCCGGAGATCCTGGGCCGGGCCGGGGCCCGGCTCCTCGAGGTCGGGAGCACGAATCGTACGCGCCTCGCGGACTACCGGGCAGCCCTCGAGTCTGGAGACGCCGCTGCCGTCCTCAAGGTGCATCGGTCCAACTTCCGCATCTCCGGCTTCACCGAGGACGTGGGTCTGGCGGAGCTGGCCGGGCTGGCCCACGAGGCGGGGGTCACGTTGATCCACGACGTGGGGTCCGGCCTCCTGGTGGACCCAGCCGCGCTGGGCTTGCCGGACGAGCCCCGGCCCAGCCGCAGTGTCGAGCAAGGGGCCGACGTGGCGGTGTTTTCCGGCGACAAGCTCCTGGGCGGGCCCCAGGCCGGTCTGGTGGTGGGCGCCGGGGACATCGTGGGGCGTATGCGGTCGAACCCGCTGTGCCGGGCGCTCCGGGTCGACAAGGCCACGCTGGCGGCCCTGGAGGCGACGCTCCGCCTCTACCGGGACCCCGAGCGGGCGCTGACCGAGATCCCGACCCTGCGAATGCTTCGCTCGCGGCCCGACGCCCTCGAGGCCCGGGCCCGCGCCCTGGCCGATCGCGTGAGTGCGTCCACCGCGACCGTTCACGCCAGCCCAGGGCGGTCGGCGGTGGGGGGCGGCACGTTCCCCGGCGTGGAGCTTCCCACCTGGACCCTCCGCGTGACGCCGTCGGCCCTCGCGGTGGACGACCTCGCCGCACGGCTGCGGGCCGGTGATCCGCCCGTAGTGGGCCGGCGGGAGGAAGGCGCCCTCGTCCTCGATCTGCGGACCGTGCAGCCAGAGGAGGAGGACATGCTCCTCGACCGGCTCGGTGACGCCCTCGAGGAGGTCGCGGAGTGATCTTGTCTCCACTGCCGGTCGGTGGGGATCCGGCCGGTGCGGAAGCACAAGCCGTGACGGTTGCGGCGAGCCGGGTGCGGGCGGGACGGTGAGGCCCGGAGGGCTCGCGCGTGGCCCCGGCCGGCCGGCCGTCTTCCTGGACCGTGACGGCACGGTGATCCAAGAGAGGGAATACCTGGCGGACCCGGCGGGTGTCGTCCTGGTGGCCGGCGCCGCCGGCGCCGTCGCCGCACTACGTGAGGCCGGCTTCGCGGTAGTGGTCGTGACCAACCAGTCGGGCATCGCCCGAGGCCTCTATGGCGAAGACGACTACCACGCGGTGGCGGCCCGCCTCGACGAGCTCCTCGAACGGGCCGCCGCGCCTGTAGACGCTACCTACTACTGTCCGCACCACCCGGACTTCACGGGCCCGTGCGACTGCCGCAAGCCGGGCCTGGGCATGTACGAGCACGCGACCCGGGCGCTCGGGCTGGATCCCGCGCGTTCCTTCTACGTCGGCGACCGTGTGAAGGACGTCCTGCCCGCCCTGGCGTTGGGCGGCCAGGGCATCCTGGTGCGCACCGGCTACGGCGCGGAAGAGGAAGAGGGGGCTCCGCCCGGGGTGGTCGTCGTCGACGACCTGGCCGCAGCGGCCGCCCTGATCTTGAGCGTTGACGCTCTTTCGGGTCCGGAATAGCTTCTGGGGATCCGAATGCCGATGGAAGTGTAAAGTTGGCAGGCCGCTGAGCCGATCTCGGTGATCAGCGGCCTCGGTTTCATCGGGCGCCGATTCGGAGCCCGGTTTGCAGGAGAACAGGACGGCATGACAATCACGCTGACTCCCGACGCGATCTCCAAGGTCCAGCAGTTCATCGAGGACCAGAGCGCCGTCGACGGTGCCGGTTTGCGAGTGGCCGTGCTGCCCGGAGGATGTTCGGGCTTCCAGTACGGCCTCAACATCGAGGACGCCCCCGAGGCCGATGACGAGATTTTCGATCTCGACGGCTTCCGCCTCTTCGTCGATCCGTTCAGCGCCCAGTACCTCGAGGGTGTGGAGATCGACTACGTCACCAGCATGATGGGCTCCGGATTCGCCTTCCGGAACCCCAACGCCGCCGGCGGCTGCGGCTGCGGGAGCTCGTTCACCGTCTGATGTCCCCGACAACGACAGACCGAGGTCCCCTCCCCACGACGCTGGACTACGCAGCGTTGCCGGCGACCGCCCTGCGGGACCGTATCGAGCGGCGGAAGCGTGAGCTGAACGCCGTCATCCTGGGACACAACTACCAGCGGACCGAGATCCAGGAGGTCTCCGACTACCTGGGTGACTCCCTGGGGCTGTCTCAGGAGGCGGCCGACACCGACGCCAGCGTCATCGTGTTTTGCGGCGTCCACTTCATGGCGGAGACCGCCAAGGTGCTCTCGCCGGACAAGCGGGTGCTGATGCCCGACCTCAAGGCGGGTTGCCCCATGGCCGACTTCGTGACGGCAGGGGCGCTACGCCGACTCAAAGAGCAGCACACCGATGCTGCGGTGGTGGCCTACGTGAACTCCACCGCCGAGGTCAAGGCCGAGTCCGACGTGTGCTGCACGTCGTCCAACGCCGTTCAGGTCGTGGAGTCGATTCCCGCGGATCAGCCCATCATCTTCGTCCCGGACCGTAACCTGGCCCGGTACGTGGAGGAGCGGACGGGGCGCGAGAACATCATCGCCTGGGACGGCTACTGCTACGTCCACGACGACCTGGTCCTCGAAGAGCTGGACCGCGCGCGTCAGGCGAATCCGAAAGCACTGGTGGTCGTCCACCCGGAGGCCCGGCAGGATCTGCTGGACGAAGCCGATTTCGTCACCTCCACCAGCGGCATGGTGGGCCTGGCCGAGGACCACGACGCCCTGATCATCGGCACCGAGCGCGGCCTGATCGACCGTCTGAAGCAGCGCTTCCCCACCAAGACGCTGATCCCCCTCTCGGGCGCGGCCATCTGCGGCAACATGAAGCTCAACACGCTGGCCAAGCTCGCGTGGAGCCTCGACCATGAGCAGTACGAGGTCACCCTGGACGAAGCCGTACGCCAGGGCGCGGAGCGGTCGCTGCGGCGGATGCTCGACCTCTCGGGGGGGTGGAGGGCGCCGACCGCGGAGGAAGAGGCTCTGGAGCTGGCTGGCGTCCGCTCCAGCGGCTGCGGTTGTGCCTGAGGGTGGCGGCGACGCCCGTCCCCTCGTGCTGACCTACCACACGTTCGCCGGCGGGCCCTTCGCCCAGAACGGCTACCTGGCCGTGGGCGCGGACGGTGTGTCGGCCGCCATCATCGACCCCGGCGCCACGGCCGGCGCCATGACCGCCGCGATCCGGGAGCGGAATCTCGAGCTGGTGGCGATTCTGCTGACCCATGCGCACCTGGACCACGTGGAGGGCGTCGTCACGGTTCTGGACGGTGCCCCAGGCACACCCATCCATCTGCATCCCGACGACCGGCGCCTCTACGACATGGTGCCGATGCAGGCCGCTGCGTTCGGGATGCCCGCGCCCCCCCGAATGCCGCCGCCTACCCATGAGCTGGCCCACGGCCAGACGTTCGAGCTGGGTGGATCGGCGTTGTCGGTCCGGCATGCGCCCGGCCACGCGCCGGGGCACGTGATCTTCTTCGACGCCGCGGCCGAGCTCGCCTTCGTGGGCGACGTGATCTTCGCCGGCTCCATCGGCCGCACGGACCTTCCGGGCGGCGATCTACGGACTCTGATGGAGTCGATTCGCGCTCAGGTCTTGACACTGCCCGACGAGACCCGTCTCCTGACCGGCCACGGACCCGAGACGACCGTGCAGCACGAGCGGGTGGGCAACCCGTTCCTGATCCCACACTACGGAGGAGAGCTGGCTTGAGCGTCCCGGTGGCCGTCTTCGCGTCCGGTGGCGGCACCAACCTCCAGGCCCTCCTGAACCACGAAGCTTCGAGCGCCATCTGGCGGGTGGCGCTGGTGGTGAGCGACCGTCCGGATGCCAGCGCGCTGGACCGCGCACGCGCCGCCGGCCGTGACACGGCGATCGTCCCCGTGAGCGGCCGGGACTCGGACGAAGTGGCGGGGGACACGCTTCACGCTCTCGCCGATCACGGGATCGAGGCCATCTGCCTGGCCGGCTACCTGCGCCTGATACCGCGGGGCGTCATCGGTGCCTTCCCCCGGCGCATCCTCAACATCCACCCGGCGTTGCTCCCCGCCTTCGGCGGCAAGGGCATGTACGGACACAGGATACACGAGGCGGTTTTGGCGTCCGGGGCGAAGGTCACCGGGGTCACCGTACACTACGTCGACGAGACCTACGACACGGGCACGATCTTCGCGCAGTGGCCCGTGCCGGTGAATCCCGACGACACCCCGGAGACACTGGCGGCCCGCGTCTTGGCTGTGGAGCACGTGCTCTACCCGCTCGCCGCCGATCACCTGATGCGGGCCGTGGCGGACGGCCGGGTGCCCGCACCCTTCGAATACCCCGGGGACGCCTTCACGCTGGCGCAGGACGCCCCCGCCGGTGAGCTCGCGCGCCAGATCCGAGGAGCATTCAAAAGACGATGAGTCGTCCACGTGCGCTGTTGAGCGTTTCAGACAAGTCCGGGATCGAAGAGCTGGGGGCCGGACTCGTGGAGCGGGGGTGGGAGATCCTGTCCACGGGAGGAACGGCCCGCCGCCTTCGGGAGGCCGGTCTGCCGGTGACGGACGTGGCCGAGGTCACGGGCCATCCCGAGATGATGGACGGGCGGGTGAAGACCCTGCATCCCGCGATCCACGCGGGCCTGCTTGCCCGGCGCGACCGGGACGACGACATGGCGGCGCTGGCGGAGCAGGGCTACGCGCCCATCGACCTGGTGGCGGTCAACCTGTACCCGTTCCGCCAGACCGTCGCCTCCGGCGACGTTTCCCTGAGCGCCGCAATGGAGAAGGTGGACATCGGTGGCCCCACCATGATCCGGGCGGCCGCCAAGAACCACCGGGACGTGTGGGTGGTGGTGGATCCCGGGGACTACCCCGCCGTCCTCGAGGCCCTGGACGGCGACGGCGGTGAGCGCGAGGCGGCGCTTCGCTTCGCCCTGGCCGCCCGGGTGTTCGACCACATCAGCGGGTACGACGCGGCCGTGGCCACCTACCTGAACGAACGGGCGGCCGGCCATCTGAGCGATGCGGACCCCGCGCTCCCGCTGGGATTGGACCTGGGTCTTTCACGCGACCGGACGCTGCGGTACGGCGAAAACCCCGACCAGGCGGCGGCCTTCTACGTGGGGGCCGGGGACCGCACCGGCGTCGCGGGTCTCGAGCAGCACCACGGCAAGGAGCTGTCTTACAACAACCTGCTCGATCTGGACGGTGCCCTGTTGGCGGTGGCGCCCTTCGCCTTCTCGCCCCGACCGGTGGTGGCCATCATCAAGCACACGACGCCGTGCGGCCTGGCCGTAGGCGATACCCTCGAGGAGGCGTACCGCCAGGCCCTGGCCACCGATCCCGTCAGCGCCTTCGGCTCGGTCATCGCCACGACCCGCCCGGTAGACGCAGCCACGGCCGAGGCCATGAGCTCGCTGTTCGTCGAGTGCGTGGCGGCCCCGGCCTTCGATGAGGCGGCGTTCGAGATCCTTACCCGGAAGAAGAACCTGAGGCTGCTGACCTACCCGGCGACGCCTCGACCGCCGCCTTCCTGGCGGGCCACGGGACCACGCCGGCGCCCCGGAGCCTGCGTAGCATCTACGGGGGCATGCTGGCCCAGACGCCGCCGCCGCCGCCCTTCTACGGCGTGGACGCCGGAGAGTGGAAGGTCGTGACCGAACGGTCGCCCACCGACGCCGAGTGGGACGACCTGCGGTTCGCCTGGGCCGCGGTCTTCAGCGTCAAGTCCAACGCGATCCTGCTGGCCCGCGACACGGCCACGTTGGGCATCGGCGCGGGACAGATGAGTCGCGTCGACTCCTCGCGTATCGCCGTGCAGAAGGCCGCCGACGCCGGCCTCGACGTTCAGGGCGCCGCTCTTGCGTCGGATGCGTTCTTCCCGTTCCGGGACGGCGTCGACGCGGCGGCCAAGGCCGGTGTCCGGGCCATCGTGCAGCCGGGCGGCTCGGTGCGGGACGGCGAGGTCACTGACGCGGCCGATGAGCACGGCATCACCATGGTGTTCACGGGTCGCAGGCTGTTCCGGCACTGAGTCCGCCCGCCCTCGCACCGGGGGCCGCGCCGGCGGCAGCGGACGGATGCCCTTCTACGGGTTGGGATTACGAGGGCCGTTGGGGCGCGTGTCCAGAGGAGGCGGCACCGACGAAGGCACGCGGGACTTGCCTTGCGCAGCCGTTTTGCCACTTTTGGACGACTCAAGTGAAAAAGTTCACATGTTGAAACAGGCCGGGCGGGAGCGGGTAGACACCGGGCGTTGAACCGCCGCCGCCGCCCGCCCGCGCACGCGGTTCACGACCGGCTGAATTCGTCTGCTGAGTACGCAGGGAGCTCGCATGGGCGTCCATAAGATCAAGAAGGGACTCGACCTTCCGATCGCTGGGAAGCCGACCCAGCAGATCTTCGACGGGCCAACGGTCTCCCGCGTGGCGATCATGGCCGACGACTTCCCGGGAATGAGGCCGGGCTTCGAGGTCGAGGTCGGCGACCCGGTCCGGCGTGGCCAGGTGCTGTTCCGGGACCGCAAGCGCGGCGAGGTGGCGCACACCGCCCCGGCCGCAGGCACCGTGGTCGCCATCAACCGGGGCGCCAGGCGGACGCTCCTCTCCGTCGTGATCGAGCTGACCGAGAGTGAGCGCGAGCGCCGTCCCGGCGACGACGACTTCCACACGTTCGAGAGCTACACGGGCACGGACCCCGACACCCTGGATGGGGACGGGGTCCGGGCGCTGCTGCTCGAATCGGGGCTGTGGACCGCGCTCCGCGAGCGACCGTTCTCCAAGGTGCCCACGCCGGACGCCGAGCCTCCCCACTCGATCTTCGTCACGGCCGCGGACACCAACCCCCTGGCCGCGGACCCAGAGGTGGCGCTGGGCGGGCAGCGGGACGACTTCGATCTGGGCCTGAGGCTCCTGTCGAAGCTCACTGAAGGAAATACCTACCTGTGCGTCTCCAAGGGATCAGGGGTTACGCAGGGCCTGAGGGCCCAGGTCCAGGTCGAGGAGTTCGCGGGTCCCCATCCGGCCGGGACCGCAGGGATCCACATCCACCGTCTGGCTCCCGTGAGCCGGGCCCGCACCGTGTGGTGGATCGGCTACCAGGACGTCGCCAGCGTGGGCCGACTGTTCAGCACGGGACGTCTGGACCTGGACCGGGTCGTGGCGCTGGGCGGGCCGCCCCTGGCCAAGCCCCGGCTCGTCAGGACGCGGGCCGGCGCGTCGACCCACGACCTGCTGGCCGATGAGGAGGCCGGGCTCGGTGACGTCCGCTACATCTCCGGTTCCGTGTTGAGCGGCAAGAAGGCCATGGGCGAGGTCTTCGGCTTCATCGGCCGCTACGACAACCAGGTGAGCGTTGTCGAAGAAGCTCGGGAGCGGGAGTTCCTGGGGTGGCTATCACCCGGCGCGAAGAAGTACTCCATGCTGCCCATCTACGTGTCGGGAATCCTCCGGCCGAAGGAGATTGATTTCAACACCAGCACCAACGGATCCGAGCGGGCCATCGTCCCCATCGGCATGTACGAGTCTGTCATGCCCTTCGACATGGTGACGACCTACCTGCTCCGGGCTCTCGCCGTGGGAGACGTCGAGACCGCCGAAGAGTTGGGATGCCTGGAGCTGGCCGAGGAGGACGTGGCGCTCTGCACGTTCGTGGACGCCGGCAAGAACGACTTCGGTCCGATTCTGCGAAAGAACCTCGAGATCATCGAGAGAGAAGGCTGATGAAGCTCGTTCGTCGACAGCTGGACCGGCTCGAGCACCTCTTCGAAGAGGGCTCAAAGCTCGAGAAGTTCTATCCGGTCTACGAGATGATGGACACCATCCTCTACACGCCGGGAACCGTCACTCGCACGGGCTCGCACGTGCGCGACGGCATGGACCTGAAGCGGATGATGTTCACGGTGGTCATCGCCATGCAGCCCATCATGTTCTGGGCGATGTTCAACGCGGGCTACCAGGCCGCAATGGCGATTCAGGCGGGAGCGGCGCCGCTGGAGAACTGGCAGACCTGGATCTACATGAACCTGCTGGGTCTGTCGTTCGATCCCTCCAACTACGCGACCTGCTTCCTCTACGGCGCCCTGTACTTCGTGCCCATCGTGGCGGTTGTGAACGCGGCGGGAGGCGCCGTCGAGGTGGCCTTCGCCGTGGCCCGCAAGCACGAGGTCAACGAGGGCTTCCTGGTCACCGGGGCGCTCATCCCGCTCATCGTGCCGCCGGCGATCCCGCTGTGGATGGTGGCTCTGGGGACCGCCTTCGGCGTCGTGTTCGCCAAAGAGGTGTTCGGCGGGACCGGCATGAACTTCCTCAACCCGGCGCTCACGGCTCGAGCGTTCCTGTTCTTCGCCTATCCTGCCGATATCTCGGGCGACGCGCCCTGGATCGCGGCCGACTTCATGGGCGTCGACAATTTCGCCGGCGCCACGATCTTGGCGGACTCGGCCGCCAATTTCGGCGCCTGGGAGAACTGGGACTGGTGGAACGCCTTCATCGGACTCGTACCCGGATCGCTGGGTGAGACCTCTGCGCTCCTGTGCATCGTGGGCGCGGGTCTCCTGATCTACACGAAGATCGGGTCCTGGCGCACCATGGCGGGCGTGACCATCGGGACCTTCGTGGCGGTGGCGCTGCTCAACTGGGTGGGCTCTGACACGAACCCCATGTTCGCCATGCCGTTCCACTGGCACATCGTGGCCGGCGGCTGGATGTTCGGCATGGTCTTCATGGCCACCGACC
The DNA here is from genome assembly GCA_039586035.1 of Gemmatimonadota bacterium. Lineage (GTDB taxonomy): Bacteria > Gemmatimonadota > Gemmatimonadetes > Longimicrobiales > Gaopeijiaceae > JBDHHQ01. The sequence goes on along the minus strand of JBDHLD010000008.1, from coordinate 6,748 downwards.
CCGTGTCGAGCGCCTACACCGACATCGGCAAATGGTGGTACGGCATCGGCATCGGCCTGATGGTCGTCCTCGTGCGCGTGGTCAATCCGGCGTACCCCGAAGGCATGATGCTGGCGATTCTGTTCATGAACATGTTCGCCCCGCTCATCGATCACTTCGTGATCCGATCGAACGTGAAGCGTAGGATGGCGCGCTATGCAAGCTAGTCCGGCAAAGACGATCCTCTTCGCGGGCGCGGTCTGCATCGTCTGCTCGATCTTCGTGGCGAGCTCGGCGGTGGCGCTCAAGGACCGGCAGGAGGAGAACCGCCTCCTGGACCTGCGTTCCAGAGTGCTGCTGGTGGCCGATCTGGCGGTGCCCGGTGAGAAGCTCAGCCGGGACGAGATCAACCAGCGGTTCGAGGAGAACCTCACCGCTCGGGTCATCGACCTGGAGACCGGCGAGTACGCCGACGACATCGACCCGGTGGCCTTCGATCAGCGGGCGGCTTCGCAGGATCCGGCCCGTAGCGAGCTCGCACCGGCGAACGCGGCCAAGGTGAGTCGGCTCCCCCACCACGCGCTGATCTACCAGCTCCTGGAGGGAGAGGAGGTCGAGCGCCTGATCCTGCCGGTCCAGGGATACGGGCTCTGGTCGACCATGTACGGCTTCGTGGGGCTCAGCGCGGATCTCCAGACGATCACCGGCATCACCTTCTACGAGCACGGTGAGACCGCGGGGCTCGGCGGCGAGATCGACAACCTGAACTGGCAGGCGCTTTGGCCGGGTCGCAGGGCATTCGACGACGAGTGGGACCCGGCCATCGAGGTCATCAAGGGCGTGGCTGGACCTGTCGAGGCCGATCCATTCCGCGTGGACGGCCTCGCTGGCGCCACCCTCACGTCGCGGGGGGTGACCAACCTCCTGCACTTCTGGCTCGGCGAGACGGGCTTCGGGGCCTACCTCGACCGATTCCGGGCTGAAAGGGGGATCACGTGACCAAGGCGGAGCGCGAGGTCCTGCTGGACCCCCTGTTCAACAACAACCCCATCGCGCTGCAGGTCCTGGGGATCTGCTCGGCGCTGGCGGTGACCACCAAGCTCAGCGTCTCGGTGGTCATGAGCCTGGCCGTGGTCTTCGTGCTCGTGGGGTCCAACGTCTCGGTGAGCGCCATCCGCAAGGGGCTGCCGCCGAGCATCCGGATCATCGTGGAGCTCACGATCATCGCCTCTCTGGTGATCATCGCCGACCAGATCCTGAAGGCGTTCGTCTACGACATCTGGAAACAGCTCACGGTGTTCGTGGGGCTCATCATCACGAACTGCATCATCATGGGACGGGCCGAGGCGTTCGCGATCCAGAACTCCGTCAAGCTGTCGTTCTACGACGCTTTGGGGAACGCGGCGGGCTATAGCTTGATCCTGATCGTGGTTGCGGCCTTCCGCGAGCTTTTCGGCACCGGTACGCTCTTCGGGTTCACGATCCTGCAGTCCACCAGGAACGGGGGCTGGTACGAGCCCAACGGCATGATGGTGCTGTCGCCGGCCGCGTTCCTCCTCATCGGCGTGTTCATCTGGGCGGTGCGGTGGAAGAAGCCGGAGCAGATCGAAGACGAATTCCACGTGGGGCACTTCCTGGAGCCCCACGAAGCCAGCCTGCTGAGGTAGCGCCATGCTCCAGCATTACCTGAGCCTCCTGACGACGGCCATCTTCGTCGAGAACCTGGCCCTGGCGTTCTTCCTGGGCATGTGCTCGTTCCTCGCCGTGTCGAGGAAGGTCGACACCGCCATCGGCCTGGGCTTCGCCGTGATCTTCGTGCTGGCCATCACGGTGCCGCTGAACCAGCTGATCAACCAGACGCTGCTGAAGCCCGGGTCGCTGTCGTGGCTCGGGCTCGATCCCGTGCCAGACGTCTCGTTCCTGACGTACCTGTTCATGATCGGGACCATCGCGGCCATGGTGCAGCTCGTGGAGATGACCGTGGACAAGTACGCGCCCGCGCTCTACAACGCGCTGGGCGTGTTTCTGCCCCTCATCGCCGTGAACTGCGCGATTCTCGGCGCCTCGCTGTTCATGGTGAACCGGGACTACACGTTCGGAGAGGCCACCGTGTATGGGCTGGGCTCGGGCATCGGCTGGGCTCTGGCCATCATCGGTCTAGCCGCGGTGAGAGAGCGGATGCGTTACTCCAACGTGCCCGCGCCGCTCCGGGGGCTCGGGATCACGTTCATCGTCGTGGGATTGATGTCCCTGGGGTTCATGGCTTTCTCGGGGATCCAGCTATGACGACGGCCTGTGACAAAGCGCACCGACTGCTAGGAAGCGCACCATGAACACGATCCTCTTGGGCGTCGTCTTCTTCACCATCGTCATCCTGGCGTTGGTGGTGGTCCTGCTCGTGGCTCGCAGCCGTTTGGTGGCCAGCGGCGCGGTGAAGATCACGGTCAACGAAGGCGGGGAGCACGACCTCGAGACCTCGGCCGGGAGCACGCTCCTGAACACGCTGGCCGCGGAGCAGATCTTCATCCCGTCGGCGTGTGGCGGCGGCGGCACCTGCGGCGTCTGCAAGGTCAAGGTCCTGGACGGCGGTGGCGCGCTGCTGCCGACCGAGGAGAGCCACATCACGCGCGGTGAAGCCCGGGAGGGTTGGCGGCTGTCCTGCCAGGTGAAGGTCAAGCAGGACATCGCCATCGAGGTCGAGGAAGAGCTCTTCGAGGTCCGGCGCTGGACGTGCACCGTCCGCTCCAACCACAACGTGGCGACCTTCATCAAGGAGCTGATCCTGGAGCTGCCCGAGGGCGAAGAAGTCCCGTTCCGGGCGGGTGGCTACATTCAGATCGAAGCGCCGCCTCACAGGGTCGAATACAAGGACTTCGACATCGAGGAAGAGTACCGGGAGGACTGGGACAAGTACGATCAGTGGAAGTACGTGTCCGTGGTAGACGAGCCCGTCTCACGGGCGTACTCCATGGCGAACTATCCGGAAGAGGAGGGCATCATCATGCTCAACGTCCGGATCGCCTCGCCGCCGCCCCGAATGCCGGACGTGCCCCCGGGACAGATGTCGTCCTACATCTTCAACCTGAAGCCCGGCGACAAGGTGGACATCACCGGACCGTTCGGTGAGTTCTTCGCCCGGGAGACCGACAAGGAGATGGTCTTCGTGGGCGGTGGCGCCGGCATGGCCCCCATGCGGTCCCACATCCTGGACCAGTTCCGCCGGATCCACACGGACCGCAAGATCACGTTCTGGTACGGAGCCCGGAGCCGGCGCGAATCCTTCTACGAGGAGGACTTCGACAGGATCGCCGAGGACAACCCCAACTTCGAGTGGCACCTGGCGCTGTCTGAGCCCCTGCCCGAGGACAACTGGACCGGCAAGACCGGCTTCATCCATCAGGTGCTGTACGACAGCTACCTGAAGGACCACCGGGCGCCAGAGGACTGCGAGTACTACCTGTGCGGGCCGCCCCTCATGATCGCGGCGTGCAAGAAGATGCTCATCGACCTCGGCGTCGAAGAGAAGGACATCATGTTGGACGACTTCGGTTGACCCGAAGCGGGCGGCCTGACGGGTGAACGCCGAGCGAGATTTCCGGCGTCCTGACCGAGGCCGGCAGATCCGGCGGGTCCCGGTCCTAAGCCGGATTGGCTGATCGATCGCGATCCAGCTACGCCCCGACGCCCACCAATCGACGGCAGCTCCGGATGACCAGCGAGAGTCTCGATCCGAGATTGAGCCCGAAGGGGAAGGTCCTGCTCCCCATCGGGCTCCTTCTTCTCATCGGCTTCACCGTCCACCGGTTCTTCATCGCCGAAGCTCCCCCGCTGACCATCGAGATCAGCGGGCCCACCATGGGCACGAGCTACTCGGTCAAGCTGGACGTGCCGTCGTTGAACGCGCCGGAGCGGGAGCTTGTGGCCGAGGCGATCCGCGCGCGACTGGACGAGGTGAACGCCCTCATGTCCACCTACGATCCCGAGTCCGAGCTGTCACGCTTCAACGCCAGTCGGTCCACGGAGCCCCAGCCCATGTCGGCTGCGACTCTCCACGTGTTCGAGGTGGCCGAGCGGGTGAGCGCGGCGTCCGGCGGCGCGCTGGACGTGACCGTGGGTCCGCTTGTGGAGGCCTGGGGCTTCGGCGTGGCCGGTCAGCCGCCGGTCGCACCGTCTGACGACGTGTTGGCGGAGCTGGCGGAGCGGGTGGGCTACGGAATGCTCAGCGTGGACACCGATGGCGGCAAGCTCGCCAAAGCCAACCCGGATGTCGAGGCAGACCTGTCGGCGGTGGCCAAGGGGTTCGCCGTGGAACGGGTCGCCGAGGCCCTGGATTCGCTGGGCTATCACCGGTACCTCGTGGAGGTGGGCGGCGAGCTCAAGGCAGGGGACGCCAAGGCGAACGGGGAGCCGTGGCGCGTGGCCATCGAGACGCCCAATGCGGCGGTTCGTCAGATCTACGGAGTGGTCGAGCTGGCCAGGGAGGCCGTGGCCACGTCGGGCGATTACCGGAACTTCTACGAGTTGGACGGGGTTGAGTACGCACACCTCATCGACCCCCGCACGGCCCGTCCTGCGCGGCATTCCGGGGCTTCCGTGAGCGTGATCCACCCGAACACCACCGCCGCCGACGCCTGGGCTACGGCGTTGAGCGTCCTGGGTCCGGACGAGGGGTACGAGGTGGCGGAGCGGCTGGGGTTGGCCGCATTATTCATCACGCGGGACGGGGCAGATTTCGTGGCCCGCGCGACGAGGCAGTTCGGGGATCGGGCTGAGGTGGCCGGACGGGTGCAGCCGGAGGTCGGAGCACGAGATTGACCCGGGATCGCTGACTCGTCGGCCCAGCGGTCCGCGAGTTGACTGCCCGTGGAGCGCGGTGGAAGGGTCAGCTGAGACGACGAGGACGCCGCCGTCGGGGTCGACGGCAGGCGCTTGGAGATAGGGACCGAAGATGGCGACTACCATAGCGATCACCGTGGTGGCCGTAGCCTGGATCATGATCGGGTTGGCGGCAGGCACCATGGTCGGCCGGACCAGCTTGAAGGGCTCCTGTGGGGGGCTGGGCGGTGGCGCGTGCGCCTGCGGCAAGGCGCCGGGGGAGGGGTGCGAGCTGGAGGTGGCGGAAGAGGCAGCCTGAGCGGGGGCTCTTGCCGGCCGGGCGTCACCAGCGGCGATACGGATCCACGGAAGCCAAGGGGCACCCAGGGCGGCGATTGCTCCAACGCCGGATCGGGGGTTCGGTAAGGAGCGTGCCCTCGGGGCCGAGCGCGCCCTCGGCGGCGGAGGGTACCCCCGGCGAGCCGGCTCCCGGCGACGGGGCGGGCTCCAAGCGGCGGAGGGGGCTCTCGGCGACGGAGCGGGCTCCCGGCGACGGAGCGGGCTCCAAGTGACCTGAGTGCGTCCGGCGGTCCGTGAGGACACTGTTCAGGCATAGGCTCCATAGCTCTCGACAAGACCCAGCTCTTCATCCCAGGAGGTGAATCATGATCAACGCCCATCTGTTCACCGCCCGGGACATCATGACTACCAAGCTGATCACGCTCTCTCCCGAGACGTCGATCTTCGACGCGATCGACGTGCTCCTGAAGAACGAGTTCTCCGGGGCGCCGGTGGTCGAAAAAAACGGCACGCTCTGTGGCGTCCTGTCGGAAAAGGACTGCATGCGGGTTCTCGCCGGCGGGAGCTACGACCACCGCGAAGGTGAGGAGCTGATCTCCGTGGCCGCCTTCATGAGCCGCCACCTGATCACCATCAAGCCGGACGACGGCATCTACCACATCGTCGACACCTTCGAGAGGCACAACGTGCGGCGCCTGCCCGTGGTAGAGGACGGCCGTTTGGTGGGGCAGGTAAGCCGCCGGGACGTCCTCCGCGGCATCAAGAAGATGGAAGACGAGCTCATGCAGTACTACGCCCAGCCGTTGCCGGTGGACCGCAGGGCACCGCGGAGCTTCTTCAGTGCAACGGGGCACGAAGCGTCGGAGCTGGGGGCGAAGCTCAGGCGGTAAGGGGGCTTCCACCATAGCCGTTGGGTAGGCTCGCAAGCTGAGCGCGTCCTGCCTCCGGTTGGGGCGCCGCTTCACTCCGGTTGGGGCGCCGCTCCACTCCAGTTGGGGCGCCCCTCCACTCCGGTTCGGGCGCCGCTTCCCGGGAGAGCCCAATGCCGGCTGGGTGTCACGCCGGTCCTCGGGATCAAGCCCGATCTCACATCCACGCGTCCCAAACAACCATGGACGGATTTCAAGAGACGGGTCCTGCGGAGTCTCGGACCCTGCACTGAGTTGGCTACAGGAGCCCTGAGCCCCGCCCTCACGACGCTCGCGGGCGTCCGGTAGCTTCGGAGTATCGACACCCCTTCCCCGGGGCCCCAGTGAGCGCTGAGAGAGTCGAAAACGCCCTCGTTATATTTCTCTATATCGTTGTCATATAACGTTATAGGGGGACAAGTGGCGCCGGATTCAGCAACGATCGAGGGTCGCTGGAACGCAGCGCGAGGGGGCGGAGAGCACCGCGGGTCGAGTGCGGGCGGAGCGGGCAGGAGAGGGCGCGGACGCCGGGATGAGGGCGGGCTGAAGCGTTGGAGGGAGCGCGCCGGACGGGTCGACGCCGACGGGGAGGCGCGGGCCGAGACGGACACGCTCGACGACCTTGCCCATGAGATCACCACGCTATACGCACACGTTCACGCCGCCACCCATCGCTTGCTCACCTTGATCGCGCGGTTCGACCGGCTGCGGGGATGGGAAGCCGCGGGCCATAGATCGTGCGCCTA
>JBDHLD010000099.1:0-11239 GCA_039586035.1 Gemmatimonadota bacterium | reverse complement strand
CGCCCGAAGGCGCGACTCCGCCTTGTCCAGCACGGCGTCGGTCAGGAGCTCCTCGAGGAACTGGACCTGTTCCTGCGAGAGCTGCCATCCGGTTGCAGGTGACTCACTCATTCGTGTGCAGCCTTCGGTTGGACGAGCGCGCGCGGCCACCGCGCACGATATCACGCAGCGGGGCTCCCCAGGCGCCGGGGACCCCTCCATGATGTCGACCGATTCTGCCCGGAAGCGAAGCGTCGCCCTCCCCCTGTCGGCGTGGGCCGACGGGGGGCATCTTCCGGGTGAGCTGCGCCGACGGATCGGCCCCTGGAGCCGCATGCGACCCCCTGTCCGGATCTTTCTGCTGTCTCCCGCGAATTGCACGGGACGTAGGGCCACCCGCCTCCTGGCGGGAGGCTCGGGCTGGCGGGGCGGGGCGTCCTTTGCCGCGGGGGGAGCACCGCTCGGTGAGCTCTTCTCGTTCCTGAGCGGATTGTACTTTCGCGGAAAGCTCGCTTACGGCTGGCGCTTCGCCCGCCCACCCCGGGGCCAGCCCGGTGTGTACGTGATGACGGCGACCCGAGGCCTCATGCCTCCGGAGGTGTGCGTGGGACCCGAAGAGCTCCGTGAGTTCGCCAGTGCGACCATCCACCAGGACGAGCCGACCTTCCGAGAGCCCCTCGATCGGACTTCGGAAGCGGTGCGGTCGGGGCTTCCCGCGCGTGCGGAAGTGATCCTCCTGGGGAGCGTGGCCACCGAGAAGTACATCGGACCGCTCGATCGCGCGTTCGGTGACGCCCTTCGATTCCCCGCCGGCTTCGTGGGCATGGGCGACATGACCCGGGGGTCGGTGCTGCTTCGCGCCGTACGGGAGGATCAAGAGCTCCCGTATCGGACGGTGGCGGAGGGTCCGAGGAGCACGGCTGGAGCGGGCAGGGCCGCTGCGCGGTCGGTCACGGCGGTCGTGCTGGCCCTGACGGTGGCGGCGTGCGCCCCCAACGGGGGCGTGGACGAGGCCGCGACGACGGATGACCCCGGGATGGCCCCGGCCTCGACCCTGCCCACGACTGCATCGGCGTCAACGACGGCGATCCCCGATTCGACCTTCGCCCGACTGGTCCGGGACCTCTCCGAAGAGGGCGGCTACTTCGACACCGACAACCTGATCTCCAACGAGCGCTCGTACCTCCACGTCACGGGCGCCCTGGAGGAACGAGGGGCCCACGGGGGGGCGTACGTCGGCGTGGGTCCCGATCAGAACTTCTCGTACATGGCGGTCGTGCGTCCCGAGGTCGCGTTCATGATCGACATCCGGAGGGACAACCTGTTGCAGCACCTCTGGCTCAAGGCGCTCTTCGAGCTGTCACCTACACGGGTCGAGTATCTGTCGCTCATGTTCGGCCGGCCGCCACCTCCGGACCCCTCTGAGTGGCTGGAGGCGTCGGTCGAGCAGCTCGCGGCCCACGTCGACGCGCACCCGTACGACCGGTCGCGCGAAGCCCGGGCGTGGGAGCGCGTCCGGGACGCTGCCGCGGGCTCCGGTCTACCCCTCACCGTCGATGACCTGGCGGTCCTCGGGACCATCCACCACCAATTCATGCAGGCGGGCCTGGACCTGCGCTTCACCAGCCATTTCCGTAGCCCCCGGGCGTACTACCCGACCTACCGTCGGCTACTCCTGGAGACGGACCTCGACGGGCGGTACATGAACTATCTGGCCGACGAAGAAGGGTACGCCTTTCTCCGCCGCCTGCAGCTCGACAATCGGGTGATTCCCCTGGTCGGTGACCTGGCCGGACCCCACGCGCTGAAAGCCGTCGGCGCCGAGGTCGCCGAAAGGGGCCTGACGGTATCGGCGCTGTACACGTCGAACGTGGAGTTCTACCTGTGGCGGAGCAGGACCTTCGAGGCGTTCGCCCAGAACGTCAGGGATCTGCCCCGGACCGAAGGCTCCATGATCATACGCAGCTACTTCGATCGCTTCTCGACCAGCCATCCGGAGGCGATCTCGGGCTTCGCCAGCGTGCAGCTTCTCCAGCGGATCGAGGACTTCGCCACGGCAGCGGAGGGCGGCGGTTGGACGGGCTACTGGGACCTGGTCACCAGAGGGAGCGTACCCCTGCGGTGAGCGGGCTCGGGTCGAGAGACGGAATCAGCGTGCCACGCCAGCCGGGTTGCTGAACACGTCATAGATCCGCACGACGAGGCTCAGCTGGCCCTCGGTCGAGCCCCCCGACCAGGACAACACGCTACCCGCCTCCACTTCCCATCCCGGTCGCGGACGAGCCGCCGCCGAGGCTCCCACGCCCTGGCGCTGACCCGGCCAACGCTCGAATAGCAGGTTGCCCTCTTCCCGCTCCTCGAAGAACACCATGCCGCTGAGGCGCAGTGGCAGGGCTCCCCACCATGACGCCTCCACCAGGTGGCGCGTGCCATACCCTCCGAGGCTGGAGGCCAGCAGCACGTCGTCGAACGTGTACTCTCCGTACGAACGCTGGGTGTACCAACGGTGGGATTTGTACTCGCACTCCAGGCACCACTGTGCCTGCTTCCCGAAGGCCTGGTATTCGTAGCGAGCCGCAACGATCCCCGATCCGGTCTCCACCGGTACCAGCACGCCGGCGACGAGTCCAGGGTCCTCCCACAAGCTGGGCAAATCCTCGAAGCCCACCGAAAGGTAGGGAGCCACCGCCTGGCCCCAGGCCCGGAAGCGCACCCGGGCCGCCAGCTCCCCCTGGCTGTCGTCGAAGTCCTCGGAGCCTCCCTGACCCGACAACACCTGGAAGATCTCGCCGACCGAGGGATCCGATATCCCCTCGCCTGCGAACCGAACGGTTCTGTAGGCGCCGAGTTGGACCGCAGGGTGCGGCTCGATGCTCATCCCCATGGAGCTGAACCAGGCACGGTCAGTCGTGGGCGTGCTCACGTTCGGGGAGACGAGGATGTGGGCGGTCACTCGACCGAAGACCTTCAGGAATCCCGGAAGCAGGAATGGGCGGGCGGAGCCGACCAGAACGCCGTCCATGGAGCTACGGCCGGCCAGCAGTATGCGAGAGGTGCCCTGGCCGATGCGGGCGCGCATGCGGCCCGCGACGAGTTGAGCCGCGCCGAATCGGGCCGCGAGGCCGCCGGAGACGAGGTCGGCCTCGGAGGTCTCGCTCGAGACGCCTCCCTCGGCCCACAGGGCGACCTGCGGCGAGAGGGGAATGTCGACCAGCCCGTCGACGAAACCGCCACGCTCAGGCAGGAGGGAGGCGCTCCCACCCTGAAATCCGGCCCCCATGCCCAGCCGACCCCACTGTCCGGCCGGGAGGCCCGTCTCGGTCTCGAACAGTGCGATCCAGCGATCGAGGGGAGCGCCGAGGTCCGGTCGAGCCCGGCGTGCCTCCTGAAGAGCGGAGCCCACTGCTGGCGCCACGAGGGGCTCCGTCCACGGCGACCAGACACCGGGAGCGCCAAGGGCGTGGACGACCTCCATGAAGTCATATGCCCAATGGCCGGCGTCGAGGGGGCGAGCCGGTGTCGACGAGGTCTGGCCGGAGAGGGATGGTGCCTGCGAACACACCAGGAGCGCCGCCACCCAGAGGACGACGCGCCTGAGCTGCCGCCCGGGGCGACCCGCGCCCGAGCATGGCGCCGCGATCGTCACGAGCGGCCGGCCGTTCGGGGATCCCCGCAGGGGACACCGGTGAATCGTGTGCATGGCTCCCGAAAGAAAACGAAGAGGCGGCCGCAACGATACCCCGACAGAGAGGTCGTATTCCGGCCCGCGTACGGGTCGCTGCAGTTTTCGGACCAGGGCGTGGCGGATCCGCCGTGGACCCGCGAATGGCGGTCGTCCCGCAGGACTGGCGCGGCAAGGCGGGGTTCGCCTCGCGGCTGGCGACGGACGCTGCCGCACCGATCCCCTCAGGAGCGCGTGGATCAGAGCGGGGATGTGGTCCAGGGGCAACGCCGGGACCCTCGGCGACGGCTCCGCCGCGTCACTCCACGTGACGGTAGCGGGTCCTCAGGTACCTTTGTTCGTCGAGGATGTCGCCAAAGGGGATGGGGACCTCGAGCTTGAGGGCAGCTACCGTCCCCCGCACCCAAACGACCGTTCCCTCGACGTGCAGCTCGTCCCGGTTCCGGCCTGGGAAACGGATCGACCCCGAGAGGGCGTCACCCTCCTGAACGGGCAGGTCCGTGTGGGTGGCGAAGCGCACGCCGTACTCGGACAGGTCGTAGACGGCCATCTCGGTCTCGCCAGCGAAGAACGCCGGTCGCTCCTGGATCGGGTACTCTACCCGATAATAGGCTCGCTCTCTGGGGCGCATTGGCATGCAGGCGGCGCTCGAGGTCGTGGCCCCCGGGGCTCGTGGCGGCTTCTGCCGGTTTCGACGGGAGCCGGAGGTCGACGGGGCCTGTCCCGTGGTTACGTTGAGGGGGGAAAGATGCCTGACCCACCCTCGACCTGCAAGAAATCCCGTGCCTGAATACCCCGAGATCACGGTATACATCGAAGCCCTGGAGCGGCGGCTTTCGGGTCAGCCCCTGGAGAAGGTGCGCGTGCGCTCACCCTCTCTCCTGCGGACCTGGGACCCACCCGTGACGGCCATCGAAGGCCTACGCGTCCAAGGGCTGAGGCGGATGGGGAAACGCGTCGTGTGGCAGATGGAGGACGACCTGTACGTGGTCATTCACCTGATGATCTCGGGACGGTTTCGCTGGAGGGCAAGGGGGGCGGCGATTCCCGGGAAGATCGGTCACGCGGCGTTCGACTTCCCGGGTGGGACCCTCCTCCTGACCGAAGCGAGCTCGCACAAGCGGGCATCGTTACATGTCGTACGGGCAGAAGCGGCCCTGTCCGCCCTCGACCCCGGTGGCCTGGAGCCGCTGGACGCGTCCGCCGACGAGTTCAGGGAGGCCCTCCTCCGGGAGAACCGCACGCTCAAGCGGGCGCTCACCGATCCCCGTATCCTGTCGGGGATCGGCAACGCGCATTCGGACGAGATCCTCCTCTTCGCCGGTTTGTCTCCGGTTCGCCTCACGCGCCAACTCGACGTCGCCGAGGTGATGCGCCTCTACGAGACCACCCGCCGGTCGCTCGCCGAGTGGGCGGACCGGCTCCGGGCCGAGGTGGGAGACGGCTTCCCCGAGAAGGTCACCGCGTTCCACCCCGCGATGGCGGCTCACGGGAAGTTCGGGGAGCCCTGCCCCGTGTGCGGGTCGCCCATCCAGAGGATCAAATACGCCCAGAAAGAGACCAACTACTGCGCACAATGCCAGACCGGAGGGAAGCTCCTCGCGGATCGGGCCCTCTCGCGCCTCCTGGGGAAGGACTGGCCGCGAACGCTCGAGGAGCTCGAGGAGCTGAAGCGCCGATAGCCACCGGTGCTACCGTGTCGTGGCTGGATCGGGCCGTGGGTCGGTCGCCTGGGAATCCGGGACGGGCAGCCCGAGGAAGGGAAGGGTCCCGGGGGCCCGTCGGGTGACCTGTGGCTCTATCCCGTGACGGAGAACCCCTGCGTGTACGCCGCCATCACGAACACGGCCACGAAGAGCAGCACCGAAACGCTCAAGCCGACCATGAAGATGTTGTAGGAGACTCTTACCAGCTCGTACTTCCGGGACAGCACTCGCCCCAGGGAGTAGATGTCCCGGATCATGTTGGTGTAGAGCTGGTCCGAGTTGCCCATGATCTCCTTCATGCCGGTCAGGAAGTCCTCTTCCTCCATGTTCACGAAGTTACCGAAGAAGAGGATGTTCGCCCGGTTGGAGCGGACGTCGTCCAGAGACACCAAGCGGCTGCTGATACGGGGCCGGGCGGCCAGAATCGCGAACACCATGCTGGTGGTGCAGGAAAGGAGCACCACGGAGGTGGGGAAGACGAGCCACCAATTACTCTCGATGCCGGGGGCGATGGAGGCGATGATGATGGAGATGATGATCCCGTTGATCGAGATCATGATGTTGGCCTTGGTGTCGGCCAGGTTGCTCAGGTTGATGTGGGTGCGGTAGGAGGTGCGGAACATGGTCTCGATGCCGCGACTCGTTCCGAGCCCGTCCTTCTTATTCTCATTCTTCTTCTTCTTCTTGCCCTTCTTTCCCTTCTTTCCGTGGCCATCGTGCGCTGTCACCGCAGACGACGGGTCCGTCGAAGCTGCCATGGCGGCGGACTGGGCCGGCACCGACTCGTCGCCCGGGGGTGAGTGCGTGTGGGGGACCGAAGCCGACACTGGCTTCGGGTTCAGGGCTCCGGACGCCCCGGTGGGCGGACCCGCGACGCCGGGCGCATCACCGGCTTCCGTGTCCGGCCTCGCGCCTTCCACACCCGATGCGGCCCCGGCGTCGTCGCCGGGGGTCGTCGCGCCTGGGGCGTCGCGCGGATCCGTTCCGTGGGTCATGCTCTCTCCTTGAATCGCTTGACCTGGGTCATCCAGTCGGCCGGTGCCGGATAGTACGCATTCTCGTCTGCGTTACGGAAGACGGAGACCCGTCCCCTGCTCGAGGTGCCGACCCACGATGCGCGTGACGCTTGCCTTTGATCACCAGCGGACGCCGCCACGGCCTACGGTAGGTCCCGGGGACGGACGAACCTGCGAAGCACACCCAAGCCGGCCACGACGTCCGACCACGCCGTCACGTCGATGTCGATCACGGCCAGGCCCGCCGTGGGATATTTGCGTCTGAGTGACTGAAGCTCCGTTTCGGGACCCGATCCCGCCAGGGCGTGAGCCAGATCCTCCATGCCCGGGTTGTGTCCCACCAGCATGACGGGCGAGCGGTCCTCCGCGTGACTTCGGGCGGCCTCGAGCATGCGGCCGGGGCCGGCCCCGTAGAGCGAATCCAGGAAGGCCACCTGCGCCCCACCTCCGAGATGCTCCTCCATCAAGGCCCAGGTCTCCCGGGCACGGCGGGCGGTGGAGCAGAGGACAACGGCGGGGATCAGGCCCTCGTCCTTCATGAACGCGGCCATCCGTGGGGCCGCTCGCTCGCCTCGCACGGCCAAGGGCCGCTCGAAGTCCGAGAGCCCCGGATGATCCCAGCTGGATTTGGCGTGGCGAAGCAAGAAGAGGGTCTTCATCGTGCGCAGGGGCCTCGCATGTTCTAGAAGGTGAAGCCGGATTGGAAGTAGAAGGCCGTGTATTCGGGGCTCACGGCGACCGACAGGTTCAACGACACCACATCCATCAAAGAGATCCAGGCACCGCCGCCCCAGGCCGAGTGCCACTCATCGGAATCCTCACCTTCGACGAAGACCCGGCCTACGTCCGCCAGGCCGAAGATCCCCACGTCCTCGGGCAGCAGGATCTTCAGCCTCGCGAGGCGGAACCGGAGCTCGGAGTTGAGGAATAGTGAACCCTCTCCCGCGAACCGCTGATTACGGTATCCGCGCAGACTCGTAGGCCCGCCGAGATAGGCGGCTTCCTGATACGGAACGTCGCCCCAGACCCGTTCGCCACCGCCCCGGGCGGCGAGGGTCGGGCCGAAGCGACCCGGGATGGTGAAGAACCCGGCCGCCCACCCACGAACGCCGCCGAAAGGCGCTCGAACGTCCAGAAGCTCAGGGAAGTAGCGGGCCTCGGCATGCACGAGCCATCCTCGGCTCGGCCGGATCCGTTTGTCGCGGGAGTCCCATCCGAACGTGGCCATGAGGCCCGCCTCGTTGAAGCTGCCGAACCCGTACGGGCTCAACTCGGAGACGAGGGTGGAATCGGTGTCGAGCGGCTCGAAGTGCTTGTACAGCGGGCCGAGTCCGGCGTACCGTCCCTCTCCCCAGGTCAGACCGAGGGGCAGCTCGACCAGCACCTCACGGTTCTGGGCTTTGAAGAACGTCGCGTCGCCCTCGGCCGACGTCTCGTTTCCGAAGCCGTAGAATCGCCGACCTTCGGCCCCTGACGCGAAGACGTGCGCGAGGCCTCGTAGCGAGCGCCCCGCGACGGGGAAGTCGTACGACGCGTCCGCGCGGAAACGGCCTGGTCCGGTGCCCAAGCCGCCGGCCACGGTCAGGCGAGTGTGGTAAGGGTACGACCGGAACCCGTAGCCGGTCCGTATCCCTCCCATGCCCACGAAAAGCCCGACGTCGCCGTCATAGGTGATGGTCGGCAGCGGGAGCCACCGCGCGCCCCAGTCGCGAAACGGTGCCTGGTGAGTCGTCTCGCGGGGGTCGAAGGGCTCTTCGAAGGGGGCGGCATCCCACTTGGCGCCCGGTCCGGGATCGAACGCATTGTCGCCCCGATGGTCGTAGAAGTGGACCTGGCCGCCTCCGCCCGCGGTTTCGTTGTGCAGGACGTCGTCTCCGCCTCCACCGATGACCCGCAGCTTCACGGATCCCGGACCCGGACCCTCGATGACCACCACGTCGTCGCCGCCGTGCATGTAGAGCCGAAGCTCGTGGGTCTCGTCGGCGTACAGCGTACGCCGGAGGTAGGGCTGGCCCTCGCCCTCGCGATCCGGATAGACACGCACCTCGACGCCGCCTCCGTCCTGCCAGGCCAGCTCGGCTCGCTCGCCCGTGTCGGTGGCGTGGACGTCGACCCACCCGGCCAACAGGGCGTACCACTCGTCGGCGAAGCGGATGAGGTCGTCTCGACGGTGCGTCAGCGCGGCCCGCAGCTCGGCGCCGATCTGCTCCTCGTATCCGGCGGGCAGCCGATCGATCGCGTCGCTGATCACGTCGTCCGTGAGACGCGACTCGAGGTCGGCGGCCACCTCCAGCCACCGGTCCCGGGGGAGCTCGCTCAGCAGGCGTCTGTCCAGGACCCGGGCGCTCCAGGTGGCGCGAAAGGCGTTCGGATAGTCGTGCTGGAATCCCACGTAGTGGGGCCAGAACGCCCAGCTGACGCTGCCCACGACCCCATCCAGCCGACTGAGAGCCCAGTCCCGGTCCCTGGGAACCGGCTCGAAGATCAGGTCACCGCCGTCGTCGAAGCCGGCCCAACGCCACTGGTCGGGGTGTCGATCCCAATCCCCCACGAAGACGTCCATCAGACGTGCCCGCAGGTAGCTCTCTGCGTTCACCCGTTCCGACGGGTCGTCCTCGATTCGCTCGAGCAACCGGTCGGAGCCGACGATGCGGCTCGACCCGGCGAAACCCGGCGATCCGTCCGGGCCCTCGTCGGGACGCACCTCGATCCAGCCCAGGAGCCCGGCGAAGTCCTCCCGAAACTCGCCGAGCCGTGGATCGTCGGGCATGACCACCAGCGTGGGGTCGGGGTGGAGCACGTCGGCTGCATCCAGGAGGGGAGCGACGACCATGGCGCTGAGCGGGAGAATCGCCGAGATGCGATCCTGCATCACGGTGGCGGCAATGGTGTTTCGGAGCTCCGGGTCGAGGGCCCGGCTCGCGTCCTTGTCGAGCGAGCGGAAGTTCCACACCTGGCCGTCTTCTCCCTGGAACCGCAGAGATCGAGTCTGAAGCCCTCCCCCAGCCCTCAGCACGCTCAGTCCGCCGGCGAATGCGTCCAGGTCCAGGACCCGCACCGGGACTGGCGTTGCCCACAGGTCACGGTGGCCGTCGCCCAGGAAGAAGCGTTGGATCCCGCTGGCGTCGTAACGGCCCTGCGGAGTCGTCTGGACCAACTGCCCGGGGGTGGTCATCGACGCGGGGTCCTGGCCGCGGGCGGCCCCGGGCGTCAACCCGCCCACCGCGACGACGATGGTGGCCAGAAGATGGCTGGAGGTCGCGGCCCCACCCCGTCGGATCTCCGTCACGGGCCTCCTCCGTCGGGCCGCGCCCGCCTGCGCGGGTAGAGCGTGAGCGTGGCCTTGCGACCCGTGCCCTCGTCGGCCAGCGCCAGCCGATCGAGCACGAAGGCGATGCCCTCGGGCTGCACGTGTCGCTTGCCCGGTAGCTCGGCCGCGCCGACGAAGCGTCCAGTCCGGTCGAACTCCACGATCCCTTCCTCCCGAGCAGCCACGACGAAGATGCGACGCGTGACGGGGTGCACCTCGATTCCGGACGGATGAAGCCGGCCGCGGGCACCCACGTCACGGAGCGAGGCGTAGGGAATTCGGTACCGAGGCTCCGCTTCGGGCTCCAGCGTGCTGAGCGGAGCCGCGAAGACCACGAGGTGATCTCGGAGATCACGACCCCGCGTGCTCTTGCACACCAGGAGCAACGCGTCGGAGTCCGGATCGTGGGCCAACCCCTCGACTTCGCATCGCCGGCCCAGCCCGGTCTTCACCTCCCGGAAAGAGACGTCCTCCTTCTCCTCGCCCTCCCGGAACTCGTACAACGTCCCGTCGCTCTCGACCAGGTAGAAGCGCTCGCCGGCCACCGCGATGCCCTCGAAGTCCCCGCGAACGCCCCCGGCGCCTACGTCGAACCGCTTGACGACCTCTCCGCTGCGGGGCTCGATCTGGTAGACGCGGGCGCGCTCGTCGTCGTGGGCGAACAGCCTTCCGTCCGACGTGGTCGCCAGGCCCGAGACCTCTCGCAGCCGACCCGGCAGCTCATGCTGCTCGGCCGCATCCTTGTCGAGCTCGTAGGCCGCGAGCCCCTGGGCCCCAAGCGGAGCCGCCGAGAAAAGCACGAGAGCGAGGGATCCGATGGCGCCGATGGAACGCCCTGGGCCGGAGATCGCGCCTGCAGACGCCGTCACGGGCCAACCCACCTGGACAGGCCGGCTCGTTGCATGAGCGCCTGAAAGCGGGGGTGGCTCCTGAGGTCGGTCCACGTGGGGTCGTTGGGCACCATGGCGATCGTGCCCTGACGCGCCTCCGCCGCGCCCTCGAGGGCGTCGAGGGCCTTCTCGGCCTCACCCAGGGCGTTGTGCGCCAACGCGAAGTCCATGTGAAGGTGGAGCTCGGGGTGCTCCTCTGCTCGGCGCTCGAGAAGCTCCAACATCGCCCGCGCGTCGTCCTCGCGCCCGGCGGCGGCATACGCCAGAGCTCGGGGGGCCGCGGCGTTGTACGGGTCTCCCGTCTGCCTGGGCAGCGCCTCGAAGCACTCGATGGCCGCCGCTGCGTCGCCGCGGGCGAGGTGGACCCAGCCCAGCCCACCTCGGGCCGCACGAAAGCCGGGATCCAGCTCGAGCACGTGCTCGGCCTGGGCCGCCGCCTCGTCCAGGCGGCCTGCCATCAAGTAGGCTCTGCCCAGGTTGAGCAGCATGATGAGGGACAGCGGGTCCAGCTCCACGGCTCGCCGCATGAGTCGAATGGCCTCGTCGTGCCGGCCCTGTGCTTCGCGGAGCATGGCGAGCGTCTGGTGTACGTTGGCCGAGCCGGGGGTCAGGCTGAGGGCCCGCTCGAAGGACTCTTCCGCCTCGTCGAAATCCCA
>JBDHLD010000098.1:0-16835 GCA_039586035.1 Gemmatimonadota bacterium | reverse complement strand
CTCGGGAGGCGTGAAGTCGTCGTGTCTGGGGTCGTAGATGTCGTTGGCCGAGATGATGCTGACGCGGGTCTGGTCACGCAGTGCCGCCCACGTCGCTCCGTCGGCCCTATCCCCGCCTCCCGGTGCGCCGACGCGGCGGTTGATCTCTGCCATCACCGTCCGGGTATCGGTGCCCCAGATCCCGTCGACCGTGAGGCGGGTCGCGCGGAGCCAGCGGTTCGCCAGGATCTGGAGCGCGGCAACGAACGGGCCCCGGTCATCGAATCGGACGTCGATCATGCGACATGAGTGCGAGGTTCGTTCGGGCCGCGGTCTCTGAACCACCGCGAACGACGTAGTGCTCGACGCTCGTCGTGGGGCAAGCCTCGTGGCGCTGGGCGTTCCGGACCGTGCGGCAGTTGAAGCCAGTATAAGGACGGGGTCCGGTGGCGGCCAAGGCTCCTGAGTCGGAGCCCAGAAGACGCGCACAGGAGACCGGCGGACTACCGAATCGGTAGTCCGCCGGGGTTTTCTGGGACGGCTCGGGCCGGCTGGGTCGGGGCGAAAGACCGGCGGCCAGGCGGCTCCCGCTCCGTCAGGTCGAGACGGCCATCACGTCCCAGCTGGCCACCACCGGGGAGCCCTTTGCGCCCGTCTCGGTCTGCGGCGTGTAGGTCGCGGTGATCTTGCCGAACCGCAGCGTCGCCCGTTCCAGGGCCTGGTCGTTGCCGCCCGAAGATCCGGCCCAGTCGATGGACTCCACGTAGACCTTCTCGAACTCGAAGATCAGGTAGTCCACGGCCTCGTCGCCGCCGGCCTTGTGCAGGGTGATCCTGGCCGTGGGGAAGTGCTTTCCGGTGCAGCACGCCTGGAACATCACCGGGCTGGCCGCGTCGGTTCGCTTGGTGATCGAGATCGGCCGGAGCGTGACCTTGCCCGCGCCGCCACCGCCGCCGGAGCCGATCGTGCTCGGATTCAGCGCTCCCAGATCGAAGCTGTCCAGCTCGATCATCCCTTCGAATCCCTTGCGGGTGGACTCACCGTCGACTCCCTCGAGCTCCAGAAACGCGTCGAACATCGTTGTCTCCCTATGTCGTTTGGTCTTGGTTGGCCATCGCCTTCACCTGGAGAGCGGGAACGCCTGGCGATTCCCCTCATCGGGTCTCACGACCTGCTCCACGAGGTCACGGGATTTCCCTGGTGACGGTCACGTGGAGTCGTGAACGAGCGCGGCAGCGAAGCCCCACGGACTCGAATATCCGAGTAGGCCCAGGTGACTCGCTGGGCCAAGAGGAGCCCCCGCCCGGACTCGCAGGGGGTGCCGGCGACTCGTTGAGGTCAGAAAGAACCCACCCGGACTCGAGGTCCGAGTGGGTGATGGGCAGCGGGCGGGCGACGGGTCGGTGGATCAGGCGCTTGCGGTGTAGACCGGGCTGACCATGGGAAGGCGGACGCGCAGCTCCGGGTCCCTCACGACGGCGGTCAGCTCCAACGCGACCTGTCGCCTGGCCGTCTGCACGACCCGCAGGTGCGACAGGTCTCGCCTCTTCCGGGTGCTTGCTCGGGGACGGCCGTCCGCGAAGAGCTGGGGCGAGAGGGGCCTGAACATGGGTCTCTGCCTTCCGTTGGGGGTGAAGTCCCTCGGTTCACCCATCAAGCGAAGGCAGTGCGTCGATCGCCTCACGCTGGCAGCTCGAGCGACATCCGATTGCAGCCGCATGGACCGGGACGCCTGGTCCTGTTACGGCTCCGACATCGTCAGACGCCGCCATGCGTGCCGACGTCCGTCGAAGCCGCCTGTCAGACGCAAGGTCCTCCGCCTACCGGGACCCGTCTCCTTCGGCTGGTTCGCCGGTTCCTTTAGCTGGTTCGCCGATTCCTTCGGCTGGTCCGCCACCTTCTTCGGCTTGCGGGCCGTCTCCTTCGGTAGGCGCGCCGCCTCCTTCGGGCGCTGACGGCGGCACGAAGATGGTGATCGCGCTCGAAGCTCTGGTGTTGTTCCCCTCGTTGGACTCGGGTACGACGAAGGTCGCGTCGACGATGACGCCGACGTAGTAGGTCCCGAAGGGCAGGTTGCTCGGAATCGTGAACGAAACGCCTATCCAATTCACCCCGGCTCCCGGATTCAGGGCGAAGTTGCCGATCGAACGCACCAACGTGTCACTGGTCGAGATGATGGAGTTGGTCGACAGGTACACGCGATTGGTGAACGTGCCCGTGGGTCCGTTGCCCTGATTCCTCACGGTCCACGGATTCATGGTCACCGATTGGCCCACGAAGTAGGGTGTCGGCGTGCTGAGGCTGATGGAGCTCGTGACAGTGAGGTCCGGCGGACCGTCTCCGCCGAAGTTCAGCGTCACCTGGGCGCCGTCCGGAACGAACGTGTTCTTCTGGACCGGGCCGAATGTCGACGCAGGGATACCGGGGAATATCGTCGCCGTGTAGTTGCCCTCGGGAAGGGTGCTGAAGGTGTACTGACCCGACGCGTTGGTGAAGGTCACCCCGGTGACGGTGCCGGACAGCGACACCTGAATGCCCGCCAAAGGCGAGCCGGCGAACGTCACGGTCCCGGTGATTCGGCCCGTGGGGATGCGGATGAAGAGGGAAAGCGTTCGCGTGGCGCTCTGCTGGCCGCTCGTAACCCGGAACGTGAGGTTGAACGTGCCGGCCTCCTGGGGGGTGCCGGAAAGCCGGCCACTGCCGCTGAACGTCAGGCCCGCCGGCAAGGTGTCGCCCACGAAGGCCCACGCGTACGAACCGGTTCCGCCGATCGCCTGCAGGGTCTGGTCATACGGAACGCGCAGGACGCCGTCGGGGAGCGACGTCGTGACGATCTGAAGCGACACCACGTCGATGGAGAACTGGCGCGAAACGACCTGCGTCCCACTCGCCACCTGAACCGTGAACGTGAACGTCCCGAGATCGGGCGGTGTCCCGGTGATCTGGCCGGACGAAGACAGCGTCAGCCCCGGCGGAAGCGAGCCGCTGACCACGCTCCAGGCGTAGGTGCCGTCACCGCCAATGGCCTCGAGGGATGCCTCGTACGGCAGGTCCACGGCCGCCGAGGGCAGCGCCTCGGTCCGGATCTCGAGCAGAGCTTCCGTGGTGAGCTGAAGCACCTCGCCCCGACTCGTGCCGATGGAGTTCCTGGCGGCCGCGCGGAAGAAGTAGGACGTCCCCGGCTCCAGGCCGGTGAGTCCCTCGCTGAACGCCTGGTCCGTAAACGCGCTACCGACGTCTCGCTCGGGCGTGGACACGAAGGACCCGGGATCGTTTTCGGGACCCCACTCGAACCAGGCGACGGACGGGAGGCCGTTGGGGTTCACCAGCGCCTCGAGCGTCGCGATCGTCGTGGAGATGCCGGTCGCGGGCCGCGTCTCCACGGTGGGCGGATCGGCGGTGACCGTCAGGGTGGTGCTTCCCGTGACGCCGTCGGCCTCCGCGCTGATCGTGGCGGTGCCCACCCCGACGGCGGTGGCCAGGCCGCTCTGATCGATGGTGGCGACGGACGGTTCGGACGACGACCAGGTGGCCGTCCGGACCAGGTCGTTCTCGTTGCGGTCCAGGGCCCTGGCAGTGAGCTGCAGGGTGGAGCCCAGCACGGCGTTGGCCGGGTTGGGCGACACGACCACCGTGGTCACGATGGCCTCGACCACCACCTGGGTCTGTCCCGTGAGGCCCTCGGAGCTGGCCACGACCGTGGCGGTACCTTCGCCGACCGCGGTGAGCGCGCCCGTGGGCGTCACCGTCGCCACGGACGTGTTCTGACTGGACCAGACGAGGATGGACGCGATGGTGTCACCGGTCGCCAGCAATACCCGCCCGGACAGCTGCCAGGTCTCGCCCAGGGCGTCGATCGTCGGGACCGGATCCACCTCGAGAGCCGACGGGACCGGATCGACCGAGATCGTCACCGCGGTCGCACGTCCCGGCTCGAGGCTCAGGGTCTCGCTGCCGCGGAAGACCGACTGGCCGTTGAAGAGCATGTCGACTTCGAGCCGGTACGTGGACTCACCGCCTCCCAGCGCCACCTGGATGGTCTGGAGCTGCGTGTCCCCGCCCGTGGACTGGAATGGGACGGTCTCCTCGTGGACGACGTTGCCCGCCTGATCCACGATCGTGACCACGACCTGGTCGGCTCGATCGAAGGCCTCGGCCGGGCCTCGGGCCGCCGCGACGGCGGACGGTGACAGGCTGAACGCCACGGAGAGGATGGCCGGCGGAGGCGGCGCGGGCTCGACGAGGAGCCCGTCACAGGCGAAGAGAGCGCCGAGGGCGACGGCCTGCACCAAGGTGGTCGAGATACGATGGCTCGGGGAGCGTTTCACAGTCCGAACCTCCCGACCCGGACGGTAAGACCGAGATCGACGCCGACAAACGAGCTCTCGACGCCCTCGACGACCTGGATGCGACCCAGGTGCACGCGGGCAAGGGGCACGAACGCCCAACCTCCCGCGGCCCGGAACTCGGCGGCGACGCCGAGGCGCGAGTCGAAGCCCTGATCGATGCCGTCGTCGCTCCGAAGCGCGCGCAGGTCCAGCGTGGGCAGCACGAGCGTCCCGCCGATCCGAAGGCGCCCACCCGCTCCGGCCATGAACAGCGTCTGTGGGCCCGCCGCGAGCTGCGCGGTGCCCGTGGTGACGAACTCGCCGCCGGCCCGGTGCATGGCCCCCAGGTACACCACGCCGCTGGAGCGGCGTCCAGCCGCGAAGGCGTACGATCCGATGGCCTGGAATCGGTTTCCGGACTGATACAGGTTGATGTCTTCCGCGACGTCCTCGCTGAACGACTGGAAGCTCACCTCCAACGACGCCTTCCCGGCCCTACCCACGTTTCCGTCCACGGCGGCCCGCACCTGCAGCGTGCTGCCGGGCCGGTACACGACCTGCTCCTCGGCCACGGGGCTGAAGTCGCCGGCCACGAAGTAGCCGATGCTGAGCCCAGCTCCCACACGCCCGAACGAACGCGCGCCCAGCGCCCTGACGCCGAAGCCCCCACCCGATCCCCAGTTGGAGATCCTGAACGGCAGGAGGTCGGAGGCGACCAGCCCGGCGACGTTCGCCTCCTCCAGCGTGTGCGTCGAGTTGCCCGTGGGGAGGGCCGCCACCGCCGTGATCGCGGCCGACCCGTCACCGAGAGACACCGTGGCGGAGAGATCGGTATCGGTCAGTCCGCTGATCGAGCTGGTGTTCCCGCTCCGGTCTTCGAGCGACCCGCTGGCGTAGAAGCTTGCCAGGCGCAGGGTGACGCGCTGCCCCAGGGTCACGTCGGCGGCCACCGGAACCGTGAAGAGAGTGAGCGCCTCGAGACCGGCGGACTCGGAGTCGCTGAAGTTGAACCGCTGGACCTCAGCGCCCGCTCCGACACTCCAGGGCACGGTCTGCCCGGCGGCGGGCGACGACGACGCGGCCAGAAGGGCCGCAATGCCGATCGCTCGCCCAGTCCAGGTGGCGGCCGTCATCGCTCACCTCCCGAAGGCCGGCGGATCGTCACGTCGATCCGGGTCCGTGGCCGGAACCCCTCGATGCCGGCGACCTCGGAAATGGGATCGCGGTTCTCCGCGGTGGGAACCAGGCGCTGCGCTCCCTCCAGGGCCTCGGCCAGATCGAAAAACTGGGTGAAGCCCATGTCGGTGAGGAGCACCGTCGCGGCCTCCGAGGCGAGGGCCGTCGTGGTCGTCGAGGCGGCATCGGCCAGCAGATCGGTCGCCGAAGCGCGCTCGTCGGCCTCCTGAAAGTTCGGATCCAGCTGCGCCGCCCTGCGGAAGTGGGCGGCTGCTCGGGCGTAGTCCCGCGCGTCCTCGGCTTCGAGTCCCTGCCCGAACTCCAGCAGCGCCACCAGGTTGTTGGTCCAGCGCCGTTCCACGGCTTCGCGTTCGGCCACCGTCAGCTCGATGCCCAGCGCCGCATAGAGCCCGAGAGCCACTCGCTTCTGCATGTCGAACAGGCGTTCTGCTGCGTCCTCGTCCGTGACCGGTGGCGCGTCCGGGACGTCGCCGCCTACCCCGACCACGGAGGCTTCGAGCGACACCACTTCCTCGGATCCCCCGATGGCTCCCTGGATTACGTTTCCGGCGCCCAACAAGAGCCCGCTGCGAACCGCCGTGCCGGGATCCACGACGCCGGTCTCTTCGAGAGCCAGCTCGTCCATGAGGACCTGGACCTCGAGTCGCTCGAGCACCCGCAGCCGGTCGGTCCGCGACAGGTCCGTGACGAGCATTGCCGACAGGGCCCGGCTCAGGGGGCGATACTCCGGATTCAGCCCACGATACAGAAACGGGAAGACGGCGACGGCCGCGGGATCGACCTGGGCCACGTCGAGATCTTCTTCGGTGACCAGCGTCGCGGCCAATACCTGCTGGAGCTCGTTTCGCCGGACGATGGGAACCCGCGCCGCGACCTGATCCCGCAGCGTGGCTCCGGGCAGCTCCAGGTAGGCCTCGTAGGTGGATCCAGCGTCCGAGTATCTGCCCAGGTCCTCGTAGGTCAGCCCCAGGAACAGCGTCGCCGCGCCATTCTCGGGCTCCGCCTCGCGGGCGCGCTCCAGGAGATCCCGCGCGTCGTCCAGGCGCCCCGCCTCGCGATACCCGGCCCCGAGCTGGACCATGGTGGGAATGTCGCTCGGGTTCCGGCCGAGCTGCTCCTCGAGCGCCGGCAGCTCCTGTGCGGAGGGGACCGTCGGGGCTCCGCCGGTCGAGGCGCAGCCCGCCCCGGCGTACCAGACCAGGACCAGGGCCAGGGCCCCGCGGATCGAGCTCGAGTGGGTGCGATGGGAGTCGGTGAGTCCAACAGGCAAGGGAAGCCTCCGGCACGGGTGAGCCGCCTGCGGGGGATGGTGTGATAATCGGACGCCGCGGCCTTCTGGGCAACGGTCCCGGGCGCGTTACGCCCGTCCCGGGAGGGGCCGTGAGATGGGCGCGGGCCATCGGACCCACCCTCCACGAGCCTGGCCTGACGAGCCGTCCGGCGGCTATCATCGTTGGGATGAGACTCGAGGAGGAGGTCCGGATGCCGCAGGCCGACCGGCCGGCCGGCCCCGAGCGCTGCAGTGCGCGTCGCGCACGCCCCGGCGCGACCGGCTGACGCGTGTCACCGCTGGTGAGCTGCACGAACTGCGGAACCGAGTTGCAGGAGGGTGCCGACTCCTGCTTTCGGTGCGGGACGCCCGTCGGGTTGGAGGCTCTGCCGCCTTCGTACGATCCTCTCGACGACGCATGGCAGGACACGGCGAACGCGGAGTCGCCCACCCAGCCGCCGGCTGACGCCGACGAGGAAATCTCCGCCACGGCCCTGACCCCGAGCGCCGGGGCCGCGCCGAATCCCTTCACCACGGGGCCGGGCGCACCTCCGACCCCCGACCTGTTGGCGGTACTCCAGCAGGCGACGATGGGGCGCTACGTCATCGAGTCGGAGCTCGGACGCGGAGGCATGGCCGCCGTGTTCCTGGCGCACGAGCGATTGGCGAATCGCCACGTCGCCATCAAGGTCATGTCGCCGGCGCTGTTCCACGGCAGCGACACCGTGGAGCGGTTCCGGCTCGAGGCCATGACCACGGCGTCGTTGAGCCACCCCGGCATCGTGCCCATCTACGTGGTCGAAGAGTCCGGCGGGCTCCTTTACTTCGTCATGAAGCACGTGGGCGGCCCGTCCCTCGAGACCCTGATCGCCCAGGAGGGCCCACTCCCATTCGAGAACGTCGAGCGCGTGATTCGGGGGGTGGGCGACGCCCTCTCCTACGCCCACAGCGAAGGCGTCATCCACCGAGACATCAAGCCCGGCAACATCATGCTCGACCGTCGAGGTCGACCCGTCGTCACCGATTTCGGAATCGCCAAGGTGGCCGAGCAGCACACGCTCACCCAGACGGGACGCACCATCGGCACGCCCACCTACATGAGCCCCGAGCAGTGCCGGGGCGGGGCCCTGACGGGCGCTTCGGACCAGTATTCCCTGGGGATCGTGCTGTACGAGATGCTGGCCGGCCGCGTGCCGTTCAAGGCCGACTCCCAGTGGGCTTTGCTCTACAAGCACCTGAACGATCCTCCCCCGCACATCAGCGAAGAGCGTCCCGATTGCCCGCAGGTGCTGTGGGACATCATCGAGCGGATGCTGGCGAAACGGGTGGAGGACCGCTGGCCGAGCTTCGAGGACGCCATTGCGTATCTCGACACTGGCCCCACCACGCCCGTGTCCGTGCCCCAGACGGTGGCAGAGCCCGCGGCTCCAGCCGAGCCAGAACCGACGCAAGAGGAAGCGGCTCCGGACCAGGCGCGGGCCACCATGGGGCGGGGTGGGCAGCCGGGCGCCGGACAGGTCGTCGATCCTTCGACGGCCGAGCCCGAGGAGCTTGTGGAGGAGTCGGTCGAGGTACCGGCTACGGACGCCTCTCGGGAGGAGAGGGCGGTTGCGCCCGAAGCCGGGGCGGCCACGGAGACCGAGGGGCTCGCGCCCGGAAGTCCGACGGGCGAAGACGCGACCGTGCCGGCGGTCCCGGGCTCCAGGCGGTCACTGCGTCCCGCGGCCATTGCCGGTACGGCCGCCGTTGGGATCGTGCTCGCGGTCTTCGGAGGACGGTTCGTGTTGCAGTCGCTTTCCGGCGACGGCGGGGGCGCCGAAGTGACCGCGGCGCCGGAGCAGGGCGAAGCCGATCAGCCACCCGTTGAGCCACCGACGGGAAACGCCGCCGTGGCGAGACTCGCGCTCAGTCCGGAGAGCGTCGATCTGACGGTGGGCCAGGAGGTCACGCTGTTCTCCAGGGCCGACGATGCCGAGGGGAGCCCCGTGGGAGATGCGGTCGTCCGGTTTAGCTCGAGCGACCCAGCGGTGGCGGCCGTGACCTCCGACGGACTCGTGCGCGCTGCCTCTCCAGGGTCGGCGACGGTCACGGCCACGGCCGGAGGGGCGGCAGCCATTTCGGTCGTGCGCGTCGCGGCCGCCCCACCGCCCACCCCGGACCGGGTGGCCGAAGTCTGGATCTCGGAGGACTCGCTGACGTTGGAGGCCGGGTTGTCTCGATCGATACGGTCCGAGGCGAGGAACGCCAGCGGTGGTGCCGTCGCGGGCCAACAGGTGGAGTGGCTCTCGGCCGACAACGCCGTGGCGTCCGTCTCCGGAGACGGGGACGGTGGGACCGTTCTGGCAGCCGGCGCCGGCTCGACGCGGATCTTCGCCAGAGTGGGTGGGGTCGAGCGCTCCATCCCGGTCCGCGTCCTCCCTGAGCCGGTGGCTTCGATCGACCTGGCACCGTCGGGGCTGACGTTGCTGGAGGGAGAATCCTCGGCGGTTACCGCCACCATAAGGGGGGTCCGCACCGCTACGCTCGACCGCGCACCGGCATGGCAGTCCAGTGCGCCCGGCGTCGCGACCGTCGACGCCGCAGGGGTGGTGGTCGGCTTGGCTCCCGGCGAGGCGCAGATCACGGCCTCGGTAGGGGGGCAGCGCGCGTCTATCTCGGTAATTGTCGAGTCGGCCGCGCCCGCCCCCAGCCTGACCGACCTGGCCACCACGCTCGAGCTTCTGGACGACGATGGCGGACTGGGTCAAGCGGTGGGCCTCACGGCGCTCAATCCCCGTGCGACTCCCTGGTGTGCGGTGGCGGTCATCAGCCACGGCGATGACGACGGAACCTCCGTCGAGGTTACCGGCTCGTTCGATCCAGGCGAAGGCGGCCCGACGTCGCTTACCCTCAACGCGCCCTTCGACCAGTTGGGCCTGGATCCCGGCGACTACCGGGCGACCGCGCGGCTGGTCACGTCCCGCGTGGAGGTGTGGGCCGCGAGCTGTGGCGCGCTACCGACGGACGGCGCGCCCCTGGGGGCGGGCGAAGCGACGATCTGCCTGTCCAAGCTGGGCAGCGGCGGGTGGCGCGACCGGCCCAACGACTGCCGTTAACCGGCTCAACGGCCGCTAGCCGGCCGAACGACTGTTGCTAGGCGGCCAAACGGCTGCCGTTAGTCGGCCGAACGGCTCTTGCTAACGGCCGAATGACCGTCGCTACGGGTCGGACCTCTTTTGGCGTCTTGGCGCGGCCCGGTCAGAACTGCGGCTGGCCCCCCGGCACCCAGCCCAACCCCAGCGTCACCAGCAGGTCATGCTGGGTCTGGGTGAGCTCGCCCTTCTGGCTGGTCAGCTCGAAGGCGTCGAAGGTGGAGATGTAGTCTCGGACGTCCAGCCTCAGGTTCAACCGGTCTTGGATCCAGAGACGGAAGCCGCCGCCGACGTTGAAGGTGAAGTCGCTTCCGCTCTCGAAACCGGGCGCGAAGTTCCCGAGCTTGGTCGTGGGGTCCTCTGCGGAGTAGCTCTTGAGCCCGGCTCCCGCGGCCAAGAAGGCCTCCCACTGGAGGCTCAAGGGGAAGTTCAAAAGCGCCGCCACCCCGAAGATGGTGAGGTTCTGGTCCTCAGTGGCCTCGAACCCGTCGCTCGTCTTCACCACCACCTTGGTGGGTACGTACGAGAGCTCTCCCTCCAGCGAGAAGCGAGCCCAGCGTGCGCCGGCCTTTGCGCCGAGAGCGAGGGAGCTCTCGTGGGCTCGCGTCAACCCGTTGATCTCCTCAGCCAGATCAGCCAGGAAGAACGCTCCTCCAGCGTTCACCGACCCCTCGAATCCAACCTGCGCACGAGCCGACGAGGCCGGAAGCAGGAGAAGGGCGAGCGAGAGCGCGACGACGAATCGACCTGCAGGCATGGGACCTCCCCGTGGAGGGCGCAGAACGTCCGCCCAAGGGCTGGGCGGATCTCTCGCGCCGATTGCCGTCGCCGGGAGCGGCGACCGCGAACGGTCGCCAAGGTAGGGAAGCGCGGAAGCGCGGTGCAAGGATTTCGAGTCCCCGCGGCGCCCGACCGGCTGCACTTTCACCTGCCTCTGCGGATCGCTACCCAAATGGATGGGGCACCACCTCGGCCCCTTCCGTGGGTTCGACCGTCCACGCAGACGGTAAGGCGGTTCGAGCTCTTCGAGCTCGGTCTACGCTGCCCGCGAAGTGTTTTCTTTGGCGCGGAGCGAAGCGTCCACTAGATTGACGAGGAAGTAGCCCTCCCGTTCGACCGTGTTTCCCATCCGGAGGTATCGCGTGACCCCGACTGTACGACACACTGTGGCCCGCTCCGTCCTCGGGTTCCTGACACTCGCCGCGCTCGTCGCGTGCGACGCCCTGACCGACCTGGCCAACCAGCTGAGCAGAATACAGAGCGGTGTGATCCTGCAGGATCCAACGCAGGCGTCCGCGGACGACCTCCGGAAAAGCATCGGCTTCATCATGACCAACGGCGGATTTCCGTCCGAGGGGCCTCCGGCGTCCCTGGCCGCCCCGCGGGAGAAGACGGCGTCCGACCTGATCCTGGATGCCATGAAGGTGCCGGGTCCCGTGGACGTGTTCGAAGCCATGGGCGCTGCCGCGCCCCCGCGCCCGCCCGTGGGAACCACATGCGACTGGAACCCGGATCCCGAAGTCAATCGGTGGAAGATCGATCCCGACGACCGTCTCGGTGCGCCGCCGGCCGACGGTGTCCGCTTCGAGCTCTACGCCACCCAGGGCGAGCTGCCGGTGATCCCGCTGCAGCCCATCGGGACCTACCTCGACGTGCGGCCGATCGCGCAAGGCACGTCCACTATCGACGTCGTCGTCGACGCGGCTCCCGCCAACACGCAGGATCTGGTCCTGAACTACGCGCTCCAGGGCACTTCGACACCGGACCTCATCAACCTGTTCATGGACGGGTTCATCGATAACCCCCAGGGCGCGCTGGACTTCTTCTTCACCATCGACGAGGTCCGGGGAACGGCTGGGGCAACCGTGGAGGATCTGGTCCTGGAATCGAGCATCGGCGTGGATTTCAGCGGCCTCGCGAACAACGTGGTCGTCGTCACGAAGGTCAACAACGCGGACCTCGAGTACGACTTCGACTTCAACAGCGCGACGCGGGCCATCACGAGGGGCGAGGTCACGCTCGACGGCCAGCTCATCGCCACGATGACCGGCACCCAGTCCGCACCCATTTTCAACGTGGTGGACGCCACCCTCGGGTCCCAGGCCCGTTCCGAGCTCACGTCGATCCTGATCAACACCCAGGCCATCGGGGGCCGGATCACCGACTTCTTCCTCTTCGCCCACTGCGTCGGGAGCGAGCGGCCCGAGGAGTGTGAGAGGCTGTAGGACAGCGGCCCAGGTGGCCTAACCCGGGGGGACCTGGACGTGCCACAGGACGAAGGCCGAGTCATCAGACTCCGTAAGGAGCGGTCCGACGGGGACTGGAGGTCCTTGTGGGTACGCCTGAAGCCTGATGGCGACGTGGTGATCGAGGGCCAGGACCTCGGAGACACGGTGGAGAAGCATTGGGGCTCGCGGGAGTACGAGTGGGACATCACGATCAGGGCTCCGGACGTGTCTGGATACGTGCGCGCCCTGGGCGGTACCCCGGGGCGTGACGACCCCCTGGCCGCGGTGAAACGCCGCTTCAAGGAGGATGAACGGTGCGTGACGCAGCGGTTCCTGGACGAACACGAGATCCCGTACGGCTTCTGGAGCAGGGCCGGGGATTGAGGTCCGGACTGCCGGTCCCCTGCGGAGCGCCCTTCCGAGGCGCGCGATTCTCGTATGCGAGAGCGCTGCCGCGACCCATCGGGACCAGACCCGCAAGGGAACGGCCATCCCGTACATCTCCCACCTCATGGCTGTCGCGTCACTCGTTCTCGAGCACGGCGGAGACGAGGACACGGCCATCGCCGCGCTGCTGCACGATGCCGTCGAGGACCAGGGCGGCGAGGCGAGAATGGACGACGTCAAGGCCCGTTTCGGCCCGCGGGTGGCGGAAATCGTCGCCGCGTGCACCGACGCCTGGACCGACCCGAAACCGCCCTGGAAGGACCGGAAGGTCGAGTACGTCGCGCACGTTCGTGCGGCCCCGCTCGAGGTGCGACTCGTCTCGATGGCCGACAAGCTGCACAACGCGCGCGCGCTGGTCTCGGACTACCGGGACGTCGGAGAGGACCTCTGGTCTCGCTTCAACGGCGGCCGGGACGGGACGCTCTGGTACTACCGGGCCCTCGCTGACGCTTTCGGGGATGGCGGACCGTCTCCGCTGCTAGAGGAATTTCAGCGCACCGTTGCCGAGCTGCTCACGCTTGCGGACGAAGGGGCAACCGGGCCCGGATCCTCGAACCCATCCTGAGCGAGCTCACCGTAGCCTTTCGCAACAGGGCCGGCAGTGATATCTTCGCAAATGGATATATCCAATCCAGAAGATGGAGAGTCGTCGGTGACCCAGAAAGCGCTGCCCCCCGGAACCGAAGCCGAGCCGCTGCGCCCCGTCGTGTTCGCGATCCTCGTGTCGCTGAATGACCAGAACCAACACGGCTACGGCATCATGAAGCGCGTGAACGAGCAGCTCCGGAGGCGTGCGCTGCTCGGACCCGGACCCGGGACGCTCTACCGCATCCTGAAGGAGCTTCGGGACGACGGGCTCATCGACTACGCGACGACTCCAGCCGGGGCCGACGCTCGGCGACGGTACTACAGCATCACGCCCGAGGGCCGGCGGGTTGCCCGGAACGAGGCGAGTCGGATGGCGGCGTGGGTGGAAGTGGCCCGGGACGGGCGCCTTCTGGACGCCGAGGCCGGCGGATGACGCTCGGCGGAGGCCCGACCGAGCGGGCGGTGCGCCGGTACCGTCTGCTTCTCCGCCTCTATCCGCGTTCGTACCGAGACGCGGCGTCGGAGGAGCTTTGCCAGGTCTTTCGGGAGGAGTACGAAGCCGAGGCGAGCGAGCGCGGTTGGCTGCGAGCTTGGGGGCTCTGGATCCGCGTTACGCTAGACGCCGTGCGGACGGCGCCGGGCGAGTGGAGACGGGAGCTGCGGGACCGACGAGCCACGACTGCGACGACGGGAATGGGATGGGGAAGGGGGAGCAACGTGTTCGAAGACCTGTTGAGCGACGCGCGCTACGCGGTTCGGGGATTGGCGAGGACGCCGTCCTTCACACTGGTGTCCGTGGCGATCCTGGGCCTGGGCATCGGAGCCACCACCAGCATCTTCGCCGTGTTGGATGCGGTGTACTTCGACGACCTGCCTCACGTGACCGAGCCCGAGCGGCTGGTCCGCCTGTACCGGACGACCGCCAACACCCAGAGCGGAGCCTTGGCCTACCCCGACTACGAGCACTACCGGGACAACGCCGAGGTGTTCGAGGGGCTCATGGCGTACGATCCGGCCGGCATCGCGCTCACGATCGGGCGGAACGACGGGCGCATCGAAGGGCGGGGCACCTTCGTCTCCGACAACTACTTCGACGTGCTGGGCACCCGCCCGGCCCTCGGACGGTGGTTCCTGCCGGAGGAGGACCGGAACGGCGGCAGCAACCGCGTGGCGGTGATCAGTCACCGCGTGTGGATCGACATGTTCGACGGCGACCCTTCCGTGCTAGGGGCCTCCGTTCGACTCAACGGCAACGCGTTCAACGTGGTGGGCGTGGCTCCCGAGGGGTTCCGGGGACCGAGCCCTCTCGAGACGCCCCCCGACGTCTGGTTTCCGTTCCACGCGCAGCCGCTGTTGGCTCCGGAGGAGGGCGACTGGCCGCTGGAGCGCGTCGAGGGCAACCGATGGGTCTGGCTGTGGTCGGTGGGGCGTCTGAAGGAGGGCGCGGGTCTGGAGGCCGCTCAGGGAAACGTGGACGCCATGGCCGCCTACCTGGAGGAGACCTTCGCCTTCTGGAATACGGGCTGGGGCGCCCGCGTGTACGAGAACGTCAAGTTCCATCCACCGAGCGGGTCGTCGCTGGCGACCATGACGCGGCTGTTGCTCGCCGTGGTGGTGGCCGTGCTCCTCGTGGCCAGCGCGAACATCGCGATCCTGCTCCTCGCCCGCGGATCCGCTCGGTCACGGGACGTGGCGGTGCGCGTTGCCATGGGTGCCGGCCGGGGGCGCGTCGTCCGTGGGGCCCTGACCGAGAGCCTGATCCTGGGGTTGCTCGGGGCAGGGGCGGGGGTGGGTGTGGCGTTCCTGTCCGCTGACCTGGTGGCGGGCGTGCTGCCCACGAGCTTCTCGGTCTCTTTCGCGCCCGACCTGACCGTCCTGGCGTTCGCGGTGGGCCTGGCGCTGATCACCGCCCTGACGTTCGGCTTGATCCCGGCCCTCCAGACCGCCAGCGTCGACGTGAACCGCACCATGAAGGGCGACGAGCGCGGGGCGGCCAAGTCGAGGGTCCGGGGCGGGCTGGTGGTGGCGCAGGTGGCCGTCTCCGTGAGCCTCGCGATCTCGGCGTCGCTCATGGCGCGCAGCCTGGCCACGGCGAGCTCGGTCCCCCTGGGCTACGACGTGGACGACCGCATGCTCCTCTCTGTGAACCTCAACAACCATGGGTACACGGACGCTGAGGGGCAGGTGTTCGTGCGCCAGGTCCTCGAGCGTCTGGAAGCCGTGCCGGGCGTTCGCGCCGCGACCACCATGGTCATGATCCCGTTCCGGGGAAGCTGGGGCACGAGCGTGCCCGGTCCGGGCGAGCGCACCGAGGAGAACCAGATCGACATGGGCCTCAACGCGGTGAGCCCCGGCTTCTTCCGGGTCATGGGGATCCAGATCCTGGCCGGTCGACCCATAGACGATCGTGACACCGAAAGCGCGACCCCGGCCCTGGTCGTCAGCGAGAGTACCGCCCGCTTGCTCTGGCCCGGCCAGGATCCTCTGGGCCAACAGATCCTCGAGGATGACGGAACCCTGCGGTGGGAGGTGGTCGGCGTCGCCCAGGACACGCGCTTCAACGACCTGGGGGCGGCGCCGAACGCGTACGCCTACATAGCGCACGCGCAGCGGTATCAGCCCGGAGTGACCTTCGTGGTCCAGGGCTCTGCCGGGGTGGGGCTGCTGAGAGAGGCCGTACTGAGCGTCGACCCGGGCATGGCAATCGCCCGGGTGCAGACGGCTCGGGATGCCGTGAACCGGGAGCTGGCCCGCTTCCGCACGTCGGCGTTGCTCGTGGGTGTCTTCGGCTCTCTGGCATTGGTCCTGGCTATGGTCGGTCTGTACGGAGTGCTGTCCTACGCCGTTCTGCGAGCCCGGAGGGACATCGGTATTCGGGTGGCGCTCGGTGCCTCCACCCAACGGGTGGGCCAGGGCGTGCTGACCCGCGCGCTCCGCCTGACGCTCCTGGGCCTGGTAGTGGGGGCACTCTTGACCCTGGGCGGTACCAAGCTCCTGGCTTCGTTCCTCTACGGCATCGGTCCCAGAGATCCCCTCACGTGGGCGGGTGCCGCGGCGGTCGTGCTGCTCGTGGCTGGAGCGGCGAGCATGCTCCCCGCCGTGCGCGCTGCGAAGGTGGACCCGATGCTGGCGCTACGGGCGGAGTAGGGGCGGCGGCGGCCCGGTCGCGATCCGAACCCAGCCGAGGGTTCCTCCAGGTCGGGCCCTCTTCCCGGCCGGAGGGCGTTCGTCGACTTGAACCCACTGCAGCCGTCGGTATGAAAAGACCGGCGAGCGCGTCGGGGATAGCCGGTAAGCGGCATTGCCCTGAGCGACTCATCTCTGGTCCCCACAACTCAGGAGTCCCGCGACCCTATTCCAACACCCGCGCTCCTCCACGACCGTCGGGCATGGCGCGCTACCCTCAGATCGAGCAGGCACTGGCGAATGCACGCCGCAGCATCCGACTGCGTGGCTACAGCAGGAAGACCGAGGACACCTATCTCCGCGTCATTCGAGGGTTTCTGCACTTCAATCGACGCGTCCCGCCCGAATCGCTTGGCGGTTCGCACTTCAGGAAGTACATGGTGCATCTGGCTGAGGCGCGCCGTCTCGCGGCGGGGACGCGCAATCAGGCAGCGTCGGCCATCGCCTTCTTCTACCGAGACGTGTTGGGCTCCGACGTGGG
>JBDHLD010000260.1:0-3426 GCA_039586035.1 Gemmatimonadota bacterium | reverse complement strand
GAGCGTCTCCTCGAGCATCTCGCCGAGCGACATGTCCTTGTGGTCGGCCAGGTCCTGGACCACGGCCAGAAGCCTCTTCTCGAGTCGGACCGAGACCTCCTCGCGCTCGATGGGCAGCTTGGGCTCCCGCGCGATTGCGGGCGATGCGAAAGTAAGGCCGTTTCCCACCAGGTCTCGAACCGCCATCTCTCGCATGTCCCACGGCTGGTCCTGAGGCGGATGGACGATGTCCGCCCCGCGCTCGTGGAGAGTCTCGTGCAAGGCATCCACGTCACTCACCACGAAAAAGAGCCAACCGCCGCCTGGATTCGGCTCCTTGCAGGAGAGGTGGATCTCGACCGTCCCGAACCGAATGCCCGCGTGGGCCGTGGGATCACCCCACCGCCAAAGTTCTTCGAAGCCGAGGACATCCCGGTAGTGGTCTACTCCTGCGTCGACATCCCTAACGGCCAACGTGGGGAGCACCTCTTCGCACGTGATGTCTCGGATGGGTCCTCCGGTGGTCATCCTTACCCCTCCCGTCTGGTGCGCAGCCGATGGGGAAGCGCCAACGCGCTTTTCCGAGTCCCGCAAGCGGCGGCCAACGAAGGCGTGCCCCGCTCGTCACCGCCTGGCACCACGACAGCGCGCGTCAGTCGCTGAACAGGTTGTACGCGCGTCAGTCGCTGAACAGGTTGTAGCTCCCCACCTGCTGAAGGTCGGTCGCCGCGGGTGGCTCGTCGCATCGGTCCTTCAGCTCCGACTGGAACTCGCGGAAGGCCTGCGTCGCTGCCAGGGGGTTGCTGCCGTCCGGCGTGCTGATCTCGGCGACGTGCACGAAGGTCACGCCGTCGTCCAACCGAAACGAGGCGTACCGGAGCCCGTCGGGCCGATCCCTCTGGAGCTCCTCGAAGACCTTTTCGATGTAGCCTGCGTTCTCCTCCGCCCGATCCGCCTTCGTGCGGTACCTGACCATGACCCGTCGCATGGGGCTGCTCCTCTCTGGTGAACCCGGATGTGCTGCCGATCAACTTGACCTTCGCGCTGAACAGACGGGGGTCCGCAAGGGCCAGGCGTGGTCCTACCCGCCGCTACCCACCCGCGCCTTGACCTCCTCGAGGAAGTTCTTGACCAGGATCAACCGTGGGTCCGCGTCGGCGTCTCCCGCAGTCGCGTTTCTGAGCATCAAGAAGCGTCCGTCGGCTGACACGTCGTACTGGGTCGTGCGATCACCGACCAGCGTCCCGGGAGACAGCTCGAAGAGCATCGTCCGATCGAGGACCCGCAGTTCTCCTGCGGAAACTGAAATCGTCGCGGCCATCATCTCTCTGTCGCTGCTCAGGTAGAAGAGCTCGGAGCCGTCGCGGGCCCAGCGCGGCGCCAAGCCTCCACTCGTCGAGATCTGTATGCGCGCCCGGGCGACGTCCGGGTACGGTCGCACGTAGATCTCGTCCCGTCCCGATTCATTCGACTGGTACGCGAGCCACTCCCCATCCGGAGAGATCTTGGGGGCGCTCTCGTCGAACTCGGTGGTCAGGATCCCCACGGGTTGGCCGTCGCCCTCCAGGTCCACGAAGTAGATGTCGCGCCCGCCCGACACCCCGCTGACGCCTTGGGATCGCATCACTGCGGACGTACCGTCCGGGCTCATGTTCGCCTCGACGATCGAGACCGGGTGATCGTACGCGAGCTCGGCGGGGCGCGACCCGTCGGCCACCTGGGTGAAGAGGTTGAAGTCGGTGGGGACGCTGTCGCCCTCGATCGGCCGGGTCGACAGGAACGTCACGGTGCGGGAGTCCGGCATCCAGTTGGGATCCCAGTCGTCGCCCTCCCAGAACGTCAGGCGCGTGAAGGGCCCGTTCGGCAACTCCTTGATCCAGATATCCATGCCGGCATCGGTCGCGACGCGAATCGCGACCTTGGAGCCATCGGGCGAGAGCGCCCAGCCCCGGTTTCCGCCACCGGCGGCGAAGTTCCAGTCCGGATCGATGATCGAGGCACTCCCGCTTCGGTCCACCCACACCAGCTCGGTCCCCACGGTCCCCGCACCCTCCCAGTAGGCCAGCGTGCCCTGGGCGTTGACCGTGAAGCGCGGAATCCCGTTTCCGGTCACGAAAACGCCTTCGACCAGCGGCACGGCGGCCCCCGTCAGGGTCATCGTCTCTTCGTCGAAGGGCGCGACCAACAACTCGCCACTGAACGTGGCGAAGACCAGGTGCCCGGTGGCAGTGGGGTGTGCGTTGATGCCCTCGGTGAGGACGGCCCGCTCGCCCGTCTCGAGGTCGACGCCCTCGATGACCGTCGGATTCCCGTAGATCGTGAAGACGCCGCTCTTGCCGCTGGACGTCACGCGGAACCAGGCCAGGTTGCCTTCCCCCTCGGCGTCGACGACCTGCTCTGGCGCCCCGCCCGTGGCAGGCACCCGCATCACCTTGTTGTTGGCCTGCGTGTAGTAGACGTGCTCACCGCTCGGTCCCCACGACGGGCAGCAGAACATCGAGTCCGCGATGGAACGCGGAACCCCGCCGACCAAAGGCACGATGCGCAGCTCGCCGCCTACGTCGAACGCGACCTCGGTCCCGTCCGGGGAGACCTCGGGATCGGTGCCACCGGCGGAGTTGGGGATCGGCGTGGGCTGCAGGTCGTCGTAGCGCCTGTACCACAGCTGGGCACCGGCGCCGTCGTCCCGTTGGCCGCCGAACACCATGCCCGTGCCCTCGGGGCCAAGCTCGATCCACGCCAACGAGATCTGCTCGGGCGACATGGTGTTGAAGCTGTAGCGTTCAATCGGAACCGTGGGCTCCGGCCTGGACATGGACCAGCCGCCCAACGCGATCAGGGCCAGCGCAGCGACCGCGGCCACGGCCGACGTCACGCGCGTCCATCCCTTCGCGGGACCCGCGGCAACTCCGGCGGCCCCGTAGCGGAACGTGGGCTCCCGGAGCGCGCCCGCGAACCCCGCGGCCGACGCGAATCGGTCGGCCGGGAGCTTCTCGAGCGATTTCCGGATGACGGCGTCCACGTGGGGTGGGATCGTCTTGCGCTGCTCGGTGGCCGACACCGAGCCGCCCTGGATGATCTTGCCAAGCACCGCCTGGGCCGTGGCGCCGACATACGGGGGCTCACCGATCAGCATCTCGTAGAGCACGCAGCCCAGAGCGTAGATATCGGTCTTGTGACCGACCGTCTGGTCGCCCGTGGCCTGTTCCGGACTCATGTAGAAGGGCGTGCCGACGCTCAGCCCGGTCTCGGTCAGACGCGCCCCCGCGGCTCCGCCCACGGCCAACGCGATGCCGAAGTCGGCGATCAGCGGCCGGCCTTCGGCCATGAGCACGTTGGCCGGCTTGATGTCGCGGTGGATCACGCCGTTCCGATGCGCATAGTCAAGCGCTTCGGCCATGTCCGAGGCGATCAGGATCGCCTCGTCGACCTCGAATTGCTTCTCCC
>JBDHLD010000097.1:0-12344 GCA_039586035.1 Gemmatimonadota bacterium | reverse complement strand
GTTCACCGGAAACGGCGAGACCGTGCTGCGCGCGGCGCTGGTCGACGACGTCCTGCGACTGCCGCCCGGGGTGGAGAGTCAGGAGATCGTGCCGCCTCCGGCTCTGCTGTGGGCTTCGCTGGGTGTGTTCCGTCCCGGCAATCTGGCCTTCCTGAACGGCGGGGAGTCGGTAGGTGACGACCAGATCCGCCTCAGCTACGGGTACAACGGCGGTGAGGAGGTCCGGTACCACCTGACCGGCGACGAAGTGGGTGAGGTAGAGCTTCTGCGGGGCGGAAACGCGGCCGAGGTCGTCGCCATCGAGGCCTCTACCGAGCATCCGTTTCCCCAGGAGACGGTGTACCGGAACCTGGGCGAGTTTCGCGAGCTCACGTTGACGCTCGACGTCTACGAGCACGTGGACGTGTATCCGCCCGACATCTGGCTCGAGTCGAGTCGACGGTGACCCGGTCGGAACCTTCGCGAAGCTCGTCGCCGCTCGATCTCATGCGCCAGCGCCCACGCCGGGAGGAGAGCCGATCGGGCCCGAGTCGCTCGTCGGCGCCGAGGCGTTGGCTGGGCCAGCTCGCCGCTGCGCTGGCCATCGCGAGCCTGGCCGGATGCAACTACTCGTTCCGGGCGGGCAGCTTCCCGCCGGAGCACGTGCAGTCCGTGGCCGTGCTGCCGTTCGAGAACGAGACGGCCCGGTTCGAGCTGACGCAGGAAGTCCACCAGGTCATGCTCCGGGACCTCACCCGCGCCCTGGGCGTCCAGAACGCGGCAGAGGAGAACGCCGACGCCGTGGTCCGAGGCACGATCCGGCGCTACGAGCTGACCGCTCCCCTCTACCGACCAGGCGCCGACGAGACCCGGGCCGAGGTGCTCCAGCGCGAAGTCGCCCTCTCGGTCGAGGTCGAGATCGTGGATCTGGTCGAGAACGTGATCCTCTGGGAGAGCCGCAATCTCACGGCGCGCGGTCAGTACCTGGAAGACTCGGAGTCCGAGGAAGTGGGCCGGGTCGAGGCCATCGACCTGCTCGTCCAGCAGATCATCGACGGGGCCCAGTCCAACTGGTAGGGACCCCTCGCCGCGGGCGGCCCACGCGCTGGCAGCGCGAAGCTCCGGCGTGACCCGCGTTGCCTCGGCGGGGCCTCATTGGTGTGGTCGCGCAAGCAGAGCGACGGAATCCGACGGCCAGCGCGGCACCGCCTACAGGTAGAACACCAATAGCACGACCAACAGCAGGATCGCCACCCAGAGGGTCATGCTGCCGGCCGGCCATGTGCGCGCAAGGATGCCCCTCGGGCCATGGTAGCGGTGCAGCGTCTGGAGGAACCCCATGATCCGCCGTCTCCAAGTCTCCTTGGTGCGATCCCATTCACCGCCACCGACCCGGACCGCGTACGCCCACGCGGCCGGGAAGAGCCTTCTGTAGAGCCAGTCGGTGCTCAGATTCGTGGAGGGCAGCTCTGACGGGTAGAGGCTGTAGCGCTTGAGCACCGCGAACGCCAGGGCCGCCCACACCAGCAGTTGGAGCTGCGTCACCACGTGGGTCATGGTGTAGGGCTCGTAGTCGACCGGGAACGGCAGGACGTCGTAGAGCGGCTGGGGGTAGACCCCGATCCCGATGCACAGGAAGGCCAGGATCCCCATGGCCACCAACATGCTTCGGGGAGCCTCCTTCACGCGAAGGCCCGAGTCGTGGCCGAAGAACGTGAAGAACGGGATCTTGATCCCCGAGTGCTCCATCACGCCGGCCGAAGCCAGGATCAGGAGGAAGAAGTACAGCGTGTGGTGGTTCTCGGCCGTGGCGGTCAGAATCAGCGACTTGCTCACGAAGCCGCTGAACAGCGGAAACGCCGAGATGGAAGCGGCGCCGATCACGCAGAACGCCGCGGTCCACGGCATGGACTTGTACAGGCCTCCCAGCTCCGAGCCCTTGATCGTGCCGGTCCGATAGAGCACCGCACCCATCGACATGAACAGCAGCGCCTTGTAGATGATGTGGGCGAACGCGTGGGAAGCGGTGCCGTTGAGCGCGAGCTCGGTCCCGACCCCGATCCCCACGACCATGAAGCCGAGCTGGTTGTTCAGGCTGTACGCCAACACCCGGCGGAAGTCGTTCTCGATGACCGCGTAGGGGATCGGGAACAGCGTCATCAGCGTCCCGATGGGGATCAGGATCTCGGTGCCGGGGAAGCCCCGGGCCAGCGCGTAGATGGCCAGCTTGGTCGTGAAGGCGCTGAGCCACACCGTGCCCGACACCGTGGCTTCCGGATAGGCGTCCTGCAGCCAGTTGTGGAGCAGGGGAAAGGCTGCCTTGATGCCGAAGGCCAGGAAGATCAGGACGCCGCCGGCGCCGTCCAGGCCGATGAAGTTGAAGTCGAGTGAACCGGTCTCCCACACCCGCACCAGGGCTCCGGCCAGCAGCAGCACTCCCGAGCCCACCTGGATGATCAGGTAGCGCATGCCCGAGTGGTAGGAACGCTCGGTCCGGGTCGCCCAGATCAGGAAGACGGACGCGATGGCCGTGCCTTCCCAGAATACGAACAGCGTGACCAGGTCACCCGCGAAGACAGCCCCCACGGCGGCGCCCGCGTAGGTCAGGGCGGCGACGTGCTCGCCGGCACCCTTCACCCGCAGGGCGAAGATGACCATGACGAACGCCGCGATGTGGAAGATGTAGCCCCAGAGCAGGGACAGGCGGTCCACACGGACGGGTGTCAGGTCGTAGTCGAAAATGGGGAATGACAGGTACTCGCCGGGCGCCAACAGCAGAAGCTGCACGAACCCGAGCACCGGCAGCAGCAGCATGTACGCCGAGCGCGCCCGGCCCCGTAGCGCGGGGACCAAGAACGCGCCCAGGACCAGGATCGCTCCCGGCGGCAGCATCTCGACGAGAGGGCTACCGGTCATAGTAGTCCTCGTCGCGCATGACGAAGCGCCGCAGCAGCTTGCCGCTCATGACCAGGCCCGCGAACCCCAGGAAGCCGAAGAAGGCGTAGAAGCCGAAGAGCTCCTCGGCGGGGTAGTGCACGTGCTTCTCGTAGAACAGGTCCAGCGCCAGCAGCCCGAGGCTGATCACCCAAAGCCCGATGTAGATCCTGCGCACGTTGGCGGGGTCATCGAGCCAGCGCTTCCGCTCGTTCTTCATGCCCGAGTCCTCGCTCTTCATGCCCCGCTCCCGGCGCTCACGGCCGCCAACGGCCTCTGCGACGCCTCACGGGCCCAACCCGGGTGACTCATCATGGCCACGTCTACGACCCCACCAGCGGCGCGAGCAATTGGTAGAGGGCGTCTGCCATGAAGAAGAGGACCAGCGTGCCAAGGGCCGTGATGCACAGAGGGATCACCATCCATAGTGGTGCCTCGCGGATCCCGGAGCCCTGGTCGTGACCGTGGTCTTCGCTACGGTGCTCGTGCCCCGGATTCGCGGCCCCGTGCCCGTGTCCCGGATTGGACGCACCGACTCCGTGACCGGCCTCCGCAACCGCCGGCGCGATGAAGAACGCCCGACCCACGATGGGCATCAGGTACGCCACGCTCAGGAGCGAGCTCGCCATCAGCACCAGCAGGAAGACGACCTGGTGCGCACCCACCGCCCCCAGCCCCAGGAACCACTTGCTCCACGCGCCACCGAACGGCGGTAGCCCGATGATGCTGAGCGAGCCGATGAAGAAGGCGGTCATGGTCACCGGCATGGTCCGGCCGATGCCGTCCAGCTCGCTGACCTTGGTCTTGTGGGCGGCCACCATGATGGCCCCTGCGCAGAAGAACAGCGTGATCTTGCCGAAGGCGTGCATCGCGATGTGCATGCTTCCGCCCAGGATCCCGGACGCGTTGGCCAGGGCCGCCCCCAGGACGATGTATGCCAACTGGCTGATGGTCGAGTAGGCGAGCCGGGCCTTGAGGTTGTCCTTCATGAGGGCCACGACCGATGCCGCCAATATGGTGAATGCGGCCACGTACATGAGCCAGATGCTGGTTCCCGACGACGACAGCAGCTCGAGGCCGAAGACGTACACGACGACTTTGGTCACCGTGAACACGCCCGCCTTCACCACGGCCACCGCGTGGAGCAGCGCGCTGACCGGAGTGGGCGCCACCATCGCGGCCGGTAGCCAGCGATGGAAGGGCATCAGCGCCGCCTTTCCCGTGCCGAACGCGTACAGCGCCAGCAGCAGCCCCACCTGCCAACCCTCCACCTTGCCCGTCAGGATGCCCCCGGGCTGGAACTCCAGCGTGCCGGCCGCGAAGTACGTCCAGATTACCGCCAGGAGAAGGAGCCCCACCGACGTGCTCAACAAGATCCCCAGGTACACGCGCCCCGCATTGCGGGCCTTGTCCGTCTGGTGGTGCGTGACCAGCGGATAGGTGGAAAGCGTGAGGATCTCGTACGCCGCGAACAGCGTGAAGAGGTTGGCGGCGAAGGCCACGGCCATGGTCGCTGAGATGGCCACCGCGAAGTACTTGAAGAACCGGGTCTGGTTGACCTCGTGGTGCCCTCGCATGTAGCCGACGGCGTAGGCCGTCGTGACGATCCAGAGCCCGGACGCCACCATGGCGAACAGCATGCCCAGCGGCTCGACCTCGAAGGCGAAGGAGAGGCCGGGGAGGACCTCGAGGACCTCGAGCCTCGGGCGGGCGCCGGCCTGCACCATCGGAAGGAGCTGAAGCACGGTACCAAAGAGTAGCCCACCCGTGACGAGGCTCGCGGCTTCACGGACGTTTGGAGACGTGTCCAGCCGGCCCACGACAAGGGCGCACAGGAGCGGCAGCACCAGGGCCAGGGCGATCGCCAACTCGCCAGTCATCGTCCAACCCCCGGAGTCGCCCTGGCCAAGGCCCACGCGCGCGGTCCGGCGCGGCTCTCGGCAGGGCCCACGCCGCGACTCACCCTCCCACCCCCAGGAGAGCCCGCGCCGCCGCCGCCGCGACACCGGCCGTGAAGTCGGTCGTGATCCCGAACACGATCGTAGCGCCGGCCAGCACCATCATGGGGATCAGCATGGCGGCCGGCGCCTCCTTCAGGGGCTCACGCCCTTCCGGAGGCGCCTCGAAGTAGGCGACCTCCACTACCCGCCACA
The DNA here is from genome assembly GCA_039586035.1 of Gemmatimonadota bacterium. GTDB lineage: Bacteria > Gemmatimonadota > Gemmatimonadetes > Longimicrobiales > Gaopeijiaceae > JBDHHQ01. The sequence goes on along the minus strand of JBDHLD010000097.1, from coordinate 7,278 downwards.
CGTAGACCAGCGCGATGAGCGAGCTCACGAGGATGATGACCGCGATCCACCACAGGCCCAGCTCGAGGGCGCCCAGCACCAGGTACCACTTGGAGATGAATCCCACGGTAAGCGGTACGCCGACGAGGCCCAGGCCGCCGATGACGAACGTGGTCATCGTGATGGGCATCTCGCGCCCGAGACCCCGCATGTCGTCGATGTGCACCGACCCCACCCGCAGAAAGATGGCGCCCATGGCCATGAACAGGGCGCCCTTCATGAGGCCGTGATTGAACAGGTGGACGATCCCGCCGGTGAGGCCCGTCACCGTTGCCATGCTGATCCCCAGGACCATGTAGCCGATCTGGGCGACCGACGAGTAGGCCAACAGCCGTTTGACGTCGTCCTGGAAGACCGCTACCAGCGACGCGCTCACCACGCCGATGAGGGCCAGGAACATCAGCACCATCGACAGCGGCTCGGCCTGGAACGAGAACTCGACGCCGAAGACCGAGAAGAAGACCCGGATCAGGACGTAGACCGAGACCTTGGTGGCGGTGGCCGCCAGGAACGCCGTGACCACGGACGGGGCGTAGGCGTACGCGTTGGGCAGCCAGAGGTGGAGCGGGAACAGGGCGATCTTGAGGCTGATCCCCACCGTCAGGAATCCGAACGCCGCGATCACGGCCCGTGTGCCCGTGACGGCGGGCAGGCGCTCGTGCATGTCGGCCATGTTGAGGGTGCCCGTCATGGCGTACAGCAGCCCGATGCCGATCAGGATGAACGTGGCCCCCAGCGTGCCCATGATCAGGTAACGGTAGGCCGCGGGGAGGGCCCGCCGGTCCCGACCCATGCTGATCAGCACGTACGACGAAAGGGCGCTGATCTCGAGGAAGACGAAGACGTTGAACAGGTCGCCCGTGATGGCGATGCCCAGGAGTCCGGCCAGGCACAGCAGGTACATGGCCATGAACATGCGGTAGGCCCTGTAGCGGATCTCCACCGAAAGGCTCGGCGGGGCGTACGTGATGACGAACGCGCCGATACCCGACACCAGGACGAGCACGAAGGCGTTCAGCAGGTCCACCCGGTACTCGATGCCCCACGGCGGCGCCCAGCCGCCCAGCTCGTAGGAGATCGGCTCTCCCGCGAGCACGATCTGCAGGAGCCATAGAGAGACGAGGAAGGTGAGCCAGGCGGTGGCGACGGCAAAGGCGGTGACGAGCTGACGGCGCGGCAGCAGGACGCAGATCGGCGCCGCGATCAGCGGCAGGATGATCTGGAGGATCGGCAGATTCTGCGCGATCACGGCTCTGCGTCCAGCTGGTCGATGTCGTCCGCCTCGAGAGTGCCGTACGCCTCGTGGATGCGGACCACGAGAGAAAGGCCGACGGCCGTCGTGGCGATCCCTACGACGATGGCCGTGAGGATGAGCACGCTCGTCAGCGGATTGGAATAGACCTCGAAGCCGTCCGCGAGGATCGGTGCCGTGCCTTCCGCGACCTTGCCGATCGAGATGTAGTAGAGGAAGACCGAGGCCTGGAAGATGTTCAGCCCGATGATCTTCTTGATGAGGTTGTCCCGAGAGATGACGATGTAGAACCCCGTCATCATCAGTACGATGACGATCCAGTAGTTGTAGTGACTCAGGATCTCGAACAGGGTGGGGTACCGGAGAGCCAGCTCTGAGACGCTCATTTGGCGCGCAGGAGGTCTACGAAGGCGTAGAAGACGGAGATCATGACCGCGGCCACGCAGATGCCCACGCCGAGCTCCACCAGGAGAATGCCCAGATGCTGGCCGTGAACCGGGTCGTGCCCGTCCAGGACCCCGTACTCGAGGTAGTCACCTCCCAGGAACAGCGTCACGACCCCCACGCCGGCGTAGAGCAGGAGGCCCAGGGCGCCGATCACCCGCACCGCCGCCGGCCGGACCGCTCGTTCCGCCTCTTTCACGCGGAAGATGAGCGTATAGAGGATCACGGCTGCCGCGAAGATGACGCCGGCCTGGAAGCCTCCGCCCGGCGAGTAGTCGCCGTGGAACTGTACGTAGAGGGCGTAGAGCAGGATGAACGGGATCATGACCTTGGCCATGACCCGGGGAATGATGAGATGGCTCATGCGTCCCCCTCGGGCTCCATCGACTCGCCCCGCTCGTCCCAGCCGTGCTCCGGAGGCATGGGATCCCTCGGTTCGGGCAGAGGTGCGGCCGTGTAGTCGTCGACCTCGACGGCGCCCTCCTCGTCTTCCCGCCGCCTGTTTGTCTGCCAGCTGAGGACCTGGTGCCCGCCGCCCAGGATCATGATCACGCCCAGCCCGGCGGTGAAGATCACGGCCGTCTCGCCCAGCGTGTCGTAGCCGCGGTAGCTGGCCAGCACCGCCGTCACGACGTTCGGAACGTGGATCTCGTGGGGAGACTCATGGAGGTACCGCGGTGCCACGTGCCGCTGAGCCGGAGCCATGGGGTCGCCGATGTTCGGCAGATCCAGCGTGCCGTAGACGAGAACCGAACCGGTGAGGATCACCACGACCAGGGGCAGGATGGCCGGACGATCGGGTATCCGCTCCTGGTTGGTTGTGAGGGCCAGCGCGCTGAGCATCAGCACCGTGGCGACCCCGGCTCCTACGGCAGCCTCCGTGAACGCCACGTCCGGAGCGTCGAGGACCAACATCCAGATGGCGCTCAGCAGGGTGTAGATGCCCGTGAGCATGACCGCCACGAAGACCCCACGCACCCGGGCAATCGTGATGGCCGTCGCGGCGAGCATGGCCAGGATCAGAATGGTGATCATCGCGCTGATCACGACTCGCCCTCCGTGTCCGGCGTCTTCGGGCGGAGGCCGTGGGTGTAGGCTCCGTTCACGAGGGCGTGGGCGGCCGTCGGGCTGGTGATGAGCAGGAAGCCCAGGATGATGATCAGCTTGATCGTCACGTTGCTGAGCCCCCCCTGCAGCGCCAGCCCGATCAGGATGCAGCCCGATCCCATGGTGTCGGTCAGGCCCGACGCGTGGACCCGGGAGTAGAAGCCCGGCATGCGGATCAGCCCCACGCCGCCGATCACGCAGAACAGCGAGCCGACGGCGAGTAGGGCCCAGCTCAACACGTCGAGGACCATGGCCATCGCGGTCAGCTCTCCCCCGAGTCCTGGTAGTTCCCGTACAGGAAGTACCGGACGATGGCGAAGGTCCCGATGAAGTTGATCAGCGCATAGAGGAGGGCCAGGTCAAGGAAGTCCGGCCTTCCTGTGAGAAAGCCGTGCACGGCGATGAACAAGACGGTGGCGGTGCCGAAGGAGTTCACCGCGAGGATGCGGTCGTAGACGGTGGGGCCGCGAAACGCCCGAGCCAGGGCCAGCGCCATGGTCACGAGCAACGCGGTCACGGCCATGGCGAACATTCGTCAGCGCCTCTCCGTCGATTGGACCTGCCGGCTCATGGCGCCGGACCGAAGGTCCCGCGCGCTGGCCTCGGTCAGCGCGTGCACCAGGATCGTCTCCTCGTCCTCGTCCACGATCACGGACACGGTGCCGGGCGTCAGCGTGATGGAATTGGCGTAGATCACCTTGCCCAGAGCCGTGCGCTGCGGGGCGGAAACGGTGAGTAGCCGTGGCGCGATCCGGATCCGGCGTCCCACGATCCTCCAGGCCACATGGAAGTTGGCCTTGACGATCTCGAAGACGAGCCAGGGCCAGTAAAGAAGCAGCCGGATCCCGTTGACCTGTCCCGTGACGTTGCCCTCGTCGTCGACGAGGCGCATGCGGTAGACCACCCACACGACGAACGCCACCGAGACGGCGCCTAGCGACAGGAGCAGGGGCGTGAAGTGGTTAGACAGCAGGACCCACGCCACGGCCAGCGCCAGTCCGAGTCTCAGGTATCCTGTCACCGGGGGTGCCGACTCCTCGATTCGACTGTGGTTCGGTCTGGGGGGCGAGCCAGATCCACACGGAAAAGTGCCGCACATATTGCCCTCCACTGGCACGGGTTATCAAGTGGCGGCGGATCGGCCCGCCTTGAGGGTTCCTCATGCCGCCAATATCTTCCGGCGCCCCATGAGCCCATCCTGACCACGGATCGGTATGACTCGAGCGCTGCCGGGTCACCGCTCCATCTCCAGGCTGCCCTTCGGATGACCAAGCTGACCCTCGGCTGCGCCGGAACACCCCTCTCGGTGGCGAGGACTCGTCTGGTGAGGTCCGCGCTCGAGGCCTCACGCGTCCGTCCGGTGGAGGTCCTGCTACTCGGTGACATGGGTACCCTGGGAGGCAACTCCGGTCCTGCTGCCAACGGCGTCGGCGCACTTCCGCCGTGGCATTCCCTGGTGCAGGGCGAAGTGGACGCGGTCGTGGTCGACATGGCGCACGTACCGGCGGAGCTCGATGGCCGGGTTACCCTGGCGGCCGTTCTGCCCCGGACCGGCGTTGGGGACGTCCTGGTGATGCCGGGCGACGAGACGACCTCTCTGGACGGGCTCCCGCGCGGCTCGGTCCTGGGCGTCGCGTCGCCTCGGACGCGGGCCCTGGCCCTCGCGTTCCGGCCCGACTTCGAGGTCCGTGATTGGGAGGACGGTCTGGATGAACGGCTCCGGCGGGTGGACGAGGGTCAGGCCAACGCGGCCGTGGTGTCCGGCGCGGACCTCCGCCTCCTCGGCCTGTCCGGACGAGCCGCCCACGCTCTCGACGAGACGGCATGGATCCCGGCGCCTGGGCAGGGGGCGGTCGGGGTCGTCACGCGGGCGTCTGATCGGGAGACCCTCGGCGTGATCGCTGGCCTCGACGACCCCGAGACACGGTCAGCCGTGGCTTTCGAGCGTAGCGTGGTCGCGGCTCTGGGTGTCGAGGGGGGCTCCACCCTTGGCGCCATCGGGTTGCCCTACGGAAGGGGAATCCGAGGTTGGGCCATGGTGGCGAGCCCCGACGGGCAACGCATGGTGCGGGCCGATCTCACCGGTGAGCTGTCCGACCCCGAGGCGCTGGGCACGCGGGTCGCGCGTTGGCTCGACCGGCAGGGCGCCCAGGAGATCCTGGCGGAAAGCCTCCAGGGCTCGGCCCACGCCGAAGCGTCGTCGTGAGCGCGGCGATTCACCACGCCCCCCGGACCCTCCCGCCGCTGGGTGCGCTCCGCCGGCCGGGGCGCGGGGCGTGAGGACGGGCTCCGGGTGACCGCGCCGCTCTCTCCGGCGGCCAAGGTGCTGGACCGCGCTGCGCTTCTCCGTCGCTTCGGCCGTCCCCGCAGCCTCCGGCTGGTGTTCACGAACGGGTGCTTCGACCTGCTGCACCCAGGGCACGTGAGCTACCTGGACACGGCCCGCCGGCTGGGAGACGCGCTCGTCGTGGGCGTGAACACCGACGATTCCGTGCGTCGCCTCAAGGGCCCATCGCGCCCCCTGGTAACCGAGTCGGATCGCGCCCTGGTCCTGGCGGCGCTGGCCAGCGTTGACGCCGTCACCCTCTTCGACGAGGACACGCCCCACGGCCTCATCAGCGAGCTGCTGCCCGACGTCCTGGTGAAGGGAGGGGACTACGAGATCGATGAGATCGTGGGCCGGGACGAGGTGCGGGCAGCTGGCGGAGATGTGATCACGATCCCGTTCGTTCCGGGCTACTCGACGACCTCGCTCCTTCGGCAACTGCGGAACAAGGCATGAACCCACCATCCCGCTCCCGTCCGGCCGACGCGCTCCGGCCTCTCGACCTCGAGCTCCACGCCGCGCCTTATGCCGAGGGATCCTGCCTGATCTCGTGCGGCGACACGCGAGTCCTCTGCACCGCGAGCGTCGAAGAGGGCGTACCGCGGTGGCGCGAGGCCAGCGGCGCCGGATGGGTGACGGCGGAATACGGCATGCTCCCTCGTGCCACGCATACGCGCACGTCGCGGGAGCGGACCGGCGCCCGGGGGCGCACCCAGGAGATCCAGCGCCTCATCGGCCGGTCGCTCCGGTCGGTAACGGACATGCGCGCGATGGGTCCGCTGACCGTGCAGGTCGACTGCGACGTGCTGCAGGCCGACGGCGGCACGCGGACCGCGGCCATCACGGGAAGCTACGTCGCTCTGTCGGCCGCGTTCTCGGGCCTGGTGGGCGAGGGGCTGCTGCCCAGGAACCCGCTGGTCGAGCCCGTGGCCGCGGTGAGCGTGGGTCTGGTGGACGGCGTCCCGGTGCTGGATCTGGACTACGGCGAGGACTCGTCTACGGCGAGGACTCGTCGGCCCAGGTAGACATGAACGTGGTGGGTACGGGCGGAGGCCGGTTCATCGAGGTGCAGGGGACCGCAGAGGGACATCCCTTCGAGCGCGCCGAGCTGGACGTGCTGCTGGACCTGGCGCTTCGTGGCATCGGCCAACTGGTCAGGGCCCAGGAACAAGCGTTGGCCCAAGGACGATGAGCGAGCTCGTGCTGGCGACGCGGAGCGCCCACAAGCTGCACGAGATCCGAGCGATCCTGAGGTCGGTCCCGGACCTCACGGTCACCGACCTGGAGGGAGCCGGCGTATCGTACGACCCCGCCGAAGAGCACCTGGAGCCGTACGACACCTTCGAGGAGAACGCTCTCTCCAAGGCCCGCTACTTCTTCGAGCGAAGCGGCCGGCCTACCGTGGCGGATGACTCGGGACTGGAGGTGGACGCGCTGGACGGTGCGCCCGGCGTGCGCTCCAAGCGGTTCTCGCCCGACCAGCATCTGGAGGGAGAGGAGCTGGATCGGGCCAACCTCGAGCACCTGGTGGAGCGGTTGGGAGAGATCCCCCTGGCCGAGCGTACAGCCCGGTACGTCTGCGTGGCCGCCCTGGTCACGTCTGAAGGCGAATGGACCTTCCGCGGCGAGGCGCCCGGCCTGATCCTGGGCCGACCGCAGGGCTGGGGCGGCTTCGGCTACGACCCCGTCTTCTTCGACCCGGAGCTGGGCAAGACCTTCGCCCAGATAACGGCCGCCGAGAAGAACGAGCGGAGTCACCGGGGGAAGGCGTTCCGGGTGCTGGCGGCGCATCTGGCGGGGGGCTGAGGCCGAGAAGGACGATCCCCAGGGGCCTCCGCGTCACGAGGCTTGCCGCCCGATCGTTCGTCTCCAGGTGGTCGGACGCACGTGCTCAGGGCGGGCGTCGGCGACCGGACGACCCACGCCTCCTCCGGATTGCATTACAATGACCCGCGACATCATCGGGATCCTGGCGCTTGCGGGGGTCCTCGGCTGCAGCGCTCCATCGGACCCCGAGACCGAAGCAGGGCGGTGGCTGTTCCTCAGTCATGCCACTCCGCCCCAATCCTTCATGGAAGCCCTGTACCGGGGCCGAGTCTTCCTCGACTCG
>JBDHLD010000096.1:0-20239 GCA_039586035.1 Gemmatimonadota bacterium | reverse complement strand
TGTGGTGCCGATGAACCAGTCGTCCACCGCGAAGAACGGGTGGTTGGCGCACCGGGCCACCATGTCCCGGCCCGTGAAGGCCCGGGCCAGCCGGACCGCTCCGGACGTGGCGTCTGAGCCGTCCTTGCAGAATTTGACCATGTGGGCGGTATCGATCAGGTCGAGGAACGCCTCGGCCGCGGTGATCTCGATGGACGCCGGCCGGATGAAGTTGGTGCCCCCGGCCATGGCCTGATGGGCCGCCTGCACCACCGGCTCGAAGCCGTGCCCCAGCGTCACTGCCCGAAGCCCCATCCCGTATTCGATGAACTCGTTGCCGTCCAGGTCCCAGACGTGGCTGCCCTTCCCCCGAACGATGTAGGGCAGCATGTGACCGGGGAATTGGTCGTCACCCTTCGCGTAGGTATGTGACCCGCCCGGGACCATGGCGTGGAACCGCGCGTTCAGTGCCATCGACTTGTCGAACTGCATGTTCAGCCCTCCCGGGCCGTTGGGTTAGGCGAAATGCGCGTCCTGCTCGGCGCGAAGCTTGTGGGCCAGCCGGCCTTCCGGGGGCTCCACGTCGGACCACCGGATCAGCTGATCCTTCCTGACCGCGTTCACCAGCCGGCAGCCGTCAGCCAGGCCCATGACCAGGGCGTCCTCGGCCACGGCGGTCTCGGCGTTCTCGATCTGGCCGTAGGCGGTGTATCCACCCACGCCGTCCAGGACCTCGCCGGCCTCCATGTCCTTCTTGGCCACCGTCACCACCTCGCACACCGGGGCGCCCAGGGGCACCACCGCGGTGTCGCCCAGCAGCGCTGCCCGGGCCGCGGTCAGGGGCGCCTCCAGGTGGGCCAGGTGATACGGCGTGTAGAAGCAGTACAGCGGTCCCTCGCCCAGCTTGAAGTACCGCATGTACGTCTGCCGCACCGGATGCTCGCTGTAGCCCAGGACGAACACGCCCGGGCCCGGCTTGGCCCCCAGCAGGTAATCCACCAGCCCGTGCTCCAACAGCTGGTCCATGGGGAACAGGTCGACGGCCTCGTCCACGTGGTCGCAGGTGGGCCCGTACATGCCCCGTTTGCCCACCTTGAAGCCGGTGGCGTTGGCCACGGCGGCGTTCTCCATGGACATCTTCGTGCCATCGGCGAATGTCGTGGCCATGCGCGGCGACAGCCCGAACTTGGCGGCGAATTCCTTCTGCGTGTCGGGCGTCCGGTATTCGTTCTGGAAGCCCTTGATGTTGCCGGCCATGACCGGGTTGTAGCCTACGCTGTCCACGAACCGGTAGAGGTTCATGATCGAGCCCGGCTGATCGCCGTCGGTGTTGGTATAGACGATGCCGGCCCGATCCGCCTTGACCTTCATGAGCGGACCGATGGTGGCGTCCATGTCGGAGTTCATGGTCACGATGTGCTTCTGGAAGTCGATGGCGGCCATGGTCACGTAGGCGCTCCACTCGACGTCGCTCGTGGCGTCCAGGATCACGTCCACGCCCATGGCCGAGGCCATGAGGGCCGGATCCGTGACGACGGGCCGCCTGCCGGTGGCGATCATGTCGTTCACGGCGTCCACCGTGTCCACGACCTCGGCGTCCTCCACGCCGGCCAACCGGTACGCGTCCAACGCCCGGTCGGCGTCGCGGTTCGCCAGGGCCACCACCTTCATGGCCGGCACGAACTGCTCGATCTGGAGTGCCACGCCCCGTCCCATGAAGCCCGCGCCGACCAGGCCCACACGAAGTGGGTCGTTGTCTTCCAGACGTCGTTTGAGGGCGGTGTCGACTATGATCATTCAGAGGTCCTCTCGGGCCGCTCGGAGCGCGTCTCGCGCTGCGAGTCGGGCCTCGCTCGGTGGTTGCGTACGGCTTTCAGGAGACCCTCGGGCGATCGCCGGAGCGGCGCCGAAAGGGACGCGAGCGTCGGGTGGAGGGACCGGGCGCGGGAAAGCGCGTCAGGGTCGTCCGGCCCGGGGCCCGGGATCCGACGGGCACCAACGTAGACGGGGCCCCGGAGCGGGTCAACGCGGGTTTTCGCGTGGCTGGTGAGGTGCGGATTTCTCAGCGGGTCAAGGGGCGAAGTCGGGCCAGCTCCGGTCCTTCTCCGACAGGATCACGCCCTCGGTGATCGGCCATTCGATGCCGAATGCCGAGTCGTCCCAGCGGGCGCCCCGCTCCGACTCCGGCGCGTAGGGCGTGGAGGTCTGATAGAGGACCTCCGTCCGGTCCTCCAGGATCTGATAGCCGTGGGCGAAGCCCTCGGGGATGTAGAGCATGGTGCGGTTGTCGGCGCTCAGCTCGGCCCCGTACCACTGGCCGATCGTGGCGGAGCCGGGCCGGACGTCCACGGCCACGTCGAAGATGCGCCCTCTGGTGCAGCGTACCAGCTTGGCCTCCTCGAAGGGGCTCGCCTGCCAGTGGATGCCCCGCAGCGTGCCCCGCTTGTCGTTGTACGAGAAGTTGATCTGGGTGACGCGCGGGTTCAGTCCGGCGTCCCGGAACTCCTTCTCGCACCACGCCCGGGCAAAGAAGCCGCGCTCGTCCGCGAGGGGCTGGAGCTCCACGAGGGTGACGCCTGCGAGGGGGGTCTTGGTGAAGATCATGACGCTCGTCTACGGGTGCGGCTCCTACCGCCGACCCCGCTCCTCTCTGAACCGCCGGATCCGCTCCCGCTGCTCGCCCGCGATCTCGACGAGGCGCCGGAGCTCGGCGATGGGCTGTTCGCTGTCGTCAACCTGGAGGCGCAGCACGACGTCGTTGTTGAGCCAGACGCCGCCGTCCTCCCTCACGATGAGCATGGCGGCCGACTGCATGCCGCGCGTGTCGCCTCCCGCAGCCTGCCCAGCCTCCAGCGCCGCCAGGAGCCGGAACGACAGGTGTCCCTCGGTCTCCTGGAAGGCCTGGACCATATTGTCCACGACCTCCGGCCCTGCCAGGATGTTGCCCTGCGCCGACACGTGCTCGGCCATGCGATGGCCCGCCCAGTCGCTGGCCTCCGGCCCGGTATAGGTGGCCACGTTGCCCCGGGTGTCCATCACCGAGAACTGCCGCCCTTCCTTGGTCCACCGCTCGGGATCGGGGTCGGGATCGGCGGCCCATACGCTGTCGACCACCCGCTGAGGCGCCAGCCCCTCCCGGAGCAGCGCCAACGCCTGGGGTCCGTAGCTCACGTCGACGATGGCCTGCGTCGCCACGACCCCCACGTTGGCCTCGGCCCACAGCACCCCGTTCCCCACCGAGAAGACGCGGGACTGGACCGCCCCCCCCACCTCTCCCGTCTCGGGGTCGAAGCCCAGGATCGAGAACGTGGCGACGGGAGGGCCGTGCTGGGTCCAGCCGTCCTCGTCCTCCGCGTCGCTGGCGTCGCTGGCCGCCGCCTGGCTCCAAACCGCGGCTGGATGCGCGAGAGCGAGGAGCGCGGCGGCGGCGAAAGCGGAGGCGAAGCTCGATGGGCGCATGAGGGTCCCTGTCGGCTCGAAGGGTCGCGCTCGTTGGGCGGACGGAGGCCCGCGTCGACCCAACACCTTCGGGCGGCGCAAGGCATCAGGCAAGGCTCCGCGTGGGATGGCGGACCCGTACGAAGTCATCTAGAGTTGACGCCATGACGAGATCGCGAGTCGGAGCTTGGTCGGTTGCCGTGATTCTGCCCACCGCGCTGGTCGCGGCATCCGGGTCGGGGGCCCTGGCCCAGGAGGCCGGCCAGCAGCCTCCCCCAGACGTGCCCACGGAGGCTCCGGCGGTGATCGCCACCCCCGGCGGCGGCGAGATCACCTGGTCGCCGGATCGCCCCGTCCAGGGCCAGCTCTTCGTCGTGCGCGTCACGCCCGACGTCGGCCTTCTGGAGATCGGAGGCGAGGTCGCGGGCGAGGCGCTCCACTTCGGCATTGGCCCCGATGGGACGTTCGAGAGCCTGGCGGCCGTGCCCATCGAAACGGAGGGGAGCCTCGACGTCACGGTGACGGTGACGTACGAGGCCGGTCGGGTGGAGTCGCTGGCGTCCAGCGTGCCGGTGGTGACGGGCGACTACCGGCACGAGCGCTTGACGGTGGCGCCCGAGTTCGGCTCGCCGCCGGACTCGGCCAGGCAGGCGCGCCTGGAGCGAGACCGTGCCAAGGCGCGAGAGGTCTCACGTCAGGCTCACGAGACCCGAAGGCTCTGGACCCCGGACCTGGTGATTCCTCGGGACGACCGGGTCACCAGCGGGTTCGGAGACGGCCGGGAGTTCAACGGGCAGATCTCGAGCCGCCACATGGGTCTGGACCTGGACGGCGAGCCGGGCGACACCGTCGTGGCCGTGACCCGAGGCGTGGTCGCGCTGGTGGACGAGTTCCTCCTGGCGGGCAACATCGTCTACCTGAACCATGGTGGCGGGCTGCTCAGCGGCTACTTCCACCTCAGCGAGCAGCTGGTGGCGGCGGGTGACACGGTAGAGGCCGGCGCGCCCATCGGGCGGGTGGGCGCCACGGGGCGCGTGACCGGCCCGCACCTGCACTGGGTCGTGCGCTACGGCCGAACCAGCGTCGACCCACGGAGTCTGCTGGAGCTGGGGCGGTAGGGCGGGCGGCGTCGTGACCCGTGGCGGCCCACGTAGCGCAGGAGACCGCACCCTGACGGGCGGGTGAGCGTGGCCTCGAAGCCCAACACCCTGCCACCCTCTCTCGTGCGCTTCGTCGAGTTGTTCAACGCCGGCCAGCACTGGGAGAGCCACGAGGCGCTGGAGGACCTCTGGCGCGAGGTGAGCAGCGACTTCCTGCAGGGGCTCATTCTGTACGCCAGCGCGTTCGTTCACGTGCGGCGGGGCAACCGCCACGGGATCGGGGCCCAGCTCTCGAAGGCCGAGGAGAAGCTGGCTCCGTATGGCCCCCGGTACCTGGGCGTTCACGTGGAAGACGTGCTCGCGAACATCCGGCGGTGTCAGGGAGTCCTGCTGACCCATCCCCTCGCCCGGCCTGAAGATTGGCCCGGGCTCGTTTCGTATCCCCTTCTGAAAGTCGACGTGCGGTGGGTAAAGGGAGACGAGCCTGAGCTGGCCGGCGCGCCGCCGGGACGAGCGGACGAACCCGACGCACCGGAACGAGGCGGGCTGGACTGACGACCCACAGACGGAGCCGTCCATGAAGCGCACTCGAGGATCGAGGAGGTCCGGCCGGTTCGGCACCCACGAGCGGAGTCCGACCCGTCGGCCCGTTCGGTGCGAATCCGGTCGACGAGCCGCAGTCCGGCTGGCGCTCCTGTTCATGGCCGCCGGTGCCATGGGTGTCGCGATGCCTCCGGCGCACGTCGCGGCCCAGGACGCGGAAGAGATCCTCTCGTACGAGGTCCGCATCGAGATCCCCGACGGTGCCGAGATGGTGGTGACCGAGGAGATCCGCGTGCGTGCGCTGGGCAACGAGATTCGCCGGGGCATCTACCGCGACTTCCCGACCAGCTTTCCGCGGTCCAGCGGTTTGGGCCGGATCGAGGCGCCATTCCGGGTTCGGCGCGTGCTTCAGGACGGTCAACCGGCGCGTTACGAGCTCCTGAGCATCGGCGGTGAGTTCGGCCGGGGCGGGGTCCAGGTCCGCATCGGCGACCCCGACGTCTTCCTCGAGCCCGGTGAGTATACCTACACCATCGAGTACGAGACCGAGCGGTGGGTCACGTTCGGCGACGCCTCGGATCAGCTCTACTGGAACGTCACGGGGAACGGGTGGTCCTTCCCCATCCTCTCGGCGTCGGCCCGGGTGCGCGTGGAGGGGCTGGACCGGGAGCCAGGCCTGGAGGCGTGGACGGGGTACGAGGGCTCGACCGAAATGAACGCCGAGATGTCGTGGGACGGGGACCGGAACGAGGCCGTCTTTCGCACGACCGGGGCGCTGGGAGAGCGCGAGGGGCTCACCATCCGGGTCACGATCCCCAAGGGGGTGCTTTCCCCACCCTCGGACGAGAAGCTGGCCGAGTGGTTTCGGCTGGACTGGGGCGGCTACATCGACGCCGGCTACCTGGTCCTGTTCCTGATCGCCGTCTATGCCCTCATGTGGGTCAGCGTGGGGCGCGACCCGGCCAAGCGATCCCTGGTCGTGCAGTACGAGCCGCCCGAGGGGTTCTCTCCCGCCGCCCTGGGATACCTGCAGGAGCGCAGCTACGACAACAGCCAGTTCGCGGCGGCGCTTGTGAGCATGGCCGTGAAGGGAGCCGTGCGCATCGAGAAAGACGACTGGCGATGGACCCTCCACAAGGGTCCCCACGCGCGCGACCTCACGCCCGACGAAGTGAAGGTGTTCGACGAGCTGCTTGCCGGCAGGAGCCACCTGGACCTCGAGCAGCGCCACCACAGGAGGATCCGCAAGGCCATCAAGAGCCTCAAGGGGAAGCTCTCCAGCCAGCTCGAGCGGGAGTACTTCGTGTACAACCGCTCCTGGTTCGTGGCCGGCCTCGTCCTGAGCATCCTCGGATTTCTGGTCCTCGTCTGGCGCTCCCGTTTCGGCATCACGCCGCCCGCCTGGTTCCTGGGCCTCTGGCTGACCGGCTGGACCGTCGGGGTCGTGACCATGCTCTACCGGGCGTTCAAGGAGCTCAAGTACGGTTTCGGCGGTGGAGGGGCCATCGCTTTCGCCGGGGGGATCTTCCTGCTGCTGTTCTCCATCCCCTTCGTGGGCGCCGAGGTGTTCGTCAGCTACTTGTTCATCCAGATGGTCCCCAGCCATCTGATGGTGGCCGTGCTGGCCATCGGAATCACGAACGTGGTCTTCTACCACCTGCTGGAGCGTCCCACCCTCCGCGGCCGAGGCGTCCTGGACCACCTGGACGGCTTCCGGACCTTCCTCGCTGCCACCGAGGAGGACCGGCTGGACCGCATGGCGGATCCGGAGCGCACGCCCGAGCTGTTCGAGCGCTTCCTGCCGCACGCCATCGCGCTGGGGCTGGCGAACCGGTGGGCCGAGAGCTTCCAGGACGTGCTCACGCCGGAGGTGGCGACTGCCACGGGGAGCGGCGCGCTGTCGTGGTATCAGGGGAGCTCGGGCGGATTCGACGCGTCGGGCTTCGCCTCTTCGCTGGGCTCGACCCTACCGCGCACCCTGTCGGCGTCGTCCAGCGCACCGGGCGGCAGCGGCGGTGGCAGCAGCGGAGGTGGCGGTGGGTCCTCCGGTGGTGGCGGCGGTGGTGGGGGCGGGGGGGGCTGGTAGCCGAGGCGCTCTCAGCGCCCCAGCCCGAGCCCCACGCCCACCAGGAACGACCACGACCGCCACTTGGCCGTGTCGTCCGAAGCCGCCTCGGACAGACCGAGCTGGTAGCGCAGATCGCCGGTGAGGATCAACGCACCCAGGGCCAGGTCCACCCCGCCGCCAAAGGCCAGGAAGGTCTGCGTGGCGTTCGTGTCGAGCTCGAAGTCCGGACAGTCCGTCGCCGAGAGGCCCGAGTCGGCTTCGATCCGGCACCGGGTCTCGAACGACAGGATCGGTCCGCCGTAGACGAACGGGCTGATGCCCCCCGGGATCAGGCGGAAGCCCAGGAGCGCGGCGAGGTCGGCGAAGTCCGTCTGTAGCTCCGCCGTGTCTCCATCCGACGTGCCACGCACGCGGCGGCTCACGTACAGGAGCTCGGGCTGCAGAAAGACGGACCGGCTGAGCCCGATCTGGGCGTAGCCCCCCGCCGCGAAGCCCGTACGACTCTCGGTGTCGTCGAGATCGGAGAGGGTGGAACCGTTGACGCCTCCCTTGAGCCCCACCGTGATGCCCTGGCCCGCCGCCGGCGCTGCCGTCAGGAGGGCCAGGACGGCGGCGGTGCGGATCACCGTCCAGGGAAGGGCTCTGCGCCTGCCGGCTCCGCGGCGGGCAGGGGACTGCATCGACCTCATGAGAATCGTGCGGGACATCGTATCCGACCTCCGGAGTACCGCGTGAGCTCGGCCATCCGACCGCCGGCAGCCTCGGCCGGAGAGCGGGTGGATTGAAACGGGTCAGCCGTCTCGAAACGGGCGAAGCGAGTCGGATCTGACGGAGCGGTGGCGACTCGCCCGTCGGGCCGTGACGATCGCCCATGACGATCGCTCGGAGCACCGTACACGCCGCGCCACCATCGGACGGGCCCGACGAAACACGCCCCCCGGCGGCGTGGAGCCACCGGAGGGCGCATTCGGGAGCCGACGGCAAAGGCCTGGTTCACAAGCCTTGCCGTTCCTGCATGCGGGTCAGTTGGCGGACTCGTCGGTGCCCTTGACCTCGACGGTCGCCGCGCACGAGCCGTTCTCACCCATCAGCGTGATCTCGAAGCTGCCCGGAGTGGCCTCGAAGGCGTTCAGCCAGACAACGAAGGTGTTCGCCTCGACTACTTCCTCGGCGGCCATCTCCGTCATCTCCTCGGCGGCCGCATCTTCAGTGTTGGCCATCTCTTCCATCGGAACGTCCTCGGGCGAGACGATCAGGAGGCCGCTGCCCTCGGGGGACTGGAGACCGTCGATGGTTCCGATGTCCTCGGTGAGGGTGGCCTTGACCTTGACCGCGGCCTCGCCGGCCGGGATCAGGGCGGGGGTCAGCACTGCCGTGCAGGGCTGGATCTCCTCGACCGCGGCCTCGGCTTCCTGAGCCATTGCAGCGCCGGGAACGAGCGCAGCCAGGAGCGCCAACGGAAGGATATGGGACGGGGTGAAACGCATGTGCCTGCCTCCAACGGGTAATGAAAGGTAAGTCGTCTGCGGACCGACGAGCGCCGTCGGTGCACCCCGTAGACGAGCAATACGCGTGCCACCCGGATCAGCCCTGGAAACCAAGGTCGGACGAGGGTCCGGAAGGGGGTGGTCAGGGAGGGGTCAGGCCGGGGCCGGAAGGCGTGCGGAGTGTAGTAGGGCGCCCCTGAGGTCTGCTCTGGCGAGATCAGCCCCCACGAGGGCCCGAGGCCGTTGGTCCGGGTCCGTCCTTGCCGGCCTTCAGTTCCCGGCTGGACCCTCGCCGAAGATCTCCAGGCTCCTGACCTCTTCCGCACCGCTGTCGCCCGGGTGGCGCTGCCGTAGGAGGATTCTGGGC
Source organism: Gemmatimonadota bacterium (assembly GCA_039586035.1). Classification (GTDB taxonomy): domain Bacteria; phylum Gemmatimonadota; class Gemmatimonadetes; order Longimicrobiales; family Gaopeijiaceae; genus JBDHHQ01. The sequence continues at coordinate 11,257 of JBDHLD010000096.1, read as the reverse complement.
CGGGCTGCCCGGTAGTAGGCGTCGGTGTTGGAGAGCCCGCTGGCCACGTTGATCCGGAGCGCCTCGTAGACCTCACCCGCCACCTCGAGCCGCTCGATGGCCCGGACGTCGTACCGGTCGGTCATGACGTCGCCGCTGGCCGCGTCGAACGTTGCCAGCTCGACGCTCCGGCCCACCAGCGAGTCGACCGCCAGGGTGCCGAAGGCCAGGTCCCGGACCTCCCTCAGGACGATGCCGGGCGGCAGGTCGCGCTCCAGCTCCTGGACCCGACCGGTCTCGTCACGGATCAGGCCGCGCACCCGGTATCCCTCGAAGCGAAGATCATACGACGCCTCCTCCCAGACCTCGCCGGTCCACCGCGCCGTCTCTCCCCGCGTGGAGATGGGCTCGAGCCCGGCCCTGTGGACCAGCGTGCGAACGCGCTGCCGACGGACCGTCTGCGGCGTGCCGAAGGGCCCGCTGGTCCGCGTGGTCTCGCCCTCCAGGTACCGCTCGATGCGGGGCTCACCACCGCCGATGGTCTCGATGATCCGGTAGGTGATCCGGGTACGTCGCCAGAGGTCCTCGCCGATGCGGACCTCCATCTCGGCGCTGTAGCCGCCGAACTCGCTCAGGTCGAACAGGAGGCCCCGGTTCACGGCGTTTCCCGCGGAGGAGAGCGGCACCCGGGTGGGATCCGCGGGCGAGGACGTGGGCCGCAGCACGGCCACGGGCTGTCCGTCCATGTTGGCCAGGAGCCCGCGGGCGTAGTTGATCGGCAGCGCGAAGTTCAGGTTCTGTCCCGAGGGCAGCTGCGACGAGGCGATCCCCACCACCTGACCCGACCTCGACAGGACCGGGCCGCCACTCGACCCCACGGAGGCGGGGGCGCTGATCTGCAGGAGCTGATATCCCTCGGACTCCTGCCGGCGGCCGCTCACGATCCCGGTCGTGACCGTGTTCTCGAGCCCGAGCGGGCTGCCGATGAGGACGACCGGGTTGCCGATCCTGATGCTGTCCGAATTGCCCAGCGGGAGGGACGGCAGATCGAAGCCGGCGATCTGAAGCACCGCCATGTCGCGCCGTTCGTCGGTGGCCAGGATCTGGACCACGTCGTAGACGTCGCCCGAGGCCAGCTTGACCTGGAGGCTCTCTGCGTTCCGGATCACGTGCTGGTTGGTGAGGATGCGGCCCGCGGCGTCGACGATGAACCCGCTGCCCTGGCGTGAATCGGTGGCGGTCTTGACGTCGATGAGGACCACGGCACGCGTGGCCGCGGCGGCGAGCTCCACCAGGGTGTCCTGGGCCTGAGCGGTCGCAGCCGACGGCGACGCCGCCGAAGCCGGCGCTACGGCAGCCTGAGAGAGCGCGGCGAGCAGAATTCCCGGCAGCAAAAGCGCCGTCAGCATGCCGGGGCCACGATGGCGCCCGCACCCATGGTCCGAAGTCAGCATCTAGCGTCCATCCTCCACTCGCGGCGGCCGGTGACGACGGAGACAACATATGTTTACACGACCCGTCGAGGCCAGCCTGACGATTCCGTTCGCCGGGATCTCCGTGGACCGCAATGGTCGTGCCGGACGCCGCGGCCCAGAGCGCTCCGTTGTGGGCTGCCTTCGTGCGCCGCCCTCTCGCCCCGGACTCGCACGGAGACTTGCGCGCCCGGGCCGGGGTGTAAACGCTCGAAGCCTACGGTCCATCTCTTCTACGACACGGCCCAGGGAGGAGACACGATCGACGCGGAGCGCGCGGGATCGGATGCAACGGCGATACGGGACTGGATCCAGGCTGCTCAGGCAGGTGACGCGGACGCCTTCGACCGCCTGGCCCGGCACGCGCTGCCGTCCCTCCGCAGGTGGGCCCTGGTCCGGACCGGCGATCCGGACGACGCCGAAGACGTCGTTCAGCGCACGCTCATCAAGGCGTACGCCGCGATCGGCTCCTTGCGCGGCGCCGGGGCGTTCCACGGCTGGCTGTACACGATCATGCGGAACGTGGCCGGCGAGCTGGATCGGCGGGCGCAGTCGCGAGACCGTGCCCTGCAGCGACTCGAGTCCGCCCGTGCGCAGGATGCGGTGCAGGAAGGGCAGGGGCGGAGCCCACGAGGCAGCGAATCCACGGAGCTGGCGGACCTGGTGCGGACGTTTCTTGAAGAGCTGAGCGATCAACAGAGGGCGATCATGGATCTCGTGGATCTGCAGGGAATGACCCCGGCCGAGGCTGGCGAGATGATGGGTCTCGCGCGCGTCGGCGCATCCGGTCCCGGATCCTGGCCGTGCGGCCTTCCATCGTGGAAGACCTGTCGTGAAGCGCTGCGAGGACGCCCGCGACCTGCTCCTCGAGGCCGAGGTGGAAGAGCTGCTCGGAGAGGGTCCGTCGGAGCTGGCGACCCACGTCCGCCAGTGTGCCGCGTGCGCCGAGCTGGGCCAACGGATCCTGGATGCACAAACGGCCCTGTCGGAAGCGCTGGCGGAGATGGCGGGTGGGGTCGCGATCGACGCGGACCCGGCCTGGGCGAGGACCGGTGGGGTGGGGCCCCCGGCGGGTGCGGGGATGACGGAGGAGGCTCCGGATGTCGGGCCTGGGGTGGTGGAACTCCCGTCGGGGGCCGAGTCGGCCGTCCGGAAGAGGCGTCTCGCCTGGCGCGTCGCGCTCCCCCTGGCCGCGGCGGCCGCAGCCGTGCTGGCACTGTTCCAGCTTCCTGGGCCAACGGGGACAGGCATCCCGTTCGTTCCGCCGGAGTCGGCGCAACGGGAGACCGGGTCGCCGTGCTGCCCACTGACAACCCGGACATCACGGTGGTCTGGTTCATTCGATAGGGCGAGGCCCGAACGGAGAGAGACACATGCTCACGAAGATGGGGATCTGGTGGAAGACGGCGGTGGCGGGTCTCGTGGCAGCCACGGCGTTCATGCTCGGGTGCGAGCCGGAGCTCGAGGTGCGGACGTTCGAGCTCCAACGCCTCGAGGGGTCGGAGGCCGCGGCGCTGATCTCGCCGTACGTGTACGCGGACCGGGAGGGCGCGGCGGGCGACATGAGCCACGCCGAAGGGGTGCTGACGGTGCGAGAGATGCCCGAGAACCTGGACCGTATCGCGGAGGTCCTGGCTACCTATGATCAGGCGCCGGCCGCGGTGACGCTCAACTTCCAGCTCATCGAGGCGAACGGCTTCAGCGGGGGTAACGACGCCTTCGCCGAGGTGGAGGCCGAGCTGCGCAGCCTGCTCCGCTACGAGGGCTACCGCATGGTGGGCGACGCGGTGCTGCAGGTGCGCGAGGGCGGTCGGGCGACGCTGCAGATCGACCGGATCGGCGACGACGGGCCCACCGAAGAGCCGCCGTACCAGCTCGAGGTGTGGGTCGCGCAGATCTCGGGCGACGGCGGAGAGGCCGCCGCCGACATCGCCGTGTCCCTCAACCATCCGTGGTACGACAACCTGCTCGACACCCGCGTCCACGTGGGCAACGGCAAGTCCATGGTCCTGGGCACCACGTCGGCGGGTCAGGGCGACGCCGAAGCCATGATCCTGGTGGTGCGGCCGACGGTGGGCCACGGGAGCTAGGCGCGGGGGAGGGGGGGGAGCTCGTCCGGCCCCGCCGCCTGTCACGAAATGAGGCACCCGTCCTCGGCCCGGAGTATCGAATGTCCGCTTTTTGTGCCGGGTCGATCGATCGGCCGAGCCGCCTGACAGCCTCTCCATTTGTTTGGCGGGCAAAGACTTATGGAGCCGATCACCCCGCAAGGGCAGCTTGGCATGCCCGTTGCTCGCAGAACCACCTCGGCTCCCCGGCACACCGTTTGGCATCTGGTCGCTGGGTTTGCGGACGGACGGGAGTTCGCCGTGCGACCTACAAGGAGGCGAAACCATGGGTACACGCGCGTCGAGTGGGCTATTCGCGGCGTTGGGCGCCGTGAGCCTGTTGCTGGCGGGCTGCAGCCAGGCCGAGTCCAAGGACAATCCGCAGGCCGAAGCCATTCCGGCCGCCGAGGAGCCGGCGGAGGCCCCCGCGGTCGAGGCGTCGACCGCCGAGCGAATGGCGGAGCAGCCGGCGAGCCAGCGGCCTACGGCCAGCCCGCCAGCCGCGCAGCCTGCGCCGCGGCAGCCGGCCGCGGCACCGCCGCCGGTCGCCGAAGAGCCGCCTCCCGCGCCGACCCCCACCGTCTTCGCGGCTGCCGGGACACACATGAAGTTCCGACTGGCGGAGTCGCTCTCGACGAAGTCGAGCCTGGTTGGCGACCGCTTCCAGGCCACGCTGACCGAGGACGTCGTATCGCCGCGAGGCGAGGTACTCGTCCCGCTGGGCTCGGTGGCCCAGGGCGTCGTGGTCCAGTCACAGGAGAGCCAGGGGTCGGACCAGCCGGCCGTGCTTGCGCTGCGTATGGAGGTGTTGGCGGTCCGGGGTGACTCGCACCCGATCGAGGCGACCATCGTCGAGGCCGAGGGCAGCGCGGACACCCGGGACAGCGGCGGTGAGACCGCGGCGAAGATCGCCGTGGGCGCCGCCGCCGGCGCCCTGCTTGGCCGCATCGTCGGCGGTGACACCGAAGGTGCCCTGGTCGGAGCGGGCGCAGGAGCGGTCGCGGGGACCGTCTTCGCGGTGACCACCAAGGGCGGTCATGCGGAGATCGGCGAGGGCTCGACGCTCACCGTGCGCCTGGACGAGCCGCTGCCGCTTCGCTGACCGGCTGCGGCCGCCCTCGCTGACTCGCCGCGGTCGGTTCGCTGACGGGCCGCAGTCGCCCTGCCTGATGGGCGGCTGCGGCTTGGCCGGAGGTTGGCCGCCGTGGGGATCCCCGAGGCCGTTCACGGGTGTCCATTGGTGTGACCCAGCGAGACTACTCCGACGACGTTCGCGGCCTCAGCCTCGCTCTACGAGGCATGCACCGGGCGCTCCTCGATGCCGAGGTGTCCGACTCCGCCTTGGCTTCCGCGCCACGCGGCACACCCCTCGATCAGATGCAGCGCCTGATCCATGATCCGGCCATGGCTTGGCTCAAGCCCATCACCGACCTCATGGTCGAGTTGGACGGAATGCTGGCCGAGTCGCCCACCGTCGACGAGGCCCACGCCCGGGAAGCCCGGCGCAGGACCGAGGAGCTGTTCGGTCCTTCCGACCCCGACCAGCGTCATGCCATACAGCAGACGATGGCCAACCTGACCTACGCCCATCCCCGCCTGACCATGGCGCTGGGGGATCTGCGAAGGGCGCTAGGGCAGCTGCCGGAGGCGAGCGGGGAGGACTGAAGGCCCACTCGCCACGATCCAGGAGGCCGAGCGTCGGTTCCGAGTCGGCCTTCGGGTCACTCGCTCGCTCCTCCGCGCCTCCGCACCCGCGCCACCTCGCTTAGATTCCCTCCCATGATTTCTGTCTCCAACCTCGCCAAGGGCTACGGCGACCGAATCCTTTTCGCCGGCGTCTCGCTGCAGTTGAACGCCGGGGAGCGCTACGGTCTCGTGGGCGCCAACGGCTCGGGCAAGACCACGCTCCTCAACGTCCTGGCCGGCGACCTCGACGCAACCGAGGGCGCGGTCTCGATCCCCAAGGGCTCTCGGCTGGGCGTGCTGCGGCAGGACCAGTTCGTGTACGAGGACCAGGAAGTCCTGAGCGTGGCACTCATGGGCAATCCGGATCTGTGGCACGCCATGGTGGAGAAGGAGAAGCTGCTGGCAAGCGCCAATCAGGGCTTCGACACCCAGCGCTTCGGCGAGCTGGAGGATACGATCCAGCGGTACGACGGCTACGCGGCCGAGTCCCGGGCCGCCGAGATCCTCGAGGGACTGGGCCTGCCGGCGCAGACCCATCACCAGCCCCTGTCCACGCTGTCGGGCGGCTTCAAGCTCAGGGTCCTGCTGGCCCAGGTGCTGGCCAGCGCCCCCGACGTGCTGCTTCTGGACGAGCCCACGAACCACCTGGACATCCTCTCGATCCGCTGGCTGGAGACCTTCCTCCAGGAGTTCGCCGGGCCCGTGGTGGTCATCTCCCACGACCACCGTTTCCTCGACAACACGGCCACGAGCATCCTCGACGTGGACTACGACACGGTCACGCTGTACCCGGGCAACTACACGGCCTTCCTGGAGCAGAAGGCCGCTGAGATGGAGCGGAGGGAGAAGGAGCTCGTGACCCAGCAGCGCGAGATCGCCCACCACCAGAAGTTCGTGGACCGGTTCCGGGCCAAGGCCAGCAAGGCCCGTCAGGCCCAGAGCAAGGTCCGCATGATCGAGAAGAAGGCCGGCGAGATCCGTGAGCTACCGGTGTCCTCCCGTCGCTATCCCTCGTTCGACTTCGAGCAGCGGCGTCCGAGCGGCCGTGAGGTGCTCGAGGTGAAGGGGATCAAGAAGGCGTTCGGCGAGAATCGGGTCCTGCACGGTGTTGACCTCCTGATCACGCGGGGCGACCGGGTGGCGATTCTGGGCCCCAACGGGATCGGCAAATCGACGCTTCTGAAGATCGCCATGGGCGAGCTGGAAGCTGATGACGGCCAGGTCGTGTGGGGCTACGAGACGCACCCCGGCTACTTCGCCCAGGATCACAAGGAGCAGTTGGACTCGGCGACACGAACCGCCGAGGACTGGCTCTGGGACGCGTGCCCCGACAAGGACGTCGGATGGGTACGAAGCCGTCTCGGGATGATGCTCTTCTCGGCGGCGAGGCGGCCCGCCTGGTCTTCAGCCGGATCGCGGTGGAGAAGCCCAACGTGCTGGTCCTAGACGAGCCCACCAATCACCTCGACCTGGAGTCCATCGAGGCGCTGGTCGAGGCGCTCCGAGCGTTCGCGGGCACGCTGATCCTCGTATCCCACGATCGTTGGTTCGTGGGGCAGCTCGCGACCCGCATCGTCGAGATCCGCGCCGACGGAATCACCGACTATCCGGGCACCTACGAGGAGTACGTACACGCCCTGGGCGACGACCACCTGGACGCCGACCAGGTGATCCTGAGGGCCAGGGCCGAGAAGCGGCGCACGAGCGACGCGAGCCAGGACGGGCTCTCGGCCGCAGAGCGCCGTCGGCGGGCCAAGGGAGGCGGGAACCGGAAGAAGTCGGGCAGCGAAGCACTCCGGAAGAAGCTCGAGAAGCGCCAGGCGGAGCTCATCGCCCGGATCGAGGCCGCCGAGACCCGGATGGCCGAGATCGAGCAGCAGTTCTGCGAACCGGGCTACTACGACCGTACGCCCATGGACGAGGTCAGACGGCTCGAGGACGAACGCGCTCGCCTGAGCGCCGAGGTCGCCGAGCAGACCACCGAGTGGGAGCGTGTCGTGGAGCAGATGGAGGGGGCCGGCTAGGGCGACGGGGAACTCACCTCGGCCCGGAGACGCTTTCGGGATTCGAGAACGGGCGTCGGCGGTCCACTCGGACGTGCTTCAGGTGGCGGCGGGGCGGCGCCAGCTCTCGGCTGCACATCGACACGCCAGAGCGTCTCGAGGCATCGGACATCCACGTGTCCGGGCGCAACGGACATTCCACGCATTCTCCATCAGACACACGCAACGAGCGTCCCGCGCCAGTGAACAGCGGCTGCGCGCCAGGAGACGGCCACCAGTGAGATCCGGGAATGCCCGTCCGTCCGAGTGACCGGCGGGGAGGATCCGACAAAGAGGAGACACCATGCGAGCGACAGCGACGAAACTGAGCGGTACTCACGTGTGGGCGCTGCTGGTGGTCCTCGCGACCGGCGGGCTCACGGCGTGCGGCGCCGAAGGGAACGGCTCGGCGTCAGCGGAACCCGAGGCCGGCCCGCACCTGGCCGGCCCCTCGTTCGACGTCACAGCCGTCACCGAGGTCGTCGACGAGACGGGCGCCTCGATGGGGAGCGTGGCGTTTCCCGTCTCGTGCACCGAAGACGCCAGCGCCTCGATGCGCCTGGGCCTCGCGCTGCTCCACAACATGACCTACACGGAGGCGGCGACCGCCTTCGAACGGGCGGCCGAGCAGGACCCGGCGTGCGCCCTGGCCCAATGGGGCGTGGCCATGACCTACCTCCACCCCCTCTGGCCCGACGTGCCGTCCGACGAGCACCTCGAGCGGGGCTGGGAGCTCCTCCAACGGGCTCGCGCCGCTGGGCTGAAGACGACGCGCGAGGAGGACTACGTGGCAGCGCTCGAAGCCTACTACCGGGACGCCCTCGCGCGGTCCGAGCCGGCCCGCCTCGCCAGCTACGCCGAGGCGTGGGAGCGGGTGCGCAGCTCACATCCCGCCGATCCCGAGGCGACCCTCTTCGCGGCGCTGTCATTGATCGCCACGGCGCCGGGCTCGGAGCGACCCATGGAGAAGTGGGAGGCCGCGGGCGGGGCGGCCGAGCGAGTCCTGGCGGCGATTCCGGACCACCCGGGCGCGCACCACTACATCATCCACTCCTATGACGTGCCCCAGCTCGCGGCCCGGGCCCTGCCCGCGGCCCGGAGCTACGGGAAGGTGGCGCCGGAAAACGCCCACGCCCTGCACATGACGTCCCACATCTTCACGCGCGTGGGATCGTGGGAGGAGTCGATCGACTACAACACCCGCTCCGCCGACGCGGCCGCGAATCACCCCATCAACGGGGCCACCTCACATCATCACCTGCACGCGGTGGACTATCTGGCCTACGCGTACCTGCAGCGCGCGCAGGACGATCGTGCCGAGGAGGTTCTGGACCACCTGGCGGCTCTCGACGGGCCCGTGGTCGATCACGCGGCGAGCGCCTATGCCTTCGCCGCCGTGCCGGCCCGGATCGCCCTGGAGACCCAGGACTGGGAGAGGGCCGCCGCCGTGCAGGCGAGATGGCCGGCCTCCGTCGACTGGGACCGCTATCCCCACCTGGAGGCCATCCCCGAGTTCGCCCGGGCCCTGGGCTCTGCGCACACGGGCGACATCGAGACGGCCGAGCGAGCCATCGCCAGGCTGGGCGAGCTCGAGGCTGCCGCCGCCGCCTTGCCCGGGTCGTACGACTGGGGCACGCAGGTCGAGATCCAGGCGGTCGCCGCCCAGGCGTGGGTCGCGTACGCGCAGGGTCGGAGTGAGGATGCCCTGGCGCTCATGACCGAGGCCGCGACGCTGGAGGCCGGGACCACGAAGAACCCGGTCACCCCGGGCGAGGCCCTTCCGGCGACCGAGCTGTTGGGCGACATGCTCCTGGACCTGGGCCACTATGAAGAGGCCCAGCGGGCGTACGAAAAAGCGCTGGAGCGGTCCCCCAACCGGTACAACAGTCTGTACGGGGCCGCGAGGGCGGCCGAGCTGGGCGGAGATGACGGGACGGCAGCCAACCACTATCGTCAGCTCCTCTCCGTGACGCAGGAAGGCGCAGGGGCGCGGCCCGGCTTGCGGCACGCGAGGGAATACGTGGGTTGACCTCGGCGGTGCGACGAGGGGCCGGTCGCGGAGGGTCGTCCCGCCAGGCGAGAAGCCTCACCGAGCGAGGAGCCGGACCATGACCGTGTTCGTGTGGATTTCCCAGGGCGTGCTCGCGTTCGTCTTCCTGGCGTCGGGATTCACCAAGCTGACCAAGTCGCGGGAGGAGCTCCTGCCCAGGATGCCCTACGTCGAGGACCTGAGTCCGGTCGAGATCCGGGGCATAGGCATCCTCGAGGTCCTGGGAGCCTTGGGCGTCGTCGTGCCCGTGGCGACTGGGATCTTGCCCCGGCTCACGCCCATCGCGGCGGCGGGCCTGACGCTCGTCATGGTGGGCGCGGTGTTGACGCATCTGCGCCGGGGTGAGTTCAAGTACGTTCCGCTGAACGCCGTCTTGTTCCTGCTGGCCGCGATCGTGGTCGTCGGGTATCTCTAGCACGGCGCCTCGATCGCCTCGCTGCTGCGTGGCTGGTTGGCGAGCGACGGGACACTGGACCATAGAGGCGACGCGAGCCCCCGAAGCCGCACGGCTGCAACCACCCTATGGGGGTGCGCTTCGCGCCAGCCCCGACACCCCCACGTCTCTCAGGATTCCACGATGCCCTGTCACCGCTCCGTAGCCGCCGCTTCGGCGACGCGACCCCGCGGCCCACGCGCCGCCGTCCGCGCGCGCCTGGCCACGTGCCCGTTCATCCTCGCCGCGGTCGCCGTGGGCGTCTCCGCTCAGGTGGCTGCTCAAACCACCGCGCTGGTAGGCGCCACCGTCATCGACGGGACCGGGGGGGGCGCCGTGGCGGACGGGGTCGTGCTGGTCGAGGGCGACCGCCTCTCGTGCGTGGGCACGGCGGCCGAGTGCCCGATGCCCGCGGGCGCCACGCGGGTCGACGTGACCGGCCGCTACATCACGCCCGGCCTGGTCGACGCGCACGTCCACTTCAGCCAGACCGGCTGGGCCGACGGGCGGCCCGATGGGCTCGATGCGCCCGAGATCTACCCGTACCTGGAGACGTCGCGCTACAACCGGGACCACCCGGAGCGCTGGCACCGCTCATACCTGTGCACCGGCATCACCGCGGTCTACGACGTGGGCGGCCACCCCTGGACCACCGGACTGCCCGACGCTTCCGAGAACGACCCGAGCGCCGCCCACGTCCGGGCGGCCGGGCCCCTCATCACCCACGCGACGCGCACGGCCCTCATGGCCGACGACGAACTGTATACCTTCCTGCCCATGGACACGCCCGACGAAGTGTCCACCAGCGTCCGCAAGCTCGTCGACATGGGGTCGTCGGCGGTGAAGGTCTGGTACCTGCGGCCTCCGCCGGAGCGTCGCGACGAGCTCGATGCCCGTCTCATGCAGGTGGGCGAGGAGGCGCTGGCGGCCGGGCTCGAGCTCATCGTCCACGCCACCTCGCTCCGGGAAGCCAAGATGGCCCTTCGGGCGGGCGCCACGCTGCTGGTGCACAGCGTCCAGGACCAGCCCGTGGACGACGAGTTCCTGGAGCTGCTCCGCGCGAACGACGCCACCTACGCGCCCACTCTACTGGTAGGGGCGTTCTCGACACGGGCACGAGGCTCCATCGCCCTGAACATTCCACCCGAGATCGACGACCCGAACGGCTGCGTGGATCCGGGCACCCGGGCCAAGCTCCAGCAGACTGCCGAGCTCCGGCCGTTCCTTCCCGAGTCCCTGCGCTCGCCGGAGGCCTTCTACCAGAGACTCGAGCGATCCGGCATGCAGCGCTCCGTCATGTTCGAAAACGTGAGGCGGGTGCACGAAGCGGGAGGCAGAGTCGCCACCGCGACCGACGCCGGGAATCCGCTCACGCTCCACGGGCCGTCCATCTACAACGAGATGGAGGCCATGCAGGCCGCGGGGATCGCCGCCCCGGACATCGTGGTCATGTCGACCATGAACGGCGCCAGGACCATGGCCCGCCT
>JBDHLD010000095.1:0-11355 GCA_039586035.1 Gemmatimonadota bacterium | reverse complement strand
GGCACGGAGGGGTTTCTGCTGTTCGAGGTGATCCGCTAGCGCTAGAGCACCAGGCCGTGCTTCGAGATCATCCGGTCGAGCCGCGGCCTGGAGACGCCCAGAATCTTGGCGGCCCGGCTCTTGTTGCCACCGGCCTTCGAGAGGATCCGCTGCACGTGGATGCGCTCGACCGCGTCCAGGCTGTCCTCGTCGATCGTCGCTCCGACCGACTCCGCGCGAGGTCCGAGAGAAAGGTGCTCCAGCGACAGGGCCGTTCCCTTGGCCATGACCATGGCTCGGGTGAGGGCGTTCTCCATCTCGCGTACGTTTCCCGGCCAGTCGTAGCTGAGCAGCGCGGCCATGACGTCGTCCGGGACGGCGGGAACCGCCTCTCCGACTTCGCCACTGACCTTGGACAGGATGTGCTCCGCGAGGAGCGGGATGTCACCACGGCGTTCCCGCAGGGGCGGCACGTCGATCTCGATGACTCTGAGGCGAAAGTAGAGGTCCTCCCTGAACTCGGACCGCTCGACCATCTCCTCCAGGTTGCGGTGGGTGGCGGCGACCACCCGGGCGTTGGTCCTGCGTGGCTCCTCGCTGCCCACCGGGTGGAATTCGCGTTCCTGTAGGACGCGCAGGAGCTTGGACTGGAAGGAGAGGCTGGTATCGCCGATCTCGTCCAGGAAGACCGTGCCGGACGCTGCCTGCTCGAAGCGCCCCCTGCGGTCCGCGGAGGCGCCCGTGAACGAGCCCTTCACGTGTCCGAAGAGCTCGGACTCCAGGAGGCTTTCGGGAACCGCCGTACAGTTGATGGCGACGAACGGCTCGGACGCGTTGGGCGAGTTGGCGTGTATGGTGTGAGCGATGAGCTCCTTGCCCGTGCCCGTCTCTCCTCGGACGAGGACGGGTGCGCGGGTCCGGGCCACCGTGCCGATCAGCTTGTAGACCTCGAGCATCTTCGCGTCCCGGCCCACCAGCGCGTCGGCGGGTGCGTCGGATATAGCCACGTCCGTCGCATGCCCCAGGACCCGGCTCGCGCGATCCTTGAAGCACTGCTCGACCACCGCGTCGACCTGGTCGAGGTCCAGGGGCTTGATGAGGTAGTCGTACGCGCCCTCCTTCATCGCGTCGATGGCGCCCTGCATGACCTCGTATGCGGTGATCATGACGACGTCGACGTCAGGACAGTCGCGACGGACTCTCTGGAGGACGTCGAAGCCTGACAGGCCGGGCATGCGAACGTCAGTGATGACCAGGTCGGGTGCGAAGCTCGAGAGGTTCGACAAGGCGCCCTCGCCGCAGTCCACCGCCATCACGTCGTAGCCGCTCCGGCCCAGGTGCCGATGGAGCGTTTCCCGGTGGGAGACGTCATCCTCGACGATGAGGATCCTGCGTGTGCTCATGGGTCGATTCCACCCTTGTCGGAAGCTGGGGTCAATCGTCCCCACTTCTGGTTTTCGTCCCACCGCCGTCGGCAGTGGAGGGGGTCACGAGCCCATCCGTCCGGCGGCCGCGCGAGCTCGGTAGCCAGCTCCTCGAGCCGGGGCCGGCCCCGGGCCTCGAGGGGGACGCCTCCGGCCCTCTGGACGGTGCCTGTGCTTCCTCGGGTTCCGATCCGTCGTCATCCTGGCTGAGGGGCAACTCTACCACGAACTCCGTGCCCGTGTCGAGCTCGGAGTGCATGTCAAAGTAGAGCCTCCCGCCGTGGTCTTCCACCGTCCGAAGCGCGACCGAGAGTCCGATGCCCGAGCCGTCGGGCTTCGTGGTGAAGAACGGCTCGAAGATACGGTCGCGAACGGCGGGCGGGATTCCGGACCCGTCGTCCGCGACGTGAACTTCCACCACCGGTCCGCTCGAATCCGAGTTCACGGACCACACCCGGAGGGTGCCCCCGTTCGGCATCGCGTCGGCTGCGTTCAGGAACAGGTTCAAGAACACGCCCTTGAGCTGGCCCATGTCTGCGGAGACCGTGTCGCGCGCGTCCAGGCGGGTCTCGACGGTGACGCCGTGGCGGGTGAGCTCCGGGCCCACGAGCTCGACGGCTTCCTGGACGACGGTGTGGAGGGATCCTGCTGCCGTGATCTCGGGGGGACGGGAGCGGCCGAGTTGGAGGACGCTGGAGACGACGCGCTCGAGCCTGCCCACCTCTCGCAAGCAGATTTCGATCTCTCCCGCGGTGTCCTCCGGCAGATCTCCTCGGTCGACCTCTCGCGCCAGGCTTTGAAGGTTGAGCTTGATGGAGCTGAGCGGATTCCGGATCTCGTGAGCCAGGTGCGAGGCCAGCTCACCGATGACCGCCATGCGGCTGTTTCGGTCGATCTGTCGCATCATCCGACGGATCCGGTCCGCCATTCGCCCAATTGCCAGAGAGAGCCGGCCGACTTCGTCCTCGCCCGGCGGAGGGAGCCACGGGCTCAGCTCCCCTTCACCGATGCGGTCGGCGGCGGCGCTCAGCTCCTCCAGCGAGCGCATGAACCGGTTGATCAACAAGCTGAAAGCAAGGGCCGTGGAGAAGGCGACGAGCAGCACGAAGAGGGCATAGCTGCTCTGGAGCTGGCGAAACGGGCCGAGAAAATCCTGCATACCGGCCGTCACGACCACAGTCCAGGCCGGGGCGTCGAGGTTGACGAAGGCTGCCACCCGCTCCTGGCCCGCGTCGCGGAACCGGTACCGGCCGCTGGGCGCCGACAGGAAGACCCTGCCGTCGGACTCCCCCAGGGAAGCCAGCAGCTCGGCCGCGTCGGTGTACGCGTCGCAGCCGGCGACGTGGAGCAGGGCTTGGCGGGTCCGGTCCAGGACCACGGTGGTGCCGTCGCCGCCGAGACGCGTGCGCAGGCTCTGCCGGTCGAAGAGTGTCGCGAGGGACACGGTCCCCGAGACGCGTCCGAGGAAGGCGCCGTCCGCGCCCATGACGTCCTGGGTGAGCGTCAGATCCGAGCCCCAGGCACCGGCCAGACAGGCTTCTGGCACGGTCTCAGGCACCTCTTCCCGGGCCATCGCATGCAGCGGCTCGCCATCGGGCCCGTGAATCGCTACCGAGCTGAACCCGTCTTCCACCATCCTTGCCACGCCCTGCAATCGCTGGTCTTCGGCAGCCAGGCGCGGCCCATCACCGCGCGTCAGGCTGGCCACCGAGGCGCTGGCCGCGACCTCGGCGAGCTGGCGATTCAGGCGTTCAAAGGAAGCGGCCAGCTCTGCGCTCGCCTGTGCGGCGGCGGCCTCCACGTTGCTCTGGACCAGCTCGCTGAAGGCACCACGCGACTGGACGTACGCGAAGCCGGCCACCGTGATGAGCGGCGCGATGGCGAGGGTGGCGAACAGTACGAGGATTCTCGTCCGTAGCGACATATGGACCCTGAGAGTGATCGCGAGCCGGCCGCCGATCGCGGCTGCAGCCGTCGTGCCCGACGCCGGCGCTCAAACGCCCGTCTCACGCCGACCGGGGACTCGATCTACCCCGCGGAGTGATGCGTCGATCCAGCACTGTTGCGTGGTGTCGACGAAGAAACATTTGTTTTTTGCCGTCAGGGGCGCAAGATTGGTTGACGGCAGGACGCGGGAGCCGGAGACCCTGGCGACGGCCTGTAACGGTCTGCCTGAGCGCCTGTGTCACGATCCGTTGCAAGAGTGGTCGGGGCAGGAGCGCCCCAAGAGTGTGATTAATCAACGTTATCGGGGGTTTCCGGGGAGGGATCGAGTCTGGCACGGAGCTTGTCTCCAGTTTTGCCCGTCAAGCGACTCGTAGGTGCGGCGACCGGATTGGCTGGTTGCCGCGAAACCTCCCCGTGAAGGCCGCGAGGCCGGAGGAGTAACAGCATGATCCAGTTGTGGGAGCGTTTTTGGGCTGACGATTCGGGACAGGGACTCGTTGAGTACGTCCTGATCATCGCCCTGGTCGCCATCGGCCTGATTGCGATCATCACCGTCTTCCGGAACGCCATCGGACGGATCTTCAAGGTCATCTCCGATACGTTGAACGCCGCCCCCACGGGTAGCTACGGAACCTGACGGACAGACGGTTCGGCTCGGGTCGTGCGGCGGTTCACCGCCGCGCGGCCCGGTCGACCGACAACTGGCATGAGCTCCTCCAGAGGCCGTGGCTGACGAAAGGACACAAGAACATGACGAGGCTCCTGGAAAATCTGTGGAACGACGACGCCGGGCAGGGCCTGGTGGAATACGTGCTCATTATCGCGCTGGTCGCGATCGGCCTGATCGCGATCATCACCGTCTTCCGGAACGCCATCGGACGGATCTTCAAGGTTATCTCCGATACGCTGAACGCCGCTCCGACGGGCAGCTACGGAACCTGATGGACGCGTAGGTCGAGAATCGATCCGGGTCGTCCCGCGGCCTTCCGCGGGAGGGCCCGGATCGATCTACGACTCCCAAGTAAACATTCGTTCCGGATGGAGTGTGCCGGCACGAGCACCAGATGAGGAAGGCGACATGCCGAGGCGAATCACGATCGACAGGCGGCTCGTGGTTGAAGTCGTGGACGCGTCGTCCGACAACCGATACGTCGGATAGGAACAGCATGGACCTTCTTCTCATAGCCCAATCTGCCGCCCTGGTGGCCGTCATGAGCCTGGCCCTCGGCTGGGACGTGCGGACCCGGCGGATCCCGAATGCCATCACGGTATCCGGGTTCGTGGTGGCGTTGGGGCTGCGGGCGCCCATGGGCATGTCAGCGCTTGTCGGCGGTATGGCAGGAGCGGGGTTCGCGCTGCTACTTTCACTGCCACTGTTTGCGCTGGGGGGTCTGGGGGGTGGGGATGCAAAGCTCCTGGTCGCGGCTGGAGCCTTCCTCGGGCCGCAAGGCCTCGCTACCGCCGCGTTGGCCGCAGCTGTGCTCGGCGGTCTCATGGCGGTCGCGACGATGGTACGGCGCCGAGTCTGGCTACCGGTTCTGCTCAGCTGTAGAGACTTGCTCCTCAACCTGGTGACCCTGGGCCGCGCTGGAGATCGTCCGTCACTGGACTCTCCCGGTGCCGTCAAGATTCCATACGGTGTCGCCATCTCTCTCGGCACCCTCCTGGCCTGGTTCGTACCGCTCTTGGAGGGGACCGTCTGATGGCTCGGATACGACGCTGGTTTCGCCAACGCCCCCGCTTCGGCGACAAGGGTCAAGCTCTGGTCGAGTTTGCCCTGGTTGCACCCATCCTGATTCTTCTGGTCGTGGGCATCTTCGAGTTCGCCCGCGCCTGGCAGGCATTCCAGGTCTTGACCGACGCTGCGCGAGAAGGCGCCCGGAACGCCGTGATCGATCACGCGCTGACCGCAACCGATGTCGAGAACATCGTGCGGCAGGCGTTGGATCGGGCGGCGTTGAACTCGGCGAACATCGATTCTCTGGGCGTGAACAACCTCACGGGCGGCGGCGCATGGACGCGCGCGACGGCGGCCCGAGGAGATCAAACCGAGGTCTTTCTCTCCTACAACTACGCGTGGATCTGGCTCCGGCCGCTTCTGGGGTGGTTCGGGAGTGACGGCACGGTGACGCTGAAGACGAACATCATCATGCGGCAAGAATAAGCGGGAGGGCTCCCTGATGAGACGCAATCGGGTCTTGATCGTCCTGGCGCTGGCCATCCTCTCTGGATCCATCGCCGGCTATTCGGCCCTCCGCTTCATGCAGGAGCGGCCGACACCCCTCGTGGCTTCCGAGCCCCGGAGCACGCAGCCCGTGGTCGTGGCCGCGCGGGACCTGGCGTTGGGCGACGTGGTCAGCGAAGAGGACGTACGAATGGTGGAGTGGCCCGGGGACGTGATCCCCGAAGGTTACGCCAGCACGGTACCCGAGGTCCTGGGACGTGGCGTCCTGACCACGGTGACCATGAACGAACCGCTGCTCGAGGCGAAGCTCGGCGACGTCGGAGTGGGTGGCGGAATGCCTCTCATCATTCCCGAGGGCATGCGTGCCGTCTCCATCCGCGTGAACGACGTGATCGGGGTCGCGGGATTCGCGATTCCGCAGACCCGAGTGGACGTCCTGCTAACGATCACGCCGCCCGGTGGCGACAACCCAATTACGAAGATCGTTCTACAGAACGTACCCATGCTGGCTCTGGATCAGACGATTCACCGGGACGAGGAGGGGAATCCGATCCCCGCCACGGTCGCCACGGTGCTCGTCACGCCGGAAGACGCCGAGAAGCTGGTACATGCCGCGGCTCAGGGATCCATCCAGATGGCGCTTCGCAACGTGCTGGACCTGGAGGCAATCACCACGGATGGAAGTCGTGTTGCCAATCTGCTGGGAACCACCTCAGGCGGTGGCGGAGGTCGCGGGCGGACGGTTCGGGTACCGCCCACGACGCAAGCCGATACGACCTCGGGCATCATCGAGGTCTATCGCGGCGGGGTTCGAACGCTCATCTCCTACTGACGAGGTCGAGAGTCCATGGGGCTGAAAAAGACGGGGCGGCTTTCGGGCTGGCTGCTCGCGATTGTGGCCGCGGTATGGCTGACACCGTACGGCGCGGCAGGGCAGCAAGTCCTCTCCCAGGCGGAGCGCACCATCACGGTGGCTCGGGGGGCCTCGGCCCTGCTCACGCGCCCGACCACACTCGAGCGCGTCTCCATCGCCGACGAGTCGATTGCCACCGCAACCGTTCTGTCGCCGCGGGAGATCCTGATCAACGGCGTCGGGGTGGGGACCACCAGTCTGTTGGTCTGGGCCGAGGGCGACGTCGTCCGGCTGTACAACGTCGAGGTGCAGGCGGACGTGCAAGCACTCCAGCGGCAGATCGACACCCTCTATCCTGACCACGACATCGTGGTGACCACGGCAGGGAACACGCTGATCGTGTCCGGTGTGGTGCGGGATCCCGTCGTCGTCCGACGCGTCATGGAGCTGGCGAACAACACCGGGGCGCAGGTCGTCAACAACCTGCAGGCGCCCGCGCCCGAACAGATCCTGCTTCACGTGGAGTTCGCCGAGGTCGATCGGCAGGTGGTGAAGCGCTTCAGCTCGGACCTGCTCTTCATCAACCCCCAGAACTACGACAACCTGGGTTCCGACGACCTCTGGAGCCTCGAGACCCTGTCCGAGGGAATCGTGAACTTCACGGTCCTGGGGGACGATGCCGCCTTTGACGCTTTCCTGACTGCACTCAAGACCACCGGCCAGTTCAAGAACCTCGCTGAGCCCAACCTCATCGCGCTGGAGGGTCAGGAGGCGACGTTCCTGGCCGGCGGCGAGTTCCCGTATCCCGCCATCCAGTCCGGCGGCGGCGGCGCGGTGTCGACCAACGCGGTCACGGTGCAGTTCCGAGAGTTCGGCATCCGACTGCGCTTCACCCCGAACGTGACGAACACCGGAAACGTGCGCCTGAACGTGGCCCCCGAAGTGTCGACGCTGGACTTCGGCACGGGTCTCACGTTCGGGGGCTTCCAGGTGCCGTCGCTCATCACCCGCCGCGTGGAGACGGAGGTCGAGCTCCGCCCCGGTCAGCACCTGGCCATTGCGGGCCTGATCGACAACGGGTGGCAGACAACGGTCGACAAGATCCCCGTGCTGGGGGACATCCCGATCCTTGGCGTGTTCTTCCGCTCCACGGCGGCCAGGCAGCGCCAGACCGAGCTTCTGGTGATCATCACGCCCCACATCGTGGAGCCGAGTGACGTGAAGCCTGTGCTCCCCACGGGCGAGCCGGAGACGTGGAATTGGGACGGGCAGATGGAGGAGATGAAGTCGGACACCGTCCAGCAGCGATAGCCGACCAGGACCAGGAGAGACATGGGACATGGTCACCGGCCAGCCGATCGTCAGGCACGAGCGAAGGGCTGCGCCGGTGCTCGTCTCCGGTAGGGAGCCGACGTACCACCCGTCCGGCGGAGCCGGGCGGGTCGGGTGCGTCCAAACGGCGGCCACGGGGCGCGGAATGGGGAGACCTGTCGGCGGGGACGGAGGGGACGGGTTTCCAAAGCACACACGGTCCGGTAACATCGCCTCTGTCGACTCGCTTTCCGTCCGTTCGGGGCGGCAAGAGGCCGTAGACGACAACTTCGCGGAGGTCCTCATCGAGGGGGGTGGGACGAAGCCACTCGACTTCGCCGCGCCTCCCCGACCTGTGGGAGGAATGCGGGGAAGCGGTGGCGCCCTCACCGGGTCCCGCGTGGGTGACCTGACACTCGTAGAGTAAGCGCGCCAGAATCCATGCCAGAATCGCTCCGATGTGCCCTGATCTCGGTTGACGAGGCCTTCCGCGGAACGGTCACGGAGATCGCTCAGGACCCCCAGCGGTCCCTCGAGCTGGCCCTGGACATCGCCACCCCCGTGACGGAGCTGCGTCGAGATGCCCTCGATCAGGTCCGTAGGGCGAGTCCCGAGGTCATCTTCCTGGACCTGGGGGACGACCCCGTGATCGGGCTGATGTTCGTCCGAGCGCTGACCGAAGAGGCGCCGGATCAGATCGTCATTCTCTCCGGTCCCCGGCTCGACGCCGAACCGCTCCTCGAGGTGATGCGCGCGGGCGCCGCCGAGTACCTGCCGAAGCCCGTCGAAGCGGGGGACGTAGCCGGGGCGCTGGCCCGGGTTTCCCGCAAGGTGCGGGGCGCCGAGAAACGGCCCACGCCCGCGGGCAAGCTGATCTCCGTCTTCAGCGCCAAAGGCGGCGTCGGAGCGAGCACCACGGCCACCAACGTCGCCGCTCAGCTGGCGCGCTCCACCGGGAAGCGCACCCTGCTCGTGGACCTGGACGTGGAGATGGGCGCGGTAGCCTTGCTCCTGGGACTCCGCCCGCGGTTCTCGTTCCTGGACCTCATCGAGAACTTCCACCGGCTGGACGAGGGGCTGCTCGAGTCCTACGTGGAGCGGCACAAGTCCGGTCTGTACGTCCTGTCCGCGCCCCCGCTGTCGGAGGGGCTGAACGTGACCCGGGAGCAGACCCGCACCCTGTTGGAGTTCGTGCGGGAGCACTTCGAGTACGTGGTGCTGGATCTGGAGAAGGGGCTGTCTCCCGTGAGCATGGTGGGCATGGAGCAGTCCGATCTCGTGCTCGTCATCACGACCCCGGAGCTGCCGACGCTGCGGAACGTCAAGCGTGTGCTGCCCACCGTCGAACGCGCCACGGGCGCGGGCCAGGAAAAGATCCGCGTGATCCTCAACCAGTACAAAGAGGGCATGGGGATCTCGCAGGGCGACATCGAAAACACGCTCGGCTACCAGATCTTCTTCACGTTGGAACGGGACGAAGGCGTGCTCCACAGCGTGAACGTAGGCAAGCCAATGGTTCTGAACGGGTCTTCGAAGTACGCCAAGAACGTCAAGGCCCTGGTGTCCGAGATCAGGGGCAGCGACACCGAGGTCGCCGCCGGTCTCACCGGTCGCCTGAAGTCAGTCTTTCGCCGGCGCAGGGCCGAGGCCGGTCCTTCGAGCAGCAACTAACGTCAGAGAGTAGAGAGTGCGATGAGCGATTCAGGCGAAAACCCGTTTTCTCGACCGGCGAAGGCGGATCCGGAGAACGGTCGCAAGGGCGTCACCGGCGGCCCCTCCCTGGACCAACGTTCGGCTCTGGGAGAGATCAAGGGGCGCGTCCACAAGAGCCTGATCGAGCGCCTGAACCTCGCCAACCTCGAGAGCATCGAGCGGGACCAGGCGGTCACGGCCATTCGTCAGGTGATCCAGGATCTTCTGGCGAAGGAGGCCTTCGCGCTCAACTACGACGAGCGAGAGAAGCTGGCCCAGCAGGTCCTCGACGAGATCTTCGGACTGGGTCCGCTCGAGCCCTTGATGCAAGACCCGGACGTGTCCGACATCCTGGTCAACACGGCCGATCAGGTCTACGTGGAAAAACACGGGAAGCTCCACCCGACGGACATCCGCTTCCAGGACGACCGTCACCTGCTCCAGGTCATCGACCGCATCGTGTCGGCCGTGGGCCGCCGAATCGACGATTCGTCGCCGATGGTGGACGCTCGGCTGAGCGACGGCTCCCGTGTGAACGCCATCATTCCGCCGCTGGCTCTGGACGGGCCCCATGTCTCGATCCGTAAGTTCAAGCGGGATACGCTCTCCGGCGACGACCTGCTTCGCTATGGCTCCGTGACGGAGCCCATGCTGGAGCTTCTGAACGGCATCGTCCGAGCTCGCTTGAACGTCCTGATCTCGGGTGGTACCGGTTCCGGAAAGACGACGCTGCTCAACATCCTCTCGTCGTACATCCCGCACAACGAGCGGATCGTCACCATCGAGGACTCGGCCGAGCTCCAGATGCGCCAGCCCCACGTCGTGAGGCTGGAGACGCGTCCGCCCAACATCGAAGGCGAGGGCGAGGTGACGCAGCGGAGCCTGGTCATCAACTCCCTGCGTATGCGGCCCGACCGCATCGTGGTCGGTGAGGTTCGTGGATCGGAAGCCGTCGACATGCTCCAGGCCATGAACACGGGTCACGACGGCTCGCTGACGACCCTGCACGCCAACACGCCCAGGGACGCGCTGGCCCGACTCGAGACCATGATCTCCATGGCAAGCCTGAGCTTGCCCGAGAAGGCCATGCGACAGCAGGTGGCCAGTGCCATCCAGGTCGTGATCCAGGTCAGCCGACTCTCGGACGGCGGGCGCCGCGTCACGTCGATCTCGGAGATCGTGGGCATGGAGGGTGAGGTGATCACGATGCAGGACCTCTTCCTGTTCGAGCGCCAGGGGATCGACGCAGACGGCAACGTGATCGGGCGCTTCAAGCCGACGGGCATCCGACCCAGGTTCTCCGACAGGCTCGAGCACTACGGCATCAACCTCTCGAGCATGCTCTTCAGTGAGGCGCTCGAGCAAGGCGCCGAGGCGGGTCGGAGGTGGTAGGATGACGAACAACTCGCTGGCGGCGTTCCTCATCTTCGTCGCGGTGGCCCTCGGGACGCTGTCGATCGTCCTGGTCATCGAGGTGTCCCGCGGCTTCGTGCGCCGCCGCGCGGTCACGAAGCGGCTGGAGCCTATCGCGCGCGGAGCGGAGCGGGCGACGGCACAAGGGCTGCTCAAGGAGGGCACGGGCGGAGGCAGGTCGGCGGCACTCCCGGTGTTCCGCGACATCGCCAACCTCCTGGATCAAGCCAGGGTCCAGTGGAGCGTAGGGACCTACCTCCTCATGACCCTGGGACTTCTGTTCGCGTTCGGCTTTGCCGGGCTGCTCTTGAGCGGGTCCTTGATCGTCGCCACCATCGCTGCGGTGATCGGGGCCTTCCTCCCGTACCTGATCGCGCGCCGCAAGGCGACCATGCGCCTGTACAGGTTCGAGGAGCACTTCCCCGAGGCCATCGACTTGCTCACCCGGGCCATAAGGGCGGGGCATCCCCTTTCGGCAGGCATGCGGATGGTCGCCGAAGAGGCGCCCGAGCCCATCGCGGAGGAGTTCCACGAGACCTTCGAGCAGCAGC
>JBDHLD010000259.1:0-5647 GCA_039586035.1 Gemmatimonadota bacterium | reverse complement strand
ATCTCCCGGAAGTATGTGCCGAAAGCCTCCACGACCGAGTACATGCCGCCGCGACTGAACCAGACCCCGCCCTCGCGCTCGAGGAACGGGATCATCAGGTAGATGGACGGCGTCCTGAACGGGTTTCCTCCCACGAACAGCGGGTGAAAGGAGTAGATGAAGCGGTGTCGGAAATCCTCGAAGTACCGGTTCACGAACGTCGTCACCGGCAGGAAGGCCTGCATCTTCGCCACCCGGGGCAAGAACCGCAGCATCGAGCCCACGGTGTCGAAGGGCTTGGACCCGAGCCGATCGCCGATAACCGCGTCATAGATCGGACGGACCTTGCTCATGAACCGGTCCAGATTGGCAGCGTCGCGCTCGTTGTAGCGAGCCATCTGCTCCCTCATGCGGTCCATGTCGCCGATGTAGTCCAGGTGCGAGCCGTCGTGGAAGTAGATCCGGTAGTACGGGTCCAGGGGTACCAGGTCTACGTAATCCGTGAAACGGCGGCCCCCAGCGCGAAACACCGAGTCGATGATGTGGGGTGCCGTGATCAGGCTCGGGCCCATGTCGAACACGTAGCCCCGCTCCTGGAGCTGGTATGCCCGTCCGCCGAGCTTCTGGCGCTTTGTAGACGGCAGGCGATGGCCAGCCCGCCGAAGCCGCTGCCCACCACAATCGCGGTCTTGCCGTGTTCGGTCATTGTCATCTATGCGAAGTCGTTGGACTCGTCGTGATCTCGGGCCGCGGCCTTCATGACGGCCCTGCTCGTGAGCACACTAGAACCTGGATCGGATCAGACCGCCAGCGGCGAGCACGAGCTTGGCGACCGTGGACGTGTGGGCGCGGTGGCGCAGGTTGTCGTACCCGTTCTTCCTGACCTCACGGTGGATTCCCCGGTAGGCCGCCGCTGCGGCCGCCACCGGGCGGCGGAAGAACCCTGGAAGGGCCCGGATGCCCGGCCAGGCACGCTCATAGTACGCGTCCGCCGCTTGAATCAAGGCCTCCGTCATCTCTACATAGGCGCGGGGCATCGGGGCCTGCGGCCGGGCCAGCCGGCCGATGTCGTCGGCTGTCAGACCATGCCCGGCCAGAAGGGTCTCCGGGACGTAGACCCGGTCCCGGGCCCAGTCCTCACCCACGTCGCGGACGATGTTGGTGATCTGCATCCCGTGTCCGAGAGCGTGAGCCTGATCCAGCAGCTCGGGATCGTGGAGTCCGAAGAGCTGCGTGAGCCATCCGCCGACGGCGCCGGCCACGCAAAATGTGTAGCGCTCCAGCGTCCGCCAGTCGGGGTAGCGGGTCACCGTGAGGTCCATGCCCACGCCCTCGAGGAGCGCTTCGGGATACTTCCAGGAAACCCCTCGCCGCCGGGCCTCGCCCAGGACTTCGTCCAGGAGGGGGATCTCGGTGATCTCACCACCATGAGCCCGAGCGGTCAGCTCGGTCCACGCTGTGAGCCGCTCGCGCACACGCTGGTCCGATGCCGCGTCGTGAGGCTCGTCCACCAGGTCGTCGGTGAACCGACAGAAGGCGTACACCCCAGCGACCAGCTCGGCCTCGGCCGCGGGAAACAGGCGTGCGGCCAGTCGGAACGTCTTGGCGTGGTGGGCGAAGTACGCGGGCCAGGCGTCGGGCCCGCCGGCGCTGCGCGCCAAGGCCGTGACTTCGGCGATGGCACCGGTTTGCGGGTTTCGCGTGAAGATCGCCATCAAACGGCGGCCAGCAGCGCATCCGTCTGGGTCCGGACCGCCGACTCGGCGGCGCGCACCCATCCCGAGAGAAGCTCTCGGAGGAGAGCGTCGCCCGGCGATAGGACGCGCACTCGGCGAAGGAGCCTTTCCTGCTGCCGGCGGAGCTCCGTGACGGCCCGCCTCGCCGGCGAGACCCCGTCGGTGGTTGGCCGGAACATGACCTCGACCACCTTGGCCTCGGACTCGCCGAAGCGATCGAGGCCGGCGAGGTCCATCATCCAGGTCCACTTGTGCTGTCGGTAGTCCTGAAGCGGCGGCTTGCCCGTGCCTGCGGACGGACAGTAGTCCAGGAGGTCGTCGACCTGTTGGTACAGAGCGCCCAGCTCGCGGCCGAGCCGGACCCGCGCCTCGCCTCTACCGAGGTCGAACAACGCACCGCCCAGCAGGGCGGCGGCGCCGAACAGCTCTCCCGACTTGCCGGCTATGAGCTGCCGGTACTCCGCGAGGGAGAGAACCCGTCCAGCCGAGCGGCCCTGCGCGATCTCTCCTGCCACGGTGCGCTCGACCCCGATGATGAACTGCTCGAGGTAGGTCGGTGCCCCTGCTCCGGCCGCCACCCGGTACGCCGCGGTCAGATAGTGGTCCCCCAGTACGAGGGCGGCGGAGATGCCTGACTCGGCAACGAGCGTGGCCTGGCCGCGGCGCTCCGCGGCGTCGTCCAGGATGTCGTCGTGGAGCAGCGATGCCTCGTGCACCATCTGCAGTGCCAAGGCGCCGTGCCAGAAACGCTTGTCGAGTCGAGGGCGCAGCGCGGGAGGCACCAGGGCGAGGGCTACCTGGGGTCGCAGGAGCTTGCCGCGGAGCGGCGGCACGGGAATCCCATTGGCGGCGAGGTCGCGGCTGGCACGCTGCAGGTGGGTCACAAGGTCGTTGTTCACGGCAGCACCGGGTGAACCGGGCTCCGAGGTTGTGATGAACGTAGGTGCCATCAGCGCACCCCCACAGGGTTGGGTTCCACCGCACGGACGGTCAATTCCTGCACGGCGGGGCGCCTCCGAACGGCGATGGAGAGCGCGGCCACGAGGCCCAGCGACGACACCGTCGCGAGGGCTGCGATCCACAGTCCGCCGGCCACCACCATTCCCAGGGGCAATGCGAGGACGACGGCGTAGTACGACGCCATCCAGCGCACCGGGACCGACGCCCAATCCCCGCGCTCGGAAAGGAGATCGAGTGTCGCCATCAGCGCGAGCCCCGTCACGAACCACCCGCCGAGGTTCACCCAGGGCATTCCGTAGTATGGGCCTGAATCTTCCCAGCGCCAGTAGGGAGTGAGATAGCTCATGGCGGGATCCAGGGCCAAATCCCAGACGAGGAGCCACGAGGCTCCCAAGGCCAGCCGCGCCAGCCGCGAGGCGCCTTTGCCGGCAGCGGCCCGGGCCATGACCCACGAGGGAAGGGCCATCAGGAACCAGCTCAACGGAATGAGGAACGGTACTCTTCCAGCCCACTTGAATCCGAGAAGGCCCGTGTACTGGTATTCCCCAAAGGGCACGCCGTACCGCGTTCCGACCCGACGAGCGCGGGCCACCACCTCCATCCGAGCTGGCGCACGAGAACGACCCCGAGGACCAGGGCCGCGAGCACGATGTGGAGCTGGGCGAAGAATTGAAAGGAGACCGTGAAGAAGTCCAGCGCCCACCCTACCCCCGGCAGTCGCTCCGGATGGAGAGCGAAGTTCCAGTAGCCGAAGACGGAGAACGCGGTGAAGCCGCCCAGGAGCACGAGGGCCCGGTTCGCGGGAGCTCGCCGCAACCTCTCCAGTGCGTTCACGGCGCCACGTCCTGGGTTCGACGGCCAAAACCGGACTCGAGCGCCTCCCGGAAGTCCCGACAGCCCGCGAAAAGCCTGGACTCGATGAAGGGCCCTCGCAACAGATCGGGCTCGATCGTGCCTTCGACGGTTCCACCGAAGGCCAGCGCGTAGGGGTAGGCGGGGTCATAGAACCGCGCCAGAGTCTCCACGGCGCGGGCCAGATCGCCACCGGCCACCGGCGGCGCCAGGGACACGCAGAGCAGGCCCGCACCCCTCGTTCTCTGAACCACGGCGAAGTCGTCCAGTGGCACGTCGGGTCCAAGGTAGTGGACCTGCCAGCCCAACGCCTCCAGCAAGAGACGCACGCACATGGAACCCAAGTGGTGCTGGTTGCCTTCCATGGTGCCGACAACTGCGACCGGGCCGACCCGACGAGTCCCGAGGGCCAGTTCCTCCACGCGGTCGGCTCGTAGCTTGATCAGGATCTCCAGCAGCACCTGGCTGACCATGTGCTCCTCGGCCACCCGGAGCCTCCCGGCACGCCATTCTCGGCCCATGAGCGACATCAGACCCCGAATCCCCTCGTCGAAGAGCTCGCACAGGGGCACCTCGGGCATGTCGATCAGCGTCTCGTAGAGGCGGCCAACCGCGTTCGTACGCCCCTCGTGGATCCAGCTCAGGGCCAGGGCATGGAGTCGCCCGAACGATCCGCTCTCCCGGACGGCACGAAGCGAGGTCCAGACCGCCTTCTCGTGCGGATGGAACGGGGTCAACATGGTGGAGATGCTGCGATTCCGCGCGAAGTCGGTCACGTGGTCCAGAGCAAAACGCCGATGCCCGCCCTCCGTCCTGCCGAAGTCGAGAGCACCCTCGTTGCACCACCGCTTCACGGTGGACGCGTGAACGCCGAGCAGCTCAGCAGCCTCGGTGCTGGTCAGCTTCGGGACGCCGTTGGAACGCTCGATCGGATCTCTTTGCACGAATTCTTGTGCCCTTGTGCGGGTATTTTGGCAACTGAGTCGCTTATAAATCTAGAATGAGCGATTTATGACATCGCGTCAAGGGTTTGATGTGAACGGAGGCGCCCGTCGAGG
Source organism: Gemmatimonadota bacterium (assembly GCA_039586035.1). Classification (GTDB taxonomy): domain Bacteria; phylum Gemmatimonadota; class Gemmatimonadetes; order Longimicrobiales; family Gaopeijiaceae; genus JBDHHQ01. The sequence continues at coordinate 1,062 of JBDHLD010000259.1, read as the reverse complement.
GCAGCGGGACGTTCTGGGGACGCTGCGCTCCGCACGCGGATGAGGTGTAGGGAACCCATTTATACGGCGTTGTATATATATGAAGTAGTACACATATCACGACGAAGAAGACCCGGCGTGTGGATCGACGCTCACGTTCGTACGGACCGCTGCGTCGGAAGTGAGGTGGAACCCATGCGCAAAGAGCCGCGTGGATACGGACGGGAACGGGGAGGGATGCGACATGAGGACCGGACGTGGGCTGTGCGTGAGCGCGGTATTCTGCCTCGCGGCAATGGCTACCGGCGTAGAAGCACAGGCTGTCGAGGCGTATGACGGATTCTACTTCGGCGCGGGCGCTGCATCGCAGAACGTGTGGGGCGGGTCATTCGTGGACGGGATCGATGTGCTCGCTCAGGATCGCCGCACGGTCGTCGAGCTGACGGGCGGCTGGCGGAAGCAGTTCGGCTGGTTCGTGGCCGGAATCGAGGTCCAGCTCGGATTCCTGGATGGGCAGCTCACTCACACCGATCCCGCTGACACGCTGTCGATTCATTACGATGGCAATCGCCAGTCCGGATTCGGATTGACGGTGGGTGGCGTGCTCGGCACCCGGCACCCCACGCTTCTCTTCGCGTACGCGTTCGAGACCACGCGGAACTTCGACGTCGTCATCCAGGACGGGTCGCGGCTGCTGCGGCAGCGGGACGAGCAGGGCTTCCTCCGCTATGGGATCGGAGCCGAAACGCGTCTGGTCGGACGGGTGGGGCTCCGCGGCACCGTTGGCGCGTACCGGGTCGACTTCGGCGAGCTGACAACCAACATCGACGTCGGCGGCGAGATGGAGTATACGCTCGCGTTCGTGGTGCAGCTGGGCGGGTGAGCCGGCCGGAAGACCAAGCGGGCGGGCCTGGGCGGCATGACGGCGGTACAGCGGGGTGGGCAAGGAGCGGGGGCGGCGCATTGCCCTGGCTGGTCAGGCCACTCAGCCGCTCGTAGAATGCCCACCCGTCGGCCGACCGACAGCCGGCCACCCCTGTCCCGGATCGTATGCCATGAGACCGATCGTCCTCCTTTGCACGC
>JBDHLD010000094.1:0-11399 GCA_039586035.1 Gemmatimonadota bacterium | reverse complement strand
TGCGACCAGGCGCGGCATGGGCCAGCCGCGACCTGTCCGGAGTGAAGGCGGACCGAGGAGGGGAGGACAACCGGGCGAACGCGGCGTCCCGACAAAGAAAGAAGCCCCATCGCACACGCGATGGGGCCCCGAGGCAAAGCCAACACGCTGGAAGCGGAGCTATTCCGGGAGCGCCCACCGGAGCTGACCCGACACCTCTACCGGCTGCGCTTCTTCCGCCATGCGACGAAACAAGCGCGCCACCTTCACGTCCCCCTCGCCCTCGGCCCTCGTGGCAGCCCGCAGCAGATACTGGATCCTGTCCTCCATGCTCATCCGTCTCTCACTTCCTTCGTTACCCCGCCCAACTCACACCCCGGCCTCGTCTTTCCATACGGAAGACCGACTCGTGTCGTTTCAGTCGGGCTTCCGACCCCTCAACCAATGAGACGCCGGCCAGGGTTCCAGGGTTGCAGGGCGCTCGTGACATTGGATGCGTCGAGGCGGGTGTCGGCCGGCCATCCTTCGTCCGCCACTCCGCGTGCGACACCTGCCTCAGCGCGGGTCCTGGGAGGTTTCGCTCTTGCCGCTTCGAATCATCGAGGCCCGGCGCCCACATACCCGGGCCCGCGCACCACCCGTCCGGGCGTCGCGCCGGTGTGGATCGCGTTCCGCACGACCGGCACACCGTTCACCAGCACGTGCTCCATTCCGGTGGAGAGCTGGTGCGGCTCCTCGAAGGTGGCCCTGTCCGCCACAGTCGCCGGATCGAAGATCGCGAGGTCCGCGTACATGCCCTCCGTCACGAGACCCCGCCCCTGGATGGAGAGCCGGGTGGCCACGGCAGAGGTCATCTTGCGCACCGCATCCTCCAGTGGGATCACCGTCTCGTCTCGCACGTACTTCCCGAGAATGCGCGGAAACGTCCCGTACGCCCGCGGGTGGGTCAGCCCTTCCGCTTCATCCGGATCGTGACCACCCGCGTCCGTCCCGAACTTGATCCAGGGCTGCCGCATCTGGAGCGCCAGGTTCTCTTCGCTCATCATGAAGTAGACGGCGCCCACCTGGCCGTCTTCGGAGCGGACCAGCTCCATGGCGGCGTCGATCCAGTCGGTCCCCATCATCTCGGCGATGTCGCTCAGCCGGCGCCCTGTGAGGCCCTTGTTGCCCTCGCGCTCGAAGCCCAGGGGCATGACGCCCTCGGGGGTCGCGAGGACGCACAGATTCTCCCAGTCACCGGCGTCGGCCTCGATGGACTCCCGAATCGCCGCGCGCATGCCCTCGTCCCTGAGGTTCTCGAGCAGCTTCCCGTCCGCGGAAGCCCAGGGGGGGAAGCACGCGGAGAGTCGGGTGCCTCCCGCCACGTAGGGGTACATGTTGGCCTGCACGTCGATGCCTTCGGCGCGGGCGGAGTCGATCTTCGCGATGGCCTGCTCTGCCTTCTCCCAGTTCCGCTGCCCCGCGGCCTTCAGGTGATAGATCTCCACCGGCACCCCACCGCGGCGGCCGATCTCCAGGGCCTCGTCCATGGCCTCGAGAAGCTGATCGGCTTCGGAGCGCATGTGGGTGATGTAGACGCCGCCATACGGGGCCATGGCACTCGCCACCGCGGCCAGCTCGTCGGTCGAGGCGAAGTTGCCCGGAGGATAGATGAGCGCTGAACCCACGCCGAACGCCCCGTCTTCCATGGCCTGGCGAGTGACGGTCCGCATGAGGTTCAGCTCGGCGGGGCCCGCGTCCCCCATGGCGGTGCCCATGGCGTAGACCCGCACGGTGGTGGCGCCCAGGAACGACCCGATGTTGGCGCTGACGCCGCGGTCCACCATGGCCGTCAGCCAACCGTCGAACCCGTGCGGGCCGCCGAACGTCTCCAGCACCGAATCAGCGGCAGGGCCGGTGACGCCGTCGAATCCCAGGGTGTTCACGTTGGCCGGGGCGTTGGTGACGCTCTCTCCCATGATCTCGGTGGTGATGCCCTGCGTGACCTTGCTGATCACACGACCGTCACCCTCGAGAAACGCGTCCCGCGAATGGCTCTGGATGTCAATGAAGCCGGGCGCCACCACCAGGCCGGACGCATCGATCCGATCTCGTGCGGCCGTGCCCCGCAGCAGACCTGGTGGCGCGATGCGGGCGATGCGGTCTCCCTGGATCGCCACGTCGCCGTAGTACCACGCGCTCCCCGTACCGTCTATGATCCGACCACCCTCGATGACGAGATCGTAGCCGTCGCGGGGGGGCGGAGGCGGGGCCGAAGGGTCGGCGGACGGGCCGCCGGTCCCACAGGCGAGGTTGAGGAGGATGGCGAGCAGAACCGTCTCTCGAACCGCGCGCATCGTAAGTTCTCCGGTGATTCTCATGGTTTTCTCCAGGCCGGATGTTCGCCAAGATGAAGGCGCCCACTCGAATGCGATAGGTGGGAATCGGCTCGCGTGTATGACGCCCTGCCCGGCCGACCCAGCAGCCTCTGCCGCCATGCGAGACGGCGACCGGTCCTTTCAGGCGAAGACCATCGACGAGCACCCGGAGGCGACTCTGCACGAAGGAGATGCTGTGACTGACGAGGCGAGGACGCCGTCCACCGATGGTTCCTTGCAGGAGCGCCTTCGCTCCATCCCCTTCCTGGGGACTCTCCTGCGCACGTTCGAGAAGGCGGTCGGGGATGGCGCAAAGGACTCTGCTGCAGCCATCGCGTATTACGCCTTCTTCTCACTCTTCCCGCTCCTTCTCGGTCTCGTTGCCGGCCTGAGCTTCGCCCTCGACTCCGGTGAGGTGAGAGCCCGGATCGACGAGTTCCTGGTCAATTCCTTCCCCGGCAGCTCGGATCTGATCACCGAGATCCTCGATTCGGTCATCCGCCTGCGCGGGGCCGCCGGGATGGTAGCGGTCGCGACCCTGCTATGGGCGGCCAGCGCCGCCTTCGGGGCGGTCAGCCGGACGCTCGACCGGGCTTGGGGCACATCCAAGAGGCGCCCATTCTACGTTTCGCGGTTTCGCTACTTCCTCATGTGTCTGGCTGTGGCGCTGCTGGCCCTCCTCTCGGTGCTGGTGACGGGTTTCGTGGAACTCGTCGTCGGGCTCGACCTGCAGGTCCTTTCGAGGCTCGGGATTACGGACGTGTTCACCCAAATCGGGGGACGGATCGCGAGCTTCGCCTTCATGGCGGGGACGTTCGCGCTCCTCTACAAGGTCATGCCCCGGCACGAAACGACCTGGGAAGAGGTACTCCCCGGAGCCCTCCTCGCCTCCGTGTTGATCGAGGCGGCGAAATCGGCGTTTCTCGTGTACCTGAACAATGTGGCTGACTTCGAGGCGGTCTACGGGTCTCTTTCGTCGGCCATCGGTCTCCTGCTCTGGCTCTACATCTCGGCGTGGGCGCTCATCCTGGGCGCGGAGTTCGTCATCGTCCGGGAGCTCGATGAGACGGCGGCCACATAGGTGGCCAGGGCGGCCCTACCTTGCCATCCAGTTTGGCGCCCCCTATCCGTGGTACGGGTTCCCGCCTGTTTCCTTGAACGCTCCAGGTGCCTTGGCAGCCGCAGCCCGATCCGGCAGGGCAGCGCCGCGCCCCGAAGCCTCGAGACCCCCGACCGACCATCTCTTTGACCCATGACAGCTGAAGTCGACCGAATCGGCATCGCGCAGACCGGCGAGGGCACGCTCGTGCTCCGCCTGGCCGGGCCGTGGGTGCTGGGCGAGAAGATCCCAGCGCCCGAGACCGTCGAGCGGGCGCTTGCGCAGCGGCCCGACGCCCGGCGACTGGCGTTCGACACGTCCGCCCTCGGCGAATGGGACACCACCGTCATCACGTTCCTCAAGCGTGTCAGCAAGGCGGCCGAGGCCAAGGGGCTACAGCAGGACCGCACGGGGCTTCCCCATGGCGTCCAGAAGCTCCTGGGATTGGCCGAAGCTGTACCGGATAAGGAGGACGCCAGGCGCGGGGGCGTCGAAGGCGGCTTCCTGCACCGGGTCGGCCTCGCCACCCTGGAGGTGAGCACGGGCATCGGCGAGACCCTGTCCTTCATCGGCGAGAGCACCGTGACCCTCGGCCGGGCCTTCACCGGGAAGATGGCCTACAGAAAGGCGGACCTGGCGCTCCTGCTGCAGCAGTCCGGGGTCGATGCCCTTCCGATCGTTACCCTGGTGAACTTCCTGTTGGGGCTGATCCTGGCCTTCGTGGGCGCCGTCCAGCTTCAGCAGTTCGGGGCGGAGATCTACGTGGCCAACCTGGTGGGCATCGCCATGGTCCGGGACATGTCGGCCCTCATGACCGGCATCATCATGGCGGGGCGGAGCGGAGCGGCCTTCGCGGCCGAAATCGGCAGCATGAACTCCAACCAGGAGCTGGACGCCCTCCAGACCACCGGCATCTCGCCCATGGAGTTCCTGGTGCTCCCGCGGGTGTGGGCTCTGGTCGTCATGATGCCTCTTCTGGTCCTGTACGCCAACCTCGTGGGCATTCTGGGCGGCCTGGTCGTGGGACTCGGCATGCTCGATCTCTCCTGGACGGCGTATTGGCAACAGACGGTGGGTGCCGTGAGCATGACCCACCTGGTGTCGGGCCTGATCAAGGGTTTGGTGTATGGCCTGCTCGTTGCCGTCGCCGGGTGCATGCGTGGAATGCAAGCGGGCCGCAGCGCGCTGGCCGTCGGTGGGGCCGCCACGTCGGCCGTGGTCACCGGGATCGTGTGGATCATCGCCGCGTGCGGGATCTTCCAATTCCTTTCCTTCCTGCTGGGCATCTGAGCGTGGCTCAGCCAGACGCGGTTGCCGCTCCGCCTCGGGCGAGCTCTCCCGACACCGTCATCACGGTCAGGGACCTGACCATGGCCTTCGGATCATTCGTGGTCATGCGCGACCTCGACTTCTCGATCAGGAAGGGCGAGGTCTTCGTGATCATGGGCGGCTCCGGGTGTGGCAAGAGCACGCTACTGAAGCACCTGATCGGGCTCATCGAGCCGGCCAAGGGAGAGATCTTCTACGGGGATCAGAACTTCACCCGGGCCGACGCTGACGAGCGAGCGAACATTCTCCGGGGCGTGGGCGTGCTGTACCAGACGGGCGCCCTGTGGAGCTCCATGACGCTCGAAGAAAACGTCGCCCTGGCGCTGGAGCAGTACACGGATCTGGCACCGCCTGACATCCGGGAGATCGCGGCCCTGAAGCTGTCCCTCGTGGGCCTCGGCGGATTCGAGGACTACTTTCCCTCCGAGATCAGCGGCGGCATGCAGAAACGCGCCGGCCTGGCCCGGGCCATGGCCCTCGATCCCAGCATCCTCTGCATCGACGAGCCGTCCGCCGGACTCGACCCCATCAGCTCCAAACGACTCGACGACCTGATCCTCGAGCTCTGTGAAAGTCTTGGGACTACCTTCGTGATCGTGACCCACGAGCTCCAGAGCATCTTCGACATCGCCTCGAACAGCGTCTTCCTGGACGCCGTCAGCCGCACCATGATCGCGCGGGGCGACCCGAAGGAGCTCCGGGACAATTCGGACGATCCCCGGGTCCGCCAGTTTCTCAACCGTCAGCCCGACATGGGCGGGGGAGCAGCCTCTTGAAGAACCGCGCGAACATGACCGCCGTGGGCGCGTTTGTCGTCGCCGCCATCGGCCTTGCCGTCGGGGCCGTCGTGCTGTTGAGCTCGGGTGCCATCTTTCGCGACACGTTCGCGGTGGTGTCGCTGTTCGACGGCTCTGTCCAGGGTCTCCAGATCGGGGCGCCCGTGAGCTTCAGAGGCGTCCAGATCGGCACTGTGAAGGAGATCCGGCTCCAGCTGCCGAACGATCCTCGCTTGGCCGACCCGAACAACGTGGACGCCCGAATCCCCATCGTCTACGAGATCGATCGGACGCTGCTGGCGGCAAGGGGCGGTACGGCGGAGTTCAGCGAGGAACGGTTGCGCCAGCTCGTCGAGGAGCAAGGGCTTCGTGCCCAGCTCTCCACGGAGAGCTTCGTGACCGGGCGTCTCCTGATCTCCCTGGACTTCCGCCCCGACCTCGAGGCAAGGTTGGACGACTGGGACCTGGGATACGTGCAGATCCCCACGATCTCCACGCCCATCGAGGAGATCCAGCAGCAGCTCGCGGCCGTCTTCGACCGACTGGCGGAGGTCGACATCGAAAAGCTGATGTCTTCGGCCGACCGGCTCATGAACTCCTTCGCAGACGTCGCGGAGGACTCCCACGTCGAGGAGCTGACCGCCTCGCTGGAGTACACGCTGTCCCAGCTCGACCAGACCATGGCCAGCTTCCGTGACGTGGCCCAGGACGTATCGGGTAACATCGACCAGGTGTCCGACCGTGCGGCAGACCGAGCGGAGCAATTGGAGTCGGTGCTCGCCGAAGCCGAGATGACCATGACCGCCCTGCGCAATACCCTCGATCCTCAATCCCCGATCGCCGTCCAGATGGCAATAACGTTGAGAGAGTTCGGAGACGCCGCCCGCGCACTGAGGGTCTTGACCGAGGCTCTGGAGCAGAATCCCAGCGCTCTCCTGAGAGGACGCGCCGTGCCGGGGGGTAACCCATGAGATCGCTGCGAGGCGTCCTGGTGGCTGCAACCGCGGTGGTTGGGGGTGGCTGCGGCCTGAACTTCGACCCGCAGCCCAACCCGACCCAGTTCTACTTGATGTCCGCGATTCCGGACACGCCGCCTTCCGAGGTTCAACCGCTCCGCGATTCCAGCCTCGGGATCGGCCCCATCAACCTTGTCGCCTACCTGGATCAGCAGAAGATCGTCACGCGCGTCGCCCAGAATCGCGTGGAGTTCGGTGAGTTCGAGCGGTGGGCAGAGCCTTTCGGGTACCACTTCCAGGCCGTCATCGGGCACGCGCTGCACAACCGGTTGGGGCCCCGGGAGGCGTTCGTCTACCCCTGGATCGGTGTCCAGCACGTGGACTACCAGGTCGAATTCTTCCTGTGGCGCTTCGATCGCACGCCCAACGGCGGTGCCGAGATCGAGGTCGACTGGATCGTCCGGGACGGGGTGACCGGCGTGATCCTCGCGAGCCGAGATGAGTTCTTGACGGAGTCGGCGACCGGCACGGGCGCGAACGGCGCGGTTACCATGGACGACAGCGTGGCGGCCATGAGCCGGGCTGTTGGGCGGCTGGGCGAGCAGATCGCCGAAGCCATCGTGGACGTCAGAGCCGGGCGGTAGCCCGGTGACCGGCCGATCGCGCCGATGTCCGGCACCCCGATGAGTGACCTGATCCGCACCCTCTGGCCCATCCTGGCTACGGCCCTGTGGATCGCCATGGCCCTCGCGGCCTCGGTGCACGCCATTCTCACCAAGCGAGAGGTGCGCGCGGCCATCGGCTGGGCGGGGCTTGCATGGTTGAGCCCTTACGTCGGGGCGATCCTCTACGCCGTGCTCGGCATCAACCGCATCAAGCGGCGGGCCCAGTCTCTGCGCCCTCGGCCCCAGCTTCCCGAAGAGACGCGCACGGCTGTGATGACGCAGGTCAGGGCGGCCGTCCAGTCCCTCGGCTACGATCCGGATCTGGTCCGCCTGGCGGGCGCCATCTCCGGAGAGGAGCTCACCGTGGGCAACCACATCGAGGCGCTCGTCTCGGGCGACGCGGCCTATCCGCTCATGCTGGAAGCGATCGGTGGAGCCGAGCGCTCCATCGGCCTGTGCAGCTACATCTTCGACCATGATCGGGCGGGCGTGCGGTTCATCCACGCGCTGGAGACTGCCCACCGCCGTGGCGTCGAGGTCCGGGTCCTCATCGACGGCGTAGGCGCCCGTTACAGCAAGCCGCGCACGCCGAAGGTCCTACGTGAGCTCGGCGTTCCGGTAGCCGAGTTCCTCAGCGGACTGGTAACCGTCCGCATGCCGTACATGAACCTGCGCAATCACCGGAAGATCTTGACGGTTGACGGGCAGATCGCATTTACGGGCGGGATGAACATTCGTGAGGGCTGCGTGTTGGAGTTGGATTGCCACCACCCGGTCCAGGACCTCCACTTTCGACTCACGGGACCTGTGGTCGAGCAGATTCAGGAAGTGTTCACCCGGGACTGGAGCTTCACCACCGGCGAAGTGCTGAGCGGGGACGCTTGGTTTCCAGAGCTGGGCCCGACCGGGGAGTGCGCCGCCCGATCGGTTCCCGACGGCCCCGACGACGACTTCGAGAAGATCTACGAGACGTTTCTTGCGGCCATCAACAACGCGAGGGAGTCCATAAGGATCGCCTCACCGTATTTCCTCCCCGATGAGGCGTTGGCCCGAGCCCTTCAGCTGGCCGCGAAGGCTGGCAAGCGTGTGGAGATCATCCTGCCCGAGGTCAACAACCTGCGGCTCGTCCAGTGGGCCATGACCGCCGAATTGGAGCACGTCTTCGTCCCTGGGATCTCCGTGTGGCTGACGCCGCCACCCTTCGATCACACGAAGCTCATGATCGTGGACGGGCTCTGGGTCAGCTTCGGGTCCGCCAACTGGGACTCCCGAAGCCTCCGGCTCAACTTCGAGATGAACGTCAACTCCATGAACGCTCCGCTGGCCGAGCGGCTCGACGCCCTGCTCGACGACAAGATCGCCTCTGCCCGCCGTTTGGAGCCCGAGGAGTTGAAGTCCCGGAGACTCCCTGTCAGACTGAGGGACGGGGCGGTGAGGCTTTTCTCGCCGTATCTGTAGCAGGAACCCGAGCTGACATGCCCGGGCGCGCCGGCAGGTGCCCGGCCGGGGCCGCGAAGGCGGACGCCAGGAATGCGAGGGTGACCCCGCGCCCGGCCGGCCGGCGTCGTGAAGCGCACAAGGGGAACGGGTATGCCCGACGACATTCGAGCACGGACGGCCGACGCGGGGTTGAGCGCCCGCTTGCGTCGAGCCCTGATCGGATCGCTCCTCGCCGTCCCGATCGCTACCGCCGGCTGCGCCAAGACCAGCCAGACGCCCTTCATGAAGGAGCTCAGCCCCCAGGAGCTGTCCAGCCAGGAGCTCCGGGGTCGGCTGTACGGAGCGGTGGATCGGTACAACCGGCTCGTCTCGAACAACGCCGACCTGATCCGCAGCGAATCGAACGATCCCGAGGTCCACACGGCGGTGCTGCGGTGGAAGTTGTACGCGACCTCTCACATGCTCGTCGCGGCTTTCCGGATGGACCCGCTCTTGGGCTTCATCGACACGTGGGCCCTGGCGACGCAGATGCGGATGGCTTTCGAGCCCGGCGGACTCCTCGAAAACATGTTCGACGAGCAATCGGAGCGGGCCATCGAGGCAACCCAGCGCGGTGAAGCGCTCTTCGTGGAGCTGGCGCCCGTGATGCTCGAGGACCACGAGCCAATGAGGCAGCGCGTGCTCGAATGGGCACCGGAGTATCCGATCGGGGATCTTCGCTTGGGCCGCACTTCCGTGCTCGACGTCGCCGAGCGAGCACCTGCCGCTCAGTATCGGACCAGCGCCTTCGGCGTGGGCGAGATGCAGACTACCATGGAGGACCTGAACGCCAGAGCGCCCATGCTGCTGGAGGCCGCCATCCAGCGGACCTTGTGGGCCATGGAGCTTCTGTGGACCGAGAGAGGCCTGGACGGCTCGGTAGCCTCCATCGTGGAGGACGCCGGTAGCATCGACACCTCTGCGTCCCGCATCGCGGACGGCGTCGATTCCGTCGTCGCCGCTCTGGGTCAGCTCGACTCCTTGAGCTGGGTGATCGAGCGAGAGAGGACTGCTGTCCTACTCGATCTCGACCGACAGCGGGTGGAGACCCTCAGCGCCCTGAGCGCCGAGCGCATCGCCGTCCTGGACGCTATCGACGTCCAGTTCACCGCCATGCTCGAGACGCTGTCCTCCGAGCGCGCACTGATCATGGCCGCCGCCGATTCGATCACCGACGGTAAGATCGACCTGGCGGTAGTCGGGCTCAGGGACGTTGCGGACCACGTCTTCTGGCGGGCGGTTCAGCTGTTGGCCATCGCGGCCGTGTTGGCGCTGATCGTCGGGTGGCTGCTCATGCGGGGGCGACGGGCCCCGAGTCACGACCACCTCGGCTGAGCCCGAGCACTTTCACGTGCTGGCCCTTCCCTCTCAGGATGACCTCACCTTCCCAGGTCACCTCATGGCCCCGTTTGACCCTCATGCCCCGGAAGACGTCCTCCGATACGAACACCTCACCTTCGTTCCTTTTGCAGAGCTCGAGGATTCGAGCGGCGGTGTTCAAGGGGTCTCCGTGGAACGCGATGCTGCGCTTGATCTCGCCGATCTCGGCCACCGTAACGCTGCCCACACCAGCCCCGCCCCGAAAGACCGGTCTGGTGCCGAATCGGCGGTCGTAATCCTCGCCGCGCTCTGCGAGCACCTGGGCGAACTCGAAGTAGGAGCGGATTGCAGAGTCCCTGGCCCGTTCGTCCAGGGCCGGCCAGTTCAACACCACCTCGTCCCCCACGTATTGATAGACCCTCGCGTGGTTTCGTATCGCCACGTCCGTAAGGTCCCGGATGCAGGACTGCAGAAACTCGCTGTACTTCTGGTGTCCCATGGCCTCGGCCAGGGTCGTCGACCCCTTCAGATCCATGAACAGAAAGACCTGCTCCTCCGTCCTCGGATGCTGGTACCGACCCCTCAGCAAATCCCAGAAGACCCCAGGGCCGATGAGCCGGCGGATCTGCAGGGCGAGGTTGATCAGAACGCCCAGGAACAGCATCTGAAGCCACACTCCGAGGGTGTAGGCAACCGTCATCTCTCGAAGGCCGGCCAGCACCCATGCCCTGGAAACCCCGAGCAACGGGAGAGCGGCGAGCAGGGCCAGCTCGATGCCGATCACGGCGCCGAGGAACAGAATCGCCCTCAAGGCCACGCCCAGCAGAACCGAACGGCGTCGGATACTCGGTCGATCGGAGATACGATCCAGGGCAACGACGATCACGCCCAGGCCGATGCCCGTCACCCAGAGCTCGGCATGTATGGCGCTACTGTCCAAGTAGTCCTTCAGCGGGCCAGGGCGGAAGTACTCCTGAATGGAGGCGTAGCTATACCAGTAGAAGAGATAGTTGCCGCCGATAAAAGCGCCCGCAGCAAGGGCGCTCTCTCTTAGGAATATGCCTGTCTTGCGGTTCATGGGCTTGCCGGAGGTTCGGGGTTGCGGCTCGCGGTCGGGGCCCTGAGCAAACTACCCGGCACCTGCCGAGCTCTTCCTCGACGACGTCCTTGATTGCGCGCCGACCGAGGCTTCCAACCGAACGCACGCACCTCGCCGGCCTCCGCCACTCTCCTAAGGGCCTCGCTTGGCCGACAACCATTTCAGGTACGGTGATTAGCGCCGGCCGTCCAGGCAATGGCCGGACAGGAGCGGCGGGCCGGCTGGCCCGATGCCCCCACGACAGCCCAGGAACAGGCCCAGAGGTATTGGTGGCGGAAGCAGCGACCGCGGGTTCCTTCCCGCTCCCGGACAGTTCGCCGATCATGGTCCTGGACGACGA
>JBDHLD010000007.1:0-115288 GCA_039586035.1 Gemmatimonadota bacterium | reverse complement strand
GTCAGGCCGACGCGGGGCGCAACTCCTGGTGGACCGCCGACATTGCCGTGGTGGACGTGGCGAGCGGCCGGGTGCAAACGCTGGTAGACCAGCCGGGCCCCGATCGTGGGCTCCTGTGGTCGCCGGACGGCAGCGCGGTGGCGTTCCTCTCGACGCTGGCCGACAGCATCACCAACCTGCCAATGGAGCTGGCGACGGTGCCCGCCGAGGGCGGTCAGCTTCGGGTACTGACGGACGACCTGGCCACCCAGCCCAACCCGTTGGCGTGGACCGCCGAAGGGATCTGGCTCACCGCCCTCCAGGGCGTGGAGAACCACCTCTTTCGCCTCGATCCGGCCAGTGGGTCGCTCACGCGGCTCACCCACCCGCCCTATCTGGTCGGCCAGGCGAGCGTGTCGGCTGAAGGGTCGGCCGTGGCCCTCCTGGCCTCCACGCCGGACCGTCTGGGCGAGGTCCACCGGGCCGAAGCGCCCGGCTTCTCACCGCGGGCCGTGACGGACGTCACCGCACAGGTGGAGGGGTGGGCGATGGGCACCCGCGAGGTCGTGACGTGGACCGGCCCCGGCGGTGTGACCATCGAGGGCGTCCTCCACAGGCCCGACGATTACGAGCTCGGTCGACGCTACCCGCTTCTGGTGGTGGTTCACGGAGGACCGCGGGCGGTCTCGACCCCCGCGTTGCGGCTCACGTCGTCGGGCGTCTACCCCATCGTCCATTTCCTGCGGAAGGGCGCCCTGGTCCTGGAGCCCAACTACCGTGGCTCCACCGGATACGGCGGTGAGTTCCGCCAGCTTCACCGCCGAGCTCTGGGGTGGGGTGATGCGGGCGACGTGGAGGCCGGCGTGGCGCACCTGGTGGCGGAGGGTCGCGTGGACCCGGACCGCGTGGGCCTCATGGGTTGGAGCTACGGAGGGTTCATCTCGGCCTACCTGACGGCCACGAGCAAGGCCTTCCGGGCCGTCTCGGTCGGAGCCGGCATCTCGGATTGGCGCACGCACTACGCCTGGGAGCCCTCGAGCTACACAACCCGGTTCTACTCCTTCGACGCGGCGCCGTGGGAGGACCCGAACGCCTACGACGTGGCCTCGCCCATCACCTACATCAACAACGCGTCCACGCCCACGCTGATCCAGCACGTGGACGGTGATCCGGTGGTCACCGTGCTGAACGCGTACGAGCTGCAACACGCGCTTCAGGACCTGGGTGTGGAGAACCGGTTCGTCATCTACCCCGGCTCGAGCCACGGCGTCGGGCCGCTCAAGCAGCGACTCGGCGGCCTGTGGCACAACTGGCAGTGGTTCCTGGAGCACATCTGGGACGAGCGGGTGGAGCTGCCGCTCGAGCCGCCAGGCACGTGAACGTCTACACGCGCAAGCGGATCACGGCCACGATCAAGGTGGGCCTGGCAACCATCCCATTCGCGATCGTGTTCCGGTACCTCGGTCCCGCGGAGTTCAACCCCGTCGTCATCGGCTTCGGCGTAGGCCTGGTCATCGGTGCCTTCGAATTCTTCGTGTTTCGAGGTCGACTCAAGCAGCTGCCGTTCATTCCCCACGTCGTCGTGAAGTCGGCCGCTTTCGTCGGGATGCTCTACCTCGCGCTCCTTGTGATCTTCACGGCCGACATCTTCCTGGACGACAAGTCACTCCAGCAGTACGCCGCTGACGTGACCTCGGGGCAGATGGTCCTGGCTATGGCCTACTTCTTCGTCACGGCGGCGCTCATCCTCTTCGTCATCCAGCTCAACCGCTTGCTCGGGCCGGGAAACCTGGGTCGTGTCCTCAGCGGACGCTATCACCGTCCCCGCAAGGAGCCCCGGATCTTCATGTTCCTGGACCTCAAGGACTCGACGCGGATCGCCGAGCGTATGGACGCCGACCGGTACTACGAGTTCCTCAACCGGTTCTTCTCCGACATGTCCGAGCCTATCCTGGATACGGATGCGGAGATCTACCAGTACGTCGGCGACGAGATCGTGTTGACCTGGCTTCTTGGGGTCTTCTTCGAGATCCAGGAGCACCTGGAGGAGCACCGGGAGGCGTATGAGCGAGAGTATGGCCTCATGCCCGAGTTCAAGGCGGGCGCACACTGGGGAGAGGTGATCAGCGCGCAGATCGGCGACCTGAAGCGTGAGATCGTCTACAACGGCGACGTGCTCAACACCACCGCCCGCATCCAGTCCGTCTGCAACCAGCTCGGACGGCAGCTGCTGGCCTCGGCCGAGCTGGTGGACGCCCTGGACCTGGAGTCCCGTTATGACGTGGAGCGGCTCGGCGAGGTCGAGCTGAGGGGCAAGGAGCGGGGCGTGACCCTGTGCGCGATCGAGGCCCTCACGTAAGGGCCGCTCACGCGATCGACCCGGAGTGCCGCATCCGCCCTCGGGCTCGACACCGGCCCTGGCGGCGGACGTTTCGGGGCCTGGATCCGCCGGCTGCCGGCGATGGACGTTGGCCGGGCAGCTCAGGGGTGGGACGGCGAGGCGATCAGAATCACTCCGTCACATGACGGGCAGACCTGCCATGCTCACCGCCACCAGAAGGACCGCCCGCGTCGCCACGAGCGCGCTCGGCACGTCGGCCCACTCGGACAGCGTGTGCTGATCGCCGCCACGCGATCGCCCGATCGCCACGGCTGGAATCCCCTTGCGCACCGCAGCTACGGCGTCCGTCGATCCCGTATCCCGCGCCGGGGCGTCGATGCCCAGGTACGCGTAGATGTCGATCATGGTCTGCACCAGCGGGTGCGAGCGCCGCTCGGCTTCCGGCAGCATCTGACGCGCCGCCACGACGGCGGATGGACTCGACGGAGGGTCGCGGCTCCACTCGACGTTGTGTCGATCCGCGGCAAGGGCCACCCGCCGGTCGAGCTCCGCGTCGAGCGCGTCGATGAGAGGCGGTGAGACCGACCTCAGGTCGACGGTGAACCAGGTCTCCTGTGGAATGGCGTTGGTGACTTTGCCGCCTCCGAGCATGCCGACATTGTAGACCGCGAAGGGCCCGTCCTCGGCGATGGGAATCTCGTAGATCGAAGCGATCGCTTCGGAGAGGGCTCGGGCGGGATGCGGCTTTCCTCGGGAGTACAGGGTGTGCGAGCCCGCGCCCGCAAAGATGTAGCGGCGGCCTGAAAACCAGAGCGCGCCGTACGAGACCCCCCCGAGACCCCCGTCCAGCGCCACGACCACATCGGCCACACCCTCGTTGGCGTCGAGCCAGGCGTCCATCCCGTTGAAGCCGAGCTCCTCCTCCACCGTACCGACGAAGACGAGGTCTCCCTGGGTGCGGATGTCGGCGTGCTTCAGCGCCCGAATCACCGCCATCATGTTGGCGAGCGAGGCACTGTTGTCGAAGACCCCGGGAGCCCGGAGCGTGTCGCCGTCCCGCGTCACCGTCACGTCGGTGTCCATCGGGTGGACCGTGTCCATGTGTGCGCCGAAGACGATGGTCGGCCCGCCCCCCGTCCCCCGCCAGTACGCCACCACGTTCCCGGCCTCGTCCACTTCCACCTCGATGCCCGCCGCTTCGAGCTGCTCCTGCAAATAGGCGGCGCGGGCTCCTTCGTGACCTGATTTCGCCGGGATCTCGGTCAGACGAATCCATTCCTCGACCTGATCCTCGAAGTTGGCCTCGATCCAGTCGAGCCCATCGCGCACCGGACCGACCTCTGCAAGTCGGCTCGAGAAGTTGGATGGGTAGGGGGCCTGGGCGTGGGCTTGCGGGGCGGCGGTCATCAGGGCCGCCGACAGGAGGCTCATCGAGGTGGTGCGGAAGGAGATCATCTGTGGGCGACCGTGGTTGCGGGGCGTCCGGAAGACCGGGTTCCGTGCGTGGACTGGCCTCAACCTGCCCGAGCCGGTGGAGAGGGTGCAAGGCGCGAGCCAGGCCGTGCTCTCTCAACGATCTCCCCGATCAGGTCCGTGGGGGCCTGCCGGAGAGATCCGTGACCCGTCATCGCTGTCACCGCCGACGCGCCCTGCCTACTTTGGCCGCACCCCCCGAGGCCAGCCGACTGGGACGCCGAATCAGCCTCACAACAGCCTGACGCGAGTAGAATGATGAGAATCACCTGGGTCGTGATCGCCACCACCGCTGCCGCTCTACCACTGGTCGCTCCCACCGCGGTCGCGCAGGAGCCGGTCCATTGGGACGTCGTGAGCCGTATCCGGCACGAGGGCTTCGAGAACTCCCGCGTGATGGATTTCGCCGGCCATCTCACCGACGTCATCGGGCCACGCCTCACGGGATCTCCCAACATGCGACAGGCCCAGAGCTGGGCGATGGGGCAGCTGGAGGACATGGGGCTGTCTAGCGTCGAAAAGGAGCCTTGGGGGGACGAAACAGCCAGTTGGGACATCGAGCGCGTTTCGGTCCACATGCTGGAGCCGGACTACCAGATGATCGTCGCCTATCCACTCGCGTTCACGCCGGGGACCGACGGCAGAACCGTGGAACGAGCCGTGATCGCCACGATTGGCAACGCCGCGGACTTCGATCGGTACCGGGGCAAGTTGACGAACGCCGTGGTTCTTTCCACGCCTCCCATGCCGATGGATCCTCGCTTCGTCCCCGATGCCTTCCGTCACACGGAGGAATCCCTCCACGTCTTCGAGACCGAGGGGTCCGATCTTCTCCTCGAGCGACACGCCCGCGGGCAGCTGCGGCAACGGAGCTACAGTCCGGACGGCGTCTCGGAGGCCGAGGTCGAGGCGTTCTACAAAGACGAGGGCGTTGTTGCGGTCCTCGAGGCCAGCATCGGCGGCGACGGAACCGTCTACGCGACGGGTCGGCCCGGGAGCCGAGACGACCGGAGCCGTGCGGGCATCGAGAACGCACTGCCCACCCTCGCGGTCGCCACGGAGCACTACAACCGCATCTACCGCATTCTCGAGCGCGGCCTTCCAGTCACGCTGGAAGTCGACGTGCAGATCGCGATCGACGAGAGCGATCAGAGCGGGTACAACGTCATCGCCGAGATCCCGGGCACTGACCTGGCCGACGAGGTGGTGGCCATCGGGGCCCACCTCGATTCCTGGCACGCCGGCACCGGAGCCACGGACAACGCCAGTGGCGTGTCGGTGGTGATGGAGGCCATGCGGATCCTCCAGACGATCGAGGCGCGGCCCCGGCGTACGATCCGCGTGATGCTCTGGAGCCACGAAGAAGGTGGACTGAAGGGGTCGCGGGGCTACGTGCGCAACCACCTCGGCGATCCCGGGGAGCGCGTCACCGAGGCCCACGAGAAGTTCTCGGTCTACTTCAACACGGATAACGGCACGGGCCAGTTCAGGGGCGTTCACCTACAAGGACACCCTCTCGTAGCGCCGATCTTCGAGGCATGGATGAAGCCGTTCGGGGACCTGGGCGTGAAGACCCTCTCACGCTTCAGCAACACCGGAACGGATCACCTGTCCTTCAACGAGGCGGGGCTGCCCGGCTTTCAGTTCCTCCAGGACCGCATCGACTACCGGGCCCGGACGCATCACTTCAACACGGACACCTTCGACAAGCTCCTCCCCAGGGACCTGATGATCAACGCGGTCGTCATGGCGAGCTTCGCCTACCACGCGGCCATGCGGGACGAGCGGCTTCCTCGGAAGCCGATCATGGAATGATCCGGGAACGGTCGGCCCATCCGATTCGTCGATCACGAGTGGCTGGTGACCCGTGGGCCGAGCGTCTCCAGCTCTGGCTCGGAGCGCGATCCGTGAAGCGAGCCCTCGGGCGTCTCGGCCCCGGCCTTCTGATCGCGGCTCCCGCGCTCGCCTGCCCCGCAGGGGCCCAGGGCGAGCTCGAAGCGCAGGCGACCGACCGAGCCCGGCCGAACGTGATCGTCATCGTCGTGGACGACCTCCGGTTCGACGAGTTCGGCGCGGGTGGACACCCCTACCTGGAGACGCCGAACATCGACCGACTGGCAGTCGAGGGCGCCATGTTCCTGGACGCTTTTCACGCGGTCCCGCTGTGCTCTCCCAATCGGGCGAGCCTTCTGACCGGCCAATACCCGTCGCGCCACGGCATCATCGACAATGTCGCCAGAGACCGAGCCAGTCATCGACTGAGCACCTTCCCGGGAGCCATGCAGGCCGCCGGTTACGAGACCGGGTTTCTGGGCAAGTGGCACATGGGAAACGACCCGTCGCCGAGACCGGGATTCGACTACTGGGCGGCGATTCCGGGGCAGGGACGGACGGTCGACCCCGAC
Source organism: Gemmatimonadota bacterium (assembly GCA_039586035.1). Lineage (GTDB taxonomy): Bacteria > Gemmatimonadota > Gemmatimonadetes > Longimicrobiales > Gaopeijiaceae > JBDHHQ01. The sequence goes on along the minus strand of JBDHLD010000007.1, from coordinate 109,090 downwards.
ATCTTCGAGAACGGCCGGCTCCACAGGGTCGAGGGATACATCACGGATCTCCTCACCGACCGGGCAGTGGAGTTCGTCGAGCGAAGGCGCGACCGCCCCTTCCTCCTGTACATCGCGCACAAAGCGGTGCACCCCGACGCTCGGCAGTTGGACGACGGCTCGGTCGACCCCGAGTATCCGAGGGCCTACATACCGGCGCCCCGCCACTACGGCCGCTATGAAGACGAGGTGTACCCGCGTCGCCCAAACGCGGTTACGTCACCCGGGGATCTCGTCGGCAAGCCGGCGCTTCAGCGCTCGCTCCGGTATCGGGATTCGGCCGAGATGGCCCAGGAGTTCGGCTTCATGCTCGACCTGGGCACCTCCGAAGAGACGATCCGCCGGCGAGCCGAGATGGTGTTGGCGGTTGATGAGGGCCTGGGCCGGATGATCGCGGCACTCGAAGCGCTCGGTACCCTCGACAGCACGATGATCGTGTTCACGAGCGACAACGGCTTCTTCTTCGGTGAGCACTGGCTGAGCCAGGAGCGGCGACTACCCTACGAAGAGTCGATTCGCCTGCCGCTTCTGGTACGTTATCCACCATTGGCGGCGGCCGGCGCCCGCATCCAGGGCCTGACGCTGTCCGTGGATCTCGCGCCCACGGTCCTCGACGTCGGAGGTGCCGAGATCGGCACTCACATTCAGGGCCGATCGCTGACGCCGCTTCTGCGGGGAGACGACGCCGGGTGGCGCGAGTCCGCGCTGATCGAGTTCTACACATACGAGAATCCGAGACCGTGGCTCCTGGATATGGACTACAGGGCCGTCCGCACCGAACGATACAAGCTCATCCATTGGATGCAGCATCCCGATGAGCGCGAGCTGTACGACCTGGTCGAGGACCCCTACGAGCTGCACAATCTCGTCGACGAGCCCTCCATGCAGGACGTTCTCGGCGAGCTGGAGCGCGAGCTGTCCACATTGGTTCTCGAAGCCATGGGCCTGGAAGCCCCACAGCGCTGACGTTCAGAGCCCGAGGAATCCACATGCCCAACTCATCGACCGCCTGCTCCACGCGCGGCGCTCCGCTCCTGTTGGCCGTGCTGTTGCCCGGCGTGGCAGCGTGCGGCCCCGAGGCCGCCGACCTGGTGCTGACCGACGCGAGGGTCTACACGCTCGGTTGGGGAGATCCGGCAGCCGACGGGACGCCCGCGGCAGACGCCCCCTATTCACCGGACCGAGGCTGGCGGCCCGACGCCCAGGCCGTCGCGGTGCGCGCCGGCAGGATCGTGTTCGTGGGTGACAGCGAGGAGGGGCGACGGTACGCCGGGCCGGACACCGAGGTCCTGGACCTCGGAGGCGCGACAGTCCTGCCGGGGCTGGTGGACTCCCATACCCACGTGGCCGAGCTGGGCGCGCTGCTGTCTCGGGTCAACCTGGTGGGGGTGGAGACCGAGGAGGAGGCGGTAGCTCTGGCGGCGCGGCGGGCTGGCCAGGTACCCGAGGGGACCTGGATCATCGGGGCCGGATGGGACGAGGGAGCTTGGGCCGATCGCTACCCCGATCTCGAGCTGCTCTCGGAGCGCGTCCCGAACCATCCGGTCTATCTGCGCGGCCTACACGGCTTCGCGGGGTGGGCCAACCGGATGGCACTGGAGCTGGCCGGCATCGACGAGGCCACGGAGACACCGGTCGGCGGTGAGATCCGTAGGGACCCACAGGGCCGGCCCACAGGGCTCGTCCTCAACCGGGCCATCGAGCTCCTCGACGCGGTGATCCCCGCACCGACGGCCGAGCAGCTCCAGGACCAGATCGTCGCCGGTCTCGAAGAGATGGCCCGCTCGGGCTACGTCGCCGTCCACGATGCCGGCGTGTCGGCGGAGGCCATGGACGCATTCGCCGTCCTGGAGGCCGAGGGCCGGCTCCCCATTCGGGTCTACGCCATGCTGTCGGGACGGGACACGGCTCTTCTCAGCCGGTGGGAGACCGCCGGACCCGACCGGGACGCCGACTCCATGCTGCGGACGCGGTCCGTGAAGGCCTACTACGACGGGGCGCTGGGGTCCCGTGGCGCACGATTGCTGGAGGACTACTCGGACCTTCCGGGCCACCGGGGAGTCAGCGGCGACGGCTATGGCTTCGATCAGCGCTGGGCGAGCCGCATGATGGCCGCCGGGTTCCAGATCGGCATCCACGCCATCGGCGACGCCGGAAATCGGGAAACGCTGGACTTCATCGATGCCGTGTACCGCGACGCGCCAACGGCCCGGGCCAACCGAAACCGCATCGAGCACGCGCAGGTTCTCCATCCCGATGACTTCGCCCGCCTCGCGGCGCTCGATCTGATCGCCTCGATGGAGCCCCCTCACGCCGTGGAGGACATGGCGTGGGCCGAGGACCGCCTCGGTCCCCGGCGCATCGCAGGCGCCTACGCCTGGCGGACGATGAGGCAGTCGGGCGTGCCTCTGATCTTCAACTCGGACCTTCCGGGCTCCGACTGGAGCGTCTTCTACGGCCTGCACGCGGCCGTCACGCGGCAGAACAAAGCCCTCGAGCCTTCGGGAGGATGGGGCCCGGAGCAGTCCATGACCCCTGAGGAGGCCGTGAGAGCCTATTCGGGCTGGGCGGCGTACGCATCCTTCATCGAGGCCCACACCGGCGTCGTCGCACCCGGCCGCTGGGCGGACCTGACCGTCGTCACAGTCGATCCGTTCGTGCTGGGTGTCGAAAACCCCGCCGGGCTACTCGAGGGCGAAGTCGTTGCCACCGTGGTGAACGGACGGGTCGTATACCGGAGACCGGATGGAGAGGACGGATAGCGCCACCCCTTTGGCCCGGCGTCGCTGACGCCACCGGCCCGGCTACTCCTCGGCATCGGCGTCTTCTTCTTCGCCGTCCTCGCCTTCCCGTTCCACCTCGATGGAACAGTTGGTCACGAGCGCGGCGATGGCTCCAATGCCGGCCCAGACCGGCAGCAGCACGGCCCCCATGACACCCAGCGTGAGCGGGATCTCGATGAGGGTCTTGCCCTCTTCGTTCTTGATCGTGATACGGCGTACGTTACCCTCGTGGATCAGCTCCTTGACCTTGGAGACCAGCTGGTCGCCGCGTACCCGGTGCTCTTCGCGACGACTGCGGGGTCCGCTCTCGATCCTCGGGACTTCTTCCTCGTGGCTCACGGCTTCTCCTGCCTTGGAGGCGTACGCGACGCCGGAAGGCGTCGTGGGCTGACACCTCCCTTTACGAGTCCACCCAGGTCACAGGTTTCCTCCGAGGGGTCATGCGCAGGCCCGGGTGAGGACCGGCTTGGCGCGGCACGCAGCCTCTACCGGACCGTGGCGCCCCCGACCCGATCGTCGGGCACGAACCGGTCACGGGCAGGCATCTCCACGGCCGGCAGCGTCTCCGCGTCCATGACCGCGTGCTCCGCTACGATCCCGTTCAGGTAGAGGAGGTAGGCGATCACCGCGTAGACCTGATCCGGGCGCAGGACTCCCGGCGTCGATTGGGGCATGGCCTTGCGGATGTAGTCGTAGAGGGTGGTGGCATACGGCCAGTAGTTCCCGACGGCTCGGCCCCGGGGCCAGCGGTCCCAGGGCTCGGTGCCCACGAGACGGTCGTTGGGCCCCTCCGTGCCGGTGGCGCCGTGGCAGGTCACGCAGTGCTCCCGGTAGACCCGTTCCCCCGCCTCCACGGTCCCGCTTCCGGGTGGCAGACCCTCTCCGTCCGGCCGCACGTCGATGTCCCACGCGGCGATCCGGGCCTCGGTGGCGCGTGAGCCGAAGCCGAACCGGGCCGGCACCATCGGGGGAGGGGCCTCGGCCCCGAGCTCATCGGCCCTGGGCTCCTCAGTGGCCGCCCCCCCGCCGTCCGCACCGTCGGGGGGCGAGCAGCCTGCCGCCACGAAGATCGCGAGGCAACACCATCTGGTCATACCAGCTCGCCCAGCCCGAAAGTGACCGTCCCGTCGGCCGCCACCTTCCAAGCCCGGATGTGGTTCCAGTGGTACGCGGTGCGCTCCCCCCGGGCTTCGATGAGCTGCTGCAGCGTGGGCTGTACGTAGCCGGTCTCGTCCACCGCGCGGCTCAGGATCACGGTCTCCCGCCCATTCCACTCCCAGAGATGACGGAAGCGGGTGGTGGCCTTGGGCAGGACCGGTGCCTGCAGCTCGGCCGGCGCCCAGGACCGGCCGCCATCGGTGCTCACGTCCACGCGAGCGATCCTGCCTCGCCCCGACCACGCCAGGCCCTGGATCTCCCACCAACCCCGTTCCGGCAGCGCATACGGGTACGCAGGAAAGGTGATGAGCGACTTGGCGTCCATGACGAAGCTGAACTGGCGCGCCGTGCCGTCTCCCAGGGGATCCGTGTAGCGGGACGTCTCGTCGCGGGTCATGGTGGGTCGATCGGTCACCTCGATGCGTCGGAGCCACTTGACCTGAGCGTTGCCCTCCCAGCCGGGCAGCAGCAGCCGCGCCGGATAGCCCTGCTCCGGTCGTATCGCTTCTCCGTTCTGACCGTAGGCGACCAGGGCGTCGTCCAGCGCCTTGTCCAAAGGCACGCTGCGGGACATGACGGCCGCGTCGCTGCCCTCCGCCAGGATCCAGCTCGCGCCCTCGCGGACACCTACCTCCCGGAGCAGCGTGGACAAGGGGACGCCGGTCCACTCACTGGTGCTGAGCAGGCCGTCGATCCTCTGCGGCGTGACCTGCTCAGGCATGTCGCTGGGGTTGTAGATCCCTCCGCCGTTGCCGGAGCACTCGATGAAGCAGATGCGAGACAGGGACGGGAACCTGCGGATGTCCGCCATGCGGAACACGGTGGGCCGCTCCACCATCCCGTGGATGAGCAGCTCGTGATTCTCCGACAAGATGTCGGGGACCCCCGCGTGATGGCGCTCGAAATGAAGGTCTGCCGGCGTGATGATGCCGTAGAGGTCCTCCAGCGGCGTACGTGAGGAGCTCGAGGGGGCGTCGGACCGGATCCACCGGCGGGGCTGCTCACCCGGAGCCCGCCGCCCCACCTCCGACACGAAGCGGCCGAGCACCTTGGTGGGATCGGCGACCTCGGCTGCCTCCTGGGCCTTCAGGTCGAACGCGTCGGCCCGTGTCTTGATGACTCCCGCGGCGACCAAGCCAGACGTGGCGGCCAGCCAGGCGCGACGGGAGAGACGAGATCGGTCCGGCGATGTCATCCAGGCGCTCCTCGTGGATTGACGGTCTCGATCAGCGTTGACTGCGGTCGAGGTTCTCGATCAGGATCTGGCGGAACTGGATGGGATGGCTCTCACTCTGAATGGCGATGTAGCCCTCGGTCATGGGGCGACCGTCCTCTTTGATCGCCGGGTCGAAGCCCGCTACCTCGCCCCCGCCGATCACGGGGCGAGAGTAGGCCAGCACCGTGTCTCCGTCCAGGATGTGGGCGATCAGCGAGTCTCCCAGCACCAGCAGGTCCAGGGTCACCCATTGCTCACCGTGGAACGTGGGCGCTCGGGCCGCGATGCAGTGCTCCTCCACCTGCTCTCCATCGATGTCCACGTGGGTGCCCGGAGTGCAGAGGTTGGCGGTGGGCCGAACCTCGACGCCGTCTCCTCCCAGGAGCTGTGCCTCCAGGGAGATGGGAAAGTCCTGGTCCCGCGGCATCGAGCCGGGGCTCTGCGCGTGGAGCATCACGCCGCTGTTCCGGATCGCCCAGCCCGGGCCGCCGGACACCTGGCTTCCGAGGAACCGATACTCCACACGCAGGCGGTAATGGGAGAAGGGGGTCTCGTAGAAGAGATGCCCAAAACGGTCGTCGAAGCTCTCGTAACCCTCGTAGCCGACGGTCAGGAGGCCATCCTCCACGCGGAACGTGTTCCACGGATCCTCGTCGAGCTCGCTCCCCGTGATCTTCACGGTCCATCCGGACAGGTCCCGGCCGTTGAAGAGCGGGACCCACGCGTCGGCCGGCGGTCGGGCACACGCCGCCGCGGCCGAGAGGATCACGAACGCGGTCGGGATCGCCGGTCTGAGCATCCTGATGTGGCCGATGCCGCGACGTCGAGCGAAGCGGGGAAAACCGGAGGCGCCAGCCGGCTCTGCATCCAGGCTTCCGCACCAAGCTACGGCGGCGCCCGTGCCGCCGCATCCAATGGCGGCCGGCCAGCGCAGAGGACCGCTCGGCGCGTCGCCGAACGAGAGGTCGGGGAGTCGAAGGTCGAGACCCGCCGACTCCGGCCGCGGAGCGAAACACTCGACGTCGGCGTCCGAGAGGCCCTAGTTTCCAAGTGGTCTGCACCCCATCGGAGCAGGCCGCTCGTGTCGGTAGGGCACACGAGCCCGCTCGGCAGATCGGAGAGGTCGTCCATGGAGATCATTCGTCTCGACAGCGCAATCCGCCTTCGAGGCTCCGGCGAGGAGGCCACGCGCGACCGGCAGCTCGCGCTGGCGTTGGCCACCTCGATGGTGCCTCGCCTTAGACGTTGGGCTGAGGCGAAGACCCGTCTCGATGCCGAAATCTGGGCGCTCGAGTCCAAGCTCGAGGAGTGGAGGTCCCCGCTCGTGGCCGGCACCAGAGGTTCCGGCGAGGCAGCGACCATCGAGGAGGAACGGGCCACGCTCGAAGAGCAGCTCCTGCGCCTCCGCAGTGAGCTGAGAAACATCGAGCGGCGTCCCTGGCGACATCTCAGGGGTGTATGGCTGTTCTTCTGGGGCAATGCCTGGCGTGCCGAACGTGAGGCGGCCAGGAGACGGCTCGATGAGCATGAGACCCGCCTGAAGGAGCTCTCCTCCCGGCTGCACCGAGAGGTCGAAGGGCTCTCCCAGGCGCTGGACACCCTCCGCCAGCGTCGGCGCGACCTGGAGCAGATTCCTCGGGTGGTCGAGGGCGTGCGTGGGCTCGACTACGTCTTCGTACCGCGGCGGGTTCGCCGTGGCAATGGTACCGACCGCCCGGCAGGCGGCTGGATTCTGGGCGACCCCTTCGGCGACCCCCTGGCCATCGAGGCTCCCCGGGTCGCCATGAGCGCTCAGGAGCTCGAGGAGCTACGGGACCGGTTGGCCGGCCTCGACCTGAGCGTGGTGCTGCTCGAGGCCGGCGAGCATGAGCTGGCTTCCACCTCCGCGCGGCCGCCCGTGGGCGCAGAGAGGGACCTGGTCGATGCGACAGCGGACTTGTCGAAGTTCGCCGAGACGACCGCCCGGCTCGGCCTGTCCCTTCCGGTCGTGCCACCGGGCGAGGACCTGGCAAGCTACCTCATCGACCGGGTCGCCAACGTCAATGACGCCGGTTTCGCCGCTACCACCCCCGACCTGGACCGTGAGTCACGGAACCGACTCACCGAGGTCCGCAAATCTGCTGACGCGCTGGGTTCGGTCGTTCGCTCGAACCTCCATGCGCCACTCGAGCTCTACTCCGCGTTCGCGGCTCAGGCAGACGGCCTACCTGAAGTGGTCCGGCACGCTGCGTCGGAGCGAACCGGAAGCGCGGACGCCCTCACCCACGGCGTTCGACGCTCCCGGGCGAATGCCGAGCTGGTTCGCTATCACAGGTTCTGCCCGGAATGCAACGCCTTCCCATCATACATGGCGAAGGCGTACGGTCTCACCGAGGACGCGGTCGACAGACTCGACAACGAACGCGTCAAGGGCGCGCTGGCGGACCTGCGTGACCGCCGGCTGGAAACGACCGAGGGTAGAGCGCTCGGGCCGGGATCCAGCGAGCGCATGGCGCTGGACGAGCGCTGGAAGCAGGCATTCGAAGAGCTGGACGGACTCGAGGAAACGTGCAGGTTCCATCGCGCCGAGCTGCAGAGTCTGGAGACCGAGGGAGCTTCATCCGCCCCGGAGGAGCGTCTCCGCAAGGAGATGGCGAAGCGGGAGCTCCGGATGCGGACGGAGCGGTACCGAAAGCTGGTTCGCCGTCTACAGACCGACCCGCTGGCCTTACCGGACGCCGTCGCCCAACCAGAGGCCCTCGGCCACGAGGAGGCGGACGAAGGCGGTCCGGTGAGCCCGGGGCACCCGGCGCTCGATCCGACGTCTCGGCTCGTCTACGAGCCGGCCGACGAGAGGGCGCCCTGGTCTTGCGGTCGGTGCGGCAGCGCCTTCGACCCGGACACGGCGCTGCTCGGAGCGGTGGATCGCCTTCGCGCCGATGTCGTCTACCCCATGCTCGCGGGTCTCTGGGCGCATCGCACCGTGCGCGCGGGAGCCACCAAGGCCATCGAGCAAGCCGCCGAAGAGATCGCCCACAGGTCGGATGAAGAGGGAGCCCTCCTGCGGGAGCCCATCGACAGCTTCCGGTCGGACGCACAGCACCTGCGGGCCCAGGCCGAGGAGGCCCACGCTCGGGGCAAGGCGGTGTCACGCCGGCTCCTCAAGGTCGCGGAGCAGTACCGACAGCTCGGCCTTCTACCGCCCGCGGAGTTCGAGCGGGTTCAGCGCACGGCCCAGGGCACCCTGGACCGGATGGACGAGATCAGAGAGGCTCTGAACCGGTTGGCGACAGCCGAGCGGGCCATGGAGGACACGATCGGAGCCGGCAGTCGGGCCCGAGCGGCCCCTCCCCCCCCCGACCGGCGCTTTCTGGAGCGAGACGCGGCAGGTCTCACTCCTTTCAAGGAGGTCGACGTGACCGCGGGCCGAGTCCGCCCCACCCACGCGGCTACCTATGCGGAGTCCCGGGAGGCCGCCCCGTTAGAGGCCGTCCGCGCGTCTTGTGCGGTGTGTGGCAGCTCGGCTCCGACCCAGGCGGTCTTCTGCCCTGGCTGCGGAGCCAGCCTGTCGCCCCGGGCCCCCGCTCTCCCTTCGGCGCGAGAGCGAGCTGCCCCGGCTACAGCGATTCCGTATACCGGGGCCGAGGGGACGAGGAAGCCGCCCCGCACCTCGATGGGGGTAGAGCACGATGACTGACAGACATGACAAGCGGCTCGCCCGAAAGATCGCGACGGTCGCGGAGGACGGTCAGCGCCGTGCCACCGAGCTCGACCGCAAGCTCACCGAGCTGGAGTCCGACGTCAGCCGGACGCGCGAGGTGGTCGCGGAGAACTGGAACGCGATTCGCGACGCCCGGAAGGAGATGGAGGGCGTACGACTGGACGTGGAGCGGCTGATGAGCGAGGTGGTGAGCGGCTTCGAGTCGCTCAACCGGTCCGTCGAAACCATGGAGCAACGGAGCCAGGACGCGACCCGGGATATCGTGGCGGGCATCCGGTCTTCGGAAGAGACGGCCCGCGCCGGCCTCCACAGTCTCTCCACCGGCTTCGCCATGGCCGACGCGCTCAAGGTCGTCGTGGAAGCCGACGAGATCGAGCTCGAGATGAGGGAAGCGCTGCAGGAGCTCGACGGGAGCCGCCAAGCGGCCGAACGGAGCATCGAGGAGCGGCGCTTGACCTACGACCAGGCCGCCGCGTCCGTCTACGACGAGCTCGACCAACAGCTCGGCTCCCTGGGCGCCCACATCATCGACTTACAGGATTCCCTTCAGCAGACTCTCACCGAGCTGCGGATGCCGGAGCACGAGAGCCGGCGTCTCGAGAATGAGCTCCTGCGGGTGCAGGCGGCGGCGTTGGCACACCGTGCACGGACGCTCACGGCCCCGCTGGGCGAGTTGCGTCAGGATGCACTGTCGCGGCTCGTGAGCCTCAGGGAATCCCTGGAGACCTTCCTCGATTCCCAGACCATCGAAGAGCTCGCCGCGGACGCCGAGGACGGCATGGTGCTCCCGGCACTGGGCGTTCCCATCATCGCGGTGGCGGCCCCGGAATCGGACTACAACGAACGTGGCCGACGCATGGACGTCTACGGCCCTGGCTGTGAGGTCGACGATTGCGCGGACGGACCCCGCCCAGCGCCCGTCCCAACGGAGCTGGCCCAGCGCCTCGGCCGCATGTGCGCAGGCCTGAGCACCTCGGCGGCCGATGCCGCACCGCTCACGGACGACGCGCTTGCCAGGCTCAAGCAGGACGTGTCCCGACTCGCCGACACGGGGGTGCTCACGTCCGAGGACGCGCTCATGGTCGCTGCACACCTCGATTCCCATCCGCTCTACCGGCTCGAGTCCTGAGGGGAGGAAGGCGAGCGTGACTCGATCCGGCACGAGGACCAAGGAGTTGGTCGAAGGGCCCGAGGCCGGCGGGGTCTTTCCTACGACACGGGGTGACCTCAAGAAGCAACTGATACTCGACGGCCGGTCGGAGCCCTTCGACGTACATGGCGGCGTCTACGCCCGGGTCGTGCGTTCGGTCGGCAACGGTACCGTACGAGGGCCGATCCTCGCGGGAGAAAGCGTCCACCTCGAGGTCGAGGCCCCTGCGACTCAACGGCTGTTCGGTGGCCTGTCTGCGCCCCAGGAGGTCTCCACGCAGCCTGTGGGCAACGGGTCCGCGGACCTGGACATGAGTCCCACCGCGTCACCGGAAGGGATCCGCTTCGTGATCCGGGGCGACGTCGCGGCGGGCGAGCGTATCACGCTGAGGAACGCGCTCGTGCTCGGGTCCGTGCGAGCACCCGTCATCCGCCTCGAGAGCTCCATCGTGTTCGGCCAGATCATCGCGGGAGGCACGCCTGGAGAGCTACACGCCGTCTGCAGCACCTTCGGGGTCTATCACGCGCGCCGCGTGATCATGGAAGGCCCCACGACGATTCTCGTGGCAGGGGGGTCGTCGGATGAGGAACCGGACTTCCGCGACCACGAGCCTGTCGAAGGTTCGACGGCCTACCCTTTCTCCATGCGCCTTCTCTCGCTGTGCAGGCAGAAGAAGATCGGCTGCGGATTGCCCAACAGCACCCTCAAGGAGCTTCCCGAGACCGTAGCCAAGCCCGAGCGCTTCACCCAAAGCCCGGGCATCTCCTGTGCGTACTGGCTTCATCGGGCCTGTCCCTTTCACCGAGGGGTGACGCTCGGCGGAGCCGATTTCACTCGGGCCGACCCGAGGGGGGACCGCGTCGAGTTGGCGGGATCGGAATCGGCCGCGCCCTCCGGGGACGAGGGTCCGGTCGACGACGGGGCGGAACAGAAGGACGCGGAGCTTTCGGGAGAGCAGGGGTCGGACGGGGTGAGCGACCAGGAGACAGGACGGTGGTACTTCGGACTCCAAAACCGGGCTCAGAACCTGACGCCCCTCGTTGAGTCCGACGCCTTCTTCGACTCCGTGCTCCACCGGGTCTTCGCGTACGAGCACCTGAGCGACAAGGCGCGTGCGCGGCTGCTCAAGGACCTGAAGGGCAAGCGTCTGTCCTCGCAGGAGGCCAGAATCCTGAGGATGGCCGTCGAGGGCCTGGTGGACTGAAGGTCCGCCATGACCGCCGCCGAGATCGTCCGCGATGCCGAGGGCATGGAGCTCCGCTACGACGACGACGTCGGCGAGCGCCTGAGGCTGCTGCCTCCGGCCCGAGACGAAGAGGTCGCCGCGCTGGCATCCCGGCTCCCGTGCCCCGTTCCCGACGAGCTTCGCGACCTGCTCGCCGTCAGCCGCGGCTTCGAAAATGGGCCGCTCGAGTCCATGGACTTCCTGGGCCTGGACGGAATCGAGGCTCCGGAGCTACTCCCCTACGGCTTCCCCATCGCTCACGACGGGTTCGGCAATTATTGGGTGGTGGATCTCACCCCGGCGTCGACGACCTGCAGCCCTATCTTCTTCCTCTGCCACGATCCCCCGGTCCTGGTCCTTCAGACTTGGAACCTGTCGGAATTCCTGCTCGAGACCCTCAAGCTGGGTAGGCTCGGCGAGGACAGCCTCGTGGACTGGGTCCATGAAGAGGCGTCGAGTCGGATCTGGCGAGAGCAGCCCGGCGCCGTCGACCGGGACACGGTCGCCCGGATCGGCGACCCCGCGCTCACGGCCTTCGCTGACACGCTGGAGCCCGGGGACCTGGTGGTCGACCTGCGGCAGGCTCAGCCCGGCGACGGGCTCGCCTGGGGACGGTTCGGCCCCAGGACGCCGCTGCGCCGCCACGGCGACGACCGCATCTTCTCGTACCGGAAGCAATCGCTCTGGCAACGCCTCTTCGGGTAGCCACAACGCTCAGATTCGAATCCGGACCGATATGGATCCCGACGACTGGCGCATGATGGGTCAGGAGCGCTACCTGGCCGGCCGCATTCTACACCGCCGGGCCTACCGGCGATGGAGAGAGGATTGGGACCACGACCACTGCGAGTTCTGCGCCCGGAAGTTCAGCGAGCTGAACGATCCGGAGCACCTTCGCGAGGGATGGACCACCGAGGACGGGTACCACTGGGTGTGCGACCGGTGTTACGCCGACTTTCGCGAACGCTTCGAGTGGCCTACGGCTCCAAGCCTGCCCTCGGATCCCGAGGTGGGCTAGAGTGGTGAAGGGCCGTCTGCCGGGACCGCTCCAGGGTGATGCCGTCCCCCAGCCAAGGGGTGGCCAGAGGCCTCGCTAGATCCGCTGGTGGTCGGCTCGCCAACTCTTCACGGCCTGCTTGATCGACTTTCGATCGGTCAGTTCCCCGTCGAGCACCCGGCGGGCAAGCTCCGGCAGCTCCTCGTCCGAAGCGAACCGGAGGCCGATGAGCTGCTCGGTCGTGAGCTCGCCGATGCGGGGCCGGAGATCTTCCGGCAAGATCGTCTCCATCCTCAGCCGCTCCTCCAATCGGATCACCCGGTCCTGGACCCCCATCGGAAACCCACGAGCGAAGAGGGCGGTGAGAATCAGGGCCACGGCCAACAGCACGACCATGACGCGATCCAGAGAGGGGTCCGCGACCAGTCGCATCACCGACCAGATCAGCACGGCGAAGACCAGCGCGGCGAGGACGTAGTGATACGCCGGTACCATTCTGGCGTGGTTCTCGAAGCTCTGTGCTCGGTCGCTCATGATCTTGTCGACTCCGTTCTCGGTTGGTACTCGGTAGGAGCGTTCGGCCCGGGAATCCCCATGCTCAGCGCACCCGGTCACCGCGGGCGAAAGGCTCACCGCTCCATAGCATCTCGACGGCGGTCGCTCGGTCCCCCTCCATGATCATGCGCAGCGTCATCTCCTTGCCAAGGTCGAAGAGACTCCCGTCGCGCATGAAGCCCAGGTAGAACTCCTCCTTGCCGGCCGGCACCAACGTCAGGGGAGCCGGGCCCCAACGGCCGACCAGGCGTCCCTCCTCTTCAAGGATTCCGATGGTCACTTCCAGGGGGCTCCCGATGGTCGGATCCGTGCCGGACACTTCGTACGTGCCTACGTATCCGCCGTGCACGGCGGCCGATACGACCGGCGCCTCGTAGGGCGTCGTGACGATCGTGAGAGGCACGTATGTCGGTCCCCAGTGCATCCGCAGCTCCGCCGCGCCCGAGTCGACCACCGGGAAGTACCAGGCCAGCGTCTCCATGTGAGCACCCGCCTGGGGTGACACCGTGAAGGAAAGCAGATGCCGGTCCGCGGGTACCGGCGAGTCGTGGTAGAGTCGTGGCTCACGGTTCAGGAATACGGTCCACTCGTCGGGCTGGGGCTGCATCCAGACCGAGTACTCGCCGGCCGGCACGGCATGACCGTTCAGCTCGACGTCCCTGTCGACCTTCAGCGTCGTGGCCCAGTTGGCGCCGGGCGTCCACATCTCACCCCAATGAACGACTCCACCGAACAGGTTGTCGCGCCCCCGGGCAACGGGCCGGCTGAAGTCGATCACGATCGTCGTCCCGTTGACGACCTGGCTGACGGTGCCTCGCTCGCTCGCCCGGGGCTGGCCGTCCAGCGCCATCGGCGTGAGCAGCGCGATGCCGACAATGAGGGAGGCGAATGCCAATCTGGGCATGTTGGGCTCCATGAGCGAAGGTCCGCGGTCCGGGGCTGCAATGGCGAAGCCCGCGCGGCACTATGGGACCGAGGGGGCGATTCCCGCCAACCGGCCCGCTGCCACCGCTTCTGTAATCGGACACCGGCTAGTGGGTAGGTAGACGGTATGGGCGCTTTACGACGGATGTGTGGGGTAGGGTGGCGGAGTCGGGCGCTCCTCGGGGCAGCGGTCCTCGGGGTGGCGCCTCTCGCTTTGGCAGCACCAGTGCACGGGCAGGCCCCTGAGTGGCTGGTCCGCGCCGAGGCCGGATGGGCCAACGTGCACGATTCACCGGACCCTGGCCCCCTGCTGGGCGGCGCCGCTCAGCGCCGGTTCGGCAGCTCGGGGCTCCTGGGACTGGAGGCGGCGGTGGCGCTGGCCACGGCCGACGAGACCCTGGTGGGGTTCAGCCTTGGACCCGACGTTCGCCTGCTCCCCGCAGGGCCGGTGTCCCCATTCGCCGCCGCGCGGTTAGGCGGCGCGCTGGAGGAGTCCCACCTGGGTTGGCTCGTCGAGACAAGGGTCGGGGTCGTACTCCGGTCGAAGGGCACGCTCGGCGTCACGGCGGCCTTCGCCGCCGGCTGGCATGGAGAGCAAGGCACCAGCGACTCGGCGACGGGTCCCCTCGGGTTCATCCTGGGGATCGAGTGGGGATTCAGCCGGGTCGGCGGAGGCTAGCTCCCGGGCGCCCGGGCGCGGTAGCCCTAGCGTTGGCCCCACGCGGGAGGCGACGCTCGGGTCGCGCGGCGAAGAGCGCCGGAAGCACCGACGTGTGGGCGGCGGCTACAGGGCCTCGTCGACGTACTCCGGGTACCACTCCTTCAAGCAGTCCGGACACATGGAGTGGCTGAACTCCACGTGGGCTCGCTCCCGGAAATACACCTCCACGCCCTGCCAGTAGCCGTCGTCCTTCTTGATCTTCTTGCAGCCGCTACAGATGGGCAGCAGCCCTTGAAGGAGCTGGATCTCCGCCAGCTGGTCCTCCAGGAGACGGTTCTGCGCCGTGATTTCCCGGACCTGCCGCTCAACGGTGGTCCGGAAGTCGTGAAGCTGGCAGAACACGTCCACCTTGCTGCGCAGGATGTGAGGGTCGACGGGCTTGATCAGGTAGTCGACCGCACCCGCGTCGTATCCCCTGAAGACCTCCCCGCGCCCGGTGTAGCTGGCGGTCACGAAGATGATCGGGGTGGCGCTGGTGTCTGCGTCACTCCGCATTCGTTCAGCGACCTCGTACCCGTTCATGTCAGGCATCTCGATATCGAGAATGACCAAAGCCAGGTCGTGCCGATCGAACCGCTCGAGCGCCTCCTTGGCGCCCCGGGCCGTGATGACGTGGCGGCCGGGTTGGGCAAGCAGGCTCTCGAAGACCGCCAGCGTGCTCGGTTCGTCGTCCACCACCAGGATGTCGATGGCGTTCCGTAACGCGGCGTCGAGCTGGTCTGTATCCGCGATGGGGTTTCCGGCCACGCTCGTTCCTTTCGGCCCAGGGTCGGGGGGGGGAACGCATGCGCCGGACGACCGGGTCGTCGGCCCGACGTGTTCCCACCGGAGAAGCGGCTCCTCTCCAGACAGGGAGTCTCGGCGCCATCTCGACCTTACTGAACCGTTGGCACGCCGCGGTTCGAGGGCCCGGCCGGCAGATTCCCGCCGAAGGCGCTATCGCGCGACGCTGGCCCGGTAGTCCAGCGGTGGATCCCGATCTCCCAGGAGGGCCTCATAGACGAAGTCCGGCCCCCTCCGCTCGTCGAACTCGCCCTTGGCCGCGGTGATCACGTCGGGCGCGCCGAACAGGTCGATGGCGGTCAGCGCCAGCGTCTTCGCCGCCACCATCATCCCCTTGGCGCCGATGCTCATGCCTCCGGAGGCGATGGCCTGCCAGGAGTGCGCCGAGGTGCCCGGCACCCAGGTGGCCGTCCTCAAGTTGGCCGACGGCACCAGCCAGGTGATGTCTCCCGTGTCCGCCGAGGCGTACGTCTGGCGGAACTCGAACGGCTGGATGACCCAGGCCTGGTCCAGGGAGGGTGGATCCGGGAAGGAAGACTGGATCGTTCGGGCGAACTCACGCTCTCGGTCATCGTACTCCACGCCCCCGACTCGCTCGAGGCTCCGATGCATGACCTCTTGAAGCGCCACGTTGGGCAACCGGTTGTAGGCGCCGGCGATGACCTCGTACTCCATCTCGGTGCCCGTCCCCAGGGCTGCTCCCTCGGCCGCCGTGGCCACCCGGTCGAAGATGGCCTTGACCACCTCCGGATCTGGATTCCGAACGTAGTAATAGACCTCGGCGAAGTCGGGCACGACGTTGGGCGCGTTGCCGCCCGCGGTGATCACGTAGTGGATGCGTGTCTCCTGCGGGACGTGCTCCCGGAGCATGTTGACCATCGCGTTCATGGCCTCGACCCCGTCCAGGGCAGACCGAGCCCGGTCGGGTGCGCCGGCTGCGTGGGCGGAGACGCCGTGGAAGCGAAACTTGGCCGACTTGACCGCCAGGTTCGTGTTCGGCCCGGCGTAGTTGCCGTCGCCGGCGTGCCACGAGATGACGGCGTCCACGTCGTCGAACAGACCCGCCCGGGCCATGTAGACCTTCCCCGACCCGCCCTCCTCGGCCGGCGTGCCGTACAGGCGGATCGTCCCCGACGAGCCTGTCGCCTCGAGCCACTGCTTCGCGGCGATGGCGGCGTGGGTGGAGGCCGTTCCGAACAGATGGTGCCCGCAGGCGTGTCCGGCGTGCTTGCCTTCGATGGGCTGCCGGGTCGGTACGGCATCCTGATTGATACCGGGCAGCGCGTCGAACTCGGCCAGCACTCCGATCACCGGCGCCCCGCTACCCCAGCTGGCGACGAAGGCCGTGGGGATCCCGGCGACGCCCGCGTCCACGCTGAAGCCCGCGCCTTCCAACTCGGACTGGAGCAGCGCCGAGCTCTTCTCCTCCAGGTACCCGAGCTCGGCGAGACGCCAGATCTCCATGGCCACGTCGGTCATCTGGGCGCTCCTGGCGTCCAGCGCCGCCAACACCTCGTCCGGCGTCTCCTGGGCCCGGACGTGTGCAGGGGGAACGATGACAGCCAGGACGAGCGTAGCGGATGCGAGCCTGCGCATGGATAACCTCCGGAACGACCGATCGAGATTTCGGTGGAGAGTCAGAATGGACCGGCGGCGGGCGAGGGGAAAGGGGCGGCGCGATCGACGGCCGGAGCGCCTGGTCTCGACGACCGCCACGTCCATGAGGTCCGCCGGCGAGCAGCGAGGGCTCAGCCACGGCGGCCGGCGGCGGCATCCGCTGGCCACCGGCCCCGATGAGACCCGCGTGCCGGCAGTCGCCGTTCGGCCTCAGCCGCTCCGGGGCGGCCGTGGCCAAAATGCCGGCGTCCGCTGCGCGTAGGCCTCCCACCCGGGGCGGTCGCCCATCAGTCGGTCCATCATGACCACGCCCGACACCCGCAGCAGCAGGAAGCTGATCAGGAGCGGGCTCACGACGGTCAACCAACCACCGGGTGTTGCCACGGCGATGAAGTAGAAGCCCCACCACAGCGTCAGCTCGCCGAAGTAGTTGGGATGGCGACTCCACGACCACAGGCCCGACGTCAGGACGCGGCCCCGGTTCGCCGGGTCCCGCTTGAAGCGCAGCAGCTGGTAGTCCGCAACGGCCTCCCAGGTGAAGCCCGTCAGCCAAAGTGCCGACCCGACCGCGTCGAAGAGCGTCGGCTGCAGGGGGCCGGTCGCCCCGATCGCGGCTTGCAGCGGCAGAGACCCGATCCAGCAGAGCACGCCCTGCAGCAGAAAGACGGTGATCAGGCTCCGTAGCGGCCAGGCGCGTCCGTGCTCTTCGCGCCAGGCGGCGTACCGGGGATCCTCGCCCCTGCCTCGGTTGCGGAACGCGATGTGCCCCGAAAGCCGCGCGGCCCAGACTGCGGTGAGCAGCATGACGGCCCATCCCCGCGCCGGAATCGACCCGACGGCCTCGGCGGCTGCCGCCCCGGCCGCCACCGCGAAACCCAGAGCCCAGAACACGTCCACGACGCCGGTATCACGCATGGGCAGGCTCACCAACCAGGCGACCAGGAAGACGACCAGCGTCGGAGGCAGCGTGGAGAGGGAAAGCTCCGGCAAAGTCATGTGCATTGATCCAGCCGCTCCAGAGAGACATGTTCGCGGGGCTTTCCGCGGTCCCCGCAGGACCGGCCACGCCACTCCGCAAGAAGAAGACCGATCACCGTGATAACGATTCGACCCGTCACGCGGGCACTGGTCCCCGTCGACGCGGCGGCAGCCGCCCGAGTCAGCGCGCCGAACTACGACGAGTTCCAGAGCGACCGCGAGATCCAGGGAGTCATCGCCCAGAGCCCCGAGTCGGTCCTGCGGATCACCATGGCTCACTGTGACGTGCCAGCCGGCGCGGCGCCACTCCAGGAGGGATCCCCGCCTGCGCTCGAGCGCGCCACACGCAGTATGGTCCACCTCGCCGAGAGTCCGCTGACCCGAGAGGTCGAAGACGTCCTCTGGGTCTACGAGATCCTCGACCCCGCTCGACCCGGGGTGAGGCAGATCGGCGTTGGCGGCATGGGCCTGCTCGAGGAGATCCGCACGCCGGCGACGCCCCGTGGCTCCATCATCCGGAACGAGGGGATTCGCGAGGCCAAGTCACGAGGCCGTGCCGATCTCATCAAGGCGACCGGCGCCATCATCGGTACCGTCAACAATGCCGTCGACGACCGGGAGGGGCACCTGGCCGCCGCATTGGAGGCGCTGGCGGACCGGCGTCCGCCAGACTACGAAGTCACGGACGATCACCAGAATCGGCATCGGATCTGGCTGGAACCCGACCCGGAGACCATCCGACGGCTGCAGGCGCTGATGGCGGCCGAGTCCCACGCCTACGTGGCGGATGGCAACCACAGGAGCGCGGCCGCCGCCATGTTGGGCCACGCCGAGTTCCTCACGGTGTTCTTTCCCAAAGCGTCCATGGGGATCCGGCCGTACAACCGTCTGATTTCGTCCCGCGTGACTCTCCCCGCCGACCTGCACGGCGCGCTGACCGACGCCTTCGACGTCCGGCCCCGTCCCGACGTGGACGCGTACCAACCCGAGGACACACACGACATTGGCGTCTACGCAGCGGGGTCCTGGTACGAGCTCGCGCCCAAGGCGGGGACGTACGATCCGGAGAACGCCGTTCAGGACATCGACGCGGACATCGTCCAGCGGCATCTATTCCACGCGACGCTCGGCATCGAGGACGCCCGGGACGATCGCCTCCGCTTCGTCGGCAGCAACCGGGACGCCGCCTACCTCCGGGACGAGGTCGACGGTGGCGCCTACTCCATGGCCGTGACCCTGCCGCCGGTCACCATGGAGCAGTTCATCCGGGTCTGTCTTCAGGACCGAATGATGCCGCCCAAGTCCACCTGGTTCGAGCCGAAGATCCGGAGCGGCCTGGTGATGGCCCTGCTGTAGCGCAGCGCCACCAGTAGTTCCGGGTCGGAGCCGCACAGCCATTCAGGCCGAGGGACACATGCTAGGCCTCCGTACGACCGTACCCCGTGACGATGGCGGCGAGGAGGACCACGAGGAGGGCCCAGGAGTGCACGTTGGCCAGCCCGGCGGCGAACGCGCTCACGCGTCCGACCCCGAAGTCCGCTCCCGACGCCGTCAGCGAGCCGGCCAAGATCGTCGGCACGAAGAACGGCAGCAGGAACGGGTAGGTGCATACGGTGATGTCCAGGATGTTCGCTCGTCGGTAGGCCGAGAGTCCGGCAGCACTCCCGGCCTCGCTGGCGATCCGGCCCACCGTCAGAATGGCCACCACCGAATGGGTCGTCAGGAACACGGCAGCGGTGACCGCGCCGAAGATGGACCACTCGGCTCGGGTCGGCGTCGTGGCCACCGCCCGGGCCCTGGCCACCAGGCGGTCCAGCACTCCCGATGCCTCGAGCCCGCCCACCAGTCCCATGAGCAGGACGGTGAAGATGCTGATCCCCACGCCCCGCTCCATTCCGTCGAGGATCAGCCCCCGAGCGATGAATGCGTCCTGGTCGATCGACAGGAGCTGCGAGGGTTCGATCAGCCCCATCACGAGGCCGAGGCCCGCGGCCGCCACGCATCCGGCGACGAGGCTCTCGACCAGGTGGCGATGTAGGAAGAGAAGCACCAGGACCAAGGCGGGCGCGAGCCCCATCCAGAGGCCACGGAGCGCGGTGGCCGATCCGGGCGCGCCTGTGGTAGCCGAATCGCCGCCGCCGAAGGCGCCATACACGACCAAGGCCACGGCGGCCGCCGGGAGCGCGTACTTCAGGCGGCTCCGCACGACCCCCCCGATGTCGGCGGCCTGGGTGGAGGCCGAGGCGATGGTGGTGTCGGAGACCGGCGAGACGTTGTCCCCGAACGTGGCGCCCGCCATGATGGCGCCGATGAGCATCACCGGATCGGCCCCGGCCATCCCGCCCGCGGGAAACAGAAGCGGAGCGCAGATGATCATCGTGCCCAGGCTGGTCCCGGTAGCCGTGGAGACAGCCGCGCAGACCAGAAAGGCCGCCGCTACGAACCCTCCGCCGGCCACCCCGGTGCGGCCGGCGAGGGCCACCAGTCCCTCCACGAAGCCGCTGGCTCCCACCAGGGCCCCCAGGACGCCCGCCAGCATCCACGCCATCACCACGAGCATCACGATGGGACGGCTCATGCCCGCCAGGAGCGCCTCGGCATACGCCGTTCGGTCGCGTGCCATGAGCAGGCCCACCGCCAGAGCGGCGAGCAGTATCGGCCAAAACCCGCGCTCGTCCGGTGCGCCGGAGAGACCGAGCCACGCCACTCCCGCCAGGAAGACCGCGAACGGAGCCAGAGCCCCGGCCGTGCCGCCGTGGAAGGACAGGGGCGGACGTTCTGCCTGGTCGCGTCGTGAAGGCATGGCCCGCCGGGTTGCTGGAGAGGGTCGGTGGGGAGATTCTGGGCTCCGGAGCCCCAGCACGGCCTCGCGCCGCGGACCCGTCGTCCCGCACTCTAGCGCCCGGCCCCCGTGCCCGAAAAGGAGATCCCGTGACAAAAGCCTCCGACGCCTTCACGCTCTACGACCTGAGGGTGGAGGTCATTGGCGACGAGGACGACATGGTCTGCAACCACCGGGTCGGTGACTACTTCGAGCTCTCGGGCGAGAACCTGAGCTTCCCGGCGGGTCAGACCTTTCCCCTGTACTCCTTGGCGGCGCTCCTGCCCCTGCTGCCCGCCAAGCAGCGGGAGACCCACCCCCACGACTGGATGACGACGGACACCGACGTGGCCTGTCCGGACCCGTTGTGCGGCGCCCTTTTCCGCATCACCCGGACGGGCCGAACGACTTTCCGCCACGGTGAGGTCACACGGGTGCCCTTGCCGCCCATGGCGTCCGAGGAGCCCGGGGCCGACGCCGGCGCCTCGGCCACGGCGGAGCCGCCCCCGGAGGAGTGATCGCGACGTGAGCCTTCCTCGGACCGAGTTGGCGCCCGGCTACGACATACCCCGCGTTATCGTGGGGGGCTGGCAGCTGTCGGCGGGACACCGACGGGTGCCGCCAGCCCGGCCTCAGGTGCTCGAGAACCTCCTCGATCTGGTGAGCGAGGGATTCACGGCCCTCGACTGCGCGGACATCTACACCGGCGTCGAGTCGCTATTCGGTGACCTGCGGCGCCTCTGCCGAGAGAGACTGGGGGACGAGACTGCTCGGTCCCTCCGGATCCACACCAAGCTGGTTCCCGATCGATCCGATCTGGCCCGAGTCGATCGGGCCTACGTGGAAACGATCGTGGACCGGTCCCTGAGCCGGCTCGGCACCGACCGTCTGGACCTGGTGCAGTTCGCGTGGTGGGACTACGACGTGCCGCGCTACGTGGAGACGGCGCTGTGGCTGGATGAGCTGCGGCGAGCCGGGAAGATCCGACACATCGGCGTGACCAACTTCGACGTGGCCCGGCTGCGGGAGATCCTGGAGGCCGGCGTCCCCGTCGTCGCCAACCAGCTCCAGTACTCGGCCCTGGACCACCGGCCCGAGCGCGGCATGACGGACCTCTGTCGGTCGCATGCGGTGGGACTGCTCTGCTACGGCACCCTGGCGGGGGGCTTCCTCTCCGACCGGTATCTGGGCGCCGTGGACCCGGCCCGTGACCCCGAGAACCGGTCCCTGACCAAGTACCGTCTCATCATCGAGGAGTATGGAGGCTGGGAGGCGTTCCAGGCGCTCCTCCGCACGCTTCGCGCCATCGGCGACGAGACGGGTGGCTCCATCGCCCAGGTGGCTCTCCGCTACGTATTGGACCGACCGGGCGTGGCGGCGGCGGTCGTCGGCATGAGCCGGGCAGAGCGGATACGAGAGGCCCATTCTGCCATGGACCTGACGCTTTCGCCGGCCCAGGTTGAGCGCATTCGACGCCTCGGGGCAGCCGCACCGGGTCCCGTCGGCGACTGCTTCGAGCTGGAACGGGACCGTCGGGGCCCCCACGCGGCCGTCATGAAATACGACCTGAATCGGGAGGCGGGGTGAACAGCCTTGACCGAAGGAGCTTCCTGCGACTGGCGGGCGCCGGGAGCGCGGTGGCGCTGTCGGGGTGCGGCGGTCAACAAGCCCCACGGGGCGCCCTGTCGCCGACCACGGCCGCCGCGCCCCGCGTCTCGCTGGCTCACCTTCCGACGCCGGTGGAGGAGCTTCCTCGCCTGTCCCATCAGCTCGGCGGTCCCCGGATCCTGGTCAAGCGTGACGATCAGACCGGGCTGGCCACCGGCGGCAACAAGACCCGGAAGCTGGAGTTCCTCGTCGCCGACGCGCTGGGCCAGGGCGCCGATACGTTGGTCACCCAGGGCTCCGCCCAGTCGAATCACTGCCGTCAGACTGCGGCGGCCGCGGCTCGTCACGGCCTGGGCTGCGTGCTGCTGCTCCGTGGCCCGGAACCCCGCGGCACTGCCGAGGCCAACCTGCTGCTCGACCGCATCCTGGGTGCGAGCCTGCGCTTTGGCGCCCCTTCCCTGGAGGACACCGGGCGGGAGCTCCGCGCCCAGGGTCACCGGCCCTACCTGATCCCCACGGGTGGGAGCAACGAGATCGGGGTCATGGGCTACGTCGCGGCCATGGAGGAGCTGGCCTCCCAGCTGCGGAGCTCGGGGCAGCAGGTCGATGCGATCGTCCTGCCCACCGGGTCCGGGGGCACGCAGGCGGGCCTGCTGCTCGGCGCCCGGACGGCGGGGTTACCCGTCCGCGTGCTCGGCGTCTCGGTGAGCAGGTCAGCCGCGGCCGCCCGCGAAGCGGTGGCCGAGCTGGCCAACCGTACGGCCGCCCGGCTCGAGGTCACCGGAGATTTCGCGTCGGAAGACGTGGAGGTGGACGACGCCTTCCTGGGAGACGGATTCGGCGTCATGAGCGACCTGGAGGCTCGAGCGATTCGCACCATGGGTGCTACGGAGGGCCTCCTGCTGGATCCCGTCTATACCGGCCGTGCCTTCGGCGCGCTCATGGCGCTGGTTTCCCGACGGACCTTCACCCCCGAAGAGACCGTGTTGTTCTGGCACACCGGGGGCACGCCCGCACTCTTTGTCTCAGACCACGCGGCCGCACTGTGAACGAGGAATTCCCCGAGTTTCGCCCCCTCGCCCCGCCGACGCCCGTCGACTTCAAGGAGTCGCTGGTCATCTGCTCCTACATTCATCCCGATCTGGTCTCGCGAATCCGGGACGTGGACTACAACGTCGAGGTCATCTACGAGCCCGACCTCCTCCCCCGGCCGCGATACGCCAGCGACCACGTGGGATCGAGGCTCCGGCGCAGTGCCGCCGACGAGCGGGTGTGGCGGGAGTTCCTGGCCCGGGCAACCATCCTCTTCGACTTCGACCGCACGAACCAGGACGAGCTTCCCGAGCTCGCTCCCCACGTCCGGTGGATCCAGTTCACGAGCGCCGGGATCGGTCAGCTCGTCGCGCGGCAGCGATACGCCGAGCGCTGGCCGGAAGCGACCTTCACCAGCGCCGCGGGCATCCACGCCCAGCCGCTGGCCGAGTACGCCGTGATGTCGATGCTCGCCTTCTCGCGGGGGCTCTTGCAGGCCCTGGGGCAGCAGCGGGAGAAGTCGTGGGAGCGCTACGCCGGCACAGATCTGTTGGGCCGCACGGTGCTCATCTATGGACTGGGGGGCATCGGCGGGGCCGTGGCCCGGGTGAGTCGTGCGCTGGGCATGGAGGTCCTGGGCGTCAAACGCTCCGTCGAGGGGGTCGACCCCGCCAGCCTCGGCGTCGACGAGCTGGGCGGCCCGGAGCGGCTGAAGGAGCTTCTCCCCCGCGCCGACTTCCTGGTGCTCTCGGCACCGCACACGCCCGAGACCGAGCACGTCATCGGCGAGGAGGAGCTCGCGCTCCTGCCGCAGGGCGCGGTCGTGATCAACGTGGGTCGCGGCGCCCTCATCGATGAGCCCACCCTCCTGGCCGCGCTGCAGTCGGGTCACCTGGGGGGCGCCAGCCTCGACGTCTTCGAGGAAGAGCCCCTTCCCGAGGACAGCCCACTCTGGGAGATGCCGAACGTGATCGTGAGCCCGCATTCCGGGAGCACGAGCGACCGAGAGAACGAGCGGATCATCGACCTGTTCTGCGGGAACCTCGACCGGTTCCTGAGAGGAGAGATGCTCGTCAACGTGCTGGACACCGACCGGCTGTACTGACGTATCAGCGGAGCCGGATCAGCCGCCCAGCACGCCTCGGAGCAACTGAGCCACGGCGAAGCCCGTGTAGTTCCCGACGGCGTAGCCCAACAGCCCCACGGCCACGCCCGGCAGAAGCTTCTCGGCGTAGCCCCGAGCGCTCGCCATGGCCATGGCCGAGGCCGCCCCACCCACGTTCGCCTGCGAAGCCACGGTGATCGTCCCGGCGTCCAGTCCCACGAGCCTGCCCACACCGAAGATGATGGCGCCGTGGATGGCGACGGTCGTGGCGGCGTAGTAGAAGACGGCCGGGCCCACGTCGAAGATGTTGGCCACGACCGACCGGGCACCGTTGCTGGCCAGGAAAAGCAGCACCAGGTAGTTACCCAGCATGGCGGCACCGGCGACCCGCTTCACGGCCGGAATCTGAGCCAGCGCGAGCGAGAGCGTGGTCAGCCACAGCACGTCGGGCAGGCCTGGCAGACGGTCCCCCATCCATCCCGCCAGGGTCACGGTGCCCACGGCCAGGACCACGAGCGCAGACACGTCTGTCAGGTGCAACGCCCGGCCCGTACCGAACAGTGCCTTCTCCAGCGTATCGGTCGAGGCGCCACCAGATGCACCCGCATCCGTCCGCTCGCTCTGCGGCGTGGGGGCACTTTCGGGCGCCGGCTCCGTCCCGGCTGTCGCAGCCGGGGGTGACGCCGCGCCACCGCGGCCGAGCAGCAAGGGTGCGGACAGGCACGCGGCCATCCAGAAGGCCGTGACGATCACGTCGGCCGCCGTGGCGGCGGTGAACAGGTCCGGGCTCGTGTCCAGAGCCTGTCCCAGCGCCGCGAAGTTCATGCCCCCGCCGGTGTAGGTGCCGGTGAACTGCCCCGCCAGCTTCCACGTCTCCTCGCCCACCGACGGCGCCCACGCCAAAGCCCCCACGGTGGCGCCCACCGCCGTAGCCGTGGCGCCGATGGCGAAGGCGATGAGCATCTTGGGCCCCGCCGAGAAGACGGTACGGACGTCGACGCTGAACAGGATCAGCGCGATGCCCACGCTCACGGCCGGTCCCATCAGGAACTCGTAGGTCGACGATTCGCCAGGGATCACGCCCGCATTCGAGAGGACCATGGCCGCCAGAATCCCAACGAGCGCGGAGCCCAGGGATCGGAAGAGCCGGTATCGCTCCTCGAGCTGAACGGCGAGCCACACCACCGCGGCCAGGACGACGAGGACCGCGACGGGATCGGAGATCATCGCGGCGGGTTGGAGACCGCGGGCTGTACGCCTGGAGAATCGGATCTGTCGCGCCGCCCCCCCGGACCAACGCCTCCCGCCTCGGGAGAGCCGTCCCCCGGACCTGGAAGGATCACTCGCCCGTCCAGGTCGTCCGGCACGCCGATGTCGAGGAGGTGCGCCAGTGTGGGGGCAATGTCCACCGCCCGTACCGGCTCATCCGACACGCCGGGCGCGATGCCCGGACCCAGAAACACCAGGGGGACGTGTCGGTCGTACCAGTAGCCGCTCCGGTGGTCGCTACCCATCGTGCGGGTGGTGGGGATCACGCGCTCGGGGAATCGGACCAGGACGCCCATGTCGCCGAAGTAGCCCAGCGCGCGGCCGGGGTAGTAGGCCCGGGCGTACAACGTCCAGAATGAGTCCGCCGGCTCACCCTCCATCAGGTCCCGCCCGGTGAAGACCTGCACGGCCAGCGGGAACGGCTCGAGGGCGTCGGCCACCCGGTCCGGTGCGCCCTCGGGCGGGCCCGCTTGTTCGGCGGTGCGGGCGGCGATGATCAGCTCCTGAAGCTCGGCCGTCGTCGTGCGCCGCGCATCTACTCCCTGCTCGACCAGGTGCTCGGGCATCGCCAGCGCACCGTGGTCCGACGTGAAGGCGAGCGCCCACTGGTCCGGGCCGACGAGCTCATCCAGGCCGTTCAGGAAGCCACCCAGCTCCCGGTCGAGCCGAAGCAGGTTGTCGAGTTGCTCCCGGGAGTGCGGGCCGAAGCCGTGACCGACGATGTCGGTCTGGGACAGCGACACGCCCAGGTAGTCGGGCTTGTCGTCCTGGCCGAGCTCCAGCTCCTCGGCCGCGTAGGCCGCCATGGCCAGCGTGGCCCTGTCGAAGGCCGGCGTTCCGCCCACCCAGAACCGGTGCGCGCCTTCCTCGTCCAGATCGGCCTCGGCGAGGTAGCGATGGGGGAAGAAGGTGTTCACCCCGTCCCCCTCGTACGATACGGTGTCCTGCCGGCTGAGGGCGGCCCATTCGGGAGGCACCGTGCTCGTCCACACCGAATCGGCGAAGAAGCCAGGCATCACCTCCTCGTTGAAGCGGTCGAGCCAATCGGGGTTCCGGTTCCGGTAGTACGTCGACGTGACCCAGCGTCCCTCGAACGTGTTGATCCAGTACACGTGACCTCGGGATTGGGCGGCGAGCCCGATGGCCGATCGGTCCTTGGCGCCCACGGTCACCACGCGGGATCGGTCGTCCGCCGCGACCAGCCAGTCGGCGAAGCCCTCGCGGAGCAGGTTGGCCGGCGAGCGGCCCTCCGCCCAGGCGACGCCGACGATACGAACGGTGCTGTCGCCCACCGCGTTCACGCCGACCCATTCCCGCTCCGCCTGCTCCCTCCACCCGTTGGCCACGACACCGTGTCGGGCCGGCACAACGCCCGTGGCGACCGTGGCGTGGCCGGCCGCCGTATGGGTCTGAGCGTAGGCATGACTGGCCTGCGTGAAACGGAAGCCCTGGTCGAGAATCCGGCGGAAGCCCCCTGTGAACAGGGAGTCGTATTCCGCCAGCAGCGGCTGGGGAAGCTGGTCTACCACCAGCACGACCACCAAGCGTGGCCCAGGGGACTCCTGTGCGGCCACGGGAGGCGCGGCCCCCCAGAGCCCCAGAGCAGCGGAGCAGGCGATGGCGGCGATGACCTGGATCTGGCGTGCCGGCGTGCTGATGCGGTGGTGACGAAACATACGAGGAGACTGCGGCAGGGAACGGGTCGGGCGCAACCGTCTGGGGCTTCCGACTTCGGTGGTCGCGGCCACCCGCAGGGGGAAAAGCTGACGGCGCCGGCGACCGCGGGGGCTCATTCCTCGACCGGCTCCACGCCTCCCTCGCTGGAGCGGTACAGCCGAACGGGCTGCGCCTGGCGCTCGGCGAAGTAGGCTCCGTACGCGTCCCCGAACGCCGCCCGCTCCGTGATGACCCGTCCATACAGCTCCGAGAGCCCCAGCAGGAGCTCCGCCGCCTCCCGGACCGCGTGATCGCCGCCTTCTCGCCCCGTGACGTAGTCCGCCGCCCCGGTATCGACGACGTGGCGCTGGAAAAGCGGTGAAGCGGCCCGCCGAACCAGTACCCGTAGCCCCACACGCTCGGCCACCGGAAGGTCCAGCGCATCGTCGAAGAAGAACGCGACGCTTCGAGGGGCCAACCCGGAGGTCGCCAGGAAGTGGTTCAGCGCCACTCGCTTGTCGAGGAACCCCTGGTACACGGCGTGAAACCGCTCCCGCCGCGCGAACTGGACCGCCGAGGGATTGTGCTGACCCGTAAGCACCGCCGTAACGGGCATCGACCCGTCGTCGCGCAGCCACCATCCGAATCGGAGTAGGTTCTGCCCCATCGAATCGGCTTCCGAAAACGGGCTGTGCGCACCCTCCCCCTTGGCGCCGGCGTTGAACACGCCGTCCCAGTCGAAGACGAAGGCCCGGATTCCCGGAAGGCGCCGGCGAATGTCGTCGAGGGGCGAGACGAACTCGCCGCCGAGCCTCTGAAACCAGTCTTCGATACGGAGGCTCACCGTGCCCCGCTCGGGTGAGAGCCGGCGAGTGCGCACGCCAACGCGCCTTCGGCGCCGGAGCTACGCGGGCTGGTGAAGAGTGAGATCGGCACGATGACCTGACTCAGAGATCCTGGATGTCCAGCATCCCGACGGGGGCTCCACTCCTCAACACGAGGAGATTGTCCACTTTGTGCTCGTGGAACAGCTCCTCGGCCCGTTGGAGCAGCGTGCCCGCCTCCACGCTGATGGGCTCGCGGTACACCAGGTCGGCCATCCTCCGGCTCAGGACCTCGCGGCCGTTCTTCTCCAGCAGGCGACGAAGGTCCCCGTCCGTGAACACGCCCGAGAGGCTCCCGTCTCCATTCACGACGGTCACACAGCCGAACCCGTACTCCGTCATCTTCACGATCGCTTCCTGCAGCGTCGTTTCCGAATCCACCAATGGGTTCACGCTGCTCATGACATCGGCCACCGTCTTGGTGAGCAGCCGGGTGTGCTTGAAGAACTGGTCAGTTCCCACGGTGGTGAAGTTGTTCTCGGTCAGCTGCGCCAGGACCCGCCACGGGGCGGTGATGGTATGGACGCCCAGGTTGAGCGCGTTCCGCACGTGCTCGGGATGGCGCACCGAAGAAAACATGACCTTGGTGGCGTAGCCGTAGTACATGACGGCGTCCACGATCTGGCGCACCAGGTCGAGGGCGTCGTGGCCCTGGTCCTGAAGTCGCCCCACGAGGGGACATACGTAGGTGGCGCCCGCGTGCATGGCCATATACGCCTGCTGCAGCGTGTACACGAGGTGCACATTCACCAGGATGTCCTCGTCCCTGAGCATCTTGCAGGCCCGGACGCCCTCGAGCGAAACGGGGATCTTGAAGACGGTACGCTCCCGGTCGAGCCCGAGATCCAGTAGCCGATGAGCTTCGGTGTGAATCTGCTCGGACGTTTCGCCGAGCGCCTCCACCTGGAGGACGGGGACGATCTCGGCCAGCCGCAGAACCAGACCATCCATATCCGTCACCCCATGCCGGTGCATGAAGGTCGGCGTTGTGGTCAGGCCATCCAGGAATCCGAGCCTGAAGGCCTCTTCGATCTCTGCGAGGTCGGCGCTGTCCAGATATAGTTCCATGGTCGATTCCGGTTCGGATCGGCTCCTCTGGCCCCGGGCGGAGGACCGTGAGTCTCGTGCCTACCTGCGGTGGGAGACCTCGACGCGGTGGAGCTCCAGCAAGGGGACCAGGAAGCTCTCGAGGTCGAACACGCAGAGTTGGCTCGCTGCGTCACAAAGGGCACTCGACGGCTCGGGGTGGGTCTCGATGAAGACGCCGTCCACACCGGCGGCGACGCCGGCTCGGGCGATCGTCGGGAGGAATTCCCTGGCCCCACCGCTGGGGTCCGCGCTGGGGATCCCATAGCGGCGAATCGAGTGGGTTATGTCAAAGACCACCGGATAGCCGGTCTGTTGGAGGTGGTAGAAGCTACGCGGGTCAACTATAAGATCGTTGTACCCAAAGGTGTAGCCTCGCTCGGTCAAGATGACCTGGTCGTTACCCGCATCCAGGCATTTCTGGATCGGCTTGGTCATGTTCTCCGGCGCGAGGAACTGACCGTGCTTGATGTTCACGGCCCTCCCGGTACCAGCCGCTGCGACCATCAGCTCGGACTGCATGCACAGGTACGCCGGTATCTGGATCACATCCAGGACTTCACCGGAAGGTCCCGCCTGATCGGGGTGGTGGATATCGGAGAGTATGGGGAAGCCGAACTGTTCGCGGATTCGCGCAAGCGTCCTGAGACCGTCCTCCAGGCCCGGGCCCGTGTAGTAGGACAGCGAGCTGCGATTGTCCTTTGTGAACGAGGACTTGTAGATGACGGGCACGTCCAGTGCCTCGGACACCCGCGCGAGCTCCTCGGCGGTCCGGAGCATGATGCCCTCGTCCTCGATCACGCACGGCCCGGAGATGAGGAAGAGCTGATCGTCACCGCACGCAACGTCTCCTACGCGCACGACCTTTTTTGACATGGGCCTCTGAATGGTCGGCTCGGGTGTGTGCCCCGGGAGGTCTTCGGACCAGGGCCGGACTTCGCACAGTGCGTAGTCGTATGGGGCGTGGAAGTTCCCGGAGCTTGGCCGACCAACTGAGTCCGCGACCTGGCGGGTGGGCTCCGCTGACTCGTGTCACTACTCGCTTTGTGGAGCCTTTGCCCCACCGGAGCCCGACTCGATCGCGGGCAGGCGACTCGGGGCCTCCATGAGCTTCTCGTGGAAATCCTGACGCTCCTCCAACAAAGCCATTCGGGAGCTCATGGTGTCCAGCTGACCCCTGAGCTGGTGGAGCTCGGTGGTCAACGATGGGTTCTTCCGCTCCTCTGCCATGGCCTCGAGCAAATCGCCGATCTTCTTGGAGATGGGCTTCAGGAGTATCACGCCGCCGACGGTGAGCGTCAGGATGACGGCAAACAGCATGGGTGCGAGAATGTCGATTACTGCCGGATCCATGTCTCCACCTCTCCGACTTTCAGTACGGGTCCAGTGCGGCTCGATCCCTACGAGCCAGCCGGTTCCCGAGATTCACGATACGGGACGACAAGGGGCGCTGCCAGTCCCGCCGAACGGCGCCGGAGTGACCGACACGTCGCTCGCATCCCGATCGCATACCTGGACGTGAGGCCGCCGAGAGGGCGGCGGCGAGGCTCCTCTAGACGCCTACCCACCCCACCGCAGCCGCGGTGTACCCTGATCTTCCCCCACCAGCCCGAGACCGGATCAGGCCGCGGCAAGGGCTCCTGATCACAACGTGATTGAATACGCCGCGAATATGGTAGCTACGAATATGCGCGCTAAATTGGCGTACAATTGACATCCTACCACAATCCGGTTCTATTGCCGGCGCTTGTCCCCGAATAACCAGTCGAGAGGAGATCCCCCCGGTGGCCGATAACAAAGAGAAGATCCTGGGCATGGTCGAGGCAGCGCTGAAGAAGAACCCCGGCGCAACGACCGAAGAGCTTCAGAACCAGGTGAAGAAGAAGTACCCCAGCGTTGGACCCCTGACAAAGCGCCAGTTCAACGCGCGTTACGTCCTTCAGATCAAGCGGCGCAAGCCCGGAGCCGGTGCAGGCAGGAAGACGGCGGCCAAGGCGGCTCCCAAGAAGCCCCGCACTCGTCGTGCCACTGCGGCCCGTAAGAAGCCGGGTCGGCCGAGGCGCGCGCGTCGGCAGGCGGCCCCGGCTGCGGCGCCTGCTACCGGACCGTCCGTGGACCGGGACGAGGTGCGCGCGCAGTTCCTCCGCTTCGCGTCCGACATCGCGGCGGCCGAGGCTCGCAAGGATCTGGTCAAGGTGCTGGCGAATGTCGACAAGTACGTCGACGGGGTGGCCAAGGCCGTAAGCTAGGGACCCGGTCGGACTAAGCTTGCCGCCGTCCGTTCCGCCCGGCCAACACCGTCGCCTCGCGGACAACCGCCGAGAGCCCGGCCAGACTCAGGTATTCCTCGGAGCGGACCTCCTCGACCAGCTCGGCGTATCGAGCCCACTCACGGGAGATCGATCGCTGCAGCTCCTCGACGGCGGCGTCCACGTCTTCGCTGGAGCGCCGCACGACCATGACGCGGGCCGCCATGCGGTGATGCGCTCGGTTCAGGTCCTCCATGAGGGCCTGAGCCGCTCGCTGCTCCCAGCGATCGTCCTCGGCAACGTCGAAGATCGAGCGGCGCAGCCAGGGCAGCTGCAGCAGCTCTGATACGCGGTAGTAGGCCCGCGCCGAGTCCAGAGGGTCACCCTGAGTGTCCTTCGCGACACGAAGCACGTCCAGCAGGTGGTCCAGGTAACGGAGTGTCACCAGGCTCTTCGCCGACTCTTCGTCCGCGCCAAGCTCCTGAATCTCCTGTACCCGCTCGAAGAAGTCGCCGCGGTCCTCTCCGGCTACGATTTCACCGAAGCGCCGGCGGAGGGCCGCGAGCCCTTCGAGACTGTCATCCACGATGCCGGCCGTGGACTCCGATGCGTCGACGTTCGCCAGCACCCAACGAGTGGTCCTCTCCAGTACCCTGGCCAGACCCAGCAGCCAGCGATAGGCAATGTTGGACGTCAGGTTCGACCGCTGGGACCGCAGCCGCTCCACGATGGTCCGGTGGCCCGACAGACGAGCGGCTACCAGCCAGGCTCGCGCCACCTCTTCCGGCCTTCTGCCAGTGTCGCTGACGATGCGCTGGACGAACGCGGCGCCCATCGTATCGACGAGGTCGTTGGTGAGCTGGCTCGCGATGATCTCCCGCCGGAGACGGTGGCTGTTGAGGTTGTGCGAGCCTGCCGCCCGGACCGCCGCGGCCGGGAAGTACCCCAACAGGTAGCTGGTCGCAGCGGGGTCGTCCGGAAGCGGACTCTTCAGGATATGGGCCTTCAGGTTCAGCTTCGCGTAGGCGAGCAGCACGCACAGCTCTGGGCGGCAGAGGGTCTTTCCTCCCTCCATCCGCTCCACCAGGGCTTCCAGGGTAGGCAGATGCTCGGCCTTCCTGTCCAGCTCTCCGGCTCGTTCCAGGCTGGACATGAGACCCCTGAAGTCGTCGGCGGACTCCCGGGCGCGGACCTCGTCGAGGGAGATCGCCATGCTCTGGGACTCGTTGTCCTTCAGCACGAGCGCGGCCACCGCGTCGGTGAGGTCCTCCAGGAGCGCGTTGCGCTGGCTCATCGACGCCTCGGTGCCGGGACTCAACAGGATCTTGAGGTTGACCTCCCGGTCCGACAGGTCCACGCCGCCGGAGTTGTCCAGCGCGTCGGTGTTGATCCGTCCGCCGCGCAGCGCGTATTCGATGCGGGCGGCCTGGGTCAGCCCGAGGTTGCCGCCCTCGCCGACCACCTCTACCCGGAGCTCTGGCACGTCTATCCGTACCGCGTCGTTGGACGGATCACCCACGTCGGCCTGAATCTCGGTGGACGCCTTCACATAGGTGCCGATGCCCCCGTTCCAGAGCAGCTCCGCCGGCGCCCTCAGCACGCTGCGTACCAGGGACTCCCCGTCCATTTCCTCGGTGTCAGCCTCGATGCCGAGCGCGGCCCTTGCCTCGGCGCTGAGCTCCACCTGCTTGGCCCCGCGATCGATGATCATGCCGCCGGCGCTCAGGGCGCTGCGGTCGTAGTCGTCCCAGCTAGAGCGACCCATGTCGAACAGCCGCCTCCGCTCGGCGAATGACGAGGCTGGGTCCGGATCCGGGTCGATGAAGACGTGGCGATGGTCGAAAGCGGCCAGGAGCCTGATCTGCTCCGAGAGCAGCATGCCGTTGCCGAAGACGTCGCCGCTCATGTCTCCGATGCCCACGACGGTAAACGGCTCGGTCTGGATGTCCTTGCCCTTCTCGCGGAAGTGACGCTTCACGCCCTCCCATGCACCGCGCGCCGTGATCCCTACCTTCTTGTGGTCGTAGCCGTGTGAGCCACCAGACGCGAAGGCATCGCCGAGCCAGAATCCGTACTCCTCGGCGACGCCGTTGGCCACGTCCGAGAATGTGGCGGTGCCCTTGTCGGCGGCGACCACCAGATACGGGTCGGGCTCGTCCCAGCACACGACGTTCTCGGGCGGCACGGTGCGAACGTCCCGGATGTTGTCCGTAAGGTCCAGCAAACCCCGCATCAGCGTCTTGTACTGCTCCCGACTATCCTCTCGCGCTGCGTCCAGGCCGGTCATCGTTCGGAGCGTGACGAAGCCCCCTTTCGACCCACCAGGCACGATCACTGCGTTCTTCACGATCTGGGTGTTCACCAGGCCCAGGACCTCGATACGGAAGTCGTCGCGTCGGTCCGAATGGCGAATGCCGCCACGGGCCACCATCGCGCCCCGGAGATGAACACCTTCCATCCGAGACGAGCGGACCCACACCTCGTATTTGAGCCGCGTGCGCACCACCGACACGAGCTTGTCGGACGCGAACTTGAACGACAGGTACGGGACCCCACCGGAGCGCCGGGTGGGCGTCACGCCTCCGTTCCGGTAGTAGTTCGTGCGCACGGTACCGTCGATGAGAACCGCCAGCCGCCGCAGGGCCCGGTCTTCGGCCAACAACTCCACTCCGGAGAGCGCCTGCTGGAAGGCCGACCGGATGTCCTCTGCGGCCTCCGCTCGCTCCTCCAGAGTCCCCAGACCCTCCGGATCGAAGCGTGCTTCGAACAGGTCGAAGAGGATGCGGGCGATCTCGGGGTGGTTGTTGAGCGCCGTCCAGAGGGACGCCCTCGTGGGCACGGCCCCGATCTGGAACGCGTACGAACAGTAGCTCCGCAGCACGTCGGCCTCTCGCCACGCCAGCCCCGCCGAGATCACGAGGCTGTTCACCCGATCGTTGGTCGCGTCGCCGGCCCGAACCGCCAGGATCGTGTCGGCCAACAGGGTGCCGCGCCCCCGAACGTCCACGGGCAGGCCCTGCGAGCTCTGGACGGAGAAGGAATAGACGGTCGCGTCCGGCGCGCCCTCGCCCTTCACGTCGAAGGGGTTCACGGCGATCACCCGGAGTCCCGCATTCTCCAGGATCGGCATGAAATCGGAGAGGACCAGACGCACGCCTCGCAAGTAGACCTTGAGCTCCGTGAACGGCTCCTCCACGCCGGCGGCCGCCTCCGCGTCACGGTTCTCGAGCGAGATCGCGATCATGCGACCATCGGCCTGCATGGCCTGGAGCTCGAGGATGTCCCGCACGGCCACCTTGGGAGGCGTAGCGGCCCTGTACTCGGCGCTGAAGGCGTCGCCGTAGATACGTGCGAGACGACGGGCCTCGTCGGGCGGGCGGACCCGCTCCAAGCCCTCGCGGACGCGGTCGGCCCACGAGCGGATGAGCTCGCGGACGACGCGCTCCAGCTCCGAGGCGTCCACGCGGCCCAGCTTCTCCGGCGTCGTCCCGATATGGAAGTGGAGCCTGGCTTGATCGCCCTCGCCCAGCGCCAGGTGGTAGTTGAGCAGCTCGCCCTCCAGGGCGTCGACGAGGCTCACTTCGATGGCCTTGCGGATCTCTCCCGAGAAGCGGTCCTTGGGCAGAATCACCATGACGGCCACGCCGCGGCTCAACGGATCGTCGCGGAGCGTCACCCGCACCTCCTCGGTGCGGTACGTGGTCATGACGGTCTGGATGTCGGCCCCGATCTCCTCTGCCGAGGTGAGGAACAGCTCCTCCTTCGGCATGGAGTTGAAGATCGTGTTGATCTCCTTGTAGTCGTGGGACCCCTCGAGGACCCCGGCTCCGCTCAGGATCTGATCCAGCTTTCTTCGCAGGATCGGGACGTGCTCGGCGTCGGCGGCGTACACGCGTGAGGTGAACAACCCCACGAAGCGATGCTCGCCCGTGATCGTGCCGTCGGGAGCCAGCTTCTTCACGCCGATGTAGTCCATCCGAGCACGCCGGTGCACGGTCGACTCGGCGTTCGTCTTCGAGATGATGAGGATCGGGCCACCTTCGACCAGCCCCCGAATCCCCTCAGGGATCTCGTCGAGCCGCACGGGCTCCGCGAAGGCGGACTCCGCTTCGTTGCGCAGGATACCCAGACCGGAGCCTGGCTCCACCAGGATCGAGGTATGACCCGCTTCGTCATGGACCAGGTCGTAGCCCCGGTATCCCAGGAAGACGAACGCTTCGTCCTGCAGCCACTGGAGGAAGGCCTGGATCTCCGTCAGCTCGTCTTTCCGCTCTGGCAGGTCCTCGATGCGGGCGCCGAGGGTGGCGTGGGTCCGGCGGGCCGCCTCCAGCATCGCCCCGAAGTCGTCGGTGGCGCGCACGACGTCCTGGAGCCGACGCGCGGTCTCCTCGCGAAGGAAGTCGAGCATCTCCTCGTCTGCGCACCGGGCCACTTCGCAGTGAATCACCGATTCGCGCCGAACGCCCTCCCGGGAGGAACGGATGTCGACGATGGTGCCCTGATCGTCCCGCTCCACGTGTACGAGGGGATAGACCAGGTGCTCGATGGCCATGTCTTGAGCGCTGAGGAACTCCCGGAGGGAGTCGACGATGAAGGGGCGCTCGGAGATGTTGGTCCGGACGACCGTTACGGGGGCGTACCAGCCTTCGTTATCGACGTCCGGATTGAAGACCTGCACGTCGACCCGGTCGGGGTGGCCCTGCTTCAGGAACTCGAACGTGCCCCGGGTCAGGTGGGCCAGTTGGTCCGCGCTCCGTCCCTGAAGGAACTCCGGAGGCGCTTTGCTCAGGAATAGCTCGGCGAAGCGGACGGCGTGCTCGGAGTCCGTGGCGTCGACCTGGCGTTCGAGCTGACGGCAGACGGCGTCAACGACGGGGGAGGCGTCCCGGCCGCGCTTCGCAGCCGTCTTAGTGGGGTCGTTCATGGGGGGACGACTGTCGGATCAGCAACTGGCCCGGTGGGCGACGCACTCGTTCTACTCGGCATATAAGTTTCGGGCGCTCCCCCGGATGCAATGTGGGAGACGCCCGCCAGATGCTCGCTGAAGCGATGGAAAGATACCCAGAGCCATGCCGACCAGCAAACCCGGGGAGGACCCGGGGAGCCACCCGGTTCCGGACTGGGTCGCGCCGGAACCGTCCGACCAGCCTTCCGGGCCACTTGCGGGACCTCTTCGGTAGGGCGACCATGACGGGCGGGCAACGGTATGGCCACCGACCCATGGTGCCGCCCGACCCGCCCCGAGACCTTCGACAGAGCCCGAAGCTCCCGACCGATTGTAGGATGCGCTTCATCCACATCGCAGACGTCCATCTGGACACGCCGTTCTCCACACGCTCGCCATCGGTACGCAAGCGACTGAGGGAGGCGACGCGGGCGGCCTTCACCCGCGCGGTCGAGCTCGCCCTTCAAGAGCGCGTGGACGCCTTCCTTGTCGCCGGCGACCTCTTCGACGGCCATCGTGTCTCCTTCGAGACCGAGTCGCTGCTCATGGAGGAGCTTTCCCGGCTGGTGGACGCGGGTGTCCAGGTCGTGTACGCCACCGGCAACCACGACCCCGGAGCAGCCGGCTTCCGCACCCTCGGGATGGCGTGGCCGGAGGGGGTGGTAGTGGTCGCGGACCACGAACCGCGCCGGGTCGAGGTGCGATCGCGAGACGGTGAGACGGTGGGGTTCGTAACGGCGGTGGGTCACGCGTCGGCCAAGGAGACCGATGACCTCTCGCAGCGGCTTCCCCGGCCCCCCGGGGAGCTGCCCGAGGTAGCCCTCCTTCATACGCAGGTCAGGGGCTCATTGGACGAGACGTCGCACGAACCCTACGCGCCGTCCGTGCTCGGGCAGCTGCGGACCGCCGGCTACCACTATTGGGCGTTGGGCCACGTGCACCTGCGGCAGGCGCTGTCGACCGATCCCCCCATCCACTACCCGGGCAACGTCCAGGGCAGGAATCCCCGGGAGGACGGGCCGCGGGGGTGCTTGAGCGTGGACCTGTCGGTCCCTACCCGCCCCGTGGTGCGCTTCCACGGCCTGGCCCCGCTCCGCTGGATTCGCTTGTCCGTGGAGGGCCTCGAGGCGTGTCGGAGCCTGGAAGAGCTGGTCGGCAGGGTGGCCGAGGCGTGGAATGAACGGCGCACCGCTGAAGACCCCGAGCCTCGAGCGACGCTGGCGCAGGTGACGCTGTCTGGCCCCTGCCCCCTCTGGCGGACCCTGGCCATGGAGGACGAGCGCAACGCTCTCGGCCGGGCCGTCGCGAACCGTCTCGGTCTCCTCTGGTGCGACGTGCTCGCATCCCGGGTGCATGCCGTTCTCGACGTGGGCGAGCACGTCGACCGGCCCGACGCCCTTGGCGAGGTCCTGCGGCTGGCCGCCGCCATCCAGGAGGGATCCGAGTCCCTGCCCGAGATTCCGGAGCACGAGCTCGCGCTCCCTCACCTGCAGGAGGTTCGCGATGTTCCGGGCTATCTGCGCACACTGCTCCCGGGGGCTGACGCCGAGCTTCTGACGCGCCTGTGGAGGCGGGACGGCGCCGCGGCGGGGGGCGGCGGATGAGGCTGGACCGGATCCACGTACGACGGTTCGGCCGGATCGAAGGGCTGGACACGGGGCCCGATGCCCTGGGGGACCTGGTCGTCGTCACGGGTCCCAACGAGGCCGGCAAGAGCACGTTCTTCCGCTTCCTGACCTCCATCCTGTACGGGTTTCAGCCGGCCAACCGAGAGCAGAACCGTGACGTGCCCTGGAACGGGGACGATGCGGAGGGCACCATCTGGCTCCGCACCGCAGACGGCACTCCGATGCAAGTGTACAGGCGGCTGGGCAGCACGCCTGTAGGGCAGGTAGCGCGGGGGGATCGTGAAGAAGACCTCCGGAACCGGTCGGTTGATCTGGTGGAGCGACTGCCCCGAACGGTCTTCCGGCAGGTATTCGCCCTCACCCTCACCGAGGTAGCGGCGCTCGAGGCGGGAGACTGGTCGAAGGTGCAGGACCGGCTCGTCAGCGCCATGGGGGCCAGGGATCTCGTGTCCCCGAGGGATGCGGCGAAAGAGCTCGAGGGAGAGGCCGGTGCGCTGTGGCGCCCCAACCGCAGGGGAAAGCAGCAGGTTCGCTCGATCGGGACGCAGATCCGCGCGGTCGAGGGTCAGCGCGAGGAGGCCCTCGAACGGGACCGACAGATCCGCGCGCTCGTACGCCGGGTTCAGGACGGACGGGAGCGACTCGAGCGCGCCGAGGCGGAGCGCGGGGAGATCGAGCGACTCGAGGGCCGCCTCACCCGACTGCTCCCGGTGCATCGGCAGTTGAGGCGGATCGAAGAGCTCGTCCGGGCTGCCGGGGATCCCTCGGAGCTGGCCGAGCTGCCGGCGGATCCGGCGGACCGGCTCGGTGTTCTTCGGGCCCGCTCCCGTACCCTGGCCGCCCGCGTGCAGGAGCTGGAAGGACTCGAGCAGGGCCTCCGCGAGAACCATCGACGCGCCCGTTCCATCTGTGAGGAGCTGTTCGGCCGGGAGTGGACGGAGGCCGACCGGGCTGCCATCCGGGACACGAGCCCGGTGGCAGTCAGGGAGCGACTCCGGGAGTTCTTGGCGGCCCGGGACGCCGTCCGTCTGGCCGAGGCCCGTGCGACCTCCCCACCCCCTGAGGCACTTCCGCCCACGAGGCGACCCCGACTGGCTGCGGCAGCGGCCGCGGCGGGAGCGGTGATCGCGGCCACCGGCGCAGCGCTGGGCCGAGGCAGCTTGATCGCGCTGGGCGCTACAGCGACAGCCGTCGCGGCGTGGATGCTGCTCGCCGGGCGGCGACGGCACCGGGGCGTCCCAGTGGAGCCTCCCACGGAGACGGGATCGGCCGATCTCGGTGCGACGGAAGCGCAGACCCGCCAGGCGTTCAGCTCCTCCGTGGCACGCCTGTCCCTTCGCGGCGAGCTGCTGGACGATCCCACCCTGGAGCTGCCGGCGCTCCTGCAGCGGCTCCAGGAGCTGGAGAGGGACCTGACCGGCCAGCTCGCCGTGGCCCTGGACGTCGGCCTCGACCCGGAGGTGCCCGACCCGGGAGACGAGGCGCGAGGCCAACTTACCCTGGGCTTCGGCCCGGCACCCCGCGCTGACGAAGAGCCAGCCGCAGGGGCGGGCCTCTCGTTGGTGACCCCTGGAGACGCGACGGCCCGACTGGGCGCCGGGCGAGCGGGAGCCCAGCAGGAGCTCCTGGAGGCCGAAGCTGCGCGCGCTGCGTTGGAGGCACGGCTGTCCGCCCTCGGCGACGGTGATCCAGACAGGGGTGTGGCTGTGGCGGTCGAGCGGCGAACCGCCGCGAGCACCGCTGGCGAGCTCCGACGGGAACTGGCCCGGGGGTATTCCGACCTGGATCAGCTCCAGGCTGAAGTCCAACTGGCCGTGCAGTCCGGCGAGCCCTGGACCCGGGACCCCCATGCGCTGACCGCGCTCCGCCGCAGGCGGGTGGACCTCACGCGTGGCATCGAGGAGCTGGGCCGCAGCTTGGAGCGGGACGAGCAGTCCATCAACCGGCTCCGTGAGCAGCCCACTCCGGACGAGGTCGACGGCGAGCTGCTGGCCCTGCGCGAACAGAGGGCCGAGCTGGCTAGGAATCGCGACCGGAAGGTGCTGCTCGCCCGTCTGATTCGGCTGGCCGACCAGCGATTCCGGGAGGAGCGTCAGCCCCGGGTTCTTCGGCGAGCGGGCGAGTACCTGGCGCACATCACGGAAGGACGCTACAGCCGGATCGTCACGGCCGAGGAGGGTGACCGGGAGACCTTCAAGCTCCGCGGCGATGGCTATCAGCATGCGGTCTCGCTGGACGGCGGGGTCTCCACCGGCACGCGCGAGCAGGCCTACCTGGCCCTTCGGCTGGCCGCTGTGGACGAGCTCGACGACAGCGGAGAGCGGTTGCCCGTGTTCGTGGACGAAGTGTTCGTGAACTGGGACGAAGACCGGCGCTCGCGGGGCATCGAGCTGATGGCCCGGCTGGCCGAGGAGAGGCAGGTATTCGTGTTCACCTGCCACAGCGACGTGGAGCTGGCGCTCGAGCGGCTGGGTGGGTGCGTCGTGCCCCTCGAGGCCGGACGCCTCCGTACCCTCGAGGGCGCCGGTTGAAGGCCCGAAGCGGAATCCACTCTTTGCCCCGCCTTCACGTAGAAGAGCACGGGCGGGGCAAGCCGCTGGTGCTGCTCCACGGCTTCGGAGGCAGCGGCTTCACCTGGAGACACTGGGTACCGACGCTCGCCCGCACTCATCACGTCCACGTGGCCGACCTGAAGGGATTCGGCCGATCTCCAGCACCCCGAGATGACCGGTACTCCCCCCACGATCACGCGGCTGCAGTGCACGAGCTGCTGGACCAGCGCGCCCTCGACGGTGTCACGCTCGTGGGACATTCCCTCGGGGGAGGCGTCGCGCTGCTCACGGCCCTCCGCCTGCTGGACGCCGGCGCCCTGCACCGGGTTCGTGCCCTCGTTCTGATCGCCAGCGCTTCGTTCCCCCAGCGGGTGCCCCGCTTCATCGGGATGGCCCGCCTGCCTCCCATCCCCATCGCGGGGCTGAGGCGCTCGCCCCCCCGTGGGTTGGTCCGGCTAGTCCTCCGTGGCATCGTGCACGACAAGGCGTGCGTGACCCAGGACATGGTCGATGGATATGCCCTTCCCCTTGCCGAACCCGGCGCCCGCTACGCGCTGATCTCCACCGCCCGGCGCATCGTGCCACCGGACGTCGACCGCATCGTCACGCGCTATCCGGAGCTGAACGTCCCTGCCAAGCTGATCTGGGGCACCGAGGACCGGGTCATCCCACCCTGGGTCGGCGAGCGGCTGGCGGCGACGCTGCCGCAGGCGGAGTTGGCGATGCTGGAGGGCTGCGGCCACCTCCCGCCGGACGAGGCGCCCCACCGCTCGCTTCAGCTGGTCAGCGACTTCCTCGACGCGCTCGCAGACGCTCCCTGACCAGGGTGTACAACATCTTCCCCCCGGCCTTGACCGAGCCGCTCAGCGAGCCGGACACCTTGGACGTGCCCGCGGCTCGCTCCCGATGGCTGACGGGGACCTCCACAACGCGCAGGCCTCGCAGCGCCGCGCGAATCTGCATCTGCAGCGTCCATCCCCAGTTCTGGTCGTCCATCCCCAGCGAGCGGAGCGCCTCGAAGCGGATGGCCCGGTACGGGCCCAGGTCCCGGAAGCGAGCGCCGAAGAGCATGCGGGCCAAGCCCAATACCAGCGCGTTCCCCAGACGGGCATGCAGCGGAACGCTGCGCTGACCCCCGCCGGCGCTTTGACGGACCCCGATGACCATGTCCGCCGTGCCCCGCTGGATCGGATGTACGAGCCTGTGGATCTCGCCGGGGTCGTCGCTCTGATCGGCGTCCAGGAACGCCACGACGGCCGGAGCGGTTGGTAGATCGGCCAGATACGTCAGTCCCGCCAGGCAGGCGGCGCCATACCCCCGCCGCGGCTCGGCCACGACGGCGGCTCCGTGGTCCCGGGCTACCTCCGCCGTGCGATCGGTGGACCCGTTGTCGGCCACGACCACATGTTGGACGGCGTCCCTGGGGATGGCGGCGAGGACACCAGGCAGCGACGCCTCCTCGTTCAAGGCCGGGATGAGAACGGCGACCGTGCCCGCCGAGGGCACGTCCCCCTGGGGGCGGGGCGCTGAGCCCGTGGCCGCAGCGCCGTCGACACCTCGATGACCGGGAGTGTGGGGGTGCACCGTATCCTGATCCTGGCTGGCTTCGTAGAGCTCGTGGCCCTCGGGGTCCTCGGGTGGCAGCCCGGCCGTCCCGAGCCGTTCCCCGGCCTCTTCTTCTTCTTCATAGCCTTCGTGGCGTACGCCTGGGCGGCGAGGAGCGTCGCCTCGCCCGGTGCCGGGGCCGCCGCCGGGAGCATGGCGGACTCCGTGCGCAGGATCGACCTGCGGCTCGTCTGGAGCGTGGCGATCGCCCTCCGGTTGATCCTGATCCCCCTCTCGCCCGAGCTGTCGGACGACGTCTATCGCTACCTCTGGGATGGCCACGTCCAACTCTCCGGCGTCAACCCGTACGTCTACGCTCCCGCCGACCCGGCGCTCACCGACATCCGCACGCCCTGGCACGGCCTCATCAACCATCCCGGTATCTCCACGATCTACCCGCCGGCCGCACAGCTGGCCTTCGTGCTCGTGGCAGCAGCCGGAAGCTCGATTCTGGCGGCCAAGCTGCTGTGGCTGATCCTCGATCTCGCGACCGCCATCGTGCTCCTCCGCGTCGCCGAGCGGACCGGGCGGAACGTCGTGGTCGTCGGCGTCCTGTATCTGTGGTCGCCGCTCCTCGTCGTGGAGACTGCATGGAGCGCACACCTCGAGGTACTGGGGCTCTTCTGGATGGTCACCCTGCTGTTGGCTTCCCTCGGCGCCGGAGGTCGCGTACGAGCGACCCCACGGGCCACGGCCGCAGGCGCCCTCATCGCCCTGGCAGCGCTGACCAAATTCGCCCCGGCCGCCGCGTTGCCACCACTCGTTCGCCGGCACGGGTGGAAGCTCGCCGCCGCCGCCGGTGGCGTCGGCCTGCTGTTCTACCTGCCCTACCTGGATGCGGGACCGGCTCTGTGGCGGGGCCTCGCCACCTACGCTCGAGACTGGCGCGCCAACGAAGGGGCGTTCCTCCTCCTCGAGGCGATCAGCGGGACGGGAGGCCGGCGGCCCCGCGTTCTGGCGGGACTGCTGGTGTTGGGCGTCATCGCGTTCGCCACGGCACGCCGCTTCAACGCCGAAAGAACTCTCTTCTGGATCCTCGGAGCCGGGGTGGCTTTGTCTCCCACCGTGCATCCCTGGTACGTCCTCTGGGTCCTGCCCTTCGCGGCGCTGCGCTCGAATCGGGCGTGGATCCTCCTTACCGGCCTCATCTTCCTGGGGTACTGGGGCCTATCCGCCTACCACGAGACCGGCGACTGGCACGAGCCCACCTGGGCGCGAGCCGTGATCTGGCTGCCCTTCTGGGGCATGCTGCTCCTGGACGCCGTTCGTGGTGGGCCTGGCGGAGAACAGGCCGCCGAGGCCAAGGCGGACGTAGCCGGAGGCGAATAGCGCGATGAAAGGCATCGAGGCGTAATAGGCGCCCGCGACCGCCGCCGCGAGATACGAGAGCATCAGAGCCGCGAGACCCAGCTCGAACGCCACGTCCCATCCGAGTCGGGGGGCACTGTATCCGGTTCCCGGTACCCAGCCCCGCTTGGGGGTGCGCACGAAAGGATCCGCCGTACCGCGCATGCCGCGCGCGACGGCGCGACTGACGGGCGCCGAGAGCCCGATTCCTACGGAAAGCACGCTCACCACTCTGCCGACCATGCCCCTCCACGGCTTGCCCCTGCGGCGCGCCGCCGCCGCGTAGAACACCACGAACGGCAGCGTGGCCATGGCGAAGACCACCAGGTCCATGAACAGGTACTCCTCGAGTCCCAGGCTTCGGCGAGCTACGGCCGAGGGGAAGAGGAGCAGGCCGA
This sequence comes from Gemmatimonadota bacterium, assembly GCA_039586035.1. Lineage (GTDB taxonomy): Bacteria > Gemmatimonadota > Gemmatimonadetes > Longimicrobiales > Gaopeijiaceae > JBDHHQ01. The sequence goes on along the minus strand of JBDHLD010000007.1, from coordinate 65,059 downwards.
GCATCAGCGTGAGGGGGTGGGCCATGTGGCCGCATAGGTGGATGACGGCCTCGCCCTTCACCGCGAGCGGCCAGGGACCCTGCAACAGCTCCGGCAGGATCTTCCGGGCCGTCTGGATACCCCCCTGGGACCAGCGCCTCTGCTGGACCTTGAGCGCACTCACGGAGGCGGGGATCTCGCCGGGCACGCCGACGTCTTCGAGGAAGACGAAGCGCCAACCGCGCATCTGGGCCCGGTAGCTCAAATCCAGGTCTTCCGTCAGCGTATCGGCCCTCCACCCGCCGGCGTCCACCAGGCAGCGCCTTCTCCACATCCCTCCAGTACCATTGAAGTTGAAGAAGCGCCCACCACGGTACCGGCCACCCTGCTCGAAATAGAAGTGTCCGTCGAGCAGAGACGCCTGGGCACGGGTCAGCCCGTTCTCCGCCTCGTTCAGGTGGTCCCACCGCGCCTGTACCATCCCCACTCCCGCATCCTGGAAAGGCGACAGCAGTGACATGACGATGTCCGGAGGCGCGACGAAGTCGGCGTCCAGCACCAGGAGGAACTCCCCGCGCGCCCGAGCGGCGCCCTCTGCCAACGCGCCTGCCTTGAAGCCCGTGCGTCGCTGCCGGCGCACGTGGTCCACCCGCACACCCCGGGACCTCCAGTAGGCCACACGCTCGGCGGCCAATTCCACGGTGTCGTCGTTGGAGTCGTCGAGGACCTGCACCTCGAGAAGGTGATGGGGATAGTCCACCTGGCACGCCGCGTCGATCAAACGCGCCACCACGGCCCGCTCGTTGTAGACCGGCAGTTGGATCGTCACGCGGGGGAGGGGGCCCACCCACGCGGAGGTCCTGTGGCTCGCCTCGCGGCCGCCTCCACGCCGCCGGGCGCTCGCCAGCCAGAGGAGATACGTCCGGTGCGTCGCGAACGGCACCAGCAGAGCGAGCACTGCCGCCGTGAGTACGAGAACCGCTATTGAAACCATGTGGGGCATGTCGTCGCTTGCCTGGCGTCCTTCCCTCTGCGTGGGTCTCGGAGTCGGCGCCCCGGTCTCGGGTGCTGGGGGTTCGCTGGGCCCCCGACCGGCACCACCAGGTCCCGGCGAGCCTCGGTGCTCCACCGTCCCGCGAATCCAACTCTTCCGTGATGGCGAGGGTTCCGGTACGCGTGGCACGCCTCGGCAGTCCCGAGTCGCTTCCCGACCACCCCGTCGTCCTCAGCCGCTTCCCGGCTCAGCCCTCGGCTCGCTCCTCCACGATCTCCGCCGTCCATGTCACGTGGACGGCCCCCTTGAGGGACTGGGCCGTCGGACACTTGTCGACGTGACGGGTGAGGGCGCGGTCCACCGTGCTGCGACTTCCCGGAGGGATACGCAGCTGGTAGTGGACGTCGATCCGGGTCAGCACCGGAATGCGGTCCCTCAGCTCGTTGATGCCCTTGGCGGTGGAGCGAAGCTCCTCGGCGGCCAGCTTGATCCCGCGCACCTCCAGTGCGCCGTTGAGGGTTCCCAGCAGTCAGGCAGCGGCCGCGGCTACGACGTAGTCCACGGGGAGCGGCAGGTTGGGCTCGTCATCCAGCCCGTAATAGGACTTGATCGTCCCGTGGACGCCGAAATCAACCGAGGTGCCGTCCCCCAGCCGGGCCCTCCGGTGGACGCCTCGAATCTTCCGGACCTCGGTCTCGGCCACATAGAACGGATCGATCATTCGCTTCTCTCGGTTGGTGGGTCGCGCGCTTCGAAGCCGGCGCATTCGAGCACTGGAAGCTCCGGATACCGCGGATAGCGGGCATCCGTCTTCGACCGCCGGCACAGGTAGAATCGTGAGCCCGTGCGGCTCTGCACAACCCGCAGGTGAAGACAACCGGCGCAGAGACCCACCCGCGGGGGCTTCAAGGAGCGTTACTCGGGCGCGACGCCGAGCAGGGCCACCTGTCGGCCCCGGTCTCCACCGCGGTGAGAGTACAGGCCGGCCTCGCCGCAGCGCGTGCACAGCGAAGACACGGTCACGTTCTGCGCCGAAACGCCGGCCGTCACCGCCCGGCGAGCCAGATCCGACCGGAGGTCCACCGGCGTGGGCTCGAGGGGCACGGGCAGTCCCAGCGCCTGGTGTACCTCCGGACCCACCTCGTAGCAGCCTCCGCATATGGCCGGACCCATGTGGACGTGGCATGCGGAAGTCCGCACCGACAGTGCCGATGCCAGCGCGGCCAGTCCGGCCTCCAGGACCCCCGCGGCGGTCCCCCGCCAGCCGGCGTGAAGGAGGGCCACGGCCCTGTTCTCGGGGTGCACCACCGACACCGGCACGCAGTCGGCGGTGGCCACGGTCAGCAGCGTCCCTGGGACCCGGGTCACGTGCCCGTCATACTCCCCGACCACCCACCGTCCGGCGGTCACGACCTCGTGCACGGCGACGCGGGCACCGTGTACCTGGAGACCGTGGACCACCCGGGGGAAGCCTACGCTCTCGGCCAGGCGTGCCCACCGAGCCTGCACATCGCCGCTGGGAGAGGCACCGAACAGGCCCATGTCGCAGCCCCGATCGGGGCCTGGAACGGTGGTTCCCTGACAAAGCCATGGAAACGCACTCGTCCACTCGGGATGGGCGACTCGGGGTACGGACCCGCGTACGGCCACCTCGGTGATTGTCCGAAAGGAGGCGGCGGTGGATTGGCGCTGATCCGGCAAGGACCCTCCTGGAGGCAGGAACCCTGGAAGCTACCGGAGGATGCGGAAGCCGGCCATCACGATGCGAGGCATGCCGGGACGAGCACCGGCGGGGCGTCGGGCCACCACATAGCGCTCGTCCAACAGATTCTGGACACTGAGGTAGACCGTACCGTTCCCAGGTAGGCCGTAGTCGGCGGTAAGGTTGAGCACCACGTACGAGTCCGTGGATTCGTGGGGGAGGAGCGCTCCCTGACCGGCCCTGGTCCGCATCGCGCTGGCACCGAAGGCGGACAACGTGCTACTCCAGCCGAGCGCCTCGATGCCCAGGCTGCCCGAGAACTGGTGCGCCGGCAGGTACGGGAGCTGATCCCCGACCTCGACGGTCCCCCACGGGTCGTAGGCGCTCTCGAAGGCGGAGCGGAATTCCGCAACCGTGTAGGTATAAGCCAGACGGGCGGGAAGGCGAATCGTGCTGGGCGAGCCGTGCAGGAAGTCGTAGTCGACGCCTAGCTCCAACCCTGCCACATCGGCGGCGCCGCCATTGAACTGGTCGCCTGCGCCGCTTTCGCCGGTGGCCAGCGTGGCGGTTCCCAGGATGTTCGAATAGTCACTGAAGAAGAGCGTCAGCGTCGTCCCCACTCCGGCGTTGCGGAGCCGTGTGCCCAACTCGAAATTGACGCTTGCCTCCGGCTCGGTGGCGGGGTCGGCGCCCGGACCCGGCGGGCCGAACCCACGGTGCACGCCGGCGAATACGTGGAAAGCGGGGCGGACTCGGTAGGACGCCGCCAGCCCCGGGATCAGCGCAGAGACACCATTCTCGCGGATCCTGGCCGGTTGGAGACGCTGAGGGTCGTTCGTGGCGTAGTCCGTGCGCCTGAAGCGGATGGTCTCGTAGCGCAGGCCCGGAGACACGATCCACTTGCCCCACTGCAAGTCGTCCTGGAGGTAGAGCGAGACGGCGCGCGCGCGGCTGACGCGGTTGGACTGGCTGCCCGGTGCGCCGCTCGTGGTCAGGACCATGACTGCGTCGCGCATCTGGTAGCCGTCTTCGAGCTGAAATCGGTCCTCTTCGTCCTGGTGGAGGCGGAGGCTCGCCTCGATGCGGTGAGCGCCCGGACTCCAGCCCCCCGTCGCCTGTACCCCCTGAGCGAAGTATCTCCGGTTGTTCGCCCTGACTTTCAACGCGTCCGTATCGCTGTCGGCGCCCCGCAGGATGGCCAGCGCGTCCTCATGCTCCGCCGGGCGGTCCATGACCGAGCTGATACCGGTTCCGAGCACGCTCTGGAGCTTGTACCAGTTGCGCTTGAAGTCACTGCGGTAGGCGGTGACGGTCGCGTCGAAGGCCCGGCTCGGTCGGATGAACCAACGGCCCTGCAGCAGACGGTGGTCGGCGTCCATGACGTCGGGCTGTGAGGCCGGATAGCGAAGCACCGGGTCGTCACCGAAGTCAGGATCGGTCAGCCCCAGGTAGGTCTCCCTGGAGACGTGGTCGGTGAGGCCGAGCTTGACTTCCAGCTCCTGATATATGCGCGCGTCACGGTCCGTGCTGACGCGGAGCTTGGCGAGGTAGTCTCCCACCCGAAAGCCCGTGTCGTCGCCGCCAACCAGGTTCTTGAAGCCCTCGGTTCGGATCTGGTAGGTTTCCAGGAGCCATCCGAAGCGATCGGTCGCGCCGCCCCACCTGCCTCTTCCTCTGAAGGTGGCGTCTTGTCCGCCCGCCAGGTCCAGGGCCCAGCTCGTCTGGTCAGGGATGCGGGAGGAGACCAGGTTGAGCGCACCGCCGATGGTCCGGGGTCCGTATTTCACCTGGCTCGACCCCTTGCGCACCTCCACCGCTTCCATCCTGCCAGTGACCGGGAAGTAGTATGCTGCCGGCGCCGCATAGGGCGCGGGGGCGGCGAGGACGCCGTCCTCCATGAGCGTGATCTTCGCGCTGCGTTCCACGCCGGTGCCACGCAGCCCGATGTTGGGCCTCAGACCGTATCCGTCCTCCTCCAGGACGTTCACCCCCGGCATCTGCCGCAGCACGTCGTGCACGTTGTCGAACGGGGAGCTCTGCGCCTCGAGATCCTGCCGGGTGAGAACCTGGGCCGCACCGGGGACCGCTCCCGGTCCCGCCGGATCCCCCAGCATTCGCGTACGCTTCATGAGAACGACGACGGGATCCACGCCGATGGGCTCGGTGTCCAGCTCCACCCGCAGCACGCTGACGCCTCCTGCCTCGACGGTCGCGGTGCCCGTCCAGCTCCGCCGGCCCAGAGACGTCACGGTCACCTCCACCGTCCCCGCGGGAACCCGAACAAGCCGGAAGCGGCCGCGCTGATCGGTGTGCGTTCGGAGACCGGTCCCCATCACCCGAACCGCGGCTCCCGTGAGCGGCGTGCCGTCGGTCACCGCGGTAACCGAGCCGTGCAACTGGCCCTCCCGTTCCTCCTCTTGTGCCGAGGCGGGACAGGCGAGGGCGACTACCATGAGCAACGGAAGAAGGCGATCCACGGTTCTCTATCTGTAATGATTCTCATTAGTTGAGAATGATTCTCAACTGCATTTGGGGAGGAGTATGGAGCGCCCCCCGGTTTGCGTCAACCGGGGCGATGCCGATCGCCCCACACCATCCGCCAGGACCGTGTCCGGTGCCTGGAGCCGCCGATGGCGCCTCGCTTTTCTCGGGGAATGCGATAGCTTACCGGCAACATCGCCGCACCTTTTCTGCGCCTGGCTGGATTCGGTGGCGCCTCCCGCTTCATTCGCCTCCGGCCGGCCCGGCGATTCGCGCTTCGAGATGCCTAGCAGCACGACGATGAGTCTCTTCGACAGCTCCAACGCCGCCTACGTCCAGGCGCTCTACGAGGAATTCGCCCGAAACCCCGAGGCGGTGCCCGACGAGTGGCGCAACTTCTTTGCTCAGGGTGCGGAAGTGGCCCGTGAGGCGGGGCTCATCGTGCCCGAGGCCCTCGTTGAGGCGGACCTCGACGAACGCGCTCCCGCGTCCGCGGCGCCGGCCACCGCCACCGCCGCCGCTCTGGCCGAGGCGGAGAGCGTCCGGCGGCTGTTTCCCGTAGTTGCTCGTGCGGCTGCCTATCTCCAGGCGTTCCGGGAGCACGGTCACCAGCGGGCACAGATCGATCCCCTCGGAAGCGAGCCCCCAGGGCACCCCCAGCTCGATCCCTCGTTCTTCGGTACCTCCAGAGAGGAGCTCGAGGAGATCCCGGCCTCGGTGGTCCTTGGCTCCGACACCCACGAGACGCTGAGCGCGGCTCTGCTGCGCCTGGAGAAGGCCTACTGTGGCTCGATCGGGTACGAGTTCGAGCATCTCGAGGACCCGGATCGAGTCAGCTGGTTGTGGGAGCAGGTGGAGACGGGCGCCCATACCCAGCCTCTTCCCGAGCAGGAGCAGCTGGCCCTCCTGAAACGGCTCACCGAAGTGGAAGGGCTGGAGCAGTTCCTCCACAAGGCCTACCTGGGTCAGAAGCGCTTCTCCATCGAGGGCACCGACATGCTCGTGCCCATGCTGGATCTGGCCATCGAGGGTGCAGCCGAGCAGGGCGCTGAGCAGATCGTCATGGGGATGGCCCACCGCGGCCGGCTGAACGTGCTAGCCCACGGGGTGTGCGTGCCCTACGACGAGGTGATCGGCGAGTTCGAGGGCGGCGCTCCGGAGGGTGGCTCGCTCTACGTTCCCGATCCCGGCACCGGTGATGTCAAATACCACCACGGCGCCGTGGGCACGCATGAGGTACCGGGGGGCGGGCAGGTAACGGTGCGACTCGCGCCGAACCCGAGTCATCTGGAATTTGTCAATCCGGTTGTCATGGGGATGGCCCGCGCTCGTCAGTATTCGGGAGATGGCCGGGACGCCGTGCGGGATCCCAGCAGGGTGGTACCGATCCTCATACACGGGGACGCCGCGTTCGCCGCCGAGGGGGTGGTGGCGGAAACGCTGAACCTGGCCCGCCTCGAGGGCTACACGACGGGTGGAACCATTCATCTGCTCGTGAACAACCAGATCGGCTTCACGACCTCGCCCCGCGACGGTCGCAGCACCCGATACTCCAGCGATCTGGCCAAGGGATACGACGTGCCCGTGGTCCACGTGAACGCGGACGACCCCGAGGCGTGTCTCTCGGCCATGCGGCTCGGCATGGAGTACCGCCGCCGTTATCACGACGACTTCGTCATCGATCTTGTTGGCTACCGTCGCCACGGCCACAACGAAGGCGACGAGCCCGCGTACACCCACCCCCGCACCTACGAACGCATCCGCGCTCACCCGACGGTGCGAACGGTGTGGGCCGAGACCCTGGTCGGGCGCGGTGTCGCCACGGCGGAACAGGTCGAGGCCATCCGAGACGAGGTGGGCGAGCGCATGCGTGCTGCCCAGGAGAAGGCCAGGGCGGCAGCGGCCGAGAGGGGAGACGAGCCACAACCCGACCTGGACGACGCGCCGGCAGTGGCCCCGCCGACCACTCCGGTCGTCGGCCTGGAGACACTGACCGAAATCAATGAGGCCGCCGTCCGTGTGCCGGACGGGTTCACGGTCCACCCCAAGCTGGCACGGCAGCTGAGCCGCCGCACCGATGGCTTCGGTCCCGAGGCCCCGGTGGACTGGGGCCACGCCGAGGCACTGGCGTTGGGCTCGCTGCTCGCGGAGGGCATTCCAGTCCGGCTGAGCGGCCAGGACTCCCAGCGGGGCACTTTCAGTCACCGTCACATGGTTCTCCACGACGTCGAGACCGGTGAGGAGCACCTGCCGCTGGATCATCTGGGCGACGCGCGGCTGGAGGTCTACAACTCCCCCCTGTCCGAGACGGCTGCCCTCGCTTTCGAATACGGCTACTGCGTGGCCGTGGATCGGGACATGGTCCTGTGGGAGGCTCAGTTCGGCGACTTCGTGAACGTGGCCCAGCCCATTCTGGACCAGTTCATCTCGTCTGGACGAGCCAAGTGGAACCAGCACGCCCGACTGACGCTGCTGCTGCCGCACGGCTACGAAGGACAGGGTCCCGAGCACTCCAGCGCTCGGCTGGAGCGGTTCCTTCAGCTCTGCGCCGAGGACAACATCCGCGTCGTGTATCCCACGACCCCCGCCCAGTACTTCCACCTGCTCCGCAGCCAGGCCCATTCGCCGGAGGAGCGACCTCTGGTGGTCATGACGCCCAAGAGCTTGCTCCGGCTTCCTCAGGCCACGTCACAGGTCCGGGAGCTCGCCCAGGGCGGCTTCTCGTCGGTGATCGACGATCCCGACACGGGGGGTCGGCGTGACTCCGTCACGCGCCTCGTTCTCTGTTCCGGGAAGTTCTTCTACGACCTCGAGCTCAGCGGCCGCCGCGACGAGGCGACCCATACGGCCATCGTGCGAGTCGAGCGACTGTACCCCTTTCCGACGGACGAGCTTGCCGACGTGCTCGCTGGCTACCCGGCACTGACCGAGGTCTTCTGGGCACAGGAGGAGCCGAGAAACATGGGAGCCCTCTCCTTCGTGGGCCCCCGCCTCCGCGCGGTGGTCCCGAGGTCCGTGCCCCTCCGATATGTAGCGCGCCCCGAGCGGGCCAGCCCGGCGGAAGGGAAAGGTGCGGATCACGTCGCCAAGCAGGCCGGGCTAGTCAGCGAGGCGCTGGCCCTCGAGGGACCCGGCGGCTGAGGGGCAACCGCCAGGCGACGTCCGTGGGCGCCTCGGACCAGCCCCGGACCGGCGCAACGGGGAGCGTGTGGCGCCCCGCCCGTGATCCCAGCCCCTAGTCTCTGGGCATCTGCCCCTCGGGAAAGACCACCACGCTCTCGTTGCCGTCCGTGGCTACCGATGCCACGCCGAAGAGGTAGTTGTCGATCACGATGTTCTCGAGGGTGTGGCGGGTCACGTCCTTGCCCACGAACACCGACCAGCGCCACTGGGGCTCGGTCGTCTCTCTCCAATAGACCTTGTACCCGGCCAGGTTGGGAGCGTCCACCGGCTCCCACGTGAGCGTGGTGGAGGGCCTCACGGCACCACCGATCAGCACCCCCGTCGGCTGCGGCGGCGCCCAGGCCAGCGACGCCAGCACGGCCGCGTTCACCGCGGTCAGATTGGCCGCGTGTTGGTAGTCCACCCCGTCCAGCACGTCGCCGTAGCGGATCCCGTCCTCGACGCGAATATCCTGGTGCTGTCGCTGATAGTGCTCGTGAGTCTCCATGATGCGCACGGCCGGGAACCCCTCGTCGTTGAAGGGCCGGTGGTGGCCGCCCCGTCCGAACCGATCCAGGCGGTAGATCATCATGGCGTCGAGGCCAGGAACGTAGAGCTCGGTGATGCGGTCGACGTAGCGGGCCAGCTGCCGGGACGGGCCGTCCACCTCGCCACCGTAGAAGCGGTAGCGCCGCCAGTCCTCGGCGTCGGCGTCCACCGGCGTGGGTTGGGAGAAGACCCGGAACGTCGTGTTGTCTACCACGCCGTCGATGCCGGCGATGTTGCCGATCATGTCGTTGTTCAAGACACCTACGATGTCCCAGTCCTCCTCGCGGGCTACCCGGGCCATGTGTCTCCCGCCCCAGAGCCCCTGCTCCTCACCGGAAAGGCCCGCGAGAACCACGCTGGACCCGAACGAGTATCGACTGAGGATCCTGGCGGCCTCGATCGCCCCGGCCATGCCGGACGCGTTGTCGTTGGCCCCCGGAGCATCCGTCACTCCGTCGGCCGCGTCCGAAGCCCGTGAGTCGATGTCACCGGACATGATGACGTAGCGATCCGGGTGCAGGGTGCCCCGGATCACGGCAACCACGTTCACCACCCAGGTGTCCTCGGGGATTCGCGGCGTCTCACCCGCCTCGACCAGGCTCCGCTGATAGAACACTTCCATGCACCCGCCGCAGTCCGCGGCGATGCGATCGAGCTCGGCCTTGATCCAGCGGCGTGCCGCGCCGATGCCCCGGGTGTCCGACAGGGTATCCGAGTTGGTGTTCCGGGTCCCGAAGCCGACCAGCGTCTCGATGTCGCGTTGCACCCGCTCTGCCGAAGCCGCCTCGACGATCTCGAAGATTCGCGAATCCAGCGAGGGCGGGGGCACTTCCTGACCATTCGCGACCGGGGGCAGTGCCAGGACCACGAGACAGGCGATGAGCGAGGTCGAGTGGATCTGCATGGTTCCTCTTCGTCGGGATCGGCGTGCGTGGTGGAGGGAATCTGACGGCGGAGCACGGCTCACGGCCAGAGGATCAACAGCTTGCCGAAGTTCTCGTTCCGCTCCATGGCCCGGTGGGCGTCGGCCGCCTCCTCCGGGCCGAAGGTCCCGTGGATCACGGGTCGTAGGGAGCCGTCCTCGAGACCCGGCACCACGCGATCCTCGAACTCTCTCGCCAGCGCAGCCTTCTCCTCCAGGGGGCGGGCCCGGAGCACGGTCCCGCGGATCGAGGCTCGCCGCCCCATGAGTGCCCGGAGGTCGATCTCGCTCACCGAGCCTCCCGGGACGCCCACCACCACCTGCCGGGCCAGCGTGGCCATTGTGGACATGTTGGCCTGAAGGTAGGGACCCCCGACCAGGTCCAGGATCACGTCCACCCCGCGGAAGCCGGTGAGCTCGGACACACGGTCTGGCCAGGATTCGTCACCAAGGATCGGCTCGTCGAGACCCAGCTCGGTGGCCCGCGTCAGTTTCTCGGGAGTCCGAGAGGTGCCGAGGGTCCGGGCCCCGGCGCGGCGAGCGAGCTGTACGGCGGCCGTGCCCACTCCGCTCCCCACCGCGTGGATCAGCACGGTCTCTCCGGCTCGGAGCCCCGCCTGACGGAACAATGCGTCGTAGGCCGTCATGAACACCTCTGGCACGGCGCCTGCCGAAGCCACATCGAGGCCGTGAGGGACACGAACGGCAGTCCGCTCGTGCGTCACGACCCGCTCCGCGTAGCCGCCGCCGCTCACGATTCCCATCACCTCGTCACCCGGAGACCATCCGGTTACACCGGGCCCCACCTCTTCCACCACCCCCGCATACTCGAGACCGGGGATGTCGGGCGGAGCCCCGGCAGGCGCCGGGTAGCGCCCCATCCGCTGAAGCAGGTCCGCCCGGTTGAGTCCCGACGCGGCGACCTTCACCGCGATCTGACCGAAACCAGGCTGGATGGGGTCGACATCGGACAGTTGGAGGACCTCCGGTCCGCCCGCCTCTCGGATCTTGATGGCTTTCATGGGCTCTACCGCGCCTCGACGTACGTTGTGTGGCTCTGCACTCGTCCCGCCCCGCCAGTTTGCCGATCATCGGCACGAGCTCGCCATGTGGGCGAGGCATGCGCACGGCTCGGACGCCTTGCGGCCAGGCTGACGTCGCTCGCTCCCCGGTTCGGGCACGACGCAGCGCGCGAGGGTACAATAGAGTCTCTGTGACCCGACGCTTTCAAGCCAGGAGTCCGCCTTGATTCACCAGATCGTGTCGCTGGCGGGTGCCACGCTCATTCTGGGCGCCTACCTCGCCAACCAGATGGGCATCTGGAGCCCCCGCGACCGCGTGTACAGCCTCGCGAACTTCCTGGGGTCGCTGCTCCTCCTGTGGGTCGCCCTCGTAGATTGGCGGGTGGGCTTCATCGTGCTGGAGGCGGCATGGGCCGTCATCTCGTTGCCCCACCTGATCTCCCCCAAGCCGGCGGAGACCCCCGCCGGCGGCACCCCCTCCTGACATGCACCTTCCCTTCGATCTCGAGCGGCCCCTGGCGTTCTTCGACATCGAGACCACCGGCCTCTCCGTCACGGCCGATCGGATCATCGAGCTGGCTCTCATCCGTCTGAGCCCCCAGGGCGACGTGCTCGAGCGCGTCCGGCGCTTCAACCCGGAGATGCCCATCCCGGCCGATGCGACCCGCATCCACGGAATCACCGATCAGGACGTGGTCGACGAAGCGCCGTTTTGCCGGAGGGCCCGCTCGCTCGCGGAGCTGCTGGACCCCTGCGACCTGGCCGGCTTCAACATCCGGCGGTTCGACCTTCCGTTCCTGGTGGCCGAGTTCCAGCGGTGCGGCGTGGACTTCGACCCCCACGGTCGGCGCATCATCGACATGCAGCAGATCTTCCATCGGGAGGAGCCCAGGGACCTTTCAGCCGCCGCTCGCTTCTACCTGGGCCGGGAGCACGAGGAGGCCCACACCGCCCTCGGAGATATCCGCACCACGGCCGCCGTCCTGGCAGCGCAATACGAGCGCTACCCGGAGCTACCGCAGGATCTGGACGGCCTCCACGCCTACTGCGACGAGATCCGCCCCTACCTCACCGAGGCGGAGCGTTGGTTCGGGATCGAGGACGGGAGGAGGATCTTCCGGCGGGGCAAGCACAAGGGTCGCTTCCTGGACGAGGTCGCGCAGAACGAGCCCGACTACCTCTACTGGATGCTGGGCGCGGACGAGATGAGCCCCGACGTGCTGCGCGTGGTGCGGGACGTCCTCGAGCCACCCGAGCCGGATGCTCTTGCTGGCCACGACGAGGCCCCCGTAGAGTGAGCCCCTCGCACCGACAGAGGGTCACACCGGAGACACCTCAATGACCAGAAGATCCAACGTCGCCGCCGGGATCAGCCTCGGCATCCTGCTGGTATCCTCGAGCCCGGCTGCCGCCCAGTCTCCCGTGCCCATCACCACGGATCAGCTCCGGGCGTTCTCACCGAGGTCCATCGGCCCCGCCGTGACCGGCGGACGCGTCCACGATGTCGAGGCGTTGCCGGATGATCCATCCACCATCTTCGTCGCCTCGGCCTCCGGCGGCCTCTGGAAGACCACCAACCGCGGCCATACCTGGCGGAACGTCTTCGACGACATGCCAGTGAGCACGTTCGGCGACGTGGCCATCTCGGCGTCCGATGCGAACATCGTGTATGCCGGCACCGGCGAGCAGAACAACCGGCAGAGCACATCGTGGGGGAACGGCGTCTACCGCTCCGATGACGGCGGCGAGACGTGGCGGCACCTGGGCCTGGACGAGACCCGCCACATCGGCAAGGTGGAGATCGACCCCACCGACCCGGACGTGGTCTTCGTGGCGGCCCTCGGGAACCTGTGGAGGGAGCACGAGGCGCGAGGCGTCTTCCGGAGTCGGGACGGAGGCGGCACCTGGGAGAAGGTGCTGTACGTCGACGCCCACACGGGGGCGGTCGACATGGTCATGGATCCGTCGGACCCCAACACGCTGTACGCAGCGACCTACCAGCGTCGACGGCGCACCTGGGGCTTCAACGGCGGGGGCCCCGGGAGCGGGATCTACAAGACCACCGACGGTGGCGACACCTGGCGTGAGCTCACGGAAGGTGTGCCGGACGGAGACAAGGGACGCATCGGGCTCGCGATCGCGCGCTCGAACCCGCAGGTGCTGAGCGCGTTGATCCAGCACGCCAGCGAATCGGGCACATACCGCTCCGTCGACGCCGGTGAGACCTGGACCAAGGTCAACGACCAGAACGGCCGGCCCATGTACTACTCCGAGATCTTCATCGACCCCTCGAACGAGAACCGGGTGTATACCCTGGCCACGACCTCCCACAGGAGCGAGGACGGCGGCCGTACCTTCGAGGTCATCGCCGAACGGCCCAGCTACGACGTGGGCGTGCACGCGGATCACCACGCGCTGTGGATCGACCCCGCCGACCCCGAACACCTCTACCTGGGCGGGGACGCCGGGCTGCATGAGAGCTACGACATGGGCGTGAGCTTTCGGAAGCTCAACAACTTCGCCATCAGCCAGTTCTACGCCATCGGCGTGGACATGCGTGACCCCTACTGGGTGTACGGCGGCCTCCAGGACAACCACTCGTTCATGGGTCCGAGCCGGACGAGGCGCTGGGCCGGTATCGTCAACGACGACTGGAAGCAGATCGGCTTCGGCGACGGCATGTACTGGCAGCTCGATCCCTCCGAGCCGCGCTACGCCTACGGAAACGCGCAGAACGGCGGCTACACGCGTGTCGACACGGAGACGGGCGACATCATGGACGTCGCCCCCGCTCCGCCCGCAGGCGAGGACGAGTACCGCTGGGACTGGGTGTCCCCGAGCCTGGTGTCAGTCCACGACCCCTCGACGGTGTACGTGGGGGGCAACCGCCTCTTCATCTCGAGGGACCGGGGCGTGAGCTGGGAACGGACCGAGGATCTGACCCGGGCCATCGACCGAGACGGCCTCGAGCTCATGGGCGTGAGGGGGGCGGACATCACGCTTTCGCCCAACGACGGGACCTCCAGCTTCGGCGAGATCACGACCATCGCCGAGTCGCCTCTGGATCCGCAGATCCTCTGGGTCGGCACCGACGACGGCAATCTCCAGGTTTCCCGCGACGGTGGGCGATCCTGGACCGCCTTGCACGGCAATGTGGGCGGTGTCGCCGACGGCACCTACGTCAGCCGAGTGGTGGCATCCCGCTCCGATCCGGGTGCTGCGTACGTGACCTTCGACGCGCATCGGGACGGGGACTTCTCGCCGTACGTCTTCCGGACGTCCGACTTCGGCCAGAGCTGGCGGTCGCTCGCGGCGACGCTGCCAGGCGGTTCGGTGAACTCCCTGGTCGAGCACCCGGACAACCCGTCGGTCTTGTTCCTGGGCACGGAGCACCACTTGTTCGCGACCACCGACGCGGGCGTGACCTGGGCGCAGATGCCCAACCTGCCCACAACCCACTACGACGACCTGCTCATCCACCCGCGGGACCGGGACCTGGTGATCGGCACGCACGGCCGGGGCATCTGGATCCTCGACGACGTGGTGCCGCTGGCGGGGTGGAGCCGATCGGTGGCTGAAGCGGCCGGACACCTGTTCCCCGTGCGTTCAGCCGCCCTGTTCCACTACTGGAAGGACACGTCCTACCGGGGCGACGCCGAGTTCGCGGGCAACAACCCCGTGGACGGCGCCATCGTCACGTACAGCCTGGGTGAGGGGTCGGGCGAGGCCCGCATCACGATTACCGCCGACGACGGCGCGGTGGTCCGCGAGATGGCGGTGCCGGACGACCCGGGGATCCACCGGATCAACTGGGATCTCCGACACGGGTTGCCCGATGCTCCGCTTGCGTGGGCGCCACACGACGATCCGCGCCTCGCGCGCAGCGCGGCCGAGCGAGGCCCCTTCGTGTCTCCGGGCACCTACACGGTGACCCTCGACGCCCGAGGCACGACGTCTACCCGGACGGTAGAGGTGTTGGGCGACCCGGAGCTCCCCGTGACGCTTGCCCAGTACCGAGAACGCGAAGCGTTCCTCCTCCGGGTGCTCGCCCTTCAGAACCAGGCGAACACCGCACGGCTGGCCATGGCCGGTATCGCCGGTGGCCCCGAGCTCGAAAGCCTGGAGCAGGTCGATGACGTCCTCGAGGAGGTGTACGAGGAGATCAACGGCAGCGGAGTCAGGCCGGGAACCCTCTACCCGCCGACGGTTACCCAGCGGGAGCGTTTGGACGCGGCCGAAGCCACCCTGGCCGAGCTGGCCCCGGATATTCCCGAGCCATAGAGGCTGGACGACCCAGGAGTGGCGGCGATCGCTGTCGATGGACCCGAACCCGTACTGACCGGACCCTAGATGTTCTTCTACGCACATTCCGGAATCCGCTACGTCGTCCTGGCGTTGGCCGTGGGCGTGTTGGCCTACGGCCTCTACGGCCTCGCGACGCGCCGCGCCTACGACAAGCCCATGCGCCGGCTGGCGTCCGGCTTCGCCGGCGCCTTGCACCTCCAGATCCTCCTCGGGATCGCCCTGGGACTCACGGGCAGGTTCGCCCCCCAGGTCATGGGGCACGTGATGATGATGCTCTTCGCGGCGGCAGCGGCGCAGATCCCCGTCTCCGTCATGCGACGTCGGGCCCCCGAGGAGCGGACGTACCTGCCCCACGTGATCTGGACGTTGGTCGCCCTGGGACTCGTCTATTGGGGAATGGCGGCCATCAGCAAGCCCCTCGTGGGCTAGCCGAGGATCTGCGCACCAGCCGTTGGGACCTCGGCGCAGAGGCTGAGGCTGCTCCAGCGGTCACTCGACGTGCCCCCCTCCGACGGCAAGGTCGACCCGGAGGCCGCGTGGGCCGGCGAAAGGGCCGTCAGGGCCATCCTGGACCGTCGCTCTGCCTCGGCTGGTGCCATGGTCTGGTACCGGTGAATCACGTCCCGAACCAGACCGACGTCTCTGGCTGGAAGGTGACCCAGGAGAACCAGAACGCCACGTATGCGTCCGGCACCGGCTCCAGTCGCGTGCCCGCGAGCGGGCCGGATACCGCGAGTCCGTTCACGGCCCAGACACTGCCGGTCTCCTCGTCCACGATCTGGTCGGCCTCGACCTTGAAGCCGAGGGTGCCGACGTCCGGATCCCGGAAGTAGGCCATGGCTGACTCGGCCGCGCGATCCCACAGGACCACGGCGTCACGGCCGGACGATCGCACGTGCACAGCCCGGACCGGCCGCCGCCCCAGCACGCCGAAGGGAAACACCGTCCCGCCGTCACTGCCCTGCACGACGCCCAGCACCCGCTCTTTGGGTGGTCTCCGCTCGCTGACGTCCGGGTGGGGGAACAGGGTCTCCGGATTGTCCACGTCGTCGTAGTCGCCATACGGATAGCGCGTGTAGCTTCGGCTGAAGCCGGTCTGGCTCGACAGGACGCTGCCCTCGGGGTGGAGGGCCTTCCAGCCGGTCCAATTCATCTCGATGGCGGGGTAGAGCGGCAGCCTCGACCCCGTGCCGACGCCACACGTGGATTCACGCATCATCTGAGGCCACAGGGACTCGGTGTCCCGGTCGAACATGATGAGGTTGTTCCGGAACAGCAGACCCGAGACGCCGAACTCCGATCCGGCGACGGCGCTCCGGTCGAAGACCATGCTCGAGCCCGTGAGCGGGCAAAACGTCACGGCCAGCTTCGTGTCCCCGATGTCGAAGTTCACGATCTCGTGCCACCACAGGATGTTGTGTGGGACAGCGATGGCCTGGCCATCGACCTCGACGCCGATGACCCGATCCTCCGGTATCAGGTAGGACGCCTCGACGTGATCCACCGGCACCCGCTTCGGATTCTCCAGGGAGCGGATCCCGTCCCGGCCCACGCCGCCGTCGAAGATGTCGCTGAGGGGAATCGAGCAAACGGCGCCGGACTCGCCTGGCGGCGTCGTGCCGGAGCCGGGAGTGAGCGCCGCGGGATTGGCGTCACCCGAGCACGCCGCGGCCGCCGCGAGGCACATGGGCGCGAGAGGCCGCAGGCCGATCTTTCTCCACTCCCTGTCCAAAGACCCTCTCATCTGCCCGTCCCCAGACCGTCTTGACTTGGCGCCCGCAGCGCCCACGCGCCGCGACTGTGGGGGAAGTCTCGCGATGCCAAGGCGCCACTCCCACCTCGGGAGCAGCTTCGTAGGACCAATCGATCCGACCCCCATGGAGTTCCGATCCGACCACGTCCCTGCTCTGCGGAGCTCGGCAGCGTGCGCGAATGGCCCTCACGCGTACGGCCTGGTCGTGCTCTCTGGGGCGACGGGTCGGCACCCTGTCCGGGACCGCTGGTGGCCAACCGTCTGGGGGACGGTCTAGCGAAACTGATCCACCGCCCTGAGAGGGTCACCCCGGACGTTGCGGAACAGTCGGTCCGCCAGGGTAGTGAAGGCCGGAACGCCCAACGTCAGAGTGACCCAACCGATGGCTTCGGCCCCGGCGAAGGCCTCGTCGTCAGCCGCGGCCACGAGAATGTACCCCGGCACCAACGCGAAGGCCGCCGCAATCGCCGCCGAAAAGACCCGGCCCTTGGACAGATCGGTCTGTCCCGCCCAGCCCGCCGCCAGAGACGAACCGAACATCGGTGCGGCCACCATCACCGTCGTCGCGCCGGCAGTGGCGAGTCCCCCGCAGCTCGGATTGAAGACGACGTCCGAGAGGCCGCCGAAGTTCAGGCACTGACTGCCAGCGGCATATCCGAGGGTCAGACCCAGGGCGTTTCCGACGAAGCTGGACGCGAAGACCTTGAACCAAGGGTAGCTCTCCGATTCGAGGGACCAATCGTAGGTCGTCCCTGTGGTCATGCGGTCTGCTTCGTCCCGCCCGGCCAGCCCCGCTCCGGTGCGCGTCTCGATCAGGAGAACGCCGTAGTTGGAGTCGGTCCCGTAACGGGCACCGGCCTCTACCGAGGGCACGAACTCCATTCGCTCGATGTCCTCGATGGGAAAAGTGGACCAGAGAGGCCTCACGTTCTGGATTCGAACACCGTCGACGAACAGGGTCGGGCTCTTGCAGCCGGTGGGATCCCGGAGTGAGCGGGGAGCGCGGAACTCCAGGCAGATCATCCCCAATCCGCTTCGGTCCGCCCGGATGTGCGCACCGGTGACGTTCCGTTGCAGGACGAACGCCAGGTTCTGTGACGTCCCGTAGGACTCCTCGATCTGCTCGCGCGTGACGACGTTGGACGCAGTGCCGCGGGCTCGATCCTCGTAGTCACGACGAGAGACACCCTCAACGACGATGGGCTCTAGCTCGATTGTCGTGGGAGACAGCACGACGCGAAGCGCCACCTCGGTGTCGGACTCCACCGTGAGGCGCTCTCTCAGCTCGCCGTACGCGATGTGCTGCACCCGTAGGACCCAGTCGCCCGGCGGCACCTCGCTCAGCTCGAACAGACCGACCGAAGTGGTCACGCTGCCCAGCCCCGTCCCCTCCAACAGGATCATGGCGTCGGCGACAGCGGCCCCGGTCTCGGCGTCCAGGACGCGACCGGAGATGAGGGATTGGCCCCACACCGGGCACGCCGCCGCCAGAAGGGTCAGGACGGCAAGGGAGGGCACTCGCCACGAGGAGGAGTCGCTGACGATCATCCGGTCCAGCCAAAGAGAAGCCTTCGTAGACGCCCGAGGCGCCCATGCAATCAGTACGTCCCGGGACGGAGCCTGGTTCCCGTTTGCGGCGAAGTGGGTTTCCGTATGGGGCATGGCCGGAAGCGCGGTTCGGGTACGATCCGTGTCACGTTTCCACCGTGGCAAACGATTCCTTTCAGGCACCCCCCGTTTGTTTCCGGAGAGGGAAGGCAGCTAGCTTTCCGGGGTGACACTCCGGGAGCGGACCGTGGCCGAGGCCAGAGAACTCGAAACCCGACCACCGACGGAAGAGCGATGAACGGACGGATTCTCACTTTCACGCTGAGTCTGGGGGCCCTGGTGCTCGCGGGCTGCTACTCGTACCAGCCCATCGACGTGGCGGACATACGGCCGGAGATGGACATCCGGGCCCGGGTGAGCGGGCCACAGGCCGACGCGTTGGCCGACGCGCTGCTTTCGGACGACCGGACGATCGAGGGCACCGTGATCGACAACGGCACGGATGAGCTGCTGCTGGAGGTGACGGCGGCGGCGGTCGAACGGCGTGGCCGCCTGGAGACCCTGAATCAGCGGGTCCGGCTGCCCACCAGCGAGATTCAGGTGGTGGACGAGAAGCGTAGCGACCAGACCAAGACGACGCTCCTGGTTCTGGGTGGCGTTGGCGTCGCGGCAGCGGCCGTGGTCCTGGCCATCACCAGCGGCTCCAGCAACAGCACGTCGACCGGAGGGCCGGGCGGGCCGCAAGACATCCTGATCCCTCTTTTCCGTCTTCCGCTGGGACGCTAGGCCAGAGAGCCGAGAGCCCAGATCTGGCAGCCCCGGACCGAGAGCGCGGCTGGTCAGCGCAGATCTCAGATCGGGATCATCAGGGGCCGCCCGGGTGACCGGGGCCCCAAAACGAAGGGGCGGTGCCGAACCGGCACCGCCCCTTGTCCTTGCTCCCGTTTGGGAGCGAACCTCAGCTGACGTTGCTGTTCGTCTGCTTCTCGCCCTGGGAGATCGGGAAGCAATAGTCACGCTGCACCAGGTGCGAGCCCGAATCGGTGCTTCCAGACACCTGTTCCAGGGGATGCAGGTCCTGCTCGGTTCCGAAGCCGGTCTGGCTCCAGCGCCAAAGCTGAGGGAGACGGCGGCCCTCGAGCCACGTCTCTGCCGCATACTCGGCCTTGAGAATCACCCTGGCTTCGTCGACGGTCGTCGCCGTCAGCGGCGGCAGCCCCACCGTTGGACGCGCGCGAAGCTCGTTGATCTTGGCCATCGCGCCGGACACGTCGCCGTTCCGGAGCATGTCCTCGGCCTCGATCAGGCGCATCTCCGCGCCTCCGGTGAGCTCGATGGGAGACGCGTCTTCACCGTGCTTGACCTGAGGCCACCACGGCACCTGCCCACAGCAGCTGATCGCCGCATCGCCGTTCTCGTCACTGGCGCGCCACTGGACTCGGGGATCGCCGTCGGCGACCACGTTGCCAGCAGCGTCGACCTCCTGACCCATGGCCGCGAACTGATCGCCATCGCCGCCGACCCAGGTCGTCCAGGCGGTGTGGGCCTTGTATGGCTGGTTCTTCGACGCGATGTGGATTCGATTCGACTGGAAGTCGTCCCCGATGGCCTGGTAGTCCAGGTCGTACGAGAACGCCGTGGGGACCTGGGAAGCGTCGGACACGGCTCCCGCCCAGTCCCCCATCCAAACCTTCATGGAGGCCCGCCCGCCCAGGGCGGCGAGCCTGACGTCGGCATTGCCTGACCCAGCGGCACGGTCGAACCACTGGACAGCCCGGGTCGCGTACTCGCTGTTGGGCATGGCGCTGCCGCCGTCGAAGACGGCCTCGCACATGTTCTCTGCCAGAAGCCGGAACGCGAACGCGGTGAACAGGTAGGCCTCGTCACGAAGCGTCTCGTCAATCCAGCCGGTTTCGGTGGCCTCGACGCGGGAAACCGTTCCCTCGCCGCTGGCCCGGGCTCTGTGGGCGTTCTCCCAATGGGTGTTCACCTCGTCATCCCGGAGCTCTCCGGACTGCTGGCGAACCGAGATGCCGAAGCTTCCGGTGGAGCCGGACGGGTGCACCTCCCGAGCCACTGCGCTGCTCGTGTAAGCGATCCAGTTCAGCGCGTCGCCCAGGGCGCGAAGCGTACCCTGTACCATGGCCGGCTGGGCCTCGGGCTCGTTCAGGAAGTCGTCCTGAACCGGCCCCGGGTTGGTGACCTCGGTGTCGCAGGCGACCAGCACCAAACAGGCCGCCAGCGCTCCGGAAAGCCACCGCCCGCTCTTCCTTTCTACAGCGCGCATGGTCTTCCCTTCGCTGATGTTGTTCATGTCTCTCATGGCCGCCTCCTAGAAGGTTGCCCGGATCGAGAACGTCCAGGTCGTTGCAGGCGGCACGTGCTCGCTGATGCTGGAAACCAGGAACGCGTTGCTCGAAGCGCCGTCCCGGCTGATCGCGTTGTTGTCGTTGTTGTTGCCCATCTCCGGCTCGAAGGTCGGGAAGTTGTCCGTGTTCAGGAAACGCAACACGTTGTGGCCCGACACCGTGAAGGTGTACCGGTCCGCAAAGGGCACGGACAGCGTCACCTCACGGATCTTGAAGAAGTCGGCCTTGTAATTGAAGAAGTCGTTCTCCGACAGAGCCGTGTCGCACCGGGCCCGCTCCGACGCCACCGCGGCATCGCGGCCCTGGGTCTCGACCGTGTTGTAGAAGTCGTAGCAGCCCGGCCAGATCACCGAGCGGCTCACGGCGTTCCAGGCGGCGCCGTTGTAGATGTAGTGGCCACCCTGGAACTCACCGCGGGCCGTCAGGAGGACGTTCCCGGGCATGACCAGGGAGGTGTTGATCCCGAAGATCTTGGTGGGCTGATTCGGACCGATGACGCAGTCGTCCAGGGCCGCCGCTTCGCTCGAACCCTGGTTGACGATGATGGGCTCGGCCAAGGCATTCGGATTGGTGATACACCGGTCGGGCCGCATGACCGGCACCGGCTGGCCATCGATGATCCAGGCGTTGTCACCCACCGAGAACTCGGGGATCTCCCCGGGCAGCCCGACCTCACTGTCGTTGGTGAAGACGGATCCACCCAGGTCCCACTGCCAGCGATCGGTCTGAATCAGCGTGGCGTTGATGCCCAGCTCGATGCCCTGGTTCTTGATCTCACCCACGTTCTCGAGCTGCGATGTGCTGCCGTTCACGTCTACGAAGCCGTTCGACGGCGGCTGCCGCACGCTGAACAAGGCATCCGTGGTGTTCTGGTTGTAGTAGGTGAAGTCCAGCGTGAGCCGGTTGTCGAAGTGGGCGCTCTCGAAGCCCACCTCGACTTCAGACGTCCGCTCGGGACCGAGCTGGTCGTTCCCCAGATTGCGCGGGTAGAAGGCCGGACTGGTCCCCCAGCCCACCGGGTCGAAGGTGCGAACGGCGTCGAAGGCGCCCGGCGCCCGGCCAGACTGACCCCAAGCGGCCCGGATCTTCGCCGTGCCGAGGCTCTCTCCCCAGAACGACTCGTCCGAGACCACCCAGGAGAAGCTGAGCTTGGGGTACGCCTGGAGGCCCAGGTCCTCACCGAAAGCGCTGTTTCCGTCCACCCGAAGGCCGAGCGTCAGGAAGTACTTGTTGCTCAGATCCAGCAGGAACTGCCCGAAGAGCCCCGCGTTGACCACCTTCTCGCGGAGCTCGAATCCGAGCCTGGTTCCCGCGGCGCTGACGGTCGGTTCACCGGGTCCCGGGAAGTCCTCGCCGTACGCAACCGTTTGCTGGACGTCCGACGTCACGCTCTGGCCTCCGAACGAGAACGTCGAACGGAGGTTCCCACCCAACGGGAAGTTGAGGCTACCCACGTAGTCGGCGGTCAAGGTCGTGAAGCGGCTCCGGCCGTCGTTCAGGATCCCCAGAGGGGCCCGGATGAAGCCGAACGGACGCAGGTTCCGGTTGTTCTGGTGCGCCTGGTCGTATCCCAGCGTCAGACGGTGCGTGAACGTGCTGGACGGCGTGTGGGTGGCCGTGATCCCGGTGACCAGGTGGTCCAGGTCCGTGGTGATCGCCTGGTTCCGGAACGGATCGATGGCATCGAACGACTCGTCCGCCAGATAGTTCGCGTCGCGACGGAAGGAGTTGAGCGTGAGCCCATGGGCGTTGTTCCCCGCGGCCGTATTGCTGATCGCGGTGCCGGTGTACGACGTATTCCAGTTGAACTGAAGGTTGCTGGTGGGCGAGAACGTGAAGTTCCCGCGGATCACGCCTTTGTCCAGGAAGTCGTTGGGAAGCGGCATCTCCCGCTTCTCGAAGCTCCCGGACACGAAGTACTGGAGTGCCTCGCTACCGCCGCCGACCGACAGCGAGTACTTCTGCTGGAAGCCGGTGCGCAGCCACGGGTTGATGAACAGAAAGTCAGAGGTTCCACCGGACGACGACGCCTCCGGCTCGGACGGCGGGCGCGTGGATGGGTCGGGGCCGAACGAACCGACGTACGCGGCTCCCATGTCCACCTGGGCGGTCCACCGGGCGGTGCCCTGGTGGCCCCGCTTGGTGAAGATCTGGATCACGCCGGCCGCGGCCTCGGTGCCGTACAGGGTCGTCGCCGCCGCGCCCTTGATGACCTCGATCCGCTCGATGTCGTTCGGATTGATGTCGTTCAGCGGGCTCGACACGTCGTTGCCGCTGCGACCGGGGTATCCCGTGGCGGGCACGTTCTTGTGGAACGCGTCGCCTCTGATGCGGATGCCGTCGACGTAGACGAGAGGCTGGTTGCTCTGGGCAACCGACACGTTGCCACGGAGGCGAATCCGGGCGCCACCGCCAGCGTTGGAGGTGCTCTGCATGACGGTCATGCCCGGAACACGGGCCTGCAGGAGCCCGTCCACGCTGACCGGCGGCTCCGGCACCTCGGTCAGGTCCAACTGGGCGATGCTGTTGCCGACCTCACGACGACGAGCCGCACCGGCCGTACCGGTCACCACGATCTCGTCGAGCCCCAGGGCCTCGGCGCCCATCGTGAAGTTGACCTCGGCCGTTCCGCCCGCGGAGACCGTGACATCCTGCGAGCTCATCGTGTAGCCGATGCGCTCGGCGGTGAGCGTGTAGGCGCCCGCAGGCACGTTCAGGATGATGAACCGACCGCCCTGGTTGGTCAGCGTCCCGAGACCGGTGCCCTCGACGTACACCTGCACCGAGTTCAAGCCACCGCCCGTGGTGGCGTCCGACACCATCCCCGTGATGGTCCCGGTGTCCTGCGCGGACGCAGGAAGTGCGAAGGCCGCGAACGCCAGGGCCAACAAGCCCGTGGTCGCTGCGCGCCAACGCCCGGCCGTGGGGCCGGAGGGTGCGAACGTTGGGAAGTCCATACAACCGCTCCTTCTAGTGTGACGATGAGACAGAAGAGTTGGTCGGGTGCGCCGCGGCGTCACAGCCCGCGGCTGCACAGGGACCACCTACTGGCCCCGGTAGGATGGGACAGCATTGGATCGATCGGGTACCGGCAAGAACGCCTTCCACCATGCCCAACCGCCCAGTTTCGAGGTTGTCGCCCTCACCGCAATCTGGCCCTCGACCATGGCCTGACGCGGCTTCCCGCGCACGCTTTTGCCCCACCCGGGCAAGAACCCCGCACCGCTGTCGGCGTCGGGAGGGCTACCAGCATGCGAATCCCGTCGTTTTTGGTCGCGTTGACGGTACGACTCCGACCCCGATCGTGTCAATAAGCTTTGGGGGGCGCTTGGCCTTGTGGACAAACGCGCGTGTGGGGCCTTCCGATCCTGGACGCCCATCCGAGCGACGCCGGGCGACGTTGACGAACGGCTGGTCGGCGGCTTCCGTGACACGTGTGGGAACCCGCCTGGAGGTCTAGCCTCCAGATTCGACGATCTGCACCGAGACAGAATCGGTGATCTCGACCACGAGGCCCTGCACATCGACCGCGGTGGCCTTGGCCACGTACGTTCCGGCGGCGCCGTACGCGTGCGCGCGCGTTATCCCGGCCCTCACCGCACCGGACGCGGCCGTCGAATCCACCGCGCCGTCACCGAAGTCGAGGGCCAGGCCCACGAGGTTCGTGCCCGTGGCCTCGGCGGAATAGACCACGGAATCACCCACCTCCGCCACCGTCCGGTCGGCCGTGATGGATACGGTGAGCGGAAGGCCACCCTCGACGATGCTGTCGCTGCACGCCGCGACGGTCCCGGTGGCTCCCGCAGCCAGGGCGGCCGCCATCAATATCTGTTTCTTCACGCTTTGACTCCTCGAGCTTCTCGTTTCCGACCGCCCAGGTCCTGCCGGCAGGGCGGCCCTAGCGGCCGAGGTCCGGCTGGTTCTCTATGCGAGCCAGGAGATCCCGTGCCTCCTGATCCAGCGGGTCGATCTCCAACGACGCGCGGAGGGCCTCGGCAGCCAAACCGGTCTCCGCCAAGCCCAAATGTGCCAGCGCCAGATTGAACCACCCACCGGCGAGTCCGGGGTCGAACTCGAGCGCCTGCGTGTAACGCTGGACGGCGGCGGGGTAGTCCCCCGCTGCCAGGCGGAGGTTCCCGAGGTTCAGGTGCGCCAACGCCTCGCCGGAGTAGACCACGAGCGCCTGCTCATACGCCCGCTCGGCCTGCAGCGGGTCACCCCCGGCTTCGAACGCCTGCCCCAGGTTCACCCACCCCACCGATTGGGTCCAATCTGCCTCCAGGCTGCGCTGGTAATACCCCGCCGCCTCGGCCACGTCACCTACGGCGTCGAACAGCGCACCCATGTCCAGCAGCACCCCGGCGTCGGTCGGCGCGATCTCCAGGCCCTTACGGACTACCTGGAGTGCGGTTACGGGGTCGCCCCGCCGTCGGTACCCATCGCCGATGAAGCGAAGTCCCGTCAGCCAGCGTCGTAGGACCGACTCCTGCTGCTCGCCCAGGACCGCGACTTTGTCGCTCAAGAACCGGCGAACGCCCGGGTCGTCGCCCCTGGCGACGTGGAGGGCGACCAGGGCCACGGATCGTACGTCCGGATCTGGATGGTCCGTCAGCGCCTGGAGCGCCGCCTCGACCTCCGGATCCAGCTCGGGCATGTCGGGCCGCAGGTAACCGTCCAGGAGGTGGTTGACACCGGCCACCAACGGCATGGCGTTGGGATCTTCCGGTCGCAGGAGCGCCAGCGCCTCTCGGTTGCCCATGGCCGCAGCGCCCAGGCGCTCCGCCTCCAGCAACGCGGCCTCCACCGGCTCGTGTGGCTTGAGCTCTCCCCACTGCTCCCGCGTCCAGGCGGCCAGCTCCTCGGTGGTCCGGCCCTGGTGACAGAGGGCGCACGCGCTAGGGACGCCCATGGACTCGTCCGCCCCGGGCCTGGGCAGGGGAATGGTGTGATCGGACCGGGCGTAGCGGATGCGGTCGCCCAGCTCCGGCTGCTGCAGGTAGGGCATGTGGCACGCCACGCAGCGGCTACCCTCCGACTCGGCGGGGTGGCCGGTGTGTAGCGTCGGTTCTCCCGCCTTGCTGGCGTGACAATCCACGCACTGACCGTCGTCGAAGCGGTCGGGTAGGGGCTCTGCCGCCAGGTCCCGGTAGCCCGGGCCGTGAGGATCGTGGCAGTCCACGCACGTCATGGCGCCGTCGAGGTAGCACGCGCTCTGCCGGTGGTTCTGCTGGTAGGCGAAGGTCCGCACCCGGCCGTCCGGGTAGAACGGCCGATCCCCCAGCTGCGGCAGGAGCAGGGAGTAGTGGGTGGCGAAGTCGTCACCGGGCAGGTACTCCGCTTGCAGAGCGCGCTTGAGGGCGTGGCACTGGAAGCAGAGCTCCAGGGAGGCGTCCTCGTCCAGGAGCGCGGGCTGCGTGATCCCCGCGTCATCCGCGACGCTCAGGTCCGCGTTTCTGGCGAGGTCGACGTGCCTCCGGCCCGGCCCGTGACACGACTCGCAGTTGATCGCCAGGCTGCCCACCTGGGTCTCGTAACGGCCAGCCACCGGATTCAGGGCCACCGTGATCTGGCTACCGTGGCAGCCCTGACAATTGCCGAAGCGGAAATCGGTCCCCAGGACGCGGACAGGGGGCCAGTCCCCACACTCGGCGAGTCGCAGGTCTGGGGTGACGGGGATCCAACCTTCGTCGGTCCGGGGCCGCGCGCGCTCGTCGCCGGAAGTCCACCAGCCCGCGGCCCGTCCGGTGTTGCAGAACCAGGTCTCACCGTGGCGGCTGTAGTCGAAGGGCAAGAATCGAACGGTCCCGTCCGGCATGCGGCTCACGAACCCCTGGGTCCCCCCTCCCACCATGTGCCCGCGGCCGATCACGCCGTCCACGGTGTAGGCGACATCGGCGCGACCCGGCCGCCGGACCGTGAACGTGTAGGCGCCCTCCTCGGACACCGCCGGGATCACGGTGGCGTCCGCGAACTCGATGGGCGTGCCGTCGAACGGCGCGATGACGGTCTCGGGACCGGCGGGCCCGCCGGCGCGACCGTGGGTGGAGCCTTGCCAGGCCGCCAGCTGATCGACGTGGCACTCGCCGCAGACCGCGGCCCCCACGAAGTCGGCGACCGGAGGCCCCACTTCCTGCGTCGTCGTTCCGATGCTGGTCGGGGCGAGTCCCGCGGTGGCGCCGGTCCACGGGACGAGACCGGGGGCTGCCAGCCACACAGCGGTCAGGGCCAGGCTTCCGGCCAGGGCCATCGCGCCCAGGGGCGCTCCGCCCGCCCTCGAGTCCAGGGTCTTCAGCGCGCGCGGGTCACACATGGCGGTTCCCGTCCGGGACCTCTTTGCGATTCCATCCAACCCACTCCTCCTCAGCGGGGCCTTGGATCCGGCTCGGGCTGTCCACGTGTTGCCCTGGAGAGGCGCGCAGCGGCTGGGCGACGGTCGTGCATCGCGCCCGATGCGGCGAGGCGGAGACCGTGAGCGGCGCGACCGCTCCTGCTGGCGTCGGGGCGTGCGTCGCCCCGGCCGCTCGCGTGGAGCATAAGAGCCGACGATCGGGCCGCGCGAGTCCACGACGACGCCGACGCGGCGCGGGTCCCTCGGCGGGTCCCCGGGTCCGAATCAAGTCCCCTGGCGCCACGGGCCCGCTCGGTTCGGTTGACGCCCCCGGACCGGTGCTCGACAATTCGACCCGCACCTGGGAGCAGGAGTTGGTCCCCCTCATCGACACGGCCGAGATGCACGCAGACGCGAGAGACGACTCGGCGACGCCGACCGAGCCCCCCCCAAAAGGGGTGCCCGACCTGGGGCTGGTCATGACGGGAGGCGGCGCTCGTGCGGCGTATCAGATCGGTTTCTTGCGATACATCGCCAGGCGTCTCCCCAACCTCGAGATCCCCATCGTGACGGGGGTCTCCGCCGGCGCCATCAACGCCGCCCTGCTGGCGTCCCATCACGGGACCTTCCGGCAGATGGTGGAAGAGCTCGCCGGTCTCTGGTCGAACCTTACCGTGGGGGACGTGTTCCGCGTGGACGCCGGTTCCCTGGGCTGGAACGCCGTCCGATGGCTCGGCCAGCTCGCCTCCGGAGGCCACGGAGGACCGCCCCGGGTCAAGGGCTTCGTGGACACGAGCCCGCTGCGCTCCTTCTTGCGAGAGGCGCTCCACTCCGTCGACGGTGAGCTCACCGGCGTCAACTACCGCCTGGCCCGAGGCCGGCTCAAGGCGGTGGCGCTGAGCACGTCGAGCTACAGCACCGGGCAGTCCATCACCTGGGTCCAAGGCGACGACATCCGGGAGTGGGAACGTCCTCTGCGCCGCTCCGTGAAGACGACGCTGACCATCGACCATGTCATGGCTTCGGCCGCGCTGCCGTTGTTCTTCCCCGCCGTGAAGATCCGAGACAAGTGGTACGGGGACGGTGGCATCCGACTGGCGGCGCCCCTCTCGCCAGCCCTGCATCTCGGCGCCCGACGGATCCTCGCGATCTCCACGCGGTACGTCCGCAGCCACAGCGAGGCGGCCCGGCCCGTGGTGACGGGTTACCCGCCTCCCGCGCAGGTGGCGGGTGTGCTCATGAACTCGGTCTTCCTGGACCTGCTGGATCAGGACGCCTACCGCCTCGAACGGCTGAATCGACTTCTGGACCGGCTGCCCAACGATCAGCGAGACGGCCTCCGGCACGTGGATCTGCTCGTGCTCCGTCCCTCGGTGGACCTGGGGGTCCTCGCCAACGAGTACGAGCCCCAACTGCCAAAGGCGTTCCGGTTCCTCACGCGCGGATTGGGCACCAAGGCGACACGAAGCCCGGACGCGCTCAGCCTCATCCTGTTCCAGCCGGACTACCTGTCGCGCCTCATCGAGATCGGCGAGGCGGACGCCGAGGCGCGCGCCGAAGAAATCGAACGATTCTTCCGGCACGAGCTGTCGCTGGTCTCCCACGGCGCCGCGACCGACGCCCCGAGCCGCAACCCTGTGGAGCGAGGCGGGTAGAGTCCAACCTGGGCTCTGGCACAAGGAGAGACATCATGGCGAACCCCGGAAACCAGCCCGCGTCCGCGCTCGAGTCCCGTGAAGTCGCCGAGGCGGCCCGTGAGACGGAGTGGTCTCAGCGCAGCTTCGCGCGTGGAATCTGGGACGGCCGACTGGCTCTCGACCTGATCCACCCGCACCCGGCACCGGACCCGGAGGAGCAGCAGCGTGCTCAGGAGTTCCTGACGCGCCTCGAGGCGTTCGTCGAGCAGAACGTGGACGGAGACGCCAACGACCGGGACGGCTGGGTCCCGCAGGAGGTCCTGGACGGGCTCGCCGAGCTGGGTGCCTTCGGCATCAAGATCCCCCGGGAGTACGGTGGCCTGGGTCTCTCCCAGCTCAGCTACAACCGTGCGCTGATGATCGTGTCGAGCCGCTGCTCGGCCTCGGGTGCGTTCCTCTCCGCCCATCAGTCCATCGGAGTACCCCAGCCCCTGGTCTACTTCGGCACCGAAGAGCAGAAGAGGGCCTATTTGCCGCGTCTGGCCGCGGGCGCCATCTCGGCGTTCGCCCTCACCGAGCCGGAGGTCGGCTCGGATCCGGCCAACATGTCGACGACCGCCGAGCTCACGGAGGACGGAGACGCCTGGATTCTCAATGGCGAGAAGCTCTGGTGCACCAACGGCCCCCGCTCCGAGATCATGGTGGTCATGGCCCGCACGCCCGCCCGAGAAGGGGTGAAGGGCAAGCGGCCCATCACGGCGTTCATCGTCGAGACCGACTGGGACGGCGTGGAGATCGACCACGTCTGTGAGTTCATGGGCCTGAAGGCCATCTCGAACGGCGTGGTGACCTTCAAAGACGTCCGCGTCCCGAAGGACAACGTCCTCTGGGGCGAGGGGAGGGGCCTCAAGCTGGCCCTGATCACG
Source organism: Gemmatimonadota bacterium (assembly GCA_039586035.1). GTDB lineage: Bacteria > Gemmatimonadota > Gemmatimonadetes > Longimicrobiales > Gaopeijiaceae > JBDHHQ01. Next base: position 35,382 of record JBDHLD010000007.1, on the reverse strand, counting down.
CTCAACACCGGCCGGCTTTCGCTGCCGGCATTCTGTCTCGCGGCCGCCAAGGGCGCGCTGGCCATGTGCCGGGACTGGGCCTCACGACGTGTTCAGTGGGGCGCGCCGGTCGGCCGCCACGACGCCATCGCCCAGAAGATCGGCAAGATGGCCGCGGATACGTTCGCCATGGAGGCGGTGGTGGAGCTCACCTCCATCATGGCAGACCGGAAGATCTTCGATATCCGGCTGGAAGCGGCCATCGCCAAGATGTGGCACAGTGAGACCGGCTGGGAGGTCATCGACGAGGCGCTCCAGGTGCGGGGTGGCCGTGGATACGAGACGGCCGACTCCCTGCGGGCCCGCGGCGAGACGCCCTACCCCATCGAGCGGGCGTTCCGCGACATGCGGATCAACCTGATCTTCGAGGGTTCCAGCGAGATCATGCGGCTCTTCATCGCCAGGGAAGCGGTGGACGCGCACCTGAGCGTGGCGGGCGCTCTGGTGGATCCTCGGGCTCCGGTGGGCGCCCGCCTTTCGGGGCTCTTGAAGGCCGGGCTGCACTATGCGTGGTGGTACCCGACGCGGTGGCTGGGCTGGGGTCGCTGGCCCCGGTACGGGGAGTTCGGGCCCCTTGCCGGACATCTCCGATTCGCCGACCGGATGTCGCGGAAGCTCGCCCGCGCCCTGTTCTACGCCATGATCCGTTTCGGCGCCGGGCTCGAGCGGCGTCAGGCGGTCCTGGGCCGGATCGTGGACATCGGCGCCGACCTGTTCGTCCTGACCGCAGCTTGCGTGCGGGCGCAGATGTTGAGGCGAGCGAACCCGGCGGACCCCACGCCGGTGGAGCTGGCCGACCTGTTCGCACGCCACGCCAGAAGGCGCATTCGCCAGAACTTCCGCACGATCTTCGCCAACGACGACGTTGCCACGTACAAGACCGCGAAGAGCGTGCTCGAGGGTCGCTATGGATGGCTGGAGGCGGGCGTGCTCGACTTCTCCGACGGAGCTGCGTCGGACAGCGGCAGCGCCGCGCCGGAGGTCGCTCCACCCCAGCCGGCGGAGCACGCCGCCGCCGGGGGACCGGCGTAGCCGAAGAGGCTCAGGCGCTCCTCGACGCCAGCGCGTCGTCGAACTGGCGGCGATAGAGGCGCTGGTAGACCTCGCTCCGCACCAGGAGCTCGCCGTGGGTTCCTTCGTCGGTGATCTCGCCACCCTCCAATACCAGGATCCGGTCAGCCCGGAGCACGGTCGACAGGCGGTGGGCGATCACGAGCGTCGTGCGCCCGGCCATCAGATGCTCCAGGGCGTCCTGCACGAGCGCTTCGCTCTCGGCGTCCAGACTGCTCGACGCCTCGTCTAGAATCAGGACCCCGGGTCGCTTCAGCATGACCCTGGCGATGGCAAGACGTTGGCGCTGCCCACCGCTGACGGTCACCCCTCGCTCGCCGATGAGCTGCTCATACCCATCGGGGAATTGCTGTATGAACCCGTGGGCGTGGGCGGCCCTCGCCGCGGTCTCGATCTCCGCGTCCGTACTCTCCGGGTTCCCGTACCTCAGGTTCTCCCGGACCGTGCCGGCAAAGAGGAGTGGCTCCTGGGGCACCAGGCCGATGCAGGAGCGCAGCGCCCGGAGCGAGACGTCCCGCACGTCGACGCCGTCCAGCGCGACGCGTCCGCCCTCAACATCGTAGAAGCGGGGGAGCAACGCAGCGAGCGTGGTCTTGCCGGCACCCGAGCTTCCGACGAGGGCGACCGTCTCGCCAGGAGACAGGTGCAGGTCGATTCCAGCCAGCACCGGCGGCTGATCCGGACCATAGCTGAACGTGACGTTCTCGAAGGTCACGTCACCCGCGAGTGGTGACGGCAGAGGTGTCGGGTGCTCCGGATCGATCAGCGCCACGGGATGATCCAGGAGCTCGAAGATCCGCCGTGCCGCTCCGGCGGCTTCCTGCAGATTCCCCCAGAAGCCCGCCAGCGACGTGATCGCGCCGGCGATGGTCACGGCATACAGAAGGAATGCCACCAGCGTCCCCGGCGTCAGCGCCCCGGCCAGGACCAGACGCCCGCCTTCCCACAGCACGAGCACGATGGCGCCGAAAGCCGCGAACGTAACCGCTCCGGTGAGGCTCGCGCGGGCTACTGCCCGCTGCAGACCCGCGTCTCTGGTCGCGTCCACCTCCCGGTCGAAGGCGTGGGCTTCCCATCGCTCACGCGTGAAGCTCTGGACCGTACGGATCTGCGCGAACACCTGATCGGCCCGTGCGATGGCCGCCGCCAGCCGGTCCTGGATCCCCGTGCTGAGGCGACGGACGCGCCGCCCCAGGAGCCAGCCTACCAGGGCCGCAATGGGGATCGCCGTCAGCGTGACCAGCGTGAGGCGGGGGTGGGTGACCGTGACCAGGACGAGAGCGCCCACGAGGAACACCGCCTGCCGCACGAGCTCGGGAACGCCGAAGCGGAGCACCCCTTGGATCAGACCGGTGTCCGAAGCGAGGCGTGACGACAGCTCCCCCACCCGCCGCTCCGCGAAGAAGCCCGGCGGCTGCCGGACGAGCGCCCCGAAGAGGTCCTTCCGAAGGTCGGCGGCCACCCGCTCCGCCGTCGCCGAGGTCAGGTAGCTCTGTGAGAAGTTGAGGAACGACTGGATCACGAAGAGCAGCAGCAATCCGAGGGCGATCCGGTTCAACAGCCCGCCGTCCCCGGCCAGGAAGGCGGCGTCCAGGAGCTCCCGGACGATCAGGGGGAAGATCAGTCCGACTCCCGAGCTGAGCAGAATCAGCACGCCCGCCGCCAGGAGGGCTCGCCAATATGGCCGGACCCGGGGGGCCAGCCGCCTCAGGAAGCCGACGGTTCGGGCGGGGCTGAGCTGCTCTTTGGACATGTGCGCGGGTCACCGGAGAGGGCCGCCCCGGTCCTGCTCCGGCCGGCCCGAGACGGGGGATCGGCTCGGAAGATAGGATCCGAACGCCGTCGGTTCCATGCGGGGACCCCGCTCGGGGCCGGAATCGCACGCCCCCGCCCCCTGCCGATGGGGTCCGCCGGGGGGGAGGCATCGAGGCACCACCGGTCCATTGGCGGGTAGGCACGGCGGACCTTTCGACCCGTGCCCGGTACGATGAACAGACCTCTCCACTCGAGCGTCTTTGCTCTGACGGTGGCCTGGACCCTGGCGCTGCTCTGGCTCGGCAGCGTCGTTCACGCCACCGGCTCCTCCCTGGCCTGCCCCGACTGGCCCACCTGCTTCGGTACGATGATGCCCGAGATGACCGGCGGCGTGTTTTGGGAGCACCTGCATCGCCTGGTGGCGGGAGGCCTGATCCTGGCCTTCGTGCTCGCCACCGTGCTGTCGTGGCGCCCGGAGGCCGATCGGCCCTGGATCAAGAAGGCAGCTGTGGTGGGGATCGTGGCCTTGCTGATTCAGGCGGGCCTGGGCGGTCTCACCGTCATCCTCCGCCTGCCGGACGCGGTGTCGACTTCCCACCTGGGTCTCGCCTTCCTGTTTCTGGCGCTGGCGGTCGTGTTGACCATAGCCACGGGTCCGAGCGCGGCTACGACCCTCGAAGGGGATGCGAGTCGGGCCGGCGCGATCCGCCGCTGGTCCATCGCGGGCGCGACGCTGGTGTTCGCCCAGTCGCTCGTGGGCGCCCTGGTGCGCCACATGGAAGCCGGCATGGCGTGCCCGGACATCCCGCTGTGCCTGGGCCGTGTGGTGCCGCCGATGACCAACCACCTGATCGTGGTCCACTTCTCGCACCGGATGCTCGGCTACCTGGTGGCCATAGCGGTTCTCGTGACGGCCGTGCAGGTCCGACGGCTCACCGAGTCGCGACGGCTGCGCCGGCTGGCGGCCTGGGCCGCCGTAGGCGTGTTGGCACAGGTGGGGCTGGGATTCGCCTCGGTCTATACTACGCTGGCGGTCCTGCCCGTCTCCCTGCACACGCTGGTGGCTGCGTCCGTGCTTTCCCTGCTGGTGGCCCTGGCAACCCTGACCTGGTCCCTCGGCCCGTCCCTGGGCGAAGCCGTCCGGTCCCAAGACGAGTCGTTCGCGGCCGAGGGCATGAGTGAACGCTGAGGCCCTGGGCAACCTATTGGCGCCGCTCAACGCGTCGCTGAACCTAACCAGCGCGTGCCTGCTGGTTGCCGGCTTCTTCTTCATCCGCCGGGGACAGATCAGCCGGCATCGTGCCGCCATGCTGGGGGCGGTGGGAGCGTCAGCGCTCTTCCTGGTCTTCTACGTGCTTCGCTTCTCCCTCACAGGGACGCACCGCTTCGCCGGCACCGGCGCCGCGCGGACGATCTACCTGGGCCTGCTCTTCACACACATGGTGCTCGCCGTCGTGATCGTTCCACTGATCCTGCGACTGCTCTTCCTGGCACTCGGCGACCGGTTCGAGGAGCATCGGCGGCTCGCCCGGTGGACCTACCCCATGTGGCTGTACGTCTCCCTTACGGGGTTGGCGGTCTACGTGCTCCTCTACCACGTCTACGGGTACGCTTGAGCTCTGCGCCCTACGCGGGGATGATGCGTTCGAACGGCTGCTAGAGCTTGGGAAGGGCTACCGTGACTTCGGCGCCCCCGGCCTCGGCGTTGCGGAACCGAATGACACCCCCCTGGCCTTCGATGAGCCGGCGTGCGTGCGGCAATCCCATCCCGAGTCCACCAGGGGCCGTGCTGTAGAAGGGATCCAGGGCCCGGAGGAGCGCTTCCGCGGAAAACCCGGGGCCCCGATCACGGATGCTCACCAGCACCTCGTGCCCGTCTTCGGCGAGGGTCACGTCGATGGGCTGGCCATCGCCGAATCGGGCGGCGTTGTGCAAGATGAGGAAGACCGCGTCCATGAAAGCGTCTGGATTCATGCGCGCCCGCACCGGTCGGTCGGGGAGCCGCTCCCGCACCGGCACGTCCCACGAACCGACGAAGTCTCGTACGACCCTACGAACCGAGTCGCGCACGTCGGTCGGACCAGAGCCTTCCGGCGGTTCCTCGAGGAAGAACTCGAGGTCGTCGATCGCACCGAGGGCGTCCTCGACACCGTCGCGTAGTTGGTTCCCTCCAGAAGAAAGCGCCCGGTTCAGGGGACCTTCCACCGCTACCTGCAGGAACGCCGACAGGCGCTCGAGCGCGGTCCGCACCGCCTCTTCCTTCTCTTCGCCCCTGCGGATCCATCCCTCCTCCAGAGCCGCCCGCACGTCTGCCAGCTCCGGCGATCCGGACAGCCCGGCCAGCTCGTCCTCACCGGACTGGCCCCTGAGAGCGCGGGCGAAGGCCGCGAGCCGTTCCGCCACGGACCGCTCTCGGGCGTTGGCGCCCAACCTCCAACCGACAGTGCCCGCGAGCGCCACCGCGACGAGGGCAACGATTAGAAGGATCTGCACTGTGGGAGTCACGGCTGCTTTACTCGTAGAAGGTCGTCAGGATACCGCATCCCCGGCGGGGTCCGTGAGACAAAGATGTTGGCGAGGGCGTATGCCCAGGGCAATACTGTGGGTCCACGTACTGGACGGATTAGAGGATTCCATGACCTCCTACCGGCTCTCGCATACGCTCGAGGCCAGCAGCGACCCGGACAATCCGGGCCCCGACGCGATGGTACGCATCATCGAAGACACCGAGACCATCGCCGTGGTGGGGCTCTCCCGCGATCCCGTGAAGGCCGCCCGGCGCGTGCCGTCATACATGGCCGCGAAGGGCTACGAGGTGATTCCCGTGAACCCGTTTGCAGAGCGGATCCTCGGCAAGCCGGCGCGCGCCAGCCTCGACGACGTGACCGAACCGGTGGATCTGGTGCTGGTGTTCCGACCGTCCGACGAGGCGGGGGACGTCGTCCGCCAGGCGGCGAAGCGGCCCGAGCGCCCCGTCATCTGGCTTCAAGAGGGAATCAGAGACGATGACGCCGCCAGGGAAGCACGGGAGCAGGGTCTCACCGTCGTCCAGGACCTCTGCATCTACAAGGTCCACCGCGCCCTGGCAGGGCCCTACGCCATGGCCGGCTCCACCTGAGCGTAAGGGGCAGCCCCACCCGCCGCTACACCGGCGTAGCCGCTCCCGCGTCCGCCTCCCGCTCCGGCGTCTCGTCGCCGTGGCCGAGCGAGAGCGCCCAGCGACACCCCGCGTCTCCCCGGGCCTGACAGGCGTTGTGGACGAGTAGGACCGGACCCGCATCGTAACCGTCGGCGATCCCCTGGCAGAGCCCGGAGATCAACTCGCACGCCTCACCCCTGGGCGTGGTTCTGGCGAACATCAGGTCCCGGCCTTCCAGCACGAACGGACCCTGCCCGAACGAGCCCACCCGCTGCCCGAAGAGCACCTTCAGGCGCTTGCGCACCCGACGTTTGGCCGAGGCGCGCGCCAGCCGCCTCTTCAGCCGTCCGGCTTTCGGCCGGCGGGGCAACTTGCCCGTGAGGAGCCGGCCCGCCTCGAAGAAGACCTCGCGGGCGTCCGGACGCCGAACGACCAGAGCGAACAGGTCCCCGATCTCGTTCTCCGTCACTCTCTGTCGACGTCGGGCCGCTTCCCGGTACCTCCGAATCTGCGTGTCGATCACGTCGCTGAGTCCCAACCTACGGGGCATCGTGATCGTGGGATCCTCGTCCTGGAGGATCTCGTCTGGCCGATCCTGGCTCCGGATCACCTCCAGAAGGGTCAGGGCCACGACCGCCGCGATGGCGGGACGACCCTCCCGGGGACCGGCTGATTGAGAAGTCGAGCTCACGGCTGCCTGATGTATGATGCGCCTGGTCACGCACGCCTGAGAGATTCGCCCACGTCCCGGATGTGTCATCCGGGGAAGCCGGGGCTAATGTCGGTGCCGCGGGCCGCTGGAGCAACGCCCGATTCCAAGACCGGCGAGGGCTAGCCGACGGTACGGACCCGGTTGGGCGCCAGGCGATTTCTCGACCGTACCAAATTGAGAATGACACGGTCAGCGGCTGACATTATATACCGAGTGACAATCGGACACTGTCCGGTTCTGGCGGCCTGAACCGCCGCCAGGATTGTCGAGAGCGGGGCGAGGGCCGAAGGTGCTCGTGAGGCCATGGGGGGGCTGGTTCGTGCCCCGAGACCATTCTGCCCTCCCCCGCTCTCTTTTTTTTGCCCGCCCGCCGCTTCGCCTGGCCGCACCCCTGCCTGGCTCCGCCTCGACCGCCGGTTGGCCACGGCGATGCTTCGATCCACCCCGCACCACCCTTCCGCTCGGTTGATCGGTGGAGCCAGCCTCAATATCCTTCGGCGCGTCACGAACGACTCGACGACCCTGGCCGCGGACCATGAGACGATATCGGGCCTTCGACCCACCGGAGTACCTCGACTGGACCGCCGATCCGGATCTGGTGAACGGCTTCTTTGAGCGCATCCAGGCCGACACGGACCGAGCCGGCGTGGTCTCCCGGCTCTCCACCGACGATCTGCTAGACCTCTATCGGGATCTCCTCCGAACCCGGCTCCACGACATCGCGCTCAAGCGCTGGGTCCGCCAGGGCGTGATCTCGAAGGCGTGGTTGGGAACGGGGGAGGAGGCCACCACGGTCGGGGCCGTCGCCGCGTTGGATCGGGCGCGGGACCTCGTGTCCCCCATGATCCGCAATGCAGGCGCCTGTCACATGATGGGCATGTCCCTCGCCTCTCTGTTCCGTGGCTATCTCGCCACGGCGGACGCACCGAACGGCGGTAGAGACCTGCACGTGGGAGCCCTCGACAAGGGTGTGATTCAGCCGATCAGCCACATGGGCACCAGCGTGTGCATCGTCACCGGCGTGGCTCTGTCCTTCCAGCTCAGAGGCGAGGACCGCGTCGCGCTGACGTGGGTCGGCGACGGCGCGACCAAGACCGCGGCGTGTCACGAAGGCATGAACCTGGCCGCCGTGCTCGGGCTTCCGGCAGTCTTCGTAATCCAGAACAACCAGGTCGCCCTGGGTACTCGCCTTTCCCAACACGGGGCCGGTGAGTTGGCACGCTGGCCGGACATGTATGGGATCCCGAGCTTCCGCTGCGACGGAAACAACGTCCTCGACGTCTTCGCGGCCACGCGGCTGGCTGCGGATCAATGCCGGAGGGGCGAGGGGCCCGTGGCCATCGTCGCCGAGACCTTCCGCATGGGCGGGCACGCGACCCACGACGAGCGGGAGGCCCGCGAGACGTTTCCCCCTGAGCTGTTCCAGACGTGGGGCCGGAGAGACCCCATCGGGCTGTTCGAGGCCTACCTGGAGCGATCGGGTATCGCCGCCGACTCCCTGGCGGCCTTGGAGGACGAGGTGGTCAGCCAGGTGGAAGGGGCGGCCGAAAAGGCATTGGAGTCGAAAGGCCTGGACCCAGACGCGGCGTATGCCCTGTACGAGGGCATCTCGGAAGGTGGAGCCCTGCTGGCGCTGGAGAACCGTCCGGTTTGACGACCACCTTGAAACGCGGCGCTGTTCGTTGCATATTCATCGTTACAACGGAGAATTATTCGCGATTAGGCCGCCGGGAGGGCGGTCGTCGCGTTCGTTCGTGCTCGAGGAAAGGCTTGGCGGCCTGGCGGCGAGCGCACGCGTCTCCGGTTCGCCAGCTAGCGCACGACCATCTCGCGAGGCAGACGTGACGAACCAGACCACCTGCATCGAGCAGTCTCCCCTCGAGGTTCTCACCGACGAGGAGCTGGTCACCGCTCACCTCGAAGAGCGCCCGGGGGCGTTCCACGAGCTGTACAACCGGTACCGCGATCGGCTCGTGTACTTCATCACGCGCAAGACGGGTGACTCCGATCGTGCACAGGATCTCGTGCAGGAGGCCTTCATCCGGGTCACGCGCCATCTGCACCGGTTCGACACCTCCAAGAAGTTCTCGACGTGGGTCTATACGATCGCCAGCAACCTCTCGAAGAATGAGTTGAGGAACCGCTCCCGGAGCCCCTTGGTCCTGTTCCAACGCCTCACCAACAACTGGGACGACGACCACCGGCCGCTGCAGTTCGAGGACTTCACCATGCGTCCAGACGACCTGTATCGGAAGCGCTATCTCCAGCGGCTCGTCGAGGATACCGTGAACAAGCTGCCGGAGCACCACCAGCTCGTCTTTCGGCTCAGAGAGCTCGAGGGCAAGAGCTACGAGGAGATCGCGGAGATCACGGGCGTCAATCTCGGCACCGTGAAGAGCCGCCTCCACCGGGCGAGAAACTCCTTCGCGCAGCGCATCGAGCCGTTCTTGAACTGATCCACTCGGTCTGCTAGGCAAGGCCCGGACCGGCTTCCGCCGGTCCGGGCTTCTGTTTTGGTCCACGCTCCGGTGCTACCTTGCTGAGCACCCCGATCCATCCGCCCAAGCTCTCATCCGCCGTGCACGATGTTCGACAAGCTCCGTGACGCCTTCCGCGAGGCCGTGGACAACTTCAAGGAAGAGCTGAACCGCGACGACGTCCCCGAAGCCGTGGACCGGCTCCTCGTCGGCATGAAGAACGAGGCCGCCGATGCACAGGCGCGGGTCCGGCAGCTCGAGCGGGACGTGGAGCTGACGCTCGAGATGGGCAAGCGGCAGGCTCAGGAGGCCGCGACGTGCCGCCGCCGCGAGACCATGGCCCGGAAGATCGGCGACGAGGAGACGGCCGACGTCGCGGCCGAGTACGCCGAGAAGCACGATCGCAAGCGGGAGGTCCTCGAGGCGAAGGCCCATGCCCTCAAGGAGGAGCTGGCCCTTCAGCAGGGCGAGGTCGTCGAGATGGTGGAGAAGATCAAGCAGGCTCAGAAGGATCGAGACGCTCTCGCGGCCACGGCCGGGCGTGCCAATGCCCGCACCACCATACGGGGCACCAACGACCTCTTCGACGAGCTGGACCGCATGGCCGAGCGCATCCAGGGCGACGAGTCGGTTGCCAGTGCCAGCGAGGAAACCTGGCGCGAGATGGAGCGCGACGAGGCGGAAGAGACGGTGGATATCGACACCCGCCTCGAGGAGCTGAAGCGGAAGATGGGCCGCGACTGAACGGACCCGCGCCCGTCAACTCTCGGGAGCGTCGGCGTTGCCTGCCAGGTCACGGTGAAACAACAGGCCAGCGCACTCGCCCGCCAGGAACAGCAAGTCGTCGCGGATATGGGGCTCCAGCTGCGCCTCCCGACCGTCGCCCGCAATCGCCAGAAACCAGCGCCGCCCATCCCGCTTGCCCAGCAGCACCAATACCGGCCTGCTCGGGTCCTCGATGAGCTGGGGAGCCTCACCGACCCACAATCCATCCACGAGATCGGCCTCCACGTCGGTGCGGGCCGGCTCCGACTTGAGATCCAGGACGAAGAAGGGAGTGAGCTTGCGCGGTACGTGCTCGTCCCTGCCCCACAGGAGCGCCCCCCAGTCCCCCCCGGCGAGGTAGACCGCGCGCCACATGGGAAGGGCGAACCTGGACCGCTCGCCCTCACCCCCCCAGATCGAGAACGTGCCGCGGCGATCCTCTTGCTTTTCCTTCAGGTAGGCGCGGAGGTCGATCACATGGTCTTTCACAGTGGCGAAGGCTAGCTCCGATGACGGCGAACGGCAACTCGCTCGCAGGCGCGTTTCCACTGGCATTCCCCCCCTCGACCGGGTAGATTTGCGCCTCCTCGGAACCGAAGAACACCAGCGAGCGGCAGTCATGGAAAACTGGATCGGCGTAGGCATCTGGATCGTGCTGGGCGCGGTCATTGGCCTCTCGATGAGGGTGGTCGTCAAGCTCGACCAGGAAACCCCGGGACACAGGGTGCTGCTGATGGTGCTGGGTGCTTTTTCCGCGGTGATCGGCGGGATGCTCGGGGTGGGGATCTTCCACTTCTGGGAACCGCTGGCCATCAGCGCGGGAGGCATGGGAGGAGCAGTCGTCCTGGCGCTGATCCTCACCTGGGTCTACCGCTGGGGCGTGAAGGGCTTCGCCTAGCCGAAACGAAAAGACGACGGCCCCGAAGGACCGCCGCCTATCCCATCCCACGGAGGCACACCGTGGGTTCCTGAAAGAGAGGTGACCAGCCTCTCCCGTCCGGATTACGCGCCGGACGTCGCGTCCTGCTTTCCCACCCGAGGAGCGTCGTGACGACCCTCCTCATCCGTTTTGACGATGTAACTCCCAGGACGGTTGCAGGGTTCCCCGTCACCTCGGGAAAGCGGGGTTCAATCGGCCCGCACAGCAGGTGTCGGGTCAGCCCCCCGTTCGCTCCCGCGACGCCGTCTACGTTGGTACCTACGTGTGTCCCGCTGAATCGTTTCCGTACGGTGCCATCCGGCGCTCCATACGGCCCTGGGCATCGTCTCACCCCGGACCGGCTTCGGGCCCGGCAGCTCGCGAACTTCGGCAACCGGGATAGATTCAGCCCCACCCGGCAGGCCCGTGACGAACCGTTCTGGTAAGGAGTGAGTGGTGCCCGACCCCCAATCGTACGTAGAGAGCGAGCTTTCCAGGTTCCACGACGAGCTGTTCGAGTTTCTCAGAATCCCGTCGGTGAGCGCTCGCTCGGAGCACGACGGCGACACGCGAGCCGCTGCCGAGTGGTTTGCCCGTCATCTCGTGGCGGCGGGCCTCGAGGCCGAGGTCTGCGAGACGAGTCGACATCCAATCGTGCTGGGCGAGTGGCGGGGCGCGGGCCCGGACGCGGCGACGTTGCTCGTATATGGGCACTACGACGTCCAGCCGGTGGAGCCGTTGGAGCTATGGACCTCTCCGCCCTTCGAGCCAGAGATCAGGGACGGACGCATCTATGCCCGGGGATCGGCCGACGACAAGGGCCAGCTCTTCATGCACGTGAAGGCCATAGAGGCTCATTTGAAGGGGAATGGCGGGCTACCCGTCAACGTGGTCGTCGTCGCCGAGGGAGAGGAGGAAATCGGCTCCCCGAACCTACTGCCCTTCCTGGAATCCCACCGCGATCGACTGGCCTGCGATGCCGTCGTCATCTCCGACTCCACGATGTTTGCCCCCGGCCAGCCGTCGCTGCTCTTCTCCCTGCGAGGGTTGGCCTATCTGGAGCTGCACGTGACGGGCCCTTCCCGGGATCTTCATTCGGGAGCCTACGGAGGCGCGGTCATCAATCCGGCGAACGCCTTGGCCCAAATCCTCGCCTCGCTTCATGACGGAGCCGGCGTGGTGGCGATTCCGGGGTTCTACGACGAGGTCGTGGCCTGGGACCCCGAAACGCGGGCCCAGATTCGAGAGCTACCGTTCGACGATGAGGATTTCCGGAGCGAGGTCGGGGCGCCGGCGCTGGGCGGCGAGGTCGGGTTCTCCACGCTGGAGCGTCTCTGGATCCGGCCGACGTGCGATGTCTGCGGGATCCTGTCGGGATACACCGGCGAAGGCGCCAAGACCGTGCTACCCAGCCACGCCATGGCCAAGGTGAGCTTCCGGCTCGTGCCGGATCAGGACCCCGCTCATATCGAGCAGCTCTTCGAGGACCACGTCCGGGACGTCGCCCCGCCGGGCGTCTCGGTCAGCGTCGAGCGCCTGCACGGCGGCAAACCGTGGAAGGCGCAGCTCGGCGGCGAGATCGTCGCCGCGGCCAGTCGTGCGCTTCAGCAAGCTTTCGCGGCGGAGCCGGTCCTGGTGGGTGAGGGTGGCTCGATTCCGATCGTAGTCGACTTCGAACGGCTGCTCGACGCCCCCGCCCTGCTGGTGGGATTCGCGCTCCCGGGCGCGAACATGCACGCTCCCGACGAGTGGTTCCCGACGGAGAACTTCGACGCCGGCATCCGTGCCCTCGCGCAGCTCTATCAGGAGCTCTCGGGCTGAGCCTCCACGGAGGCCCCGCTCACCATGGATCCCGCCCGAAGCAACGCCCGTGCCTTGCTGACCGTCTCGTCATACTCGCGAGTGGGATCGGAGTCGGCGACGATCCCGGCACCAGCTTGTACGTAGGCCCGTCCCCCGGAGACCACCACGGTCCGGATCGTGATGGCGGTGTCCATGGTCCTGCCTCCATAGCCCAGATGTCCAACGGCTCCGGCGTACGGGCCCCGCTTGACGGGCTCGAGCTCGTCGATGATCTCCATCGCCCGGATCTTCGGCGCGCCCGAGACCGTGCCCGCAGGAAAGCAGGCTCGCAGGACGTCCACCGCCGTGAGCCCCGGTCGCAGCTTGCCCTCCACCTGGCTCACGAGATGGAGGACGTGGGAGTACCGTTCCACGACCTTGAGCTCGGGCACCACCACCGTGCCGAATTCGGAGACGCGACCCACGTCGTTTCGCCCCAGGTCGACGAGCATGCGGTGCTCGGCCAACTCCTTCTCGTCAGCGAGCAAGTCGGCAGCCAGCCTCCGGTCCTCGTCCGGAGTGGCGCCGCGGGGGCGTGTTCCCGCGATCGGGCGCACCGTGACCACGTCGTCCTCGACGCGGACGAGCACCTCCGGGGAGCTCCCGACGAGGGTCAGGCCGTCCAGTTCGAGGAAGTAGAGGTAGGGCGAAGGGTTCACCGACCGCAGTACCCGGTACAGATCGAACGGGGACCCGTCGAGCTCCATGGCCAACCGCTGACTGATCACGACCTGGAAGACGTCGCCGGCGCGGATGTACTCCTGAGCCCTCTCGACCGCCGCCTCGTATGCCTGACGAGTCATGGAGCTGGTGAACGACGGGTCCTCGTCGGGCTCGTCTCCGACGTCGAGAGGCGAGGGAGGCTGGCCGTGGGTGAGATCGTCGATCAGTCCGTCGACCCGTCGGCCGCCCGCTTCGTACCGGGCGGCCAGGTCCTCCACGGAGAGGCCAGGCTCGACCTCCACCGACGCAACGGCCCGGGCGCGACCCAGCAGGTTGTCGATGGCCAGAACCACATCGGTGAAGAGAACGACGGCGTCGGGCAGCCCCAGGTCGTCCTCGGGGGCGTGGGGAAGCCGCTCGACCAGTCGAACCACGTCGTATGCGAAGTAGCCCACGGCGCCTCCCCAGAGCCGCGGCAGGTCCGGTATCTGCGGAGCGGTCCTGGCGCGCAGGCGCGCGTCCAGGTCGCCCAGGGGGTCGTCCGTATCTACCGAAACCCAGCCCCGTTCGGGCCTCCACCACTCGACGTGGCCACCTCGAAGCCGCCACACCGCCGACGGACGGGTCCCCAGGAACGTGTACCTCGCCCACTGCTCGCCCCCGACGACCGACTCGAGCAGGAAGCCAAAAGGTGGCCGTGCCACCCGAGCGTAGGCCGTAACGGCCGTGTCGACGTCGAAGAGCAGCTCCCGCCACACCGGAACCACCCGGTGGGTTGCGGCAAAGCGACAGAACTCCTCGAATGTGGGCGAGAGCCGCATGGGGCGTGTGGCCGAGACCGGGCGTCGGGTGGTCGCGTGGGCGGCCGAGGGGAACGAGGAGCTGTGACGGCTGTACCCGTTTCCTCGTGTCGCGAGGAAAGGCCCGACACCGGCGAGCTTCCCGGTCCATCGACCCCCGGCGGACCCCTGGCGGAGACCGAATGTCCGAAGTGCCTGAGGTGAAGTCAACCCGAGTGGCCGCCGTCGATACGGGCGGGACATTCACGGACGTGCTGCTGCTCGAGGGTGGCCGGCTCACCGCTCTGAAGGTTCCCTCTTCGCCTGCGGATCCAGCTGAGGCCGTGCTCGAGGGCATGAGGGCGGTGTCGGGCGCGGAGGCCCCGTCCCTGCTCCTGCATGGCTCCACCGTGGCGACCAACGCGCTGCTGGAGCGACGCGGTGGGCGTGTGGCCTTGATCACGAACCGAGGCTTCGAGGACGTGATCGAGATCGGACGGCAGAATCGCCCCCAGCTGTACGCGCTCGTCGGGCACCGTCCACCCCCACTGGTCGATCGGGACTGTCGCATCGGGATCTCGGGCCGCATGGGGCCGGAGGGCCAGGAGATCGAACCCACCGATGCCGAGGAGCTCGCGGCCCTGGCCGACAAGGTGGCCGGCGCCGACGCCGTCGCCGTGGTGCTCCTCCACTCCTACGCCAACGCGGCTCACGAGAAGGCGGTGGGTGACGCGGTGGGATCCGACGCCTTCGTGACCCTGTCGGCCGAGCTGTTGCCCGAGTACCGAGAGTACGAGCGGACTTCAACGACGGTGGTGAACGCCTACGTCGCTCCGCTCATGTCCACGTATCTGGATCGCGTCCGCAAGGAGAGCGGCGCCGGCAGGACCTGGATCATGGGCTCCAACGGTGGCGCCCTGTCGGTAGACCGCGCGGTGCGGGAGCCGATCCACACCGTCCTTTCGGGTCCGGCAGGAGGAGTGGTCGGCGCCGTGGACCGCGCGCGTCGATCCGGGTGTGAACGCATCATCAGCTTCGACATGGGCGGAACCTCCACTGACGTGTCACTCAGCGAGGGCCAGCCGTTTCACACCCGCGAGTTCGAGATCGGCGGACAGCCCATCGCGATCCCGGTGATCGATATCCACACCGTGGGGGCTGGCGGCGGGTCCCTGGCCCGCGTGGACGCGGGTGGCGCACTGCGGGTGGGCCCGGAGAGCGCAGGGGCCGACCCCGGTCCCATCTGCTACGGCATCGGTGGCGAGCGGGTGACGGTGACGGACGCCAACGTGTGGCTCGGCCGGCTGCCCACCGACGCGTTTCTCGGCGGCGAGGGCAGCCTGGACCGGGACGCCGTCGAGGCGCCCCTGGCGGCGCTTGCAGGGGACCTGGGCATGACGCTCGACCAGGCGGCCGAAGGAGTACTCGCGGTCGCCAACGCAGCGATGGAACGAGCCCTTCGGGTGATCTCCGTCGAGCGCGGCCACGATCCGGCCGACTTCGTGCTGGTGGCCTTCGGAGGCGCGGGGGGCCTCCACGTTGCCGAGCTGGCCGGCCGCCTGGGCACAGGAGCAGCGCTGGTACCCAAGGACCCGGGCCTGCTGTCGGCCTACGGCATGCTCGCCGCCGACGTGATCCGCCAAACTGCGCGCACGGTTCTCGTCCCCGCCGGAGATGCCGACGCGGACGAACGGATCGAGGCCACGTTCGCGGAGCTCGAGTCAGCGGCTACCGCGGTCATGGCCGCGGAGGGCACGCCCCGGGAAACCGTCACGGTGGAGCGCTGGGTGGACGCCCGATACCGCGGGCAGAGCTTCGAGCTGCGGGTACCGTGGACGGACTGGCGCCAGGCGTTCCATCGGGCCCACGCGGTCCGCTACGGCTATGAGCGACCCGACGCGCCCCTGGAAGCAGTGACGCTGAGGGTGATCACACGTGCACCCGGCCCCTCTCTCCCTCACGCCGAGCTCGAGCCGGCAGTCGCGCCTCCGACAACGTCGTCCGGGCGTGCCTGTTGGGACGGCGTCTGGATCACCACGCGGCGGGTGTGGCGGAAGGACCTCATGGCCGGCCACGAGCTCGAGGGCCCGCTGCAGGTCCTGGAATACAGCGCGACGACGTGGGTGCCCGAGGGGTGGACGCTTCGCGTCGATCGATGGGGGAGCCTTCACCTGTCGCGAAGCCCCTGACTATACTTCTGCGGACTTTTTCGCACTCGGGCCTCGGCTACCCGCCCGATGCCGCGACGCAGCGGGCCCGTGGCCCGGGGCTACAGCCAACCGACAGGGTCGCTCGTAACGTCGAAACGGGATGACATGACAAAGGAAGCTCCTGGACCCGGGCAGGCCGCAGAGATCGGCGCGCCGCCATACGGATGGGCCGCGCTCGCCGGTGCGCTGGTCGGGCTGCTCTACGTGGTCACGCTTGCCCCTACCACGGCGTTCTGGGACACCAGCGAATACATCGCCACCGCGCACATCCTGGGCATTCCACATCCACCCGGGAATCCCCTCTTCGTGGTGCTGGCTCGGGCCTGGGACCTGATCCTCGCTCCCCTCGGGCTTCCGGTGGCGGTGCGCATCAACCTGTTCTCGGCGGCCATGTCGGCGGGCGCGCACGGGCTCTGGTTCCTGGTCGTTCACCGCGTCCTGGGCTTCTTCTCGCCAACGCCGAGATTCCGCATCGGTGGCGCGATGATTGCCGTGCTCGTCAGCGCCACCGCTTTCACGGTGTGGAACCAGTCCAACGTCAACGAGAAGGTCTACACGGTCTCCCTCTTCACGATCGCGTTGCTCTCCTGGCTGGCCTTCCACTGGCGTGACAACCTCGGCCGCGGAAAGGACGACAACCTCCTCGTTCTCATGGTCTTCATCCTCGCCCTGTCGGTGGGGAACCATCTGATGGCGTTTCTGGCAGCGCCCGCGCTCGGCTTGTTCATACTGCTGGTCCATCCGCGTACGCTGCTGAACTGGAAGCTCTATCCGGCCGCCGTCGTCGTGGTCCTTCTGGGCATCTCCATTCACCTGTTCCTGCCGCTCCGGGCGGGCCTCGACCCGGTGATCAGCGAAGCGGATCCCACCTGCGAGAGCCTCGCCGGCGCGGTCACCAGCGTGGTGACCTACGGGCAGAGGGGGTGCGAGAGCCTCAACGACGCCCTCACGCGCCAGCAGTACGACAAGCCTCCGCTGGTGCCCCGACAGGCGGACCTGGCCTCGCAGATCGCGAACTACGTGCAGTACTTCGACTGGCAGTGGGCGCGCTCGTTGGAGCCCGACCGCACCGCGTTCTCGTTTCTGCGGCTGCCGTTCACCTTCCTGTTCGCGGTACTGGGGATCATTGGCTGCCTCGAGCATCGCAAGCGGGACCGGAAGAGCTGGCTGTACGTCCTTGCCCTGTTCGCCACGCTGTCCGTCGCCCTCATCTGGTACCTGAACTTCAAGTATGGCTTCTCGCTTCGGGCTCCTGTCGACGACCGGAGCCTTCACGAGGTTCGGGAACGGGACTACTTCTTCATCGTCAGCTTTTCGGTCTGGGGTCTCTGGGCCGGTGTGGGCGTCGCAGCCATATGGCTGGAGCTCGGCAAGCGACTCCGGGGAGGACTCGTCGCCGCCTCGCCCGTGCTGACGCTGGCCTTCATCCCGTTGGTCCTCAACTGGCCCCACGCCAGCCGCGCCGGGGACTATGCTACTCGGGACTGGGCCTACAACCTGCTCATGAGCGTGGAGCCGTACGCCGTCCTGTTCACGAACGGCGACAACGACACGTTCCCTCTCTGGTACCTGCAGGAGGTGGAAGGAATCCGCAGGGACGTGACCGTCCTGGTCACCTCGTATCTGAACACCGATTGGTATGTGAAGCAGGTCCGGGACCTCACTGCTCCCTGTGCCGCGGGCGAGGATCCCGCGCACGACCCCACACGCATCATCTGCCAGCGGCCCTACACGGCGGACAACACCGACGCCGCATACACCGCCGACCCTGGCGAGGCGCAGGCGGCCGGGAAGGTGCCTCTCGTGCTGTCGTCGCCCATCATGCGCCCGACCGGGCCCGTCTTCAATCTGGACGACAACACCATTGAACAGGTGGCAGGCACGGTGAGCCGGCTCGACAGCGAGCGCACGGTCGTGCTCGGCAACCTCACGGCCACACTGCGAGCTGGCCAGCTCCTGCTTCCCTGGCACCAGTTCGCGCTGCTGGCCATCGCGACGGCGATCGGTGAGAGGCCGATCTACTTCGCTACCAGCGGCAACGCGGCCGAGACGCTGGGGGTGGCCAACCACCTCGTCCGTCAGGGTCTGGCGTTCCGACTGAACGATGGGCCCCTCGACCCGGAAAGTCTGCCCGACGGTGTGGTTCGAACCACGCCGTCTCCGTTGGCCAACGTGACCGGGCCGTGGATCGACGTGGACCGGACCGCGCGCCTGCTCGATGAAGTGTACGTCCACCGGGGCGGCATCCCCGACGAGTGGGACGTCTGGCCGGATCGCTCCACCCTCGGCATCCCCAACTACTACGCCTGGTCGTACTACTCCGTGGCGCAAGGAGCGCTGCAGATGGGACAGGACGAGCGGATGGAGGCGAGTCGGGAGCGGGGTGACGCGTGGGCCGAGCTGGGGAACTGACCGCGCGCCGAGGCTGGACTCTCGTTCCTGTAGGGAGCCCGGTCGAGCCTTCTCAGACCTGCCCCACGTCCACAGTCCCCACCCCCACGGGCAAGGGACGGAGCGCGGGGAATCCCGCCTCCGGCGCTGGTCGGAATTCCCACACCGCATCGAACGCCTCGGCCATCGTATCGACCACGCCTGCGGCCGGGAGGACCAGAATCTGCGGATAGCTGTCCGCCAGCCGCCGCAGAATCGCCACGCCGCGGATCTGGTCCTCCTCCTCCATGGCCGCGAAAGGCTCCCCCACAAGGAGCGACGAGATGGGCGGCCGGCCGGCCCGCAACAGGCGAGCCAGCGCGAGATGTGCGGAGACTCGAGCGGCGGCGACGTCCTCCCGTCCCGGGGCCCCGGCCAGGGGCCGGGGCACCAGGGAGCCACCGGCGCCCTCCGGTACCTCCAGGCCAACGACGCGCCCTCCACTCAGACGGTTCAGGACCTTCCCGGTCTCGGACAGCAGGCGAGTGCGAGCACCGTCGATGAGCTCCCTGGCCAGGTCGGTGAGCGCCAGCGCGGCTGCGACAGGGTCGGTGATCTCGCGCGCTGCCCGCACCAGCTCCTGTGGCGGGGGTTCCGGCTCCTGGCCTCCTGCGTCCGAAGCCGTCCGTCTCGAGGTCGAAGCGCCGAGGGCCGTGCGTAGGTGCTCCGCTCGCTGGGCGGCCTCCTCGGTCGCTGCGTGGAAGCGATGTGCCTGGCCCTCCAGCTCCCGCACCCGCTCGGGCTTCAACTCCAGCTGCTCCCGGCGGCGCTTCCACCACTGCCCGTCCTGCACGACGGACTCCCATTCCTCCCGGAGCTCCGTCGAGACCGCGTCGAAGCGCTCCTCCAGCTGACGCCCGCAGGTCAGGCAGGCCGTGTCGGGACCGCCGGTCTCCATCTGCCTCAGGCGAGCCTGAAGCTCGCGGGCCCGGTCACGGTAGGCCATCAACGTCGTCTCGGCGTCCTGGCGCTCACGCAGCCACTCCATGGTGGCCTCGTCCAGGTCGCCCTGAAGCTCCGCCGCATCGGCGCGCAGGACCCGGATCTCGCGCTCCACCCTCGCCAGTTGAACGGCCTGGGTGCCGGTCGACTCCTCACCGAGGTGGGCCGTCGGACCGGTCTCGACGCCCGCCAGAGCCTGCTCTACCGCCGGCACCTCCAGCAGGGCCAGCAGTCCGCGCTCGAGACGCGCGAGGCCTGACCGCCGGGCCAGCAGCCGGGCGCCAGCGGCCACGGTGAGGCCCACGTCCCGGTCGGCTCCACCCGCCCAGAGAAGCGCCAACCCGCCGAGGTCCATGCCGACGAGCTGCCGGAGGCGGCGGCGGCGAGCTCTCGACTCGGCGCCGCCGCCTGGGTCCAACTCCACGGCCTCTCCGGCCGACGGGATCTCGACGCGAACCCGTGCGTCCCTGACCAGCCCCCTTCGGTGGCCGCTGGCACCTACCACAGCGCTCATGACCAACGCCTGCGCCGCCTCGAGGGCGCGTCCGTCCCCGACCAGCGCGACCAGCCCGTCGCCCGGCTCCAACTCCGTAGGAGTGCGGGCGAGGCCGAGCCTGCCGGACACGCGGTCGATTCTCACGCGACCGGTTCTCCCTCGCCCTCGGTCAACAGGTCGAAGACGTCTGCGAGGGGGCTCGGCGCCCCATCGTCGGCCATCGACGCCATCCGCGACTCCAACGAGGGGAGGTCCTGCGCCGACGACGGCCAGTCCACTCTCACGGATAGGTGAAGGGCCCGAGACCCGAGTGACTCCAGCAGCTCGTCGTCCAGGTTCGGGGGGGCACCGCCAGGGAGCCCCTGGATCCGCATGCGGACGATCTTGCCGTCGATGCCGCCCGGCGTCTCGCTCACGACCTCCCGGACCCTGCGCCCGACGTGCGCGGGGTCGCCCGGGCGGACACGGATACCGGCCAACTCGACGACGGGGCGACCTCCGACGGGGTGGAAGCGGACGCTCCCCGTGGGTAGGTCGGCACTCACGAAACCCTTCTCCTCGGCGGCCTCGCGCCACGGATCGGGGCCGATGCGTTCCAGCGAGCCGGCGTACGCCATGGCCGGCGCCACGACCCGGTGCCCGTGCTCGTGCCCCAGCGCGACGTAGTCCCAATCACCTCTTCCCAGCGGCACGCCGGCGCCTGCAGGCCGCCCCTGCCCACCACCGCCGCGATGCGCTTCCGGGCCGGCGTCCCCACCGCCCACCTGGGCTCGCACCGCCAGCACATTCCATCGAGCCGAGGCGTCCGGCTCCAACAGGGGTGGGGGTCGACGCATCAACGCCCGGTGGGGCACCAAGAGGACGTGCAGCTCGCCGTCTCGGAACTTGAGCGCCCGCATGTCGCCGAAGGCAGCCTCCACACCGGGGATGGTGTCGAACGCGGCCAGGGCTCCTGGCCCCCCTCCCCGGAGCGGCGTGTCGCTCGAGCCCGCGACCATGACCACCGGCGTCTCGGGCAAGGACTCCCGGAGCACCTCCAGGCCGCGCGCGAGGGCGACCACAGCCGTAGACGAGGGATCGGGGCGGTCGAACACATCGCCCGATATCACCACCAGTCCAGGCTCCAGGGCGACTACCGCCTCCAGCGCCCGCCCGAAGGCCCGCTCCACGTCGAGCTCCCGCACGTTGCGCCCCTGCTCCTGACGGTCGTACGCCCGGTATCCCAGGTGGAGGTCGGAGAGATGTGCGACGATCATGGAGCGCTGCTCGGTTCTACGAGCTGGTCGCCGGGCGGACGCGCCGGAGCCGGTTGATCAAGACGTGCGTCCGAGGCTCCGTCGGCATCGATGGGAGCGGCGCCTGGCGCCGCGTCATCGACCGTGCCCGGTGGCGGCTCGACGCCGGCGACGCCAGGGTGAATCCAACCGTCGAGCAGAGCCCCACCAGAGAGGGCGATGACGCACACGAGGAGAATCGAGGACGGCTCCAGGCGGGGGATCAGGACGAAGCCGGTGACGAGTAGCCCGGCCGAGGCTCCCAGAGCCGCCGATGGCCCTACGCTGCGTCCGTTCGGCCCGCTGCCGAGCGAGCCCAGGAGTGCCGCTACGGCGAACATGGGAAGAGCACCGAGCAAGGCTAGCCCCAGACCCTGCGTGAGCGCGTTGGCCCCGACGTCGCCGAGCAGCCGCCAGGCGGCCGACAGCGCCGCTGCCGCGGAGTAGGCGACCAGGCAGAACAACCAGGCGCGGCGGGTCCGCTCCTCGCCACCGGCGCGACCGGCAGGCCCGGACCACAGGCCCAGCCCGAACGCACCCATCTCCACGGCCAGCACGACCGTCAACGCCCGGAGGAAACCGAGGGCCGAGTAGAGCAGGAGCCCAGCAGCCAGCTCGGCAGCGGTCGCCGCCACCGCCCCCGCGATGAACGACGGCACCCATACGAGCTTCATGCGACCAGCGGACGGGTAGGGGCCCCTGTCGAGCTTTGCCATCGTCCCTCGCTGGAGGTAGCTTTGAGCGCTTCTCCGTGCACCCACGACGCCTCGACCCGCAGGACCTGGAAGCGAAGCAACCTCCGGTGAATGGAACCGCCCGCCCCTGGCTCTCGACGTTCGTGATTCTAGCCGTCACCTCAGGATGCGACAACGTATCCTTCGGCGGCATCGACATACGTCTGGATCCCCCTCCGGTGACAGAGGTTGCCGCGACCGATACGGCGGCGGCCGACGTGCCTCCACCGGAGCTGCCAGCGGAACCGGTGCTGTTCCGGGTCGACCGATCGGGCAGCCGCGCGAGGATCTCTCCCGTGGGCGAAATCTCCGGTGACTCGCTCGTCCCGCTGACATCCGAGAGGGAGGATGCGCGCTTCCGCGACTACTTCGTCCAGGAGCGCATGGAGAGGGGAAGGGAGTTCACGCTGTTCGCCCAGGGCGCACGGGTGGGTCGCTTCCTTCTCGGCGACTCCACCTGGGTGGACGAAAGCGCGTGCACCCGGCCGCCAGCCGCCTCGGGAGTGGTCGAGGTCGTTCCGTCCGCCGCGTCGGCCACCCGATTCCTGGCCCTCGATGCGACTCATGGCGAGCTGTTCACCCACGGCGACTACTCCGCGACGGTCGTGGACCAAGCGCTACGGGTCACCGCCGCCAACGTTGCCGGCACGGTGATCATGGACGTAGGAGCTCGCTGGCCGCCCTCCATGGGCAGGGCCCGGGGGGACGTACAGGTCTTTCCCGTGAGTCCCGACGCACCCCCCGTGATCGCCGGCACCTACCTGTACGAGGACCAGATGGCCGTCGCCGAGGCCACGCCGGCCTCCTACGCTTTCTTCTACCTGGCAGAGGATGCAGGCGAGGGGTATCGCTCTTCGTACTACTGGTACCGCCTCGTCAGTGAGGAGGGGAAGGGAGCCGCGCGCTACTTCGCGCACATGGACTGGAACGGGGACGGCTCACCGGAGATCCTGCTGGAAGTCCTCGGGGCCCGCGAGCGATGGCACGCCGCCTTGAGCCGGACCGCCGGTCGCTGGGAGCGGTTCTTCGAGGATCCTTGTGGCGCGCCGGAGCTGCAGGCCCCGCCGGCCGGCTGACCGGGCCGCACCCGCCTTCCGGCTCCTCGTCTGCGTCGCCTCGACGGTAGCGTGCGGAGGGGACGCGCCAGAGGCGCCGCCTCCCGTCCAGGAACCGGGGGACGCCTCCGCCGTTTCGGTCATCGACGCGGTGGGGCGCACCCTCGTCTTCCACACACCTCCCCACCGCGTGCTTTCGCTGGTACCGTCTGCCACGGAGGCGCTGGTCGCCCTGGGAGCGTCGGACCGTCTGGTGGGCCGCACGGACTTCGACACCGCCGCCGTGCTGACGCGGCTGCCGTCCGTCGGCGGCGGGCTCGATCCCACCCTCGAGGCGATCGTGTCGTTGGACCCCGACCTGGTGATCCACTTCGCCGCGGAGACAGACGTGCGGACCCCCGCTCGGCTCGACGAGCTGGGCATCCGCCACCTGGCGGTGCGGCCGGAGCGGATCGCGGACGTGCGGAGCATGCTGTCGGACCTGGGTCGGATCACGCATCGAACATCGCAGGCGGACTCGATTCTCGCCTCCATCGACGCGATCCTGGCGCGCGTCCGGCAGGCCGTGCAGGGCCGACCACCTCCCGCGGTGGCTTTTCTCCTGGACGGCACCCCCCCCTGGGCGGCCGGGCCCGGCACCTTCATCGATGAGCTCATTGCCACGGCCGGGGGCCACAACGTGTTTGACGACCTCTCCCGGCCGTACGCGCCGGTGAGCCCCGAGGAGCTCGTGGCACGGCCGGTAGACGTGGTCCTCACCCCCGTTGGCGCCCGGCCGGGGGGACTGCCGCCAGGGGCCAGGGTGGTGGAGGTCCCGCCCTCCTCACAGCTCCCCGGCCCCCGCCTGGGCCAGGCAGCCCTGGAAATCGCGAGGGTCCTCCATCCGGGCGCGCTCCGGTGAGGCGCGCCGTGACGGCGTTGCTGCTCGTGCTGCTGGCGCTGGCCGCCGTGCTTGCCAGCGTTCGGTGGGGCGCGGTCAGCCTCACCGCAGCCGAGTCGCTCGACGGCTTGTTCGGGCGTGGACCCGAGGTGAACCAGACGATCGTCCGGGATCTGCGGCTGCCACGGGCCCTCCTCGGCCTGCTCGTGGGAGGGGGCCTGGCCCTGGCGGGCGCGGTCTTCCAGGCGTTGCTGCGAAACCCGCTGGCCGAGCCGTACATCCTCGGCATTTCGGGCGGCGCCGCCCTGGGTGCGGTAGTGGTGCTGGCCGCCGGGCTGGCGGCGGCCGGTTCGTGGGCCCTGCCCCTGGCTGCCTTCGGTGGAGCCCTCCTGGCCATCGTGCTCGTCTTCCGGGTGGCCGCGGCCGCCGACCGGAGCCTGGACGTGCGCATTCTGCTCCTGGCTGGCGTGGTGGTGGGGGCCTTCTTCACGGCCTGTATCGCCTTCGTGCTGTCGGTCTCGGACGCACGCACCGTACGGAGCGCGATCCTTTGGATGATGGGTAGCCTCTCGGGAGCGGACTGGCGCTCGGTCACGATGGCAGCCGCCTACACCGTGCCCGCGGCGCTGCTGTTGATGGCCTTGGCGCGCCCCCTGAATCTGATGGCGATCGGTGAAGAGACCGCCAGCTACCTGGGCACCGACGTAGAGACCGTGAAGCGCGTGGCCTACGGCGTGGCTTCCCTTCTCACCGCCGCCGGCGTCGCGGTCGCCGGAGTCATCGGCTTCGTGGGCCTCATCGTACCCCACGCCGTGCGCCTGGTCGTCGGTTCGGACCATCGCGCCTTGCTACCGCTCTCATTCCTCGCCGGCGCAGCCTTCCTGACCTTCGCCGACGTGGCGGCCCGGACGGCGCTGCGACCGTCGGAGGTGCCCATCGGCGTGGTCACCGCGCTCGTGGGCGTGCCGCTGTTCCTGGTTCTGCTCCGTCGGAGCGTGTCGGGATGACGGGCGCGGCGACGTGACGTTCTCGGCCCAGGACCTGGTTGTCCGGTATGGTGGATCGACCCGTCCGGCGCTGAACGGCGTGAGCATGACGGCACCCGAGGGTGACCTCTACGCCGTCTTGGGCCCCAACGGCTCGGGCAAGTCCACCCTCATGCGCGCTTTGCTGGGGCTGGTGGTCCCGGAGCGCGGGAGTGCGCGTGTGGGACCGCGTGACAGCCGCAGCTGGGACCGTCGTGCCCTTGCCCGGGAGGTCGGCGCGGTGCCTCAGACCGAGACTTTCGCCTTTCCGCTGACGGTCCGCGAGCTCGTGGCCATGGGGCGCTACCCCCACCTCGGACCCCTCCGGGCCGAGGGCCGGGAGGATCGCGACGCCGTAGCCGCCGCCATGGAGCGGTGCGACGTCGGCCAGCTCGCCGAACGCTCCGTACACACGCTGTCGGGAGGCGAGCTCCAGCGCGTCCGGATCGCCCGCGCTCTCGCGCAGGCGCCCAGAGCCCTGATCCTCGACGAGCCCACCGCCAGCTTGGACGTGCGCCATGAGATGACGATCCTGGGCTTGATGCGTGGATTGGCAGAACGAGGGACAACGGTGTTGTTCATCACCCACCACCTGAACCTGGCGGCTCGCTATTCGGGGCGGATGCTGCTGCTGGACGAGGGGCGCGTGGCGGCCGAAGGCACGCCTGAGCAGGTACTTCGGGCCGAGGTCCTGGAAACCGTCTACCGGTGGCCGGTGGTGGTGGAAGCGGACCCGACGACGGGCAGCCCTCGCGTCACGCCCCTCGACCCGGCCTGAGAAGTCTGCCAGGACGGGCTATCCAGCCTCCTCCCGAAGGGCGCAGTAGCTCCGATATCGCCCTTCGTCGATCTCTCCCCTCGCCACCGCGCCGCGAACGGCACACTCCGGCTCGCGCACGTGACTGCAGCCCCGAAAACGGCATCGCTCTGCCAGCGATCTCAGGTCCGGGAAGAACTGATCAAGCTCGGTGGGCTCCACGCCCCAGACGCCCACGTCTCCGATGCCCGGCGTGTCGGCGACGCGCCCTCCGCACTCCAGGTCGATCAACCTCGAGCTGACCGTGGTGTGGCGGCCGCGGCGGGTCTTCCAGCTCACGTCCCCGACCCGCAGCTCGAGCCCGGGCTCCAGGGCGTTCAGCAGGCTGGATTTGCCCACACCGCTCGGGCCCACCAGAGCGGATGAGCCGGAGCAGAGCACTTCAGCGAGCTCATCGAGCCCGATCCCGGCTTCGACCGACGTGCAGATCACCCGGTAGCCGATTCGGCCGTAGAGCCGAACCAGGGGCGCGGCGACCTCGGGTGCGCCGGGCAGGTCGACCTTGTTGATGACCAGCGTACAGGGGAGTCCACCGGACTCGCCCACGACGAGAAGCCGGTCCACGAGCTCCGGCGTGACGTCGGGGCTCCTGGCCGCCACTACGCCGACCAGGCGGTCCAGGTTGGCCGCCAGGATCTTGGGGCGACGCCCGCCCGGGCCACGACGCACGAGCTCCGTGCTGCGCGGCAACACCTCTTCGATGGTGCCACTCCCGTCAGGCGACACCGCGACCCGCACCCGGTCGCCGATGACGACCCGGTCGCCGGTGCGCTTCTGCCTCTTCAGGCGTCCGCGTATGGAGGCGTCGATGGAGACGCCCCCGCTCAGCGTCACTTCGTAGCGGCCGCCCCGGACCCGGGACACGGTGCCCACGCCGTCGAGGGGCAAGAGTGAGCCCCGTCCCTCGTGATGCCCAGGACCCTGGGCATCCGAAGGACGGGGCTCGGCGCGGCTCATGGCCGGGCTTGGCTCACGCGGCGAACGACTCCAACGCGGAGCCCCGCTCGCCTTCCCTGAGTCGCCGAAGCGCTCGGTCGCGCAGCTGGCGGATCCGCTCCCGCGTCACGCCAAGCATGTTGCCGATCTCCTCGAGCGTGTGCTCCCGCTCGCCTTCGAGGCCGAAG
Source organism: Gemmatimonadota bacterium (assembly GCA_039586035.1). Taxonomy (GTDB): domain Bacteria; phylum Gemmatimonadota; class Gemmatimonadetes; order Longimicrobiales; family Gaopeijiaceae; genus JBDHHQ01. The sequence goes on along the minus strand of JBDHLD010000007.1, from coordinate 8,234 downwards.
TACAGACGCAGGACCTTCGCGTCCCGGGCCTCGAGCGTCGTGAGCGCGCTGCGCACGGCCTCGGCGAGGAGTCGACCCTCGACCTCGACCTCCGGCTCGGCGGCTTCCTCCATCACGAACCGCTCTACGAGCTGCGAGTCCTCGCTGTCTCCGATGGGCGCGTCCAGCCGAATCTCGGCCGCATTCAGGGTCTGCAGGGACTCCACCAGCTCGGGCGTCAGGTCCGTGGCCCTCGCCAGCTCCTCGGTCGCGGGCTCACGTCCCAGCTCCTGCTTCAGGCGCTCCTTCTCGCGAAAGATGCGCGCAAGGTCGGACGCCCGATTCAGCGGGACCCGCACGGCACGGCCGTGGTTGGCCAGCGAAGCCAGGATCGCCTGTCGGATCCACCAGACCGCGTAGGAGATGAACTTGACGCCCTGCTCCGGATCGAACTTCCGCGCAGCGGTGACAAGACCGACGTTTCCCTCCTGGATCAGATCCGTGAGGGAGAGGCCGCGGTTCTGGTACTTCTTCGCTACGCTGATTACGAAGCGCAGGTTGGCCCGAGCGAGGGCTTGTACGGCCGCCTCGTCACCCTTCTGAGCGAGAGCTCCCAGCTCCTTCTCCTGCTCCGGCGTGATCAGCTCGTGACGGCTCACGTCGCGGAGGTACTGGTCCAGTGCGGTCTTTTCCTCGATACCCGCGTCGAATCCGAGCAGCGGGTTCTCGCGGCGCTTCCGCCCCCGGCGTCCCTTTGTCGTCACTCCAGCCATTGTCTTATCTCCTGAGGAGCGCCTCGAAGGGCCTCTCTCCTAGAATCCAAATCGCGCCCGTTCAACGCCCCGCGGCGTCGACCGGACTCCACGCCGCGCATGAAAAGCAGCGTGTCGCGGGCACTCTCTATGTTCGGCCCGTTCACAGAAAGCTCCATACCCTGACGCACCGTGAAGGATCCACAGCCGTTTAAGGTATCAGCGTCGAGACCTGTTGTCCATATCTTCCGCGGCCCTAAGACCCTCGACGGCCGCCGGGGTTCCCGACTCGGGGAACCGTTGGTGGGACAGCGCTCGCGCACGTGGCGCGAGTCGGTTTTTTGACCCCTCAGGCCTCCGTGAGTTCCTGGGCCCATCCCCCCTGATGTCCAGATTCCGGAGCGGTTACCGCTTATCTTTGTAGGAGACCGCTCCGCCGATCGCGACGGGCGCTTTTGCGTCCCGTACACCGTTCGCCTGCCGGCCCGCAGACACGAGGTTTGCGGTGCCGGACGACGAGTCCCTACGTTTGAGCCACTGTGACGATTCCTCCATCCGGGACTACCGTGCCACGACTCTTGCAGGCAGCCGGAGTCAGTGACATCGGCCGCATTCGTAGTCGAAACGAAGACGCCTTCGCAGTAGAGCCCTCGCTGGGCCTCGTCGCGGTGGCAGATGGAATGGGTGGTCATCCGGCTGGTGATGTTGCCAGCGCACTGGCGGTGGAAGAACTCACTTCGGCGTTACGGGAGCCTCCCACAGTTCAAGATCGACCCACGGACCCCGAACGATTAGCCGAAGCGGCGGGCGAGCGAATGGCCGAGGCGGTCCTCCGCGCCAATGAGCGGATCCTGGCCGAAGCCGACGCCGATCCCCAGAGAGCCGGAATGGGGACTACGCTGACGGCTCTGAAGGTTTCGCCGTCGACCGGCGAGTTCGCCCTGGCCCACGTCGGCGACAGTCGCGCCTACGTCTTCTCGCACCGCCGCCTCCGTCAGCTGACCCGTGACCACACGTGGGTTCAGGAGATGGTGGACAAGGGCGAGTTGAGCGAGGAGATGGGAGTCGGGCACCCCTTGCGGCACATCCTGTCGCGAGCCCTCGGAATCGGCCGACCGGTGGAGCCCGAGATCGTCAGCGGGCGGGGACAGCCGGGAGACCTCTTTCTCCTCTGTACGGACGGGCTGGTGGGTATGATCTCCGACGGTGAGATCGAGGACCGACTCCTTGCCGACGAGCGGGCGTCCCTCGACCGGATCCTGAGCAGCCTGGTGAGCCTGGCCAATGAGCGGGGGGGCACCGACAACATCACCGTCACCTTGCTGCGCCTTCTGCCCGACGGTCGAGAGTAGACTCCGCCCCGTCGCGCTAGACCGAGATCGCTTCCAGCACGCGGTCCCTCTCCAGAGCCCGGCGCTCGAACGAGAAGACGCGCAGCACCCGGGCGGCTCGGTACAGCTCTCGCGCCACCCTCGGCAGGTCGAGGACCCCGGGCAGCCCACCCTCCCGAAGCCGCTCCACCGCTCCGCTCCTTCGGAGGATCAAGGCGTCTAGCGCGAACATGGCCTGCTTCACCGGGAAGTCGATTACCACCTCGCCCGGCTCGAGCCCGAGCTCCGTCGCCAGGCGATCCTCCAGCGCACGCTTTTCGGGCGATTCGGTCCCCACCCACGGGGCCGTTCCGACCCCGGAGAGGTCTGCCGCAGTGAGCTCCAGGGCGCGCTTCGGAAGACGGCGGTGACGGAGCGCCGGGATCCACCGTGTGGCGAGTCTCTCCGCCACCGCGCCGTCCTCGCTCTCCGCTCGGCGAGCGATCTCGTACAGGAGCTGCTCGTCGGTCGGACCCACCAGCTCATCTGGGCTGACCAGACCCGAGCCCACTGACTCCTCCACGATGCGCTTGTACAGCACGGTCGCGGCGCGGACGGCGTGGTGCCAATAGACGTTTCTGAACATCTGGTACTTGGCGAAGAGGAGGGACTCGAGGGTGCTCGCAGCCTTCTCGTGCAGACCTACCTCCCACGTGCGAGAACCGGGATCCCGTAGGAGCACGAGACCCTGGAGCAGCCTGTCAACGTCGACCTCGCCGTAGGGTACGCCGCAGAAGTGGGCGTCGCGACGGAGGTACTCCATCTTGTCCAGATCGAGGCTTCCGCTCACGAGACCGCGCAGCGGCACCTCGCTCACCCCCCTGATCAGTGCGTAGATGGAGTCGGCGGCGTCGGGCCCGAGGGACGCCAGGGCCTCTCGGAGCTCGGGTGAGTCGAAGAAGCGCTTGCTCACCGCCTCGTGATCGCCTGGGATCACGTCCGACTCGAGCTCCTCCACCGCGTGGGAGAACGCATAATGCCCGATGTCGTGGAGGAGCGCCGCATAGGGCACCAGCTCGGCTGCCTCCCACGCTTCCGGACCCTTGGGGCCACGATCTCGGAGAACATCCATGGCCCTGGTGGCGAGGTGGTAGACGCCGAGGGCGTGGTCGAAGCGTGTGTGCGTCGCGCCAGGGTACACGAGGTGCGCCAGTCCGAGCTGCCGGATGTAACGGAGCCGCTGGAAGGCCGCCGTATCCATGATGCGGACTGCGGTGGGATCGACCCGGATCGTGTTCCAGATGGGGTCCCGCACGATTCGGGGATGAGGCATGGCTGGCGGAAACGAGGAGTTTTCGGCGGGTCAGCCGACACTCGAGAGTAGCCCGAGGTCGCCGGGACAAGCAATGGGCGGGCGAGCCGGCGGACCCCGGGGCGACGGCCCCGTACCGCCTCACCAGGGCGCACTCGCCGGATGACCCCCGGACCTCGGGAACCGGTGCCGGTGGGGCGTCGACTCGGTTCATGAGCGCCGATCGTTTAGATTCTCCGGACCGGCAGGCGCCGGCACATCCGCGCGGCGTTGCCCGAACTGACTGCATCGAGTCGAAGGACGACCGTGAGCAAGCAAAAGAAGCTGGCCATTCTCGTGGGCGGTGGCCCCGCCCCCGGGATCAACAGCGTGATCAGCGCCGCAACCCTCAGGGCCTACGATCAGGGCGTCGACGTCGTGGGCATTCACGACGGGTTCTCGTGGATCATGCAGGGAGACATCTCCCACGCGGATTCGCTCACGCCCCAGGCGGTGAGCCGCATCCATTTCCGGGGAGGCTCCTACATCGGCATCGCTCGGGACAACCCGACGAAGCGGCCCGCGCACCTGGAAAACGCGGTGACGTCGCTCCTGCGGCTGAACGTCGACAAGCTGATTACCATCGGCGGCGACGACACGGCGTACAGCGCGATGAAGCTGGAAGAGAAGGCCGCGGGGCGCATCCACGTCGTCCACGTGCCGAAGACGATTGACAACGATCTTGCGCTACCTCACGGCATACCCACGTTCGGCTTCAACACCGCGCGACACCTGGGCGTGTCCCTGGTCGAAAACCTGATGGTCGACGCCAGGACGACGTCGCGCTGGTACCTGGTCGTGTCCATGGGCCGCAAGGCCGGCCACCTGGCCATGGGGATCGGCAAGGCCTCCGGCGCGACCTTGAGCCTCATTCCCGAGGAGTTCCCGGAAGGTGTCATCGACCTGTCCCACATCGTCGACATCCTCGTCGGGGCTATCATCAAGCGCCTCAGCCGGGGCCGGAGGGACGGCGTGGCCATCCTGGCGGAGGGGCTCCTCGAGCGGCTGAACCCCAAGGACCTGGCAATCCTGGAGAGCGCAGAGCGTGACGCCCATGGGAACCTGCGCCTGGCCGAGGTCTCCTTCGGAGAGATCGTCAAGCTGCGCGTTCAGGAGCGTCTCGCGGACTTCGGACTCAAGGCCACGATCATCGCCAAGAACATCGGCTATGAGCTCCGCTGCGCGGACCCCATCCCGTTCGACCTCGAGTACACCAGGGACCTCGGCTACTGCGCCGCCTCGTTCCTGCTGAAGGGGGGCAACGCCGCCATGGTCTCGATCCAGAACGGCCACTTCGTTCCCCTGTATTTCAACGACATCTTCGATCCGGAGACCAAGCGCACGAAGGTCCGGATGGTGGACGTCACGTCGGAGTGGTTCAAGATCGCCCGTGCGTACATGCGGAGGCTGGTGAAGGACGACTTCGAGGATCCCCACGAGCTGGCGAAGTTCGCGGCGACGGCCGGGGTCTCAGTGGAGACGTTCCGAGACGAGTTCGGCTACCTCATCGGTGCCGACCGGCTCTACCGTACGGGCAACGGCAGTGAAGCTCTACCCGAGCTGTCCGAGCTCGCGGCGACCCCGAACGGCACACCGGTGGGGGCGCACCGGACCGCGGACGACGGATGATCCGGGGCCGGACTGCCGACGACGCATGATCCTGGCTCGAGCCGCGGGCGACGGATGACCCGGGCTCGAGCCGCGCGGGCCGAGGCGACGGCTCATCGTCTGTCCCAGTCCCAGATCGCGTACGCCGTCGTCTTGTCCACCGCGTGACCGCACTGCTTCAACGTCAGCAGGATGCTGCCCCGGTGATGGCTCTCGTGGGCAATGAAATACGACAGGTGCGCGAGTACGCCCTTCTTGAATCCCCGCCGGTTGGATGCGCCGCTCGAGACGTCCACGAGGAACTGTTCGATGGCCTCAGCGGAGGCCGTGAGCGCTTCCGTCAACTCGACTCGCGAGGGCGTCACCTTGGTCGGGAACTTGACCAGGCCCTCGGCGAGGTCCCTGGAGCGACGGTTCTCCAACGCCCAGACACGGACGTTGTGCATGTGGGCGAATTGACGGGCCACGTCTCGCCCGCCCCGCGTGGAGAGCGAGCTGAGCAGGCCTGCCTCGCTGATGTTCTCGAGCAGGAGCAGATTGATGCGGTGGTTGGTCCGCCAGGCCTCGCGCAGTCCTTCCTCCACCGAACACCTCCAACGCCGGAGAAGCTTCCCGAGAGACGATCCGAACCGCGGCAGCGAGGTCCGGAGCGCCGCTCACTCACGCTGACGCTATTGTGGTGATGCTACGCGCTGGCCGTCCGTCTATCGAGACCGGCCGGGATCGGCCGCCCGTCCGTACGACGAAACGAAGTCGTACACCGACTCCCCTCGCGACAGTGCGTCGATCCACTCGGTCGTGAACAGCCAATGTGCGAAGAACGGCTGCAGGTCCGCGGGTGTGCGCCCGTCGGCGAAGGCGGCAAACCCCGCCGAGGTGCCCACTCCATCGGCATGGGTCCGGTAGTACCCACCGACGATCTCTCCGAACGCGGCGTCGCCGACGATCCGGTGGAGGGCAAAGAACATGAGGGCGCCGACGCGGTAGGCATGACCGGTGATGCCCTCCTCTCCGTACCGGGCCATCGGCACGCGCGCCACCGCGTCGCCAGCCCGAGCGGCCTGTCTATACCGCGTCTCGTATCCCGCGATCCGATCGGCCAACATGTTCCGACCATCCAGCTCCTCCGTCATGACGAGTTGAAGGTAGGTGGCCAGGCCTTCTTCCCAACGTGGCGATGGCGCCTTGCCGGTCACATGCCAGAGGTGGGCGGTCTCGTGATAGACCTCTCCATACCGGCTAGGGTCGTTGAAGGCGGCCGCGGTCTGGAGAATGCTGGTCACATCGGCCTGGGAGCCCCACCCGTCGGGAATCTCGATCACCGAGAAGCGTGACGCGCCGGTGAGAGGTCCGAACCACTCGGTGTAGCGGCGCAGCGAACGCTCGGCCGCGGCCATCACCCCCGACGCGCCGGCGGAATCTCCCGGTAGATAGTAGACCGTGACGATGTCCCCTTCGAGCACGCCGTACTCGGCTACGGCGAAGTCCATGCGCCAAGCCGGCTCGATGTTCTCGTAGGTGAAGGTGACGTGCCCGTCGGGCCCAGGTGCCAGCCCGAGAAGCCGTCCGCCGTTGGCCACGAAGCGGTCGGCAGGAACCGTGATCCGCGCGAGGTACGCGAAGCTCTGCGGTCCCGCGGCCCGGTTCGCCTCCCACGACGGGTATCCCACCACCGGATAGGCCAACGCGTCAGGGCGGATAATGGTGAAGTCCCGGTCCACGCGGTCCCTGACGTACAGCCAGCCGATCTCGCTGTACGGGGTGAGGTAGCCGCCGTAGCGCAGGTGGACGCTGACCTCGTCGCCGGGCCCGAGCGGCGTGCGGAGCGAGATGCGCGCGGCCGTCACCTGGCGCTTGTCCAGCTCGCGCCAACGGACCACGTCCTGGTCGAATGAAAGACCTCCGCCGTCCTCTCCCTGGACATCCTCGATGCGCATGAGTCGGTGAAGCACCAGTGGAAGATCCCGGACCTCCGTGGCCGAGACGTTCCTCACCGTCAGTCGTACATCGCCACCCACCGTGCCCCGCTCGTAGTCGATGGCCAGGTCGAGCTCGTAGCCGACGGGGGAAAGGGCGAGGGTGGGGAAGTGGGACGGTGGAGCCGGCCCGGGACCCTGGAGCACGGACAGGTACGCGGCCAGGTAGATCAGGCTCATCTCACTGCAGCCCTCCGTGGGGGTGGAGCGGCGCTCCGAGACACCGAGCGCCACATACCCTTGGACGGGGCTGGGGCCTCTATTGTTGGGGCGTGCGTCTACGGGTTTACCGCGGCCCGACCACGCTATCCGTCCACCCCCGCCGCGGTAGTCAGCTCCCTCCACCGTCGACCGCCACGGCGTCCGTGGTGGCGTGACCGGTGACGAGCGCGTTGAAGACGAGCTTGAACGTGCCGTGGGTCTGCGCCCGATGCTGAGCCCGAAAGCCGATCAAGACGACCTGTCCCTCTCCGTGATCGACGGACACGACGGTGGCCTTGCCCGCGATCCGGTCCTCGCCCAGGAGCCATCCGCTCTGGAGTAGATCCCGCTCACCGAACTCGACGATCCGGGTGACGGTGTGGTTCTTCCGGCCGGGCACGACCTCGTACACCTGATTGTTGGCCAGGAAGGTGGCCAGGGCCTCCTCGGGCATGCCGTACGCGAGGGGATGGTCGTTGTGCACCTTGGCGTGGAGCGTGGACCCCGGCGACCAGAACTCCAGGGACGACAGCCCCTCCAGGGCGTTCCGCACCGGCAGGTCGAACTTCTCGATGGGGAGCGACCCCGCCTCGGCGAACGTGACCAGCGTACCGCCGGCTTCGACGAACGCTTCGAGGGCGTCGACACCGGACTGGCCGAATCCGCTCCGGTATTCGGGTGGATACGCCTCGGGGTCGCCGCCCCGCCCCGATGGCCCCGGCTCACCCGTCATGCGATTCCAGCGATCCGCCGGGAGGATGATCACGTCGTAGTCACGGACGAGTTCGCCCGCCTGGATCTCCGCGTCCTTGAGCGAAGTGTAGGGAAAAGCGAAGTCCTCGAGCAGCCAGCGGGTCCAACCCTCGTCCATGTTGCCGCCCAGGTACCGCTGGTACATGCCGACGCGTAGGCGGCTGAGCGGCTGGCTCACGCTCGCCGGGTCGACCTCGAGCGCCATGAAGTCCACCCCCGTGGCGGTGGCGACCTCGGAGAGTACGTCCGGTGGGGCACCGGCATCGACTACGAAGTCACCCGGTCGCAGGTCGCCCATGGACTC
>JBDHLD010000258.1:0-4287 GCA_039586035.1 Gemmatimonadota bacterium | reverse complement strand
CCTGGACGAGGAAGTCCGGGTCCAGCGCGGAGCGCTCGAAGCCCTTGTCGGCGAGGGCTACCTCGATCGCTGACGCCATCTGATCGAGGTGTTGAGCATCCATCCCCTCGACGTCGCCCTCTCCCGTGAAGTCGTAGGTTCGGTACGAGGAGAAGTCAGCAGCAGGGTCGTGGCTGACGGACAGCTCCGCCGGCCGGTCCCCGGAGCTGGCGCATCCCAGGGCCGTTGTAACGACGGTCAGGGCGCCCAATAGACGACCAAGATGAGTCTTCATTCGATGCCTGCCCCGCCGGACGGTGAGAGTGGCTTCAATCGAGCGGTGAGCGAGCCGCCTTCGTTGGTGTTGACCATGACGGTGTCCCCGGCCTGAGCGCGCATGCGGTCCGTTTCGTGCTCCCCCAGCGCGTCGAACGACGCGGTGATGGCGAACTCCGTGGGCGGCGCCTGGATACGGAACGTCTGGGTGCGAGAAGGACGCACCCGGCCCAGACGTCGAGGTACGGTGTCGGCTCCCAGAGCCACCCGCTCCGTGGGGAAGGACTCCAGGAAGACCGTGGCCGTCTCGGTCGTGCCGTTGTCGAAGGCGACGTACAGGAATCCCAGGGCCGGGACGGAATCCGGGCTCCTCGTGCCCGCTCCCGAGCAGGCGGCGACCAGAAAGGCGGACAGCAGGGCTGCCCTTCGGGGGCTAGCGAGCATGGAGGCTCCATGAGAGGGGTTTGCTACCGGATCCTGGGCCCGCACGGTTGCGACTGTGGCCCCGAATCGCAAGGCGAAGCGCAGGCTCGGGCCGGGACACGCTGCCGTCACGCGGTGAAGCGCCGCCAGCCCACCGGCCACCGCGGGCCGGAAGAGCTCAGGGCTCCGGCAGCTCCCGCCAGTTGTCGTCCCGGTTGATGTCCGGCAGCACGAACCAGGGGTCCAGCACCACGAAGGGCGGTCGCTCGTCCGTCACGATGGTCACGGTCTGGCTGACCGCCGAGCCGTCGACCAGCTCGGCGTGGTCACCCGCCAGCAACACCACGGGCATCCAGGCCTCGCCCCGGCGGATCACGTTCACTTCGGTCACCCATCCACCAGACCCGTTCCGGCGCTGCTCCACGCCACCCAGCGCATAGTCCAGCGTTGCGGTCGAGTGCACCCACTGCTCGAAGAACCAGCCCAGATCCTCGCCGGACACGTCTTCCATGGCGCTCCGGAAGTCCTCCTCCGTCACGTGCTGGAGCTTCTTCCGCTCGTAATAGGTGCGCAGCGCCCCACCGAAGACGTCGTGGCCCAGATACTCCCGCAGCATGCGGTACATGACTTCCGGTTTGTCGTAGGCCAGGTGGCCATAGGTGGAGAAGTCGGGCATGTCCTCGGACAGCGTGTCCATGGGGACGGGGACGCCGGCCGCTTCCTTCTGCGCGACCCCGTGGACCGTGTTGCTCCAGGGGTCCGCCTGACCCTGGTCCTCCATGAACCACGACGTCAGGAATGACGCCATGCCCTCGTCGAGCCAGGCGTCGCGCCACTCGTTGTTGGCCAAGATCCCGTGGGCGAACTGGTGGGCGGTCTCGTGGGTGATCAGCCCCTGGCTGGAGCCGCCGTTTCCGATGAACATGGGAAACTCGGTGCCGCCGCCGTCCAGGCGATGAGTGATCGTCAGCTGCGGCCATGGATACTCGCCCATGGTCTCCTGGAGCCAGGCGAGGGCGCGCGCCGTTTTCCGGACCACCGCGCCCAGGTCCCACTCCACGTCGCCCGGTAGGAACAGAACGTGGATGGCGATGTCGTCCAGGCTCCCGCCCTCGTACATGTACGCCGGATCAGCGGCCCAGGCGAAGTGGTGGACGTCCTCGGCGTAGAAGCGGACTCGCTTCCGGCCGGCTTCGACCGACTCGGGCAGGAAGCCCGGTGACACCGGGGCCCGTGGCTCGGCATAGAAGCCCGAGACGTCCATGGGCTCGCCCCCCGGGCTGTCGGGCGTCGGTCGCCAACCGGGATCTCCCTCGAGGGGCACGCCGGTCGCACCCACAACCTGATCCTCGGCCAGGTCCAGGGTGACGTCGTAGGTGCCGAACTCGCCGTAGAACTCACCCTGGGGGTAGAGGGGGTGGGGCTGCCAGCCGTACTGGTCGTACGGCGCGATGCGAGGATACCACTGAGCGAAGTCGTAATGACGTCCCTGGCGGCATTGGCGGCGGCACAGCGTGGCCGGCCGGGCGTCCCACTCGAAGCCCACCACAAGGGAATCCCCCGGAGCCAGCCCCTCGGGCAGGGCCACTCGGGCCACCGTCGAGTCGGGGGCGTGGGGGAACGTGACCTCCAGCGCCTGGTCTCCGATGCGCATGCCGTGGAGCCGCTCGTACCCATAGTCCGGGTCGCGGAGCGCCCCGAACTGGAGGCTCTGCCGCCGCTCCACCCGGGACCAGATGCTGCCGGGCCTGAACGCGTTGAGGTGCAGGTGGAAGTAGAGCTCTTCCAGCGCGTCCGGCGAGCGGTTGTGGTAGACCATGGTCCCGCCCGCCCGCAACACCTCCCCGTCCTCGTCGAGCTGGGCCTGGATGGTGTAATGGACCTCTTGTTGCCAGTAGTCGGTCGCCTCGGGCGCCTGCGCGACGAGGATCATTGCCAGCAGTGGTACCACGGTTCCTCCTCTGGGTCTTCAATGGGCCGAAACCGGATAACGTGCCGATGAGTTCGGCGTCGAACAGGCTCGGCTGGAATCTGGCTGCCACGGGAGGAGTTGGCAGGGCGCCCACCGCGCCCGGGCACCGGCAACCGTCCCGATGAATCACCGGCCGACGTCCGCGCTGGAGGTCCCACGCCCCAGGCTGTAGCTTCAAGGAAGCGCCGGGCAAGCACATGCCCCTACTCCTGCCTCGACCGAGAGACCCGTATGACCGCCAGGAGCGACTTCCACCATTCGGTGGCCCGCGAGCCCCATCGCGAGCGCACCCGGTACCTCCTGAGAGCACACCCCGGCATCCGGGAGCTGATCGGCAAGAACCCCCGTTCCATGGCGTACATCGTGGGGTTGGTCGTGCTCCAGGTCCTGCTGGCATGGGTGGTGAGCACTCAGCCCTGGTGGGCGCTGCTGCTGGTGGCCTACCTCGTCGGCGCATTCGCCAATCACGCCCTGTTCGTTCTCATCCACGAATGCGCCCACAATCTCGTCTTCAAGAAGCGAGCGGCGAACTCGTGGGCGGGAATGATCGCGAACCTGCCGCAGATCATTCCATCGTCCGTGTCATTTCAGCACTACCACATCAAGCACCATTCGCATCAGGGCGTATACGAGCTCGACGCCGATCTGCCTCACTACTGGGAGGCCAAGCTCATCGGTCACGGGGCCGTCCGGAAGGCGATCTGGCTTCTTCTGTTCCCGGTCTTTCAGGCCCTTCGACCGTTCCGGCTGCGCGAGATCAAGGCCGTCGATCGCTGGGTGCTCACCAACTGGGTGGTCCAGATGACCTTCAACGTGGGAATCTGGATGCTCTGGGGGCCCAAAGCGTTCTTCTACCTGCTGATCTCGCTGTTCTTCGGGATCGGTCTGCACCCCCTGGGAGCACGTTGGATCCAGCGACACTACATGACCGGCGACGACGACGAGCAGGAGACGTTCAGCTATTACGGACCGTTGAACCGGGTCGCGTTCAACGTCGGGTACCACAACGAGCACCACGACCTACCCTCGATCCCCTGGAACCGGCTCCCCGAGATCAAGCGGTACGACTCGCTCGAATACCACACGTCCTGGACCAAGCTGCTACTCAAGTTCGTGTTCAGCCGGGAGATCTCGCTCTTCAACCGGATGATCCGATCCGAGCGCGGGGGCGTGCCCCTCAGCGACGATTCGACCCCGGATCGGGCGGTCCTGGCCGAGGAGTCCGAGCCGGTGGGCAGCGACGCGGCCTAGCGGGGGCGCTGAACCTCTTCGTTCCCAGGACTGAGGCAGGTCAAACCCGACACCGGCCCGCTGGACGCGGCGGATGCGGTCGACAGCCGCTCGCGGTCTCTCGCGGTCGCCGAGGAGGTGCGCCCTCAGGTCTCATCGATTCTCCGCCCGCGCTCGATCGCCAGATTGAGCTGCCGGAGGTACAGGCATGTTCGATGAGATTCCTGGGCGGAGGCTGCTCGGGGTTCGCTCAGGGAAAGTCTCCACCGGGCGACAGCCGTAGGATCCGCCCCGAATCGGACGGATTCGGGCTTCCGGCATCCACGGAAATCAGCAGCTTGCCGCTCGGAAGCTGCGCAACATCGCGGACCCGCCCGACCCTCGCGAGCGCGATCTCCGTCTCGTCG
>JBDHLD010000093.1:0-11859 GCA_039586035.1 Gemmatimonadota bacterium | reverse complement strand
AAGCGAGGTGCTCCGTCGCACCGAGGGCCACATGCGCCTGTGGCCGGCCATGCTCTATCGCTCTCTGGAGACGCTGGAGCGGGAAGGGCTGGTGCAAAGGATCGAGCCACCCGCCGGTGCGCCGGACGACGACCGTCGTCAGTACTACGCGCTCAGCGCAGCGGGACGGGCCCGCCTCGCGGAGGAAGCCGAGATGCTTGGCCGTTGGGTTTCAGACGCCAAGAAGGCCGCCGCCACGTGACGCCCTTGCTGGACACGGGGCTCCGCGTCTATCGCGCGGTTCTGCGGCCGGCTCACCTTCTGGTCCCGCGTGCTGCTGGACACGGTCAGCCATGCGCTTCGCGAGCGGTGGGGCCGACCCGTTGCTTCTCCCAGAAACTCAAACGGCACGAGGACCTTGATGTACAACCTCGCGACGGACCTCCGTTTCGCCGCGCGCACGCTCGTCCAGTCGCCCCTGTTCACGGTCGTTGCCGTGCTGACGCTGGCCCTGGGCATGGGCGCCAACACGGCGATCTTCAGTGTCGTCAACAGCGTGCTGCTGCGGTCGCTGCCCTATCCCGAGCCCGACGCGGTGGTCTGGGTGGACGAATGGCAGGACTCCAAGTCGCGCTCGCTTCCCGTCGCCTGGCCCAACTTCTCCGATTGGCGCGAGCAGAGCCGAAGCTTCACCGGCCTGGCGGCCTTCAATGGGTGGCCCACGACCGTTCTGGGGGCCGACCGTCCACTGCGGGTGAGGGCGGGAGGCATCACCGAAGACTTCTGGAAGGTGTTCCCGGTGAGCCCCGTGGCCGGCCGGCTGACAGTGCCAGCGGACCACGTGGAGGGCGGCCCGGGCGTCGTCGTGTTGCGGGAGGACTTCTGGCGGACGGAGCTGTCCGCGAGGCCACTGGACGAAGTGGTCCTGGAGATCGCCGGGGAGCGGCTCCAGGCGATCGGCGTCGTACCGTCCAGTCTGGACTTCCCCTTCGGTGCCGAGCTATGGAGGCCCGCCTTTCCCAGCTCCACGAGCCGAACGGCCCACAACTGGCGGGTCGTGGGTCGGCTCGCGCCCGGTGTCACCCCGGCCATGGCGGACCAGGAGCTGGACGCGATCACACAGGTCGTAGTGGCGGACGAGCCGGCCGATCCCGACTTCCTGGCAGAAGGCGCCCTGGTGTTGCCGCTGAAGGAGCAGCTCGCCGGGTCGGCACGCCGCCCCTTGCTGCTGCTGCTCGGTGCGGCGGGCCTGGTGTTGCTGGTGGCCTGCACCAACCTGGCCAGCACCCTCCTGGCCCGGGGTGAGACACGCCACCGCGAGATGGCCATCCGGGCGTCCATGGGGGCCGACCGGGGCCGGCTTCTGCGTCAGCTCCTCACCGAGAGCCTGGTGCTGGCCGCGCTGGGCGGCGCCGCCGGTCTGGCGCTCGCGGCGGTCCTGATCCGCACGCTGCGGAGCCTCGGCACCGTGAGCCTGCCGCGCCTTACCGAGGTCTCCATCGACCCCGTGGCCCTGGCTTTCACGACGGCGGTCGTCCTCGTCACGGCCCTGGTCTTCGGGTTGCTTCCCGCGTTCCGGCTCTCCGGCGTCGACGTGACGCCGGCGCTCAAGGCCGGGGCGCGGGGGGGAAGCCTGGGTGGGGGCCGTGGGGTGTGGACCGCGCTGGTGGGCTCGGAGGTGGCGCTGGCGTTCGTTCTACTCGTGGGCTCGGGCTTGTTGGTCCGCAGCTTCGCCACGCTGCTCGACGTGGACTCGGGCGTGGACATCGAAGGCGTCGTCACCGCGGACGTGGACCTGAGCCTGATCAAGTACGAGGAGGCCACCGACCACGCCCGCTTCTACCAGGAGCTCGAGGCCGCGCTGGTTGCGGAGCCCGAGATCTCGCACGCCGGCGTCGTGAGCGCGGTGCCGCTGGCCGGCGTTCCCAGCGGTCGCCTCGACCTGGACGGCGACCTGTCGAAGCACACCGTCGCCGGCTACGCGCTGGCGAGCGCCGGGTTCTTCGACGCCGCGGGCCTTCAGCTGATCCGGGGACGAGTGTTCGACGGTCGGGACGGACCCGACGGTGCCCACGTCGTGGTGGTCAGCCAGGCCTTCGCGGACCAGGCGTGGCCCGGCGAAGACCCCATCGGCAGGCAGGTGAGCGGTGGCGGCATGGACGCCTACTGGGAGGAGCGACCGTTCGCCACGGTGATCGGCGTCGTGAGCGACGTCCACTACCACTCACTGGCTCGAGAAGCGGATCCGGTGGCCTACTTCCCGCCTGCCCAGCGCCCCAGCCGACTGCGTTTCGAGGCGAACATGGTGGTTCGTTCCGCCACCGGTGACGCCGCCCAGGCGACCGCCGCGCTGCGCCGGACGCTCCAGAGGCTCGACCCCGACGTCCCGCCCCGGTTCTCGTCGATGGAGGCGCGAGTCGTGGAGAGCGTGGCCGAGCGGCGTTTCACCCTCTACCTGCTCGGGGCATTCGCCGGTGTGGCGCTGGTCCTGGCGTTCGTCGGCATCTACGGGGTGGTGTCGTACTCCGTAGCCCGACACACCCGGGAGATCGGCATCCGCCTGGCGCTCGGAGCGGAGCCGGGGGCGGTGCGGAAGACGGTGCTGGCGGGGGCCATGGGCATGGTCGCGGTTGGCCTCGTGGTGGGGGTGGTCGCGGCCGTGGCGTCGACGCGGGTGCTGACCAGCCTCCTGTACGGGATCAGCCCGACGGATCCGGTCACGCTGGTGACCGTGACGGTCCTGCTCGTCGCCGCAGCGTGGCTGGCCGCGCTGGTGCCGGCCCAACGGTCCACCAAGATCGATCCCCTGGACGCCATGCGAGCGGACTGATCGCGTCGGAGCGATCCGGACCGGCTCCAGGCGCCATCGGGCCCGATGGCGGGCGCGGAGCGCGTGAAGCTGCCCTATGACGGGCCTCGACGTCCGAGGCCAAGCCGTCGCCCTCCTCGTCCCGGGACCGCCCGGCATGCTCGAGGTTCTGCGGCTAGAACGTCTCCTGGATGGGGTAGACGTACACGAGGTAGAGGTAGAAGAAGCCGAGCGAGAGCACGAGGATGATCACGCCCAGGACCGGCGAGCTCACCTTGATCCCCTTGGTCGTCAGCTCGAGCTCGGTGGTCCCGGTGTCCGGTGCGGCCGCTCCGCCGCCCTCGCCGCCGTCGTCGGATCGGGACGACCGGGCGTCTTTGTCTCCGACTTGCCCCGACGTGGCGACTTTGAGGGCCTTGTAGAATTGGATCCCCGCGAAGGTGATGCCCGAGAGCACGAGGAGCAGCACGGTCGCGAACGTGACCTTCGTGGAAAGGAACTGCCAACGGAAGACCGCCTGCCTGTGGGTGAGGCCCCAGCGGTGATAGTCGTGAAGGGCCTCGAGGTAGCGGGCTCTCAGGGCGCTGTCGGCTTCCATCAACACGGCGGGGGGCGGAACGCTGGCTGACCACCCCAGAGAGTCTCCCTGCTCGATCTCCCGGGCCACCTCCTCCATCGCCTGGGCAAGCGGGTCCAGGGAGTCCTGCGCCTCCTGGCCCCCTAGAGCCGAAATACCAACGGCAGTGACCAGGATCGAGATCCACAACCCGCCGCTCATCGCTTTCATCGAACGAGCCTTTCGAGGATGCGGGTCCTGAGGTCGACGATCTCGTAGAGCGTCGCCGCGTTCTCGGCCTCGAACGTCATGTAGTTCTCCATGGACGCCTCGGATGCGGTGATGCGCCGGATGTCCTCGAGAAGCGACTCGGCCACGTCATCGAGCCAGGCGTCCATCAATTCCAGCCACGCGGCGTCGAGGGTGGACGCGTCCCCCGGGGGCAGCGCCGGAGGGATCTGGATGGCCAGCATCATCATGCCGATCGTGTCTCCGGGCGGGTAGAAGACGATTCTCCCGTCGGCCCGTATGACCCTCCGCCCTCCGTCCGGGAACGTCTCCTCGATGGAGCCGTCCGGCATGATTCGCACCACCGGCTCTTCAGGCGCGGGGGCGGCGGCCCCATAGCGGTAGCTGACCGGCACGAACGACTGGTGCAGCAGCTCGTCCCCCTCCGGGGTGTACATCTCCAGCCGTAGCTGATCGACGGTCACGCCGTCGCTCTGGATGGTGAAGCTGCCGCGCCCCTCGCCGCTGCCCGAGGGGTAGACGGGCGATCGGCTGGCCCGGTACGCCGGGCTCGGCTCACCGTCCGTCATGGGTCGCACGAAGATCCGTACGCCCCCCGCATTGGTTGTCCGGTAGGTGAACGTGGTGGTCACGAAGTCGCCCGGCCGTAGCTGGGTTGGCGACGTCGGCATGGCGTCCACGTCGGAGACCGTGTGGTTCGCGAGCGTCAGAACGCCCGTGATCTCGGCGATCGCCGGGAAACGCATCGCCCGAAAAGACAGCTCCACGGGAACGAACCGCTCGCGGAGGAGATTCCTGCTCTGATCCACGATCTGCAGCCGGATCTGGTCGATGCCGACGGTGCCCGAGCGGATCGTGAACCACGAACGACCCGAGCCCGTCCCGGAGTAGAGCGGTGATCCACCGGCCGCGTAGTTCGACGACAGCGCGCCATCGGTCATGGGTCGCACGAAGATCCGCACCTCGCCCCACCTCGCCGGGATGTCGTAGCCGAAGCGCACCATGACGCTGTCTCCCGGGCTCAGCGTTGCCGGAGACGTCGGTTGCACACGCACCCCCGTGATGCGCTGGGCCGTTCCGAGTTGCGGGGAGAGCGAGACGAGCAGTAGCGCTAGGGACGCGGCGGAGAGCGCACGGGAGCGGCGGACCGGTCCGGGCGCCGGTCCGGCGGGTTCGGGACGGGGAGGTGACATGACGGACTCCCACGAGCGTCGCCTGGCGGACGACGGGTTTCACGGGAGGGCCGGCGATTCCCCGGAGGGAGGTCACCGTCAAGATTCAACGGACCGTCCGGCGCCACAAGCTTGCCCGTCTACTCGCTCCGCAGCACCTCCGCCGGCGGCAGTCTCCCGGCACGGGCGGCGGGTACCCACGCCGCCACGGCTGCGGCCAGGGCCAGCGCCAGGGCCGGAGCGACGAATGCCCACGGCGCCAACGGCGACACCTGGAAGAGCAGAGACTCGAGGAAGCGGGTCGACAGTACGGCGCCGACGCTCCCGACCACGATGCCGACTCCGGCGAGGAAGAGCCCGGAGCGGACCACGGCCCCAGCCACGACGCCGGGTTGGGCTCCGAGCGCGAGCCGCACGCCGATCTCCCTCTTGTTGAGCGCGACGTGATGAGCGAGCACCGCATAGATACCGATCGTTCCCAGTCCCGTCGCCAGCACGGCCAACACGATCAGGAGACCCATCATCACCCAGGACGTGGCGTAGGCCGCGCGTACGACGTCACGCATCCCTGTGACCGTGCGAATCGGCACCAGGGGATCCACCTCCCGCACTGCGGAGCGCAGCATGGGGACCAGCCCGGGCGTGGCGCCGGCGGTGCGGACCAGGAGCGTCACGTCACGGGCGGGGCTCTCGGCCAGCGCAACGTACAGAGCGGGTCCGGTGGGGCCCGTGATCTCACCCGAGCGCACGTCGGGGACCACGCCGACCACCGGGACCCACGTGTCCCACGCGTGGGGGTCGATGGCGATCATCTGTCCGATGGCGGAGCCCTGGGGCCACAGCATCTCCGCGAGGGTCTCGTTGACGACCACTGCGCTCGGCTCCTCGGCTCGCTCTTCGGAACCGAGCAGCCGCCCGGCCGACGGCTCGACCTCGAGGGCTGCGAAGAACCCGGGGTCGACCATGTGCATGGGCGCCTTGACCGCTTGGGCCGGATCGACGGGAGCGGCTTGGAGGTTGATGGGCGTAGGCGGCGCCAACGTCCGCAGCGGCAGCCAGCCCGTGAGACCCACGGCCTGGACGCCCGGGAGCCCCTCGACCTCATCCGCCAGACGGCCGTAGAGCTCACGAGCCGCCGCGACCGACTCGACCCGGTCCTCCGGGGGCGACAGCTCCACGGTCACGAGCCCCCGGGCGTCGAAGCCCAGAGGCACCTGCCGCAGGTTGTCCACGGTCGCGATGAGAAGGGTGGCCGAAACCAGGAGCAGGGTCGCGAGCGCGGCCTGCACGGCGACGAGCGTCCGCTGCAGGTTGGCGCCGGAGTCCGGCTTGAGGCTCAACCCGGCGCGCTGGGTGCGGAGGAAATGCGCGATGGGGACACCGTTCAAAACCAGCCACGCCAGGGCTGCGCACGCGAGTGAGAAGGCCAGCACGGACGGCGAGAGCACCGAGCTGCTCACGACGATGGCCTCGCCCACGAACAACGTGGCGATCCAGCCACCACCCACGGAGCCGCTGGCGAGTCCGAGGCCCATGGCCAGCGCGGTCAGCACGAAGCCCTCCACCAGGAGCTGCCGGACGATCCTGCCTCGGCCAGCCCCCAGAGAGGCCCTCACGGCCAGCTCTTTGCGCCGATTCACGGCTCGCCCGAGCAGGAGGTTCCCGACGTTCAGCGCCGTCACCAGCATGAGGAGCGCCGTGCCGCCCAGGAGCAGCAGGAGGGGCGTGGAGATCATGCGGCGCTGCGTCTCGTCCGCGCGCGCCACGTGGGCCAGCCCGTCGGCCCAACCGGGCGGAAAGAACATAGGGAAGAGCCGCGAGAGCTTTTCGTTGAAGGCCGTGAGCTCTCTCGACGCGTCGTCCATGTTGGCGCCCTCACGGAGAACGCCGAGCATCGTATGGCTCTGGGCCTTCCAGTAGTCGTCGTCTCGCGGGTCCATGACCAACGGGAACCAGAGCTCCGCACGACCGCCCGGTGCGACCCCGCCCGGGCCCTGGACGCCGACCACCGTAACCGGCGCGCCGCCGATGTCGATCCGGGTCCCGAGGATCGCCGGATCCGCTCCGAATGACCGGCGCCACAGGGCCTCGCTGATCACAACGACTCGCTCCACGCTCAGGAGCGCGTCGTCGTCGGCGAGCGCTCGACCGAACGTGGGCTGGACCGCCAGCTCGCGGAACAGCTCCGGCGTGATGAGGACCCCGTTCACGCTCTCGCTCTCGCTGTCCGGCGTACGCACGGCGAAGGCGAGCTCCACGTAGCCGCCAACGGCGTCGTAGGCGGTCTGTTCTTCCCGATAGAGCTCCATCATGCCGTACGAGAACTCACGGCCGGGCCAGACGGCCACCGTAGCGTCCGGGTCGGACCACCAGCTGGCGTTCCGCAGGGTGCCGTCCACGACCGAGAACACGGCGGCGTTGGCGCCGAGACCGAGCCCGAGGACCGCGACGATGCCGAACGCGAATCCAGGATGCTTCAGGATGGAGCGGAAGGACCAGCGCAGGTCCATGGCAAGATCGGAGTTGGAAGACGAGCTTTCGGCGCCGCTGCCGGTGAAGACGCGGTACACCAGGACAGAGGCCGTCTGGGCCGCGTACCAGATGCGGGCGCGGCTCGGCGACTCGAGCGCTCGCCGCTCGAACTCCTCGGCTAGATCTCCCAGGGCACCCTGTCCGGAAAGGCCGCCTGGCAAGGCCCACTCCAGGACCCGTTCGAGCCAGCGGGGAGGATGATGGCCGCTCATCGGTCCAGCGCCCCTTCCAGCCCGTCCCACAGCGCCAGAAGCGTGCTGCGGGAGCGGGCCAGCAACGCCTGGCCCTCGGGGGTCACCCGCACGTAGCGGCGCGGACGTCCGCCGCGGTCGCGGGTGATCTCGCCCATGGAGGAGGCGAGCAGCCCCTTCTTCTCCATCCGGTCCAGCGTCGTGTACAGCGCACCGCTGGACGGGCTCCTGCCGGCCACGCGCTCCAGCTCGTCCCGGATCGCGAGACCGTACGCGCTTTCACCCAGTCGCATGATCGACAATAGCACCATCTGCTCGAACTCACCCAGGTAGTCCTGACTCATCGCACGCACGTCCTCATTTCCTGGTGGACCCAACTGAGGGAGATCGCGCAGTCGTGTGCCAGGGCCGCCCCGACCATCACGAAGCCGTCGCCGTTCGGCGACCATCTGCGGAAGATCTCCAGGTCGAGGACGCGTACGGGCAGATCCGGGTGGATCGTGCCCGCCAACCCCAGCGTCACCGTATCCTCGTCGTCGAGGCCGGCGCCGGCCCTCACGCCCTCGTTGACCACGAGCGTCGGCGTCGTCAGGTCCAGCGTGGCCGGATACTCGGTACCGTCCAGCTCGACGTCGAGGCCAAGGATGGTCCCGTGGTACACGCGGAGGCGAACGGGGTCGGAGAGCGCCACGCCCTCCCAGTCGACGGACCGGCCGATGGGCTTGAGCACGAGGCGCTCCCCGGGGGCATCGATGAGCACGTCGAACTGGTTCAGCATGTTCGCGCCGATCATGCCGTCGAAGCGCTTCCCGTCGATGGTCAGGTCGTCGTCGGGGACCGTGTGCGTCTCTTCGGTGGGGACCGGGAGGCCCGCGAGGGTGAGCCCGGCCTGATCCGCGAACCGGGCCGCCGCCGTCTCGGAGAACACCGTCACGCCGGCGGCCGTGGTCACCAGGAAAGCCAGCTCGGTGCCGTCCGTCATCGCTACGGGGACCACCAACCGGCCGGCGTGGACACTGAGCGGAACCTCGATCGCCTCGCCACCGGCCTGAGCCGACACCGGTCGAACCCCGGCACTGAGCACGAGTACGGCCGCCACCGTCATCCTCAACCCCATCGTCCCCTCCTTACAGTAGGGCCATCCCCCGCGGAGCGCGTGCCGTGCAGGAAGCCGACCACCGCCAATTCTCACATTGTGATGCTCACAATGTAGTGTAGGGTTGCACGAGATCTCCGCAAGAGGAGGACGGGGCTGTGGGACAGCTCCCCCCAGCCATGTCCGGTCACCCCCCGACAGACCATCTTGTGCCGATGCGTGATCGTGTTGGAGCGGACGGGGGGCTGGACGGCCCCAACGCCGCGGGGAGCAGGCCCCGGAACTTCCGGGAGTGCCGGGACGGGATCGGCAAGAGGACACCACGGCGGCAGGAGTAGCATGACCGGAGGGTGCGACGTACGGCGAAGAGGGGAAGCAGAGGTCGAGCCACTGCGGACCGAGGGCGACAGCGGCGGGTCTGGCGGACACTCGACCGGGTGGACGGCCGGGCACCGCGACGCCGCGGAGCGGACCGGGAAACGGATCACTTCGGGACTGGTGCTGGCCATGGGGCTCGGACTGGCCGCGTGCGGTGACTCGACGACCGAGCCGCCACTGCCGCCTCCGCCCACCCCCCAGCTCCCGGTGGAGCCGCCCCAGTCTCTCCAGGACTGTGTAACGGGGACGTCGAGCGAGGGGGCGCTCCTGGAGGTGTGCCTGCCCTCGCTCTGGAACGGCGAGATCGTTGCCTGGGCCCACGGCTACACCAATCCAGGTCCGAACCGCCCGCCCCGCACGCCCCTGGCGCTTCCTGGCGACGAGATCGGCGGAACCGAGATCAGAGACATCGCGCGGGGGATCGGAAACGGCGTGTCCGGCTTCTACGGCTACGCGACCACGAGCTACAGGAGGAACGGACTGGTCGCGTCCGAGGCAGCGGAAGACCTCGAGGATCTCGTCGCCTTCGCCCGCCAGAACGTGGACGGGCTCGCCGGGACCGTGCAGCTTCCGGTCGTGAGCTACCTCGTGGGAGCGTCGGAGGGAGGTCTGTCCACCGCCCTGGCCCTGGAGGAGGGACGTAGCGTCGAGGCCTACGACGGCGGGATGGCCCTGTGCGGCCCCGTTGGGCACTTCCGCCGCCAGCTCGAGCATCTGGGCGACTTTCGCGTGGTGTTCGACTACTACTTCCCCGGCGTCATGCCCGGGAGCGCGATCGGCGTACCGGACCCGGAGGAGGCGATCACCCACGCGCGTTGGGACGCGCTACAGGGCGAGATCCGGGCGGCGCTCGCGACCGACCGCACGGCGGCGGAGCAGCTGTTCGGTGTCACGGGTGTGGCGCTGGACGATAGTGACCCGGAGTCCCTGTCCGGCGCGGCGGTCGACGTCCTCCGGTACAGCTTCTTCGGAACGAACGACGCGGCCGCCGTGCTGGGGGGCAACCCGTTCGACAACGCGGAGCGGTCGTACAGCGGATCGGACGACGACGAGGCCCTCAACGCCGGTGTCGCGCGCTTCACGGCCGACCCCACGGCCCTGGCCAACGTCGAGGGCCAATACGAGACGAGTGGTCGTCTCAGGGTCCCACTCGTCGCGATGCACACGACGCGTGATCCCATCGTGCCGTTCTGGCAACAGACGCTGTATGAAAACAAGGTGATCCAGGCTGGAGCCGGCAGTCGTATCACGGCCTTGCCGTCAGGGCAGTACGGCCACTGCCAATTCACGCTCCCGGAGCTGGTGGCCGGATTCTCCGCGCTCGTGGTTGCGGTGACGAGCCAGAACCTGGCCACGTCCGCCGCGCTGTTCGCGGATGTGCAGGCCCAGCGGGAATTCCTGGAGCTGGCCCGGGCCTATGGTGCTGCGCCGACGATCGTCAAAGGGTCTCGCTGACGGCTCAGGGAGTGCCTTCGACTCGGGCTGCACCGTCACCGGACCGAACCGCGATGTAGGAAAAGTTGAAGCACATCTCGTCGTCCGAGCCGTAGCCGCCGTAGACGACCCGGTCCTTTGGGTTCTCGAAGGTGCACTGGACGGTAATGGACGTACGATCGAGCTGGTCTCGCGTGAACACCTTGGGCTCCGCGAACGTGAAGTCTCGCTGCCAGGCCAGGTCCCAGCGCGGGATCGACAGCAGGGTCTCTTTGCGGCCGTTCTCGTCGGTCAAGGAGATGACGCCGGAGTGCCCGATTGCGTGCATGTGGAGGTTGGCCGAATGCACCTCCAGCCCCTGGATGCGGTCCTGCTCCACGCCGGTGACCCGAGCGATGTAGGGCACCAGATCGCCCAGGTTGTTGGACACCTCGTAGGTCGCTTGCTGGCCGGGGGGGACGACCATCGATCCGGTGCGCTCGCCAGCCAGCCACCGGTTCCGCGTCTGGGCCAGATGGAACGCCGGGCGATCCACCGCCGAGGCGATCTGGAAGTCCAGTCGTGAGCCGGCGTCCCTCTCGCCGGGAGCCTCCTTGGAGTAGTAGTGCATTTGTACAACGAGGATCGAGCCGGGCTCCAACAGCATGCCGGTCCCCTCGGGGAGCTCGTGACCGTCCATCCCCGGGGCCCAATGGGCGAGCCAGAAGCTACCCCGGCTCAGCTCGCGGATGCCGTCCCGGTATCGCTCTTCGTAGGCCTCGCGCTCGGCGCGGCGACCCAGGCGGTCGGGAAGGGCACCCCCGAAGCATTGATACCCGGGCCCTTCTTCGGCTTCGTCGAGCTCCCGGAAGCGGTCGGCCATGTCCGGGGTGACGGCATGTACGACCACGTGGTGAGCCACCCTGAGGTTGCCCGGGACGGCCCGGAAGCCCGTGACGTACGCCGCCTCGTCGGCGCTCCAGTCCACCAGGAAGCACCGGTAGTCGTCTGACCGCTCCTGGTTCGGCAGGTAGGCGGCGTCGCCGAGGACGTCCCGTGAGACGTCGGGTCGAAAGGCCCGCCGAGGCGCGGAAGGCGGCGGATCAGGGCGAACCGCCCCCTTCTCGAAGCCGCTCTCGGCCCAGCGTCTGATGATTTCGAGGGTCTCGGCATCGAGAGAAATGTCGCCACGGTATTCCTGGTGTCCCGCCTCGGCGAGCCAGGGTGGCATCTTACCCTGGCCGACCATCCGGGCGATCATGCGTCTTCGCTCGTATGCCTCCTCGGGGTCCTCCATGGACCACGCGATGCCCGCTTCGGAATGACAGCCGACGCAGTTCGCGGTGAGGATGGGCCGCACGTCGGCGTAATACTCCTGGGCCCCGGCGGCAGACGGTCCGAACGCGGCGAGCAGGACTACGGTAGCGACCGCCAGCCAACGCGGTTCCAGCCCTTCCGTCACGGCAGCACCTGGTGCGAAGGGA
>JBDHLD010000257.1:0-2854 GCA_039586035.1 Gemmatimonadota bacterium | reverse complement strand
ATCCGGTGGAAGGCGCCCTTGGAGGCGGCGTAGGCGTAGCCCCAGCCCCCCTCGCCGGTGGGCCGCGGCGGGTCGTTCTGCCCGGCGTTCGAGGTCATGTTGACGATGATCCCCTGGCCCCGCCGGAGCATCTGCGGGAGGATCTGGCGCGTGAGGTACACCTGGTTGAAGACGTTCCCGTCGAAGATGGTCTCCATCGCTTCGAGGGGAAAGTCCATGAAGCGGTCCATCAGGCCCGGACCCTGGTAGATGCCGTTGTTCAGCAGGAGATCGATCTGGCCCCACTCTCCGAGGGCCGTCTCGACGGCGGCGTCGATGGAGGGGCGGTCCAGCAGGTCGAGGCGGATCGGCAGCGCCCGCTGGCCGGCCTCGCTCACCGCCCGGGCCGTCGACTCGACGCTCCCCGAGATGGGAATCTCCCTGGGATCGTCGCTGGTCGCGCCTCGGACCATGCCCTCGCCCTCCCGCAGGGTCCGGGCCGTGACGACGACGTCGTAGCCCTTCCGGGCCAGGGCGATGCTGGCCGACCGGCCGATCCCCCGGCTCGCTCCCGTGACGAATGCGACCTTGCGAGACATGACGCGCGGCGACTCCCCCGCCCGAAGACGGCTACCCTCGGCCCCTCGTGGCGAGCTCCAGGAACTCCGCGTTGGCCTGCTGGAACTCCGCACGAATCTCCTCGAGTCCCCTGGGCTCGAGCCCCAGGGCGGCCCGTGCCGCCTGGGTGTCGTAGTAGTGCTGGGGATAGGGCCCCTCGCCGAAGGCCTCGCGGGGCGGGCCCGGTCGGCCGCTCAGCCCGGCGATTGCCTCGTAGTAGGCACCGAAGGTGATCATGCAATCCTCGGCTCCCGCGACGTTGAAGACGCGGTCATCGGAGTCCGGGTTGTCCAGGCTGCTCACCATCGCGGTGCAGGTGTCGTGGCTGGACAGGAGATGCATGGGGCTCTCGTAGGATACGAGCTTCAGGTACTCCGCAAGAACCCGCCTGAGCTCTTCGCTCGAGGCCAGCATCATCATGTGGCGAGCCGAGGGCGTGACCGAGGACGCCAGCCTCAGGATCGTGTGCCGGATCCCCGACCGCTGAATCTCCAGCTCCGAGGCGATCTTGGTGGCGCCGTAGGTGCAGCACGCCCGGAGCGGTGCATCCTCGTCGAGGAGGGCCCTGGGCGGCGGGGTGATGCCGTAGACGGCGACGGAGGACGGGAAGACGAGCTTGGGCTCCCTGGGGCTCTTCCGGATGGCATCGATCACATGTCGCGTGCCGAAGTAGTTCACATCCCAGGTGTAGCGCCAGTGCTCTTCGCAGTGGTTCGGCAGGGTCGCGGCCGCGAGATGGAGCACCACTTCCGTCTCGTCACCGAGGGCCTTCCTCAGGTCGTCGGGATTCCTGACGTCGCCCCACACCCACTCGAAGTCCAGGCCCTCGGCCCGCAACTCCGTCACGAGCCCTTCGTTGAAGCCGGGCGCGTGGGACACGAAGTCGTTCCTGGTGTCGAGGCAGCGGACCTGATGGCCCGCTGCCAGCAATCGCCGGAGCAGCAGGCCGCCAATCCTTCCGCACGGCCCCGTCAGCAGCAGCTTCATCCTGGACGCTCCCTCCCGTGGGCCGCCGAGGGATGGCAGGGGCCGGGTGCCGCGCCAGGGGCGTCGCGTCCGCCAGCCGGCAGCGGGCCCCGTGCCCGGTCGGCTTCAGTCATCGAGCTCGGCCTCCCGGCGAATCTGCTCCTCTCGCAGCTCGAGGAACTTCTCCCGCTTGATCGAGATGAACAGGCCGGTGGACTTCGCGAGCAGCACGTCTTCCGAGTACAGCTCTCCGGAGGTGTGGATCTTCCGGCCCTCCATCCGGTCGAAGCGGGCCTCGATTCGCAGGGGGAGGTGGATCGGTGTGGGCCTCCGGTAGCTGACCGTGATCTCCCCGGTCATGCCGGGAACGCCGGAGAAGATGCAGGCCATGCCCAGGGCCTCGTCGAAGACCGCCGCCACGTGGCCGCCATGGGCGCAGCCCGGCGCCCCTTCGTAGGCGTTTCCGAAGGTGACGCTTCCCCTCACCTGCTTCGTGTCGGGGTTCGGATCCAGCCGGAGGGGCGGCGCCATTGGATTGGCCAGGCCGACCAGGGGGCTCCGGTCCATGAACATCTCCATGCCACCCACCAGGGAGCCCTCGGCGACGCCGGGCGGATTCGTCATCCGCGGCTGGTCCTTGAAGCGCCGCGCGCTCTCTTCCACCTGGGCAGCGATCGCGAGCAGCTCCGAGGGAGGAGCGTCGGTGGCGCAGAGGCTGTCCATCAGGCGGCGGATCGACGCGGCGAGGATTCGCTTGGCCTCCCAGTTGCCGGGGGCCACCTCCAGGTTGGCGTGGTAGCGTCGGATCCGTTCGAAGACCTCATTTGATTTCACCATGCTCTTCCGCCCGCTGCTGGTGGCCGGTGAGCATATGACTTCCATCGGAGACGGACCAGGGCGCAGGAGCCAGGAGGAGAGATGGCGCGTGACGACATCCGGATGAGTGATCTGGAGGTGCGCGAGTACCTCGCCAGGGGGAACACGATGATCCTGGTGACGAATGGGCCACGCGGCTTCCCCCACGCCATGCCCATGTTCTACGGCCTCGACGAGGACGGCACCGTGCGCTTCTCCACCTACGCCCGCAGCCAGAAGGTGCGCAACATCGAGCGAGACCCGCGGGTGACCCTGCTGGTGGAGAGCGGGTCGGCGTACTCGGAGCTGCGCGGCGTCATGCTGGAGGGGCGCGCGGAGCTGGTGAAGGATCTGGATGCCACCGTCGCCACCATGATCGAGGCCACCCGGGGTACCGGCAGCCAGCTTCCGGATGTCGCCAGCATCCCCCAGGCCG
>JBDHLD010000256.1:0-4348 GCA_039586035.1 Gemmatimonadota bacterium | reverse complement strand
CCAGGAGCGTCCGGCTCTGATCCGTCGGGATATCGTGCCTGAGATTGAAGGCGTCGATGGTCCATCCCCGGTTCGTTGCCGGAAACTCGGCGGCGATCTCGCCCGCGATGGCCTCGGACTCGGCGTACACCGCCTCCATGCCAATGCCCGGCGCCATGCGGGCCAGGATGAACGCGTCCCTGCGGTCGCGTGGCGTCTCCCTGGGGTTGACCCGCAGGGGGGTCCACACGTCCAGCCCGGGGGTCAGGAACTCCCAGCCCGCCGGAAGTACACCCACCACCTGGTGGGGCTCACCGTTCAGCACCATGACCTGCTCGAGTGGGTCGACCTCCTCGCCCCAGGTCCGGTCTTGGTATTCTCGCGTCACGACCGCGATGCGCGCGGCGCCTTCATGGCCCTCGTCCTCTCGGAACACGCGTCCGCGCTGGGCCGCTGTGCCCAGAAGAGGGAAGAAGGAAGGCGTGACCCGGGCGCCCGTCACCGGCACCGGGCGCTCTCCGCCGCTCAGGCTGTACGTGGCGGGCCGGAACGCCGCGAGCGCAGCGAGCGTCTGGGTCCGTTCTTCCAAGTCCGCATAGACGGCGAGTGACGAGACCAGCGCGTTCGTTCCTCGGGCCTGATCCGTCTCCCGCTCCCCCAGGAGCACGATGCGGTCGGCCTCCGGGTAGGGCAGGGGGCGGTACAGAAAGCCGTTGATGAGGCTGAACACCGTGGCGTTGCCACCGATGGCCAGCGAAAGGGAGAGAACTGCCAGCAGTGTGACCAGGATCCCTCTTCTCAGGGTCCGGACCGCGAAACGAAGATCCTGCAAGAGCGTGTGCACCGTCGTCCTCCCCTCCCACCGCCGAGCCAATCCGGCAGGGCCCCTCCCTCCAGCTCGGCTCCAGCTACTCCGTGTGCCCCTGCTCCCAGCGCTCGATCAACGCCGGAAACTCCTCCTCGAAGAACTCGTAGAGGTCCCGCATGCCCTCCAGACGCCTCCGCTGATCTACGGGGGCACCGGCCAGGACCTTCAACCCTTCCTCCGCCAGTGCCTTCATGGTCGTGAAGCGGGCGGTGCTGTCGTGGAGCGCCTTGGTCCACGCGCCGGGGCGGATCCGGTAGTAGGTCTTCCGCTCGCCAGGCATCCCCAGGCTCTCCACCAATCCCGTGCCCTTGCAGAGCCGGAGCATGTTGCTGATCGAGCCCCGGCTCGCCCCGACGGCCTCGCCCAGCTCGTCTGCCGACTGATGTGGCGGGTCGCAGATCAGCAGCCATCCGATCAGTCGTCCGGCGATGCGGGGCATCCCGATCTGGGCGTAGAACTCGCCCATGCGCTCGACGAAGGCTTCCGGCGTCTGGTCCTCGGGGTTTGGCGTCATCACCACTCCGCAGTATACGCGCTTTAAATATTTCAGTCAATACTGAAAATACTGAACCGGTGTCACGACGGGAAATGTCGGCGAGTAGGGCGGAGAGCGCCACCACGCAGAGCGCCAGTACGTCGTCTGGGTCACGCACGGACCGGGACCGACCGTCTCGGGGTTGCGAACGGATCTCGAAGGGGCCCGGTCGCGTTGGGTGGCCCGTCCATGCGGAGGGTCCTCACCGGCCGGCCGATCGCTTGGCCAGCCCGGCTCTTCAGGGCCGGTCGGGGTATCCCCGCTCCGCACACGGGCCGTTAGTTTGGGCGGTCGTCGGAATCGCATCGTCACCGGAGCTCGTTCATGAATGGCCGCTTTTCTCGCGCATCAGCGCCCAGACACTGTGGCCCGGACCCGCGGGTCGAGGAGGTCGGTTTGGCACGGATGATCTCGCTGTCGTGGCCCGGGCGACGGCATCGGACGGGGTCGATCAGGGCCTTCGTGTCAGCCCTCACATCATTGGCAGTCTCCACGTCGCTTGCCGCTTCGCTCGGCGCCCAGACCTTGTCCGATCTCCCCGACGACGCCTTCGACCGCCTCGACTACCGCCATATCGGTCCCGTGGGCAACCGGGTCAGCGCCGTGGTCGGCGTCCCGGGCGACCCCAACGTGTACTACTTCGGCGCGGCTTCCGGTGGTGTGTGGAAGAGCACCGACGGCGGCGTTCATTGGGACCCGGTCTTCGACGACCAGCCCGCCCAGTCCGTGGGTGCCATCGCGGTAGCGCCCTCCGATCCGAACGTCGTCTGGGTGGGCACGGGGGAGGCCCATATCCGCTCCAACGTCTCTATCGGCAACGGCGTGTATCGCTCGACGGACGGAGGCCGCACATGGTCTCATATGGGACTGGAGATGAGCGGGCGTATCTCGAGAATACGCATACACCCCAATGATCCAGATCTGATCTACGTCGCGGCGCTCGGACATCTGTACGGGCCGCAGCAGGAGCGAGGCGTGTACCGGAGCCGAGACGGCGGCGAGACCTGGGAGCGTGTCCTGTTCGCCGGCGAGAACGCGGGGGCCAGCGATCTGATCATGGACCCCAACAACCCTCGCATCCTCTTGGCTGGCACCTGGCAGATGGAGATCCGGACTTGGGGCCGCTGGAGCGGCGGTCCGGAGAGCGGTCTCTGGATGACCCGGGACGGGGGAAGCAGTTGGGAGCGACTCGAGGGCAACGGCCTGCCCACCGGCACCTGGGGGAAGATCGGCCTGGCCATGTCTCGGGACGATTCGGACCGGGTGTATGCGCTGATCGAGACCAACTCGAACCGCGACTTCGAGCCGCTCGAGGAGTTCCAGGGCGTCCTGTGGCGCTCCGACGACGGCGGCCGCACGTGGGACATGGGGACATGGTGAATCCCACCAACGCCCTGACCCAACGACCGCTCTACTACACCCGCGCCGTGGCCGCTCCCGACGACCGCGACGAGGTGCACTTCCTCGCCACCGCCCACACCCGGTCCACGGACGGGGGCCTCACGGTTAGCCGCATGGCGTCCGGAGGCGACCACCACGACATGTGGATCGACCCCCTCATGCCCGATCGCATGATCGTCGGCCACGATCAGGGGCTCTCCATCTCGACCAATCGGGGTGACACCTGGCTGCGGCCCCGTCTCCCCATCGCGCAGATGTACCACGCCTACACCGACAACCGCGTGCCTTACCGCGTGTACGGGAACCGCCAGGACGGGGCGTCGCAGGCTGGGCCCAGCAACTCGCTGACGTCGGGACGCATCCCCATCGGGGCGTGGCACTCGGTAGGCGGCTGCGAGTCCGGCTTCGCGGTGCCCGACACCGTCGGGAACGACGTGGTCTGGTCGGGCTGCTACGACGGGATCCTCGAGCGGTACGAGATGTCCACCGGCCACGCGCGCAACGTGAGCGTTTGGCCGGACAACCCCGAGGGCTGGCCCGCCGCGGAGGTCCGCTACCGCTTCCAGTGGACCTTTCCGGTGCACATCTCGCCCCACGACCCGAGCCGGGTGTACGTGGGCAGCCAGCACGTTCACGTGACCACGAACGGCGGCCAGAGCTGGAGCGTCCTCAGTCCCGACCTGACCACGGACGACGAGACCAAGCAGCAGAAGACCGGGGGGCTCACGCCGGACGATTCGAGCCCCACCTACGCAGCCACGCTCTTCGCCATCGCCGAATCGCCGGTCGAGCGAGGTGTGATCTGGGCCGGGTCCAACGACGGGCTGCTCCACCTGACGCGGGATGGCGGAGAGACGTGGACCGACGTCACGCCGAACATCCCCGACCTTCCACCGTGGGGCACCTTCAGCAACGTCGAGCCGTCGCGGTATCAGGCGGGCGCCGCCTACGTGAGCGTGGACCTTCACCAGCTCGGTGACTTCGACCCCTACGTGTTCAAGACCGAGGACTACGGGGCCACCTGGCGCTCGCTGGCGGAGGATCTGCCCCGTTCCGTCTTCAGCTACGTCCACGTGATCCGTGAAGACCCGCAGCGCCCGGGCCTCCTTTATCTGGGCACCGAGAACGGGATCTTCGCGTCGTTCGACGACGGGAGCTCGTGGCATTCGATCCAGGGAGATCTGCCCCACGCGCCGGTGCATTGGCTGACCGTCCAGCCCCACTTCAACGACCTGGTCGTGAGCACCTACGGGCGTGGATTCTGGATCCTGGACGACGTAACGTCGCTCCAGAAGCTGGACGACGAGACGCTGGGTCGGCAGGTCCACCTCTTCGAGCCCAGGGCCGCCTACCGGTTCCTGATGAAGGAAGCGCCGCAGAGCCAGCCCGAGGATCCTGGTGCCGGGAAGAATCCGGAGTACGGGGCGTCTCTTGACCTCTGGCTCGCGTCTGTGCCCGAGGACGGACTCACGGTCGAGATTCTCGATACGGGTGGCGAAGTGATCCGGAGCCTCAGTCCCGAGCTTCCTCTGGTGCCGGGGCTCAACCGCATGTACTGGGATCTA
>JBDHLD010000255.1:0-2875 GCA_039586035.1 Gemmatimonadota bacterium | reverse complement strand
CAGTTCGAGGAGGGCTACTGGCCCCCACTCGCGATGCTGGCCCGTCTCGTGGAGGAGGTCGGAGAGCTGGCGAGGGAGATCAACCACCGCTTCGGCAGCAAGCCGAAGAGGCCGGACGAGCCAGATCAGGACCTGGCCATCGAGCTCGCGGACATCTTGTTCGTCCTGATCTGTCTCGCGAACGAGCAGGGCATCGACCTGGACGAGGCGCTCGAGCGGGTGCTGGAGAAGTACCGAAACAGAGACGGGGAGCGTTGGGAGCTTAAGCGGCCGACCGTCTGAGTCGCCCTTCCCGCAACCACATCCCGGGCCGGGTCTTCGGCACGGCCGGCGACGCCGGGCCGCTACGCCGCGAAGGCCGCCAGAATCTCGATACAGCGTTCCACTTCGTCTTCGGTGTTATAGAAGTGCGGGCTCACACGCACATGGCCCGGCCGGTAGTCGACGATGATCCCCTCCCGGGCGAGGTGGCGGACGGCCGCTCCCGGGTCGTCGTGCCGCACCATGACGATGGCGGAGCGCCGCGCGGGGTCGTCCGCAACGCTCAGTCGAAGGTCGGCGGCCCGGGCAGCATCGATCAGATGGGCGGTGAGCTCGGCGTTCCGCTCCACCACGGACGCCATGCCGACCTCGTCTACGACCTCCTGTCCACCGAGGGCGGTGTGAACAGTGGGTAGCGCTGGCGTACCCATCTCGAACCGTCGGGCGTCGTCCCGGTACTCGAAGCGTGTCACGTCGAAGTCGAACTGACGCCGATGGGCAAACCAGCTCGTGAGCCGAGGCTCGAGCTCGGTGACGAGGGGCGCACGTATGTAGAGGTAGGACAGCCCGGGCCCTCCACAAAGCCATTTGAGAGGTCCGGACGTGTAGAAATCCACTCCCCACGCCGGAAGGTCGAGCTCGATCTGGCCCGCCCCCTGGTAGCCGTCGATCAGCGTCCTGGCACCGGACCGCCGGGCGATGTCGGTGAGGGCAGGGAGGTCCTGGATATATCCCGTGGCGAAGAAGACGTGGCTCGTGGCCAGGAACAGCGTGCGCTCGTCCACCGCCGCCTCGAACTGCTCAGGGTCGATCCGAACGCCGTCCGGGCTCGGTAGCACGACGAGGTCGATTTCGGGCCGCACCTGCCATTGGTACACCAGCGTCGGGAAATCCAGCTCGGTGCAGACGACCCGGTTTCGGCCCTCCCGGGGGACGCTTTCGGCCACCGTGGCGAGAGCCAGTGACGTGGAGGGCGTCAGCGCCACCTGAGCGGCGTCCGCACCGTGCAGGCGGGCGACCCGGGCCCGGAGATCCTCCACGCGGCCGAGCCAGTGCCCATACCACGCCGAAGCGCCCATGGTGTGCCAGCGGTCAAGAAACTCCCGAAGGTAGGATTCAGCTCGATGGGAAAGGGCCCCCAGCGAGCAGGAGTTGAGGTAGGTGCGCTTCCCGAGAATCGGGAATTCGGAGCGGCGGAAGGGATCGGGCATGACGCTCGCCACGGGTCGGGGGAGATCGGAGGGAGGCACAGAAGGGCGAGGCCGCCAATGCCCGACACCGACCAGTGAGGAGCAGTGTGGCGTGCCGCCGCCGCCAGGGTAGAACACGAAGCTCCTGAACGCCAGCCGCGGAGATGCCTGCGCGCCCCTCCCGTGGCCGGTAGGTTGCCGAGGCCGCATGGGCGGCTCACTACGACCCTGGATGGAGGCCACGTGACGTCGGAATTGCCCGATCGTCTGAAGGCTCGGGCCCGGGAGCTCGGCTTCGACCGCGTCGGCATCGCCGACCCCCGTTACAGCGACCACATGGAGCGCTACAGGAGGTGGCTGGTCGAGGGAGCACACGGCGAAATGGGCTACCTGGCCAGGCCGGATGCCGTCGCGCGGCGGGAGGACCTGGCGTTGACGCTGCCGGAGGTTCGGTCCGTGATCGTGGTCGCACACGACTACGCCTCGGCCGATCCCGCAGCCGTCCCAGCGGATCCGGCTCGGGCCGTGGTGGCGCGGTACGCACGCGGAGCCGACTACCACCACGTGATGGTAGCCAAGCTTGATGCCCTGCTCGGTTGGCTGAAGGCGGAGGCCGGGACGCGGGTGAACGGCCGCGCCTATGTGGACACCGGGCCGCTGCTGGAGCGGGAGCTGGGACAGCGGGCAGGCCTCGGATGGTTCGGGAAGAACACCATGCTGATCCACCCCCGCCACGGAAGCTACTTCTTCCTGGGTGCACTGCTCGTGAACCTGCCTCTTCCGTTCGATCCGCCGTTCGGCGCGGACCACTGCGGCACGTGCTCGCGGTGTCTCGACGCGTGTCCCACCGATGCCCTCCTCGGGCGAAACGCCCAAGGCGCCCCGGTGATCGACGCTCGGCGTTGCATCTCCTACCTGACGATCGAGCACCGAGGCCCCATCCCAGAAGCGCTGAGAGGCCCCATGTCCAACCGAGTCTTCGGGTGTGACATCTGCCAGGAAGTGTGTCCCTGGAACGAGAGGTTCGCGGACTCGGTCAGCGAGGCGGCCTACTCGGCTCGGTCTGACCTGGCCGGTCCCTCGCTCATCGATCTCGGGGAGCGCCTCCTGTCCATGTCCGAAAAGCGTTTCCAGCGCGAGTTCGGTGATTCGCCCCTGGCTCGGCCACGCCGCAAAGGGATGCTGCGCAACGTGTGCGTCGCGTTGGGAAACTGGGGTGCACCGGAAGCCACGTCGGTGCTGGCAAGGGCCCTCGAGGATCCGCAGCCGTTGGTGCGGGGGCACGCGGCGTGGGCGCTAGGCCGCCTCGGATCGCACGACGCCCTCCGGGCGCTTTCGGCTCGTCTCCCTGCCGAGCCGGATCCTTTCGTGGTCGCCGAGATCGAGTCGGCGCTTGGACCTGACGGCGCCTCCTGAGCTCGAGG
>JBDHLD010000092.1:0-11749 GCA_039586035.1 Gemmatimonadota bacterium | reverse complement strand
GTCCTCGTGTCCGGTGCCGCGTGTGGGGATTCGCCCACGGGCGCCGACGGCATGGTGGACAGCGGCTCCTGGTACCGAACCGGCTTCCGGTGGCCGCACGACGGCGCGCCCTACGAGAGCGCCAACTTCATCGTCTACAGCGACGCGGCGAGCTTCGAGTCGAGAAGGAAGCTCGCGGAGATCGGCGAGGGGCTCATGGTCGACCTCGTGGACGACTTCCAGATCGATCCCGAGGGCATGTTCCGGTGGCCCCCGGGTCAGTCGAAGCTCCACATCTACACGTTCAAGAACCACGACGACAAGTCCTGGGGCGGGTGGGGCTACTACGGCGGCCTGATGATCTACTCCTTGGATCATCCGGTGAAGGACACCGAGTTGGGCAACTACACCAGGGTCGTGACCCACGAGCTCATGCACGCCACCGAGGGGCTGATGAAGGGCACGGACAACCCACGACTGGTGGATGTCTGGCTGACCGAGGGGATCGCCGAGTACGTGGCGGGAGGCACGAGCAGCTCGGGGAGCATCACCGCTCTCGCGACCGTGGACTCTCTCGTGGCCACGTATGGAGCGGTGAATCCGATCGCCATGCACCGGTACGAGGACTACCCGGACGTGGAGAACCTGGGGTACAAGTACCTGTACGCCATGTTCGAGCTGGCGACGGGCTACCTGCTGCATCCGGACGGTCTGGGGCGGCCCGAGTCCGCGATCCGGGACATCTACCTCGATGTCCGGAACGGCAGGCGCTTCAGCGACTCCTTCGAGGAGCAATTCGGTCTGAGCCTCCAGCAGTTCGAGGACGAGTTCTGGGGGCGGATGCGGGATTTCTTGGAGTGATGTGGAGCCGCGCCGAGCGTTGACTCTCGGCGGCGCTGCTACTATGTAACAATAGAGTCCGGGCGGGCGCGGTCGGCCGAACGGTTCACCACGGCCGTCCGCCGCCCGGGCCGGTTCGCTCCCACGGCTCCAATGAACAGGGGGGACGGCGACTCCATTGGGCGGTAACGGCTTTCTCGGCGAATTCGAGCAGATGGTGCTACTCGCGATCCTGCGTCTCGGAGACGGGGCATACGGACGAGCCATTCGGGATGAGCTGGAGGCGCGTGCCAACCGGACCGTGACCCACGGAGCCTCGTACATCACGCTGGACCGCATGGTCTCCAAAGGACTCCTCGAGTCCGAGCTCCGGGAGCCGGAGCCCGGTCGAGGGGGGCGGGCCAAACGCTACTTCCGGGTCACTCCCGCGGGAGTCGGGGCGCTGAAGGAGTCGAGGGCAGCGTTGCGGAACCTGTGGGACGGCCTCGAGGCGATCCTGGACGAAGCATGAGCGGATGGTTGGGGGGAGGTCGCGGCCCCCCGAAGCTGGCCGAGCGCCTACTGAGTCTGGTCGTCGCGGACCCCGCGGCGCGAGAGGGCCTTCTCGGCGATCTGTTTGAGGAGTACCACGATACCGCCGAGGCGCACTCTCATCCGTACGCCACGGGATGGTATTGGTGGTGCGCGCTGCGGATCGCCCTACGGTACCTGGCCGCTCGACTCGACGACCAGCATGCCGCTACCGCGCCGGATCGTGCGCACATTCGAGGGCTCGCCGCCGGGCGCGCCGTCGCTCGCGACCTCGAGTACGCCTACACGACGCTGACGCGTCGTCCCGTCTTCGCGATCGCCCTGATGATCGCCCTGGGCGCGGGCATCGGGGCGAGCACCACGATCTTCAGCGTCTTCAACGCCGTCGTCCTCCGGCCGATCCCCTTCCCCGAACCGGACCGCTTGATCCGGCTCTCCCAGATCAATCCTCAGGGCGTGGACTTCCATGTCTCACAACCGGACTTCCTGGATTTCCGGGACCGGAGCGAGAGGGTCCTGGACCTGGCCGCCGTGCACCGGGAAGAGGTCACGCTGCTGAGCGAGGACGACGCCGAGAAGCTCGCGGCCGGTTTCGTCACGTCTTCCCTGTTTCGAGTGTTGGAGGTGGGTCCGGCCCACGGCCGGCTGTTCCTTGCAGGGGAGGGGCGTCCTGGCCAGGCGGCGCCCACCGCGGTCCTGAGCCACGACCTCTGGGTACGGCGATTCGGCGGCGATCCCGCAGTCGTGGGTCGGACGCTCCGCCTCGACCAGGGCTCGTTCGTCATCGTCGGGATCGCTCCCGACGAGCTCGACGTGCTCCCGGGCCTGGACCTATGGCTCCCGAGGGCACCGGACCCCGACGCAGCGCGCGAGGACCACAGGCTCCAGGTCTTCGGCCGCCTGCGGTCCGGAGTCGGGCTTCCCGAAGCGCTCGACCAGGTCCAGCGGGTCGCGGCCGACCTCTCCCAGCTCCACCCCGCATCGAACGCAGGGTGGGGCGCGCACCTGATCCCCTTGACCGAGTACCTCGTGGGGCCTCAGGTGCGGCTGGTGGCGGTGACCCTGGCGTCATCGCTCGGCCTGCTGCTCCTGCTCATCGGGGCCAACATCTCGAACCTGCTGATGGCACGGACCACGGCCAGGCAGACGGAGCTCGGGGTGCGGTCGGCGCTGGGCGCCGGCAGATGGGGCGTGGCGCGGCAGCTGCTCTCCGAGAGCGCCCTCATCGGCCTGGGGGGAGCCGTCGTGGGGATCGTGGCCGCCTACGTCCTGATCCCCGTGGTGGCAGCCCAGCCGGAGCTGGTCCCCCGAATGAGCGAAGTCGACCTGGATTCGAGCGTGTTTGCCTTCGCGCTCCTCGCTTCGGCCGTCGAAGGGCTGGGTATCGGGCTGGGGTCTGCCGTCCAGGCGGCCCGCCTGAGGGTGCAGCGGGCCCTGACCGAGACCGGCGTGGGCACGTCGCGGTCGAGCCGACGGGTCCGAGACGGGCTCGTGGTCGGGCAAGTCGCCATGGCCATGACGCTCCTGGTGGCCGCGGGGCTGCTCGCCAGGTCCTTCCAACACCTCCAGCGCGTCGATCCGGGGTTCAGGACGGAGGGCCTGATGGCGGTGGAGGTCCAGCTCTCGGCAGGTTTCGGCGGCGCCGATGTCCCCAGTCGCTACCGAGAGGTGCTCCATGGTCTGCGGGGCATTCCGGGAGTCATGGCGGCGGCCGCGACCGACATGCGGTTCTTCGACCTCTCGCCAAGGAACTTCACGGAGCTGGGCCGCGTGGAAGCGGCCATCGAGGAGTTCGTCACCGCCGACTGGCGCGTCGTGACGGACGACTACTTCGTGACCACCGAAGTACCGGTCCTGGCCGGGGCGGTCTTCGGGGAAGCAGGCGGCGCCGGGGAGGCGGACGCGGTCGGCACCGGGCCGCGGAGCGCCACGAGCGGGCCGGCGGCCGCACCGGACACGGCGGAGCTCGTTGGCGACACCGGGTTCGTCACCGCGATGGAAGTGGTCGTGGGAGCGACGCTGGCTCGCCGCCTCTGGCCCGGAGAGGAGGCCGTGGGACAGCTCCTTCGTTGGGACGGGCCCGGCGGGACGCTGAGCCGGGTGATCGGCGTCGTGGGCGACGTGTCCGACGTCCATCCCGTGCTCCCACAGGTAGCCAGCGTCTACGTCCGGCACCGCAACGTCCCGGCCCGAGGCATGACGATCCTGCTACGCCTGGACTCACTTCCCCCGGACCTGGCCGCATCGGTTCGGCGTGAGATCAGGCGGGTCGATTCCGATGCGACACTCGCCCAGATGCGCCCGGTCGACGATCGCTACTCCGACGTCGTTGCCCTCGAGCGGTTCCTGCCGAGGTTCCTCAGCCTTGTTGCGGCCATTGCCGTGATGCTGGCCGCCTTCGGGATCTACGGGCTGGTTTCGTTCACCGTGAGGCGCCGGGGCCACGAGATCGGTGTTCGCCTGGCGTTGGGCGGCCGACCTCGTTCCATCGTGCTCATGCTGTTCAAGCACGGCGTCCTCCTGGTGACCACGGGTGTCGTGCTCGGGACGGCGATCGCGCTGGCGGCGTCGCGAGTGCTGTCGGCCCTTCTGTTCCAGACCGAGCCGTCGGACCCGCTGACCTACGTGGCGGTGGGAGCCTTCCTGCTGCTGGTCGGGATGTGCGCCACCTACCTCCCGTCGCGCCGCGCTGCAAGGGTCGATCCGCGGACCATTCTGCCGGCGTGACGGGCCCGTCCTATCCCTGGGCCGCAAAGGGTCAGGACCCGCCCGGCTCGGTAGGTCGGCTTCGACTGGGAGATCGCGGCGCGCCGGGCGCCCGAACCCAACCGTCCGGGCCGACTCGCCTGGTGTGGCCTCGCCTTGCAGGATCGCCACACCCCCTACCACCTTGGCTGACGCGAAGACCACGAGGCCGGCGACGCGGTAATCGCCGCCACCCCGGCCCGCTGGAAGCAGACTGCCGGACTCGACAACGAGCCTCGGGACCTCCCGCCACTGGCAACGCTCTCGGTAGGTCGGCAGGGTGACGGATCTCGGACCCACGGGGGTGCCATGAGCACGCATACGAATCACACGACCCGGACGACTCCTCGACATCTCTCACAGAGGCTGTACGGCCTCGTCTCCGGGCTCGCCTTCGCCTGGATGAGCCTGAGCGCGATTCCGGGGTCTGCGGCGGCCCAGGGCATGGGCGGGACCGTCGACGCCTCTCTGTTCCAGGACCTGTCGTACCGTCAGGTGGGGCCGTCGAGGGGCGGCGCATCCACGACGGTGGCGGGGCACCCCGCCAGGCCGGGCACCTTCTACCTCGGCGTTCGGGGCGGCGGCGGCGTGTGGAAGACCGACAACTACGGGATCACCTGGTTCCCGACCACGGACGGCTTCATAAGGACCTCGTCCACCATGGGCGCGGTCCGCGTGGCGCCTTCCGACCCCGACGTCGTCTACGCCGGCACCGGGACCGACGGAATCCGGAGCAACGTGATCGGCGGACGAGGCATCTACCGCACCACCGACGCCGCGGCGACCTGGGACTTCTTGGGCCTCGAGAACACTGGACAAATCGGCGCGGTCGAGGTGCACCCCGACGATGCGGACCACGTCTACGTCGCCGCGCTTGGATCGCCGTTCGGGCGGAACGACGAGCGCGGCGTCTATCGCTCCACGGACGGCGGCACGACCTGGGACAACGTGCTCTTCGTCTCCGACTCCGTGGGCGCCATCGACCTGGAGCTGCACCCCACCGACCCCACCGTCATCTACGCCTCCATGTGGCGGGGTGAGCGCAAGCCCTGGACGATCATCAGTGGCTGCGGTCCCGACTGCGGGGACGGCATCTGGAAGAGCACCGACGGGGGTGACTCGTGGCGCCAGGTGACCGAGGGACTCCCGCCGGGCTTGATCGGGAAGATCGACCTGGCGGTGTCGCCCGCGGCGCCGGACCGGGTCTACGCGCTGGTGGAGGCCCCGGAGCCGGAAGAGGGGCTCTACCGCTCCGATGACGCGGGCGAGACCTGGCAGTTCATAAGCGGCGGCCGGTATCCGGAAGACGATCCTGGCGGCCTGGTCGAGCTCACGGAGCGACCCTTCTACTACACGAACGTGGACGCTGACCCCACGGACGCCGACATCGTCTGGGTCAACAACGAGCGCTTCTTCAAGTCGGTGGACGGCGGGCGCACGTGGGACATCGTCTCGACGCCCCACGGCGACAATCACGACATGTGGATCAACCCCGACA
This sequence comes from Gemmatimonadota bacterium, assembly GCA_039586035.1. Classification (GTDB taxonomy): domain Bacteria; phylum Gemmatimonadota; class Gemmatimonadetes; order Longimicrobiales; family Gaopeijiaceae; genus JBDHHQ01. The sequence continues at coordinate 6,156 of JBDHLD010000092.1, read as the reverse complement.
ACCCGGACATCTTCATCCAGGCGAACGACGGCGGCGCGAACGTCACGCTGGACGGCGGCAAGAGCTGGTCCACACAGCACAACCAGCCCACCGCCGAGCTGTATCAGGTCGACGTGGACGACCGCTTCCCCTACTGGCTCTACGCGGGCCAGCAGGACAACACGACCATCGGGGTGCCCAGCCTTCCCCCCGCCCAGCCCGCCCCCGGAGGACCCACCGCGTGGTGGAAGGCCATCGGCGGTTGTGAGACGGGCCCGGCCGTGCCCAAGCCCGGCTCGGAGGTGGTCTACGCGCCCTGCAAGGGCACCTTCGATCGGTTCAGCTTCGTCACGGGCCAGGCCCAGGGCCGCTACGTAGGCGCCCAGCACCTGTACGGGGTGAATCCCGCGAAGCTGAAGTACCGGTTCCAGCGCACGACCCCGGTCGAGGTCTCGCCGCACGATCCCGACGTGGTCTATCACGGCTCGCAGTTCGTGCATCGGACGACGGACGGCGGGCTCACCTGGGAGGAGATCTCGCCCGACCTGACCGCCAACCTACCCAACCGGCAGATCCGCTCCGGAGAGCCCATCACCAATGACATCACCGGTGAGGAGCACTTCAGCGTCATCTACGTGATCGAGGAGTCGCCGGTGGAGGCGGGCGTGATCTGGGCGGGGTCCAACGATGGGCCCGTGCACGTGACCCGCGACAATGGCGCCAGCTGGACCGACGTCACGCCCCCCTGGCCGGCCGAGGGGCGCATCAACGCCATCGACCCGTCCCCTCACGCGGCGGGCACCGCCTACGTGACCGGGTACCGGTTCCGGCTCAACGACTTCAGCCCGTACGTGTTCAGGACGACCGACTACGGGCAGAGCTGGACACGGCTCACCGACGGCACGAACGGTATCCCGGAGGACTTCCCCGTGCGGGTGGTGCGCGAGGACGAGGTGCGGCCGGGCCTGCTGTACGCCGGGACCGAGTACGGGATGTTCGTGTCCTTCGACGACGGGCAGAGCTGGCAGGAGTTCCAGCTGGACCTGCCCAGAACGCCCATCACCGACATCGAATGGGTCAACAACGACCTCGCCCTGTCAACCATGGGCCGGGGCTTCTGGATCCTCGACAACGTGACGCTGCTCCAGCAGCTCGACGGCGCCGCCATGACCGCGGACGCCCACCTCTTCCAGCCCCGCGCGGCGCACCGCATGCGGTACGAGTCCACAATGCTGCGTGAGGGGGTACGTTCGCACGACCCGGAGTTCCCCGAGCCCGGCGCCATGATCGACTACCGATTGGCCCGACCCGCCGCCGGCGAGCTCACGCTGGAGATCCTGGACGCATCGGGTCAGGTGATCCGGGGCTTCACGAGCACGTCGGAAGGCTACACGTACAGCGAGGCCCAGGAGATGAGGGCCCCCTACCTCACCCGGCAGGGCGAGCCGAGGCTGGAGGCGGGGGCGGGACACCACCGCTTCACCTGGGACCTGCGTCATCCGGGCGTGCGGGCCCCGGTCATGGCCACGGGGCTCTACGGCCGACCAGGCGCGGACGGGCCGCTGGTGTCGCCGGGACGGTACCAGGTCCGACTCACCATGGGCGACTGGAGCGAGACCCGCGACCTGGAGGTCTTGATCGATCCCCGCGTCGCCGCGGACGGCACGACGCTCGCCGACCTCCAACAACAGGAGGAGCTCTCGCTGCGGATCCGGGACGCCCTTGCCGAGGGCAGCCAGGCGGTGAGTGAGCTGGAGATGCTCCGGGAGCAGGTCGCGCCGGACAGCGAGGCGGCCGAACAGGCCGCGGAGCTGTGGGCCGAGCTGGTCACTCGCCGGACCGGGAGCTACCCACCGCCCATGCTCCTGGACCAGGTCGACTACCTCTACGGCATGGTGAACAAGGCCGACAGCCGTCCGAACCGGGACGCCCACGTCCGGTACGACGAGCTGCGCGTGCAGCTCGACGACGTGCTCGACCGGCTGCGACAGCTCACCCAGCCGGTGGCGGAGGACACCGAGCGGTGAGGAACGCCGGTCGCTGTGGACTCCGACCGCTCGGGCCCGCGGGGAGCTGAAGGCCGACGAAGCGGCGTGAGCCGCAGGGATGTGGCAAGGCGAGCAGGCGTACCGAGGGCGCCGCCCGTCTCGCCTCCGGCTAGTAGGTCGTGGACGTTGACCCGGATGCCGCTCCGGTCAGCGGTGGGCGGCCATCGAGGCCGTCCTCCGCGCCCGGCGGAGCCGATTCCTGTTCTGGGCTCAGGGAAAACCGCTGGTCCAGGCTTCGGATCGAGGCTGGCTCGCCGATGAAGGTGACGCGGTCCCCTTCCTCGAGGACCGTGCTCCCACCCGGGAACACGCTTTCCTGCCCGCGCCGGATGAGCGCGATCAGCGATCCCTCGGGCAGAGCGGCGTCCGCCACGCTCTTCCCCACCAGATCCCACGTGGCCGGGGTGGCGCCGACGACGATGCCCAGCGAATGCTCCTCGCGCAGCAAGGACTCCTTGAGCTGCTGCTCGCCCGCCGCGGCCATCCACCGCTCGAGGAACGACTCGTCGGCAACGTGGGCCGCGAGGTGCCCCAGGAGCCGCAGGTGCTGGCCGGGCTGATCCAGCGGACTGACCACGAACAGAACACCCCGCACACCGTGACCGTCGGGAGTGTCCCCATCGAGGGCGTCGAAGCGGACGCCCCCCGAGCAGCGGGCGAGCAGCACCAGAGGACGCTCGAGGCCGGCGACGCGGGCGTGCGGTAGAATCACGCTCGGAGTCAGAGAGACGATGCCCCCGTCCGCCTGCGCCGCGAGCCGACCCTCGAGCAACTCCGGGTCGACGCCGGCCCGGGTGGCCAACATGTGGGACGCCATCGCGACCAGCTCCCGGTACGGCGCCGCGACCCGGGCGTCGAGCACGGCGGCCCGAGCCACGACCTCGTCATATGCGTCCCCGGGGCGGAGGGCCTGCTCCTTCACGATTCCCCGGAGCTCGTGATCGAGCCCTTCGAACCGGTTCTGTCCCCAGCGAGCGAAGGTGTGATAAATCGCGCCCGACCGAATCACGCGGGGCCGCGCGTACGCGAAGTACCACACGAGCGAGCCGGCCACGAGCGCGAGCGTGAACAGCTGGGACGCCATGCCCATCTCGGCGATCAACCAGAGAGGGCTGATCAGCCCCAGAAGCTGGACCCACGGATACAACGGCGAGCGAAAGCCTGGATCGTATGCCTCGAGGCCGCTCTCTCGCATGACGATCACCGCGAGGTTGAGCATTGCGAAGAGCAGGAGCGTGAACGCACTCGCGAACTTGGCCAGCGCCTCTACGTCGAGGAACAGGATGAGCACGGCGATCGTGACCGACGTGATGACGATACCGATACTGGGCGTGCCGAAACGTCCCAGCCGGCTCAGGGAAGCGGGCAGGAGGCGGTCCCGAGCCATGGCCAGCGGGTACCGGGACGCGGAGAGGATCCCAGCGTTCCCTGTCGACGCGAACGCCGCGATCGCGGCGACGACCACGACGGCGAGGCCCATGCCTCCGGGCATCCACCCGAACAGCGAGTCGGCGGCGGTCGCGACGGGCGTCAGGTCCATGCGGAACGACGCCGGGTCGATGACCGCCGTCAGGATGAACACGCCTGCCACGTAGATCACGGATGCGGTGGCCAGGGCGAGCGCCATCCCGAGAGGGATGTTACGCTCAGGCTGACGGATCTCCTCGGCCACGCTCGCCACCTTGGTCAAGCCCGCGTACGACACGAAGACCAGCCCCACCGTCGCCAATAGCCCCGACACGCCAAACGGCAGGAAGGGAGTAAAGCGCTCCGACACCACCGCTGGGCTCTGCCCGATCGTCACGAACCCCTGTATCACGAACAGCGTCAGGATCGCGACCAGCGCCGTGACGAGAACTCGCTGCAGGCCGCTGGTCTCCTTGGCACCGACCAGGTTGACGACGGCGAACAAGAGCGTGAAGGCCAGGGCGAGCGGCTTGATGGGAACGTCGGCGACGAGCGCGAGATAGGCGCCCATGCCGACGAGCGCGAAGGCGCTCTTGAACACGAGGCCGAACCAGGCTCCGAACCCGCCGATGGTGCCGACCATGGGGCCGAGCGCCCGGTCCAGGAAGTAATACGCGCCTCCCGCCCGCGGCATCGCGGTGCTGAGCTCGGCGACGCTCAGCATCGCCGGCACGATGAACACACCGGCAAGCAGGTAGGCGAGCACGACGGAAGGCCCGGACTCGGCCGCGGCCACACCGGGAAGCAGGAAGAAGCCGGAGCTGAACATGGCCCCGGTGCTGATCGCGTAGACGTCGAACAGGCCGAGCTCCTTCGGCAGCCTGCCCGACTTCGGTTGAGAGCGACTCGTTGTCATCCTGCCTCCAAAGGCTAGCACGTCCGCGCTCGGGGTCCGGCGGCAGGGGACGTCGGTGGTCCGTCTAGCCGCCGAACGCGAACGGAGCGTCACCGCGGCGCGGACGCTCGGAGCTTCGGATTCGGACGGAGACGATCGGGCTCAATCAGGTCGGCCCATCGCTGCCCAAATCGTCGCCCCGCTCCTGCCATAGAGCAAGTATCCATATGATATCGATGTCATAACTTTTGCTTATGCATAACTGCCTCTGAGCGCCGAGCTGGCCAGGGAGCGCTGCCGATGCCCGTACGAGGAGCGAGGGCGCAGGTCTCGGGAGAGCGCCTCGGGACCCTAAAAATAGCAAATAGTTATGGATCAGACGAACAACATGTATTTGTATTGATGATCGGAGCTCGGTATCGTTCCGCCGTCCGAGACGTGAGCGGGGGGAGTGTACAGCACTGCCCCCGTCCGCGTATTCACGTGAAGACGAAGAGCAGGGCTGATCCATGGCGTATGACCGCGTCGAGCGGGCCAGGACGCCTCGTCGACGCGAACCCGAGATGGGGCGCGCCACGGCCCTGGAGGCCGTCTGAGGGGCGGGACCGGCTTGCATGTGGCGCGGCGGGTGCGGGGTCATGCCCCCGAGCCAGAGAGCGGAGGTGGTGGCGGGTAGCGAGCTTGCGGTCCGATCGTCGCGGACTATGGGACAAGGTGGATTCAGAACTTTAGATTCCCCCTGACGGGGCCGGCTGCAGGTCGTCGCCGGCCCCACGTCCCCCTCGGACCAGGAGCGCGTGCTCTCCATGCGACCTCTCAACTATCGTCACCTCCACTATTTCTGGGTATCGGCCCGTGAAGGAGGCGTGACGGCGGCCGCGGAGGCGCTCCACGTGAGCCAACCCGCGATCAGCGCGCAGATCAAGAAGCTCGAGCGATCTCTGGGACACGCCCTGTTCGACCGGTCAGGTCGATCGCTTACGCTGACCGCCGAGGGGAAGATCGTGTTCGACTACGCCGAAGAGATCTTCCGCTTGGGACGAGAGCTCCAGGAGACGATCCACGGCAGCCTCGCGGGACGTCCGATGCGACTGACGGTTGGCGTCGCGGATACCATCCCGAAGCTGATCGCCTTCCACCTGCTCGAGCCCGCGTTTGCCCTGGCCGATCCGGTGCGTCTCGAAGTCCGTGAAGACCGCACCGATCGCTTGCTTTCCGACCTCGCGACCCACGACCTCGACCTGGTCCTCGCGGACATGCCCATTCCTCCCAACGTGAGCGTCCGGGCCTACAACCACGTCCTGGGGGACAGCGACATCGACATCTTCGGGCCTCCCCTCATGGCCCTGCGCCTGCGTGAGGGGTTCCCCGGCAGCCTCGACGGTGAACCGTTCCTTCTGCCGGTCGACGGATACACGCTGCGGCGCTCCCTGGACGAGTGGTTCGATTCCGTCGGAATCCGACCACGCGTGGTCTCCGAGATCGAGGACAGCGCCTTGATCAAGGTGTTCGCGGAGGCTGGAGCCGGGCTCTTCGCCGCTCCGGCGGTCATCGGACGCGAGATCCGCGAGAAGTACGCGGTGGAGCGCGTGGGAAAGGCGCATGGGGTGACCGAGAGGTTCTACGCGATCACCGTGGAGCGGCGGTTGAAGCACCCGGCCGTGGTGGCCATATCCGAGGACGCGCGGCTGCGGTTCTTCGCCGAGGACGTCGGCGAATAGCGCCGTGGTAGACCGGCCCCGCCCATCGTGACGCACTGGCACCGGGGAGCACCGTAGATGCGACACGTGGGCCGCCCCCGCACGGGCCCCATGGGCCCCTCGACCA
>JBDHLD010000032.1:0-41598 GCA_039586035.1 Gemmatimonadota bacterium | reverse complement strand
CGTGGATGTGGACCTGAACGTCGAGGGGATCACCACCGGCGTCCGGGAGTTCGTCGACGCGTTCAATGCGCTGCAGGCGTTCGTGGCAGACCAGGCCAGCGGGGCCGGCGCGGCGGAGGGCGTGCTGGATCGGCCTCTCTCGGGCGACAGCATCGTGCGCGACATGCGGTCCGCCATCCGCGCCGCCCTCGAGTCCACCGTCGACGCGGCGGTGGGTGGGACGTTTCAGAGGTTGGCGGACATCGGCATCGAGGTGAACAAGGACGGTCAATACGACTTCGACGGCGCGGTGTTGGATGCGGCCCTGGCGTCCGACCCGTCCGCCGTACGACGACTGCTGGGGGTCTTTGGCCAGGGCAGCGTTTCCACGCTGGACTACTTCGATTCGACCGAAGCGACCCAACCCGGCGACTACGCGGTGGAGATCACGCAGCTGGCCGGTCGGGCCTCGGTTGTTGGCACTGGCTTCGGGGGCACGTACTCCGACGACGGCACCCCCGACGCGCTGATCGTCCGGGACCTGGGCTCGAACTCCGAGTACTCGGTGGCCCTGGCCGACGGCATGACGCTGAGCGAGATCGTCGACGCCCTGAACGTGGCGTTCAACACGCGCACCACGCACGTGGTACAGGCGACGACCGCGCTCTATGCCGACGGAGGGGGCACCGTGGCGTCCGACACCACGTTGCTCCAGGACCTGCACGATGCCGGTGGGGCGAACCTGGGCGTCGCCAACGGAGACACGCTTACGATCTCGGGAACGGGATCGAACGGCGGTTCCTTGTTCCACGAGCTCACGCTCACGGACGTGGGCACGCAGACGCTGGGCGATCTCAAGTCGGAGATCCAGGCCCAGGTGGGTACCGACGTGACCGTTTCGATCGACAATGGGTTTCTGACCGTCCGCGCGGACGAGCCCGGCGGCAGCTTGCTGACGCTGTCCGTGAGCTCGGACAACGCCGGCGGCGGCGCCCTGTCATTCGGGAGCATCGACGTCACGACCCAGGGACGGGGCACGTCCGACATCGTCGCCTCCGACGCCGGTGGGCAGCTTCAGCTCGACCACCAGGACTATGGAGCGCTGGCGGGCTTCGAGGTCTCGTTCACCGCTGGCGGGGCCGACGGCACCGCGTCTCTGGGATTACCGATCGGCGTATACACCGGCACTGACGTCCAGGGGACCATCGGTGGGCTCGCAGCGACCGGTCGAGGCCAGCTCCTTACGGGCGCAGACGACACCGCCGTGGAAGGACTCGTAGTCCGCCACACGGGCGCGGAGCTCGGCGCGGTGGGAGAGATGACCTTCAGCCGCGGGATCGCGTCTCTGGTGGAGGCCGCGACCGACCTGATCCTGGGCAAGGAAGGCGGGAGCATCGACGCGGTGGCGGAGCGCCTGGATGCGCGGGTCGGCGCGCAAAACGACCGGATCGAGCGGATGGAGGGACGGCTGGAGCGACGGCGCGAGATGCTGATCCGCCGCTTCAGCGCGCTTGAAGAAGCCATGGCCCGGGCCCAGACCCAGATGCAGTGGCTCACGGCTCAGCTCGCCAGCCTGCCGCAGGTGGGCGGCGGCGGGTCGATCCTGTGATGACGACGCGTAGCCAGTCACGGGAGATGGTGGACTCATGACCTACGGAAACAGCGTGACCGCCTACCGGGAGACACAGGTGATGCGCTCGAAGGAACAGATCGTACCTCTGCTCTACCATCACCTGCTCGTGAACCTCCGCCGCACCGCAGCGCACATCCGGGCCCAGGACTTCGAGGGGAAGGCGGAGTCGGTCACGAAGGCCAAGGACATCATCTACGAGCTCCTGGGCTCGTTGAACTTCGATGTCGGGGGAGAGATCGCCCAGCGGTTGGCTTCCCTCTATACGTTCTGGCTCGAGCAGCTGCAGGAGATCAGCCGGACCCTCGACACCGCCAAGCTCGACAAGATCACCGAGATGGTCGCCGTTCTACACGAGTCCTGGGCCGCGGCGGCCGCACAGGTCGATCCCGGTGGGCCGCGTGGGGACGTGGCGTAGCCGTGTCCACGACCACCGCGGAGCACCGGGAGAAGACGCTGCTGCGACGGCGGCTGGAGGTATACCGCCGCTACGCGGAGCTGGTCGTGCGCCAGTCTCGGGCGTTGGACGACGAGGACTTTGCCCGGTTCGATGAGCTGGCTGCAGCCAGGGAAGAGCTTCAGGGCGCCCTCGAGGGCACGGAGCACGGGGCCTTGGACATGTCCGACCACGAGATGCGCGTGCTGGTGTCGAGGGTGCGGGAGGAGCTTCAGCGAGCCGCTGATGCGGACGCGGCCATGAGCGTCCGGCTCGGGAGAATGCGCCGGCAGACGGCGGACGACATCCACGCGGCCGAGCGTTTGGAACCGAAGCTGCGCCGTTACCTGGAAGACGACGAGGCCGGCGACGTCAGGCCCCGACGCATCAACATCAAGCTCTAGACGAGGCGCCACGGTGGACGGGGACTCGTGAGGTGATACGACAGGTGTCGACAGGGGGATCTCGGTAGGCCGAAAGCTCAAGTCCCGCGACCGGGGTGCCGAGATTCCATAGAAGAACCGAAGGAGTGTCGAAATGACCATTCATGACATCAACTCAGGCGCGATTCGATCGGGCGGAAGCCACGACCCCAAGCGGGTCGATGGCGGAGGCGACGCCGACGAAGTCTCGAGCGTCTCACGAGTCGAGCGAGTTGATCGGGTCGAGATCTCGGAAGAGGGTCGCGCGCTTGCGGCAGCCGCCGAGGTCGGCGAGTCGATGTCGCCGGAGCACGCGTCTCAGATCAACGCCCGCATTGCCGACGGTACGTACGACACCGCCGAGGTGGCAGAGGAAGTCGCTCGCCGCATACTGGACTCCGGGGACGTCTAGTCGGATCCCGCTCGGGGAGACGAATCTGATGCTGGCGGCAGAAGTCAGGGACCGAAACGGCGTTCTCGACGACTCCGAGGCCACCCTCCGTCAGGTCGCTCGCCTACTCATCGACATGGGGGCCATCTCGGCTCCCTCCGAGACGGATGCCGAGTTCGGCTTCAGGTCGCACCTCGTGAGCTCCGCCGGACCGTCTCAGCAGGCCGAGCTGCTCGAGGTCGTGTTTCGATCATACGGTCGCATCATGCAGGTCATACGGACGCTACGCGCCAGACACCCGGAAGACGAGCCCCGGGTGCTCCGTGAGGTCGAGCACGAGCTCGCCAGGGTCGCTTCAACCCTTCGTCCAGCCTCATCGGTTCGATCGAGTCAAGCGCGCGACGTCAGCATGGGGCGGTCGCTCGTGGCCGCGCCGTTGCCTCGAAACCTGGATCGCGCATCCCCCGCCGCTGGCCCCACGCCGGCTGATCCGGCCGAGTAGCCGCCGTGCCTGGAACCAGGCGAGGGCGGCAGTCAGCGCGGCGGCGTCGCCGCGCGTCCGACGCCGGAGCTACCGCCCCGGCCTCGACCGACGGTCGCCGACACCTTTTGGCGATCACCCTCGGTCTCTGCACGGCGGCCACGGTAGGGTCCACCCCCCTACCGTCCAACCTCACCGACCGCGACCAGGAAGCGCCCGTCGTGGAGGTGGGTTTGCGCCCCGCTCACGTGCGCACCGGCCAGACCGCGGTGTTGACGGTCCGGGTCACGACGGCCGGCTACGCACCCGAGTCCGTCGACCTCGAGGACAGCAACGCCCTGGAGCTCGTCGGCTACGAGGACGCGTACTCGACCCAGCTGGGGACCGGAGGGAAGCGCCAGCTCGTCCTGGAGCGTCGCTTCGAGCTCCGGGCGCTCGCTTCGGGAAGCGTGGCGGTAACGCCCCTGGTGGTGTCTGCGGAGGGGACGCCCGTGTCGGTGGATCCAGTCTTCCTGGCGGTGGACGACGCACCCCTGGCGTGGGGAGCACCCACCCCGCGTAGGCCCCGCGGCGGGGACCCGCGAGAGGGCATTCTGCCCGAGGGTGTGCCTCCGGCCTCGTCGCCCGACACCCGCGAGGTCCTTCCCGGAGGGGTACGGCAGCCCGCCTATCCCCATCCTGGGGCGTCCCCGCCGGTCGGACCCGGGCCTTACGGCGCCGGACCGGGCGGGTACGCCGGACCTCTCACGCCGCCCCCCGGATCGGGCCTGCCCCGCGGCGGCGCGCACGGGGCGCACACGGGGCCCGGAGGGAACCTGCCACCCGGAGCCTGGGCTCCCACGGCCGACTCGGACCCCTGGTGGCCCGAGATCATCCCAGAGCTGGCCCGACACCACAGCGTTGTCGACGACCCGTCCGGGTTCGCGCGTCTCGGCGCAGGGGTAACGCCGGTGCCGGTCTTCGTGGGCCAGCAGGTCACGCACGTGGGCACCGCCTACTTCTGGGCCGGATCGGCCCACCGGCTGGCGGGAGCCCGCTACCTGCCCCCGTGGGCGGAGGGAATGCGGGCCGTCGATCTGCCCGAGCTCACACACGCGCCCGCGGCCTTGGGCGGCGACGTGGCCGAGTCCACGACCTTTCGCCGGGCGTTCTTTCCCACCGCACCCGGCGTCTACGAGTTATCGCCAGCGATGCTCCTGTTCACCATCGGGCCCGGAACCGTCACACGGCAGCCCATGGACACGCTGCTGTCCGAGCCACTGGCCGTGGAAGTGCTCCCGATCCCGACCGGGGACGCACCGCCTGACTGGACCGGCGCCGTCGGCAGGCTGAGCATCGACGCCTGGCTCACGCAGGCCGTCGTGATGGAAGGTCAACCGGTGGCCCTCGTCGTGCGGATCCGGGGCGTCGGCAACATGGAAACCGTACCGCCTCCGGTGCTGGAGCCCATCTACGGGTCGGAGGTTGCCTACATCGGCGACGCGGTGTTGACCGAGGCGCGCGACGGTGTCGTCGGGGGCGTGAAGACCTTCACCTACAGGATCACGCCGTGGGAGCCTGGCCTGATCCCCGTCGGACCCATCGTCTACAGCTACTTCGATCCGTACGTCGGCCACTTCGGCCGGGTCGCCACGGGCGAGCTCCTTCTGGAAGTCGGGCCCTTCATCCCACGAAACTGAGGCCTCCGGCCAACGCCTCTCGGGCCGCTTCGACCTGACGGCGTCCGCCGTCGAGGAGCCGCCCCGCATCAGCAGGCCCCTCGTTTCCCGCGGCCCACTCCCGCCGAGGCTCGGCCCCCACCCCCGCTGGGCCTGGCCCCCACTCCCGCCGGGCCTGACCCCCACTCCAGACCGCGTCGGACAAGCCCTCTTCCACGTTCTCCCCGCGCCTCGTGGCCGCGACCGACCGCATGCCGACCCTGATCCCACATCGAGAAAACATGTGAATAAGTCTCTACCTATCAACGCTTTAAGGCACCATTGCGGCGGTGGGATGATACCTGGCTGATGGGAGATGTCCCCGAATGAGACCGGGCTGAACGATCGCTGAGGCCATCTGCACATCGTGTCATCACGCACCGCGCCGACGAGCGGCGTGGAACGGTCCGACAGAAGGAGTGGGAACGATGCAAGCCCGGGAGCGACCCGACCGCTGGTTCTACTGGGGGCTCCTGACCTTGGCGCTCCTGAAGGTGCTCCTGGACCACGCGGATGCCTGGGCCGAGCTGGTCCGCTTCGGCGAAGGGCTGCCTTGAAGACGAGCGAAGAGGTGGCGGCGGTCGGTCACCCGGACAACGAGGAGGAAACCGATGAAGGCGAACAGAGGCAAGTGGGAAGAGAGACGGGCACAGGGCGCGACGGCGATTCAGGCTCTGGGGATCCTGATGGCGTACTTCGGCGTCGTGGTGGCGCTCATGTACCCGGTGGCGGATGCGGCCGGATACCTGATCTGAAGCGAGGGGCCGTGCCCCCAGGCCCACGGATCCAACGACGGCCGCTGACTCGGCCAAGAACCTTCGAACGGGAGATGACGACATGAAGACGCCCATCAGCCGAGCCCGGAATCCGCCCTTTGGGCTCTCGGTGCGGGAGCCCCGGGACCGGACACGGAGCCCGATCCTGCGTCTGTACCTACTGAAGCCCGCCTTGCCCCTGCTACTGGCGATCGCCGTCACCGCTGGGATGGGGTGCTTACCCGGCCCCGCGAGCGGCACGCCGGTCCCTGGCGCCCCGGGCACCCTCGCGGAAGAGCGAGAAGCCGGATCGCCTCAACAGGAGATCGAGCCCCTGAGGCCTGAGACACACGAACGGACGAATACATGAGCCCACCCCAACCGCCGGACTGAGTCCGGTCCTGCCGGAGCCGGCCGCGCCCCTCCCCGGAAGACGGTCGCCTCTCGCCCCCCAGATCGAGGAAACGGGGGTCCCGCCGATCTACCTGCCCCGGACAGGGGCGCCCTTCCTGGGCGCCCCTGCTTCTCTTTTCGGGGGCCGCGACACGACCGGGGTTCTTTCCGGCGACAGCGGGAGGCGTATCTTCGGTCCGGGTCCGGCCTGGTGACGTGCCAGCCGTCGGGCCCCGGGACCAACGTGCCACCCCATCGCGGACGATCCATGGACCATGCCAGCGGCGACCGGACGCCAGCGTTCGGTCGCTTCTTCCTGCCGGGCCCGACCGAGGTGCGAGACTCGGTGCTCGTCGCCCAGACCCGACCGGTCATCGGTCACAGGGGGCCCGAGATCCAGGAGTTGATGGACCGACTGCAACGCGGGCTCAGGCCGGTCTTCGGAACCGATCGACCCGTGTTCATCTCCACGTCATCGGCCAGCGGGCTGATGGAAGCCGCGATCCGAAACGGGGTGCGCCGGAGGGTGCTCTGCCTGGTCAACGGCGCCTTCTCCGGCAGATTCTCCAAGATCGCCGAGGCCTGTGGCGTGGAGGTGGACGTGCTGGACGTGTCGTGGGGGGCCGCCCACGACCCGGGGCGCGTCGCCGACGCGTTGGCCGGCGGACGCTACGACGCCGTGACGGTCGTGCATTCCGAGACCTCGACCGGCGTGTTGAACGACCTCGACGCAATCGCCGAAATCATACACGGCCAGGACGACACCCTGTTGCTGGTCGACTCGGTCACGGGGGCGGGAGGCGTCCCGGTGGACGCCGATCGCCGGGCTCTCGATTTCGTCCTCACAGGCTCGCAGAAGGCGCTCGCTCTGCCTCCGGGCCTCTCCTTCGGCGTGGCGTCAGAGCGGATGATGGCCCGGTCGGCGAGCCTGACCGGCAAGGGCTATTACTTCGATCTGACGGAGCACGCCAAGCAACTGGCAAAGCTGCAGACGCCCACGACGCCGGCGGTCTCCCTCATGTACGCGCTCGACGAGCAGGTCAGCTTCATGGCGGCCGAGGGTCTGGAGGCCCGCTTCGCCCGGCATCGCAGCATGGCGGAGCGCTGCTGGGGCTGGGTCGACGACGTGCGCGGCCGGCACGGCCTGGCGCTGTCCGTTCTCGCACCTCCAGGGCATCGCTCCCCCACGGTCACGTGCATCGGCCTTCCCGAGCCCTTGACCGGACCGCCCGTCGTCGTCGGGATGGCGGAGCGGGGGATCGTCATCGGCGGCGGTTACGGTAAGTTGAAGGAGACGACGATCCGCATCGGACACATGGGAGACCACACACTCTCCGAGCTCGAGGTCGTGCTGGGAGCGTTGGAGGAGGTCCTGCTCGAACAATGAACGACAACGGCAGATTCAAGGTGGTGGTGGCCGACAAGGTCTCTCCGTCGGGACTGCAGGCGCTGACCGATGACGCCCGTTTTGAAGTGGTGTTCACGGCGGGAGGGGAGTCGGGCGCGTTGGTTCAGGCCCTCGCTGCGGCCGACGCCTTGATCGTACGATCGGCCACGAAGGTCACCTCCGAGCTCCTGGCGGGAGCCCCGGTGCTCAGGGCCATCGGTCGGGCCGGCGTCGGCGTGGACAACATCGATCTTGCCGCCGCCACCGCCCGGGGCGTGCCGGTGCTGAACGCGCCGGAGGGCAACACCGTTTCTGCGGCGGAGTTGACCTTCGCCCTCGTTCTCGCCACGGCGCGTCACGTGCCTGCCGCGGACCGATCGGTCCGGGCGGGGGAGTGGCGGCGCTCCCGTTTCGCCGGCAGCGAGCTTCGGGGGAAGACGCTGGGACTGGTGGGCGCGGGGCGGATCGGGGGAGAGGTGGTGAAACGGGCGCGGGGCTTCGGCATGCGCGTCGTGGTCCACGACCCCTACCTGAGCGAGGAGCGAGCGACCCGCCTCGGCGTCTCGCAGGCCACCCTCGGCGAGGTCCTGGAGCGGGCGGACGTGGTCTCGCTGCACGTGCCCCTCACGAAGTCGACCGAGGGGATGATCGGCGCGGAAGAGTTGGCTCGCATGAAGCCCACCGCCCTGATCGTCAACGTGTCACGGGGCGGCGTGCTGGAAGAGGACGCGTTGGCCGACGCGTTGACGGCCGGTCGCCTCGCCGGCGCCGCCCTCGACGTGTTCGCCAGCGAGCCCCTGGCGGCCGACTCACCGCTGAGGGAGGCGCCAAACCTGATCCTGACGCCCCACCTGGGCGCTTCGACGGCGGAGGCCCAGGAGCTGGTGGCCGGAGAGATCGCCGAGGCAGTCAAGGCCGCTCTGCTGCACGGGGACCTGAGTCGGGCCGTGAACGCTCCGGCCATCGGTGGAGAGGCGTTGGCCCGCCTTCGACCCCTTCTGGACCTGGCCAAGCGGGCAGGACGGCTCGCGCGGGCCATCACGAACGGGGGGCTGCAGAGCGTGGAGATCCGCTACGCCGGGGACGAGGCGGAGGGCCTGAGCTCACTCCTGGCGTCGACGCTGGTTGGGCTGTTGTCCACCCCCCTCGGCCGGGACCGGGTCAACTTCGTGAACGCAGCGCACCTGGCTCGCGAGCGGGGCATTCGCCTGTCGACGACGCGGAGCGAGCAGCGCTCCGACTACTCCGAATACCTCGAAGTCAGGATCCACGCCGACAGCGGACGGACGCAGGTGGCCGGCGCGCTGCTCGAGGGCCAACACCCACGTCTGGTCAGGGTCGATGGGTACCGGGTGGACATCGTGCCCCACGGCACGTTGATCGTCCTTCGCAACCGCGACGTTCCCGGTGTCATCGGTTGCGTGGGCACGATCCTGGGCCGGCACGGCCTCAACATCGCGGAATACCACCAGGCGCGACCCGCGTCGGGTGGAGACGCGCTCGCGGCCATCTCGGTGGACGGCGAGGTCAGCGCCGACCTCGTGAGTGAGCTCCTGGCCATGGACGAGGTCATGAAGGCCCGGGCCGTCGAGCTGGGATAGGCGCCGCGACGGCCTCGCCGAGTAGACTCCACAAGGGCGGGCGGCACGACGCTGCCTAGGGCTGGATGACGCCGTACCGCCTCAGGATGCTCAACGTCGGCCCCAACGGGAGAGCTTCCGCGGTCGTGCCCATCCCCGTGACCGTGCGGGCACGAAAGAGGGAGTTGTAGATCGACTCCTCCGTGGCCTCGACCGCCGCCTCGAACAGCGCCGACATCTCACCGTTGTCGAGTTCCTCCACGGTGCGCACGGCCATGTCTCTCGGCCGCCGAACCGACTCCGCCGTGGAGAACGCGATCACGTAGTCCCCTGAGCCATTCCCGGCGAACGATCCGGTGCGGGCGAGGCCCATGATGGCCCGGGCCGCCAGCCGCTGGAGATTGCGGTCCGACAGGGGGGCGTCGGTGGCGAGGATGATCATGATGGAGCCCTGCCCCTCGTCCGACTCGGTGGCTCCGGCGCTCGGTGGGGT
This sequence comes from Gemmatimonadota bacterium, assembly GCA_039586035.1. Classification (GTDB taxonomy): domain Bacteria; phylum Gemmatimonadota; class Gemmatimonadetes; order Longimicrobiales; family Gaopeijiaceae; genus JBDHHQ01. Next base: position 31,954 of record JBDHLD010000032.1, on the reverse strand, counting down.
CCGCTCGAGCGCCCCGCTGCCACTGCCGGCGCCGGCGGATCCGTCCCCGCGCTCCACGTCCTCCCGAAATGAGTAGCGCTCCAGCTCCTGCCCCACGGGTGCGCCCCCGATGGTGAGGATCCCGCCGAAGTTCGACTGTACGAGCACGCCCAGCGTGAAGCCTCCGAGTGACTCGGGGAGGATACGACTGCTCGTGCCGATGCCTCCTTTCCAGCCAAAGGCCTGGGTGCCGGTTCCCGCGCCCACCGAACCCTCCTCCACCGGTCCGCCGGCCGCCGTCTCGATCGCGTGCCGCACGTGCGCTGCGGTGATGGGGCGCGCCCGGATATCGTTCAGCCCGCCATCATTCGTTTCTCCCACCACCGCGTTCAGCGATCGCACGTCCGCCATGCCTTCGCGCTCCAGCATCCACCCCACCAACGCGTCGGCCGCTTTCCAGACGCAGAGGGTGCACGTGAGCAAGATGGGGGTCTCCAGCTCGCCCAGCTCTCGCACCTGGGTCACCCCCAGGAGCTTGCCGTAGCCGTTGCCGACGTGCATGGCGGCGGGCACGCGGTCGTGATAGACGCTGCCAGGGTGTGGACGGATCGCCGTGATCCCGGTCCGGATGCGGTCGCCCTCACGAACGGTAGAGTGCCCCACCAGCACTCCGTCGACGTCGGTGATGGCGTTGAACGGCCCCGGTGCGAAGACTCCCACCTCGATGCCCACGTCGCGTGCGCGGGGGCGCGGGTCTTCCTGACTGAGCGCCGTGCAGGGGAGGAGCAGCGACACCGCAACGAGTAGTCGGTTCATATGCCTACGCCCAAGACCATCATCCCCAGCAGCAGGGGATGGTAGAGAAGGGTCCCGAGGAAGACGCGGCGGGCCCGCGTGTCATCGATGTTCCGAAGACACGGGAGCCCGAGGGACAGGAATCCCACGCCGAGGATCGCCGCGCCGACGAGGTAGAGCTCACCGGTCAGCCCGAGGAATGTGGGTGCGAGGCTCATGGGGATCAGGGCCAGGCTGTAGAAGACGAGATGTCGCCCGAGGCGTCGGCCCTCGGGATCCGACGGCGGAATCAAGCGGAAGCCCACGCGGGCATAGTCATCCCTCAGCATCCACCCGAGCGAGAGGACGTGGGGGAGTTGCCATAGGAAGCCGATGGCGAAAAGGACCAAGGCGCCGCTCGACAGGGACCCCGTAGCGGCACTCCAGCCGATGAGCGCGGGTACGGCGCCCGGGATGGCACCGATCGGCGTGGCCAGGTACGACCGGGACTTGAGCGGCGTGTACACCAGGGTGTACGCCAGGGTGCTGGCCGCTGTGATGGCGGTGGGAAGCCAACCTACCGTCAGGGCCAGGTAGGTGGTTCCCACCAGGTTGAGGAGCGATCCGAAGACCAGAGCCTGGCCGGGTCGGACGCGTCCCGACGGGAGGGGACGGCTCCGGGTGCGGAGCATGATCGCGTCCGGACCCCGCTCGAGGTACTGATTCAGGGTCAGCGCCCCGCCAGTGGCGACCAGCGTGCCCAGCATCGTGTTGACCAGATCGGCCGCCACGACCGCGCCCCGCGAGGCCACGTAGTAACCCACGCCCGCCGTGATCATCACGAAGACGGCAATGCCCGGCTTGGTCAACTCGAGGTAGGCGGCGGGTCGAGACGGGAGGGGCGCGGACTTCCGAGGAGCGACCTCAGACAACGCCGTACACCGGACCCGCGTTCGGTGGCACCGTGGTTCTGCCGGTGTCGAACATGCCACGAAGTTGACAGGAGGCCCAACGACCCGCAAGCGGATCGCTGGCGATTCGACCCGCACGGCGCGCTCGGCAGAACGGGGCGGCGAACCCCGCTTGGCCGGGCAGGGCGCCCCCTTTCGACGGGGTCGGGTCTCCCGTCGTACGCCCTGGGCCCGCCTCGCCCCTATCCGCTGAAATCCCTTACCTTATGAGGTCGTATGAAACTGCGCGGCCGAGGGTGACCAGCCGGATGCCACCCGAGGCGCTGGCTCGATGTCCATGACACTCCGGCACTCTACCACGGGCACTCCCGCACCGCCTCGGATGAAGCACACACGAATCTTCATTCTCCTCTTCTCGTTCCTACCGCTGGCGACGGGTGCGCCGGCACAGCTGAACGATGCGAGGGAGGCGTTCGCCAGCGGCATTCAGTCCGCCCAGAAGGGGGACACGATCGGGGCCCTGGCCTTCATGGCGGAAGCCACCACCCTGGATCCGAGCTTCGCCGAGGCCCACTTCCAGCGCGGTCTGCTCCAGTTCCGCCGCTCCACGAAGGAGGGCGCGTTCCTCGATGAGCGGCTGGATGCCCAGCGGGCGTTCGAGGACGCGATCCGATACGATCCCGGCAATCCGCGGTATTGGCTCGAGCTGGGGAAGCTGCTTCTGATGCAGGAGATCCGGGTGGACGCGGGCCGTGTGTTCGGTCGCGCCCTCGAGTTCGCCGAGCGGGCCGACGCGGAGACGCTGGCGGAGATCCACTACCAGTTCGCCCTGTTCAAAGAGGTGCAGTGGCTACGCTTCCGCGACCGGCACCGTCTGCCTCCGGGCATCGATCGACTCGATGCCGCGCTGGCCTTCGCCGACCCTCGCTACGTGTGGAACATGCTGGACCGTTCCTCGACGTGGAGGGGACAGGGCGTCCAGCAGCGGACGGAGATGGTCGGCCACCTGGACGAGGCGCTGGCCGCCTTTCCGGCTCACGTAGGCGCCGCCTCCCAGCTGCTCGCGTATCTCTACGACCAGCGCTACCTGGACGAGTTCATGGCCGAAGCCCGTCGCTTCGCCCGGGCCGCCCCCATCGAACCCAAGGCGTACCTGGCGCTGGGGCTGGGTCTGCACGCCATGGGACGCGAGGACGAGGCCGCCGGGGCGTTTCAATATGCCGTGGAGCTCATGCCGGACGCCGCCGCCGAGGAGTTCCTGTCGGTGGCCCGACTCATGACCAAGAAGGATGCCGCGAGGTACGAGGATCTGACCGCGGAGGCGCGGAGCGAGGCGAGGCGCCGGTTCTGGCTGGCGTCGGACCCCCTCTTCCTCACGCCCTCGAACGAGTTTCGGGCCGAGTACGTGGCTCGCATGGCCTACGCGGATCTCCGTTTCGGGGTGAACGAATACAAGCTGCCGGGCTGGCAGACGGACAAGGGCGCGATCTGGGTCCGGTACGGCGAGCCGCTGCGCAGCGCGAGCTTCTCGCCCAACACGGGCGAAAACGCAGCGGCGGACATCACGCTGGCTGGCCGCATCACCACGGTCTGGACCTACGGCCGGCGGGGGCCGGTGTTCGTATTCCACCAGAACCCGGGATATCGGCGGGCCACCTTCGCGTCGGACTTCCGCTTCTACGCGGACGACTATCGGTCCATGCAACCGAACCGCATGACGGCTCCATCGCTCCCGACCCTCATCCCCATGCCGGCACAGCTCGCTCGCTTCCGGGGGAGCGGCGACGCCGTGGCCCTCGAGGTGCACGCGCAGTTCCCGCTGGACAGCATCGGCCGCGTCGGCTCGGTGGTGGAGACGACACTGGAGCACGGCCTGTTCGTGGTCGACGAGGACGGTATCGAGATTCGCCGCGTCACCGAGGCGGAAAGCCTGGAGGTGGGAGAGCGGGCTCGCCGGACCGTTCGGCGCTGGCGCACCGACGTTCCACCGGAGCGGGCGTATCTGGTGGCGGCGGAGGTCCGGGACCCCATCACCTGGGCATCGGCCGCCCATCGCACACGCATCGGGGGGAAGTCGTTTCCCGCCGGTGCGCCGTCCATGTCCGACGTCCTGCTGGCCAACCGGGTGGAGCCCCTGGTCGAGAATCCCACTCAGCGCCATGAGTTCGAGATGGACGTCGAGCCGACCCTGTCGTTCCGCAGAAACCAGCCCATCGCCCTGTACTTCGAGTTGTACAACCTGGCCCCTGACGCCGAGCAGTTCGCCTCCTACGAGCTCCGGCTCGCGGTGTATCTCCAGGAGATCTACCGCAAGGGCCTGTTGGGACAGCTGGCTGGGGGCGCCGGGGATGCGCTCGGTCTCACCGACGAGGGGAGGCAATCGGTGGAGCTCGAGTTCGGCCGGGAGGAGCGGGTGTTGGCGCGCGACATGATCCCCGAGTACCTGAACATCACCTTGGACGATGCCAGCCCGGGGCGGTACGTCGTGGAGCTGGTGGTCACCGATCGGAACGCAGGCACCGAGATGACCACCGCACGCACTTTCGAGATCCCACTCCCCGACTAGTGCGCCTCCCGCCCTGGAGCGTGGGCGGCCGTCGCGAGGCCACCGTCCTGACGACCGCCGTGGCTCACCACCATCGTGCCGCGCTGTGGCCGGCGATCGCCCTCGCGTCGCTTCTGGCGGGCCTCCCAGGTCCGCTGGCCGGTCAAGAGGAGCCCCCGGCGGGTCATCGCAAATGGCTGTATGGGGCCATCGGGGGAGTGGTGGTCGGCGTGCCGGCCTACCTCTCGGAGGATTTCGGCATCGGTAGCTGCGCCTCTCGGAACTGCTTTGCTCCGATCGCGGCCACGGCCGGTGCGTTGGCCGGCTTCCTGATCGGGCTCGACCGGGATCGGGAAGCGGCGCGGCGGTGGGTTGCCGGGCCCGTTGCCGACTTCGAGGCCAGCGACTTCGACGTGCCCATGCCCCCGGACCACATGGCTCGCACCCCGAGCGGCGTAGCCCTCCTGGGAGAGGCCGGCCTTGCCCGGGCCACCGGCACTGCCGGTGTGACGAGCACACACGCCGCTCGCGGCCTGTTCGCGGCGGTCGTGCTGGAGGAGCACGAGGCGCTGTTGGCGGCGTCTGCCCAGGCGGTGCTGGCCTTCCACCAGAACGGTGCAACCCGCGGAGCCAGGAGGGTGTTCGGCAACGGGGGCTTCGTCTTGGCGGGCGACGGCGGAAGCCGACTGGTTCTGGGTGGGGAGGGAACGCTGCGCCTGCTGTCGGTCGAGGGGGCAGGCAACGAGGTCGAGGTGACCGAAGAGTCGGTGGCGACGGAGGGCACGCCCGCACGGTCGATGGCATGGGCGGAGGACGGTCAGGTGATCTGGGAGCTCGCCGGAAGCCACGTTGCGTCACGCTCGGCCCGCACCTTGGGGTCCCTCGGGTCCCTGGACCTTCCCGGACCAGGGCGCCGCATCGCCGTGAGCGGCGGGTTGGCCGTCGTGGCAGGAGGCGAGTCCGGCGTCAGCATCGTGAACCTCGCTGACGCCCGGGAACCGAGCCTTGCCTCGGTCTACGAGGGCGTCCGGTACGCCTTCGACGCGGACATCGCGGGTACCACCGCCTACGTTGCCGCGGGCGAGCAGGGCCTGGTGGTTCTGGACCTGGCCGACCCAGCGGCGCCGCGGGTCACGGCGGTCGTGGGAAACCTCGGTGAACCCTACGCAGTAGTAAGCAGTGCCGGGAGCTTGTTCGTCCTGGACCGCGACGACCGGCGGCTCCACGTGATCCGTCTGGAGGGCGGTGGGGCGACGAGGCCACGCTGACCCGAAGCGGGTGGACACCAGAGGATCACGGACCGGATGGCACCAAAGTCGGAACCCATGCACTCGCCGAAGGACCTCTCCCTTGGAGAGCGACGGGCGCGAGATCGGAAGACCTGGAGGAACGCGCTCCTGGTCTCCCTGCTGTTCCACGTCCTCGTCTTCGCGTTCTGGCGCACCGACGGTCCGCTCATGAGCCCCTTTGCGGCCGCGGGCCCCCGCGCCGGTGACAACCGGGCGGCCGGTGGCTCCATGCAGGCCATGTCCATCCGGATTCCTCCGCCGCGACCCATCGTGCCCCCCCGGATTCCGCTGCCGACGGTGACGCCCGTCGAGCCCTTGGAGTTCGAGCCCGAGCTCGAGGACGCCATGGCGGACGTCCTGGGCGACCGCCCGGGTGACTCACCGGGACCGCCGGGCATCGAAGGGGGCGAAGGCCGGGGCGACGGCGGCACCGCGGAAGAAGGGCTCTTCCGCCTCGTTCCTCCGTCGCCCCGGGGTATGATCATGCCGCCGGCGAACGACAGGCTCAAAGGCCGAGAGGTAGAGGTCTGGGTCTTCGTGGACGAGAGGGGACGCGTGGTCCCCGACTCCACGAGGCTCGAGCCGCCCACCTCGGATCGAGATTTCAACCGCCGCTTGATGCGGGAAGCGTCGCAGTGGGTATTCGAGCCTGCCCGACAGGGCGGCAAACCCGTGGCCTCGTGGTTCCCCTACACGATCAGCATGTGAGGGGATCGGACCGCGCCCTCCTCAGCCCCTACGGCGTCCGCAGGGTCTCCAGGATGTAGAACGAGACCGCGTCGATATCCCGGTACTTCAGGCCTTCCAGGCCCCAGTGCGGCATGCCGTCCGCGGTGCCGGTGTAGATATGCTGTCTCAGGGCTTCACGATCCTCCGAGAAATGCCACGCTTCGTCCAGGAACGACGGCGGCTTGAGGGTATCCCCGTCGGCGACGAAGCCTCCGTCTCCGGCTCCGCCTTCACCATGGCACTTCCGGCAGCTGAAGCGGAACACGACGCCACCCCTTTCCAGGGCGGCCTCATGGGTGTCCCAGCTGATCGAGTCGAACCCGGCCGGATCGAACGCTGCCAAGGCGGTGGCAACGGAGTCCGCGCCGGTGGGGCCGGACTGCTCTTCAGCGGGCTCGCCACCCTGGCAGGCCACCGTGAAGGCGACCGAGGCGGCGAGGATGGGGAGAATGGGGCGCATAGCGGCCTCCGAGCTCGCGTGGTGTCGTAAGTGGTCTTGGGCCGTCCGAACACAGCATGCCGTCTATCCATCAATCCAACGCTTGCGGGGCCCGCTGGCAAGACCCGCCCGATAGTGACCCCGGCGTCGACCGGCATCCTCGAAGGGTTTAGCTTCCTTCCATGCATATCGGATCCAAGCGCATCCTGTGGGTCGACGACGAGATAGATCTGCTCCGCCCGCACCTGCTGTTCCTGCAGAGCCGGGGCTACCACGTCGACGCCATTCCAAACGGTGACGACGCCCTGGCGCTGCTGCGGGAGCACCCGTACGACCTCGTGCTGTTGGACGAGCAGATGCCGGGCCGGAGGGGGCTGGACGTGTTGGAGGAGCTACGCCGGTCGGATCCGCACGCACGCGTAGTGATGGTCACCAAGTCCGAAGAGGACCGGACCATGACCGAGGCCATCGGCCGGCGGGTCGACGACTACCTGGTCAAGCCTACGAGCCCCCGGCAGGTACTGTCGGTGGTGACCCGCATCCTCGAGGGCTCGTCGATTCGCCAACAACAGGTGGCCCAGGACTTCGCCGCTCGCTTCAACCGCCTGTCCATGCTGCGCGAAGAGGCCGACACCCCCGAGGCGTTCGCCAGCGTCTACGCCGAGATGGTGGATTGGCACATCCGCCTGGAGGCGGCCCGCGAAGCGGGCCTGCTGGACACGGTCAACGCGATGCTCACCGATCTGCGGCGGGACTTCGGCGAGTGGGTCGAGCGGCACTATCCCCGGTGGGTGCGGGGCGACGAGGAGCGCCCGATGCTGTCGGTGGATGTCGTCCAGGAGGCCGTGCTGCCGCTGCTCGGCAAGGAGCCGGTCTTCCTGGTCATCCTCGACTGCATGCGGCTGGACCAGTGGCGGGTGTTGGCCCCCAGCCTGGCCCCGTACTTCGAGATCGAGGAGTCCCTCTACTACTCCATCCTCCCCACCGCGACGCCCTACGCGCGCAACGCGATCTTCAGCGGCTACTACCCTGACGAGATCAAGCGGCATCACCCGCAGTGGTGGAGCGATTCCGACGACGAGGGGAGTCTCAACGCCCACGAGCCCGAGCTGCTGATGGAGCAGTTGCAGCGCCTGACGGGCGAGAGGGTCCCGATCCACTACGAGAAGATCTTCAGCGATCGCGATTCGGAGCTGGTCAGGGCGCGGATCCGGTCAGCGTTGGGTCAGGCTTCGCTCTTCGCGCTGGTCTTCAACTTCGTGGACCTCATGACCCACGGCCGAAGCGAGTCGCCGATACTGATGGAGGTGGCGAAGGACGAAGCGGCGCTGCGCGACGTGACCCGGTCCTGGTTCGAACGGTCCACGGCCTACAAGGTGCTCCGGGAGGCCGCCGCCTCCGGCTACCGCGTCGTGCTGACCACCGACCACGGCTCCATCCTGTGCCAGCGGCCGGCCACCATCTACGCGCGGAAGGACGCTACCGCCAACCTCCGCTACAAGATCGGCGGAGACCTGAGGACGGAGGACCCGTCGGCGGTGCTGACCACCAAGGACGCGATGGACCTCCGGCTTCCTCGGGGTCGGCTGGGCACGACGTTCGTGTTGGCGCTGGAGGACCACTTCCTCGTCTATCCGACGAAGCTGAGGGAGTACCAGGCCCGGTACCGGAACTCCTTCCTTCACGGCGGAGTCTCGCCGGAGGAGATGATCGTTCCCATCTCCCTGCTCACGCCGCGGCCCCGCTGACCGTGAAGCTCTATCTCAGGATCCTCGGCTATCTGAAGGGGCACAAAGGCGTCCTCCTGGCCACCATGGGTGCCATGATCGCCTTCGCGGCGCTGGACGCCTTCTCCATCGCCCTGCTCATTCCCTTCCTCCAGACCCTGTTCCAGCGGCAAGGCGAGGCGGCGGGCACGGTTGCCCCCTCCGACGGGATGCTCGATCGCCTCCTGGACCAGACGGTGGGGCGGTTCGTGGATCTGAGCGGCAGCCCGGAGGACGTCATCCGCGGGATCATCCTGTTCATCCTGGTGGTGTTCGCGCTGAAGAACGTCTTCTTGTTCCTGCGGAACTATCTGGCTGCCCGGGTCGAGCAGGGTGTGACTCGGGATCTGAGGAACGAGGTCTACGACCATCTGCTGGAGCTGGACCTGGGGTTCTTCGGACGGACCCGCACCGGACAGATCATCTCACGGATCACCCACGACGTGGAGCAGCTGAGACGCCTCGTGACCCAAGAGGCCACCAAGCTCCTCTCCGCGGTCTTCGAGTTCCTCGGGGCATTCATCCTCATGGTCATGATCTCCGCCAAGCTGACGTTGGCGGCGTTCGTGGTCGTGCCGGCCACCATGGCCATGTGGGGCCCGCTCCTCCGGCGACTACGCAGGGGTGACCGACGTGTGCTCGATCTGGCGGGGGACATCAACACCCACCTCCAGGAGACGCTGACGGGGATCCGCCTCGTCAAGGCCTCCGCGGCCGAGGAGCACGAACGTTCTCGCTTTCATCGCCTGACCGGGGATTACTTCAGCACCTTCGTGGCGACGGAGCGCCTTCGTGCCCTGGCGTCGCCCCTCACCGAGATGTTGACCGCGGTGGGCACCGTGATCCTGCTCTGGTACGGGACGCGGCTGGTGCTCGTCCACCAGGAGCTCACCGGCGAGGCCTTCATCGTCTTCCTGGGTCTCAGCCTCAAGCTCTACTCGCCCGTCAAGTTCGTCAGCAAGTTCCCAACGACCATTCAGCCGGGCCTGGCCGGGGGAGAACGGGTCTTCGAGTTCCTGGATGCGCCCGTGGAGATCCGCGATCGCCCGGGCGCCGTACCGTTTCCCGGGCTGGAGACCGAGATCGTCTTCGAGGACGTTCGATTCCAGTATCGCGAGGGACAGCCGGTCCTTCACGACGTGTCGTTTGGGGTCCCTCGTGGGTCCGTGGTGGCGCTGGTGGGGCCGAGCGGCGCCGGCAAGACCACGATCGTGGATCTCCTCGCCCGGTTCTACGACGTCACGGGTGGTCGTATCGCGGCCAACGGCCGAGACATCCGGAGCTATTCGGTCGGGAGCCTGCGCGCGGCCATGGGTGTGGTGTCGCAGGAGACCGTCCTGTTCCACGACACGGTGCGCGCCAACATCGCCTACGGCTCTCCCGGCGCGGAGCTGGCCGATATCGTGGCGGCGGCCAAAGCGGCGCATGCCCACGAGTTCATCGAAGCGATGCCGGAGGGGTACGACACCCAGGTGGGGGAGCGTGGCACGGAGCTCTCCGGTGGACAGCGCCAGAGGTTGGCCATCGCCCGCGCCATCTTGCGAGATCCGCCGATCCTGATCTTCGACGAGGCCACGAGCTCGCTGGACACGGAGTCCGAGCGCTTGATCCAGGATGCCATGGAGCGCCTGCTGGAGGGGCGCACCGTGTTCGTCATCGCCCACCGACTGTCGACGGTGCAGCGAGCGGACCAGATTCTGGTGCTCGAGGAGGGGCGGATCGTCGAGCGAGGCAGCCACTTCGAGCTCCTGCGCGCGGCCGGGGTCTATCGGCGTTTGTACGAGCTGCAATTCCAGGACGAGGCCCAGGATTCGGCGCAGGCGGACGATCTCCGGTTGTCCGCAGAAGATCGTCTGGTGCCCGAGGGCGCGCCGGAGGGCACCGGTACGTCCGGGAGGTAGCCACGGCACACCGCCCCAAGGACCGCCTGGAGCACCTGGCGTACCGATTCTTCAGCTCTGTGCTGAGCTTGCTTCCCGAGGCCGTCGCCCTGCGACTGGGCGAGGGACTCGGGTGGGTCGCCGGGGCCGTGATCGGGATCCGCAGGGACGTCATCGACGCCAACCTGCGCAGGGCCTTCCCCGAGCACTCGCTCCGGTGGCGCAAAGGCGTGGCGCGGCGCTGCCATCGGCACTTCGGCAGAGAGGCGGTCGCCACGATTCGCCTGTCCCGCTCCGGCGCTCAGGTCATCACGAACCGTACCGAGGTGCTGGGGTTCAGCGATCTGAGCCAGGCCTACGCCGACGGGGGGGGCGGCATCGTGGTGACGGGCCACATGGGAAACTGGGAGATCGGGGGCGCGGCCCTGGCCTCCAGGGGCATCCCGCTGGACGTCGTCGTGCGGGGACAGCGGAATCGCCTTTTCGACGACGATCTTACCGAGACACGCCGTGCCCTCGGCATGCGGGTCATTCCGCAGGCAAAGGCCCGCTCCGGCGTGCTGCGCTCCCTGCGGGAAGGTCGGGTGGTAGCCCTGGTGGCCGATCAGGATGCCGGCGGGAGCGGGCTGTTCGTCGACTTCATGGGGCATGCCGCCTCCACGGCCCGGGGTCCCGCTCTGTTCGCGCTCCGGACCGGGGCGCCTCTGTTCCTGGGCGTGATCGTCCGGGAAGCGGGATTTCCGCAGCGCTATACGGTGCATCTCGACCGGGTCGAGGTGGTCGCGACCGGAGACCGGGACGAAGACGTGCGTGCGACCGTGGCGGCATACACCGAGAAGCTCGCAGCTCGGATCCGCGAACACCCCGAGCAGTACTTCTGGCACCATCGACGGTGGAAATCCACACCGCCGTCCCGCGGGTTGCCCTCGGCGGCCGCCGAGGAACCCCCCCGGGAAGCCGATGTACTACAAGGCGATGGCACCGAGGGGCGGGCTCGGAGCGAGACGAGCTAGCCCGGCGTCAGGCGGGCCCCTCGGACCGTAGTGGCACGGGCGATCTACCCTGGACGGCGGAGCACCGGTGATTCACATCTGCATTCCGGCCCACAACGAGGAGCGCACCATCGGCGTGCTCCTCTGGAAGATCCGCAAGGTCATGGCGGACTTCGGGCGGGACTACCGAATCCTGGTGCTCGACGACGCGTCCACCGACGGAACCACCGAAGCGCTGGCCCGATACGCCAAATCCCTGCCGCTCAGCGTGTTCCGAGAGGACGTCCGTACCGGTCACCACCGTGCGGTCGAGCGGTTGCTCCGAGAGGCCGTCGCCATGGCTCGGTATCCGAAGCGGGATTCGGTGGTGACGCTTCAGGGCGACTTCACCGAGAACCCCGAGCACATCATCCCGCTGGTGAAGACCCTCGAGGGAGGCGCCGACATCGTGGCTGGTGCGGTGACTCCGGATCCGCGGCTCCACCCCCGCTCGGTGCGCCTCACCCGGTGGGCGGCGTCGGTGCTCATGGGTGGGACGATCCGCCGGGCACCGGTGTCGGATCCCCTGTGCGGGTTCCGGGCCTACCGAGTGATCGTTCTCAAGAAGGCACTGCGGACCGCCGGTGAGCGACCGCTCCTGAGCGCTCCGGGGTGGGCTGCGAACCTGGAGCTCCTGGGTGTCGTGGCTCCGCACGCGCGACGCATCGAGGAGACGTCCCTGGACCTGAGGTTCGACCTGCGCTCCCGTGATTCACGTTTCCGGCCGATACAGACCTTCAGGGATCTGTACCGAGTGGGCGGACGAGGTATGTGGAAGGGTCTGGAGGGAACGGCATGACAACCAGGGCGTTGACATGGGCGCTGGCGGCGCTGATGGCAGGAGGTGCAGCCATGGAAGCGTCGGCACAGAACGGGGGGGGACACCATCCGGTGGCCGACTACCCCGGCGCGGCGCCGGTTCCGTTCGGTCCCGGAGAGGCCCTGGAGTACCAGGTCAAGTTGGGCATGTTCAGCGTGGGCTCCGGCCATCTGGACGTGCTGTCCATCGACTCCGTTCGAGGGAACCCCACGTACCACGTCCGCATGAACCTGGGTGGCGGGATTCCCCTGGCCAGGGTGAACGACAGCTTCGAGTCCTGGATCGACATCCGGAATCTCGTGTCCCGCCGGTTCATCAAGGACCAGTCCGAAGCGGGCTACAAGAAGTTCCAGCACTTCGAGCTCTATCCGGAGGAGCGTCGATTCGAGCGGGCCGACGTCGACGAAGAGGGCACGCTGCCTACGTCGCTGCCGCTGGACGACATCTCATTCATCTACTTCGCCCGGTCGCTGCCCCTGGAAGTGGGGAAGGAATACACCTTCCACAGGTACTTCGAGGAGGCCGGGAACCCGGTCGTGCTCAGGGTGCTCAGGAAGGACGTCCGTGAGGTGCCAGCCGGGACGTTCAACACCATCGTCGTCCAGCCCATCATCCGATCGTCTGGCCTGTGGTCCGAAGGCGGCGAGGCCGAGATCCACTTCTCGGACGACGACCAACGGTACGTGGTCTACATGAAAGCCGACGTGCCCAACTTCCCCGGTTCTCTGACTCTGCACCTGCGGAACGTTCAGGCGGCCGATCCCATCAGGCCTCCGCGTTGGGCCGGCACGCGCTGAATCCGATCGCCGGGGCCCGCCGGCCGTAGCGCAGGGACGCCGGACCGCGATCAAGCCGGCCCGACGTAGCGCTCCATGGCCAGTGAGATCTTCTCCAGCACGGCTTCCACCGTCACCCGCTTCATCCCGTCGCGGTACTCCATGGACGGCGGGTAGTCTTCTTCGGGTGATCGGGCGTACCCGTCGACAACCAGGTCCGTATAGGCCCGGTAGGGTCCGGTCCGTTTGGGGTTGGTGTAGCCGTAGAGACCCACGACGGGCGTGCCGAGGGCCCGCGAGATATGGAGCGGACCCGTGTCGGGGCTGAGGGTCAGGACGCTCCCCTCCAGAATGTAGACGAGTCGCCGCAGGTCGTCCCCGAGGGCGTCCACCGGCGTGGCCGAGGTGGCCGCGAGGATGCGGTCGGCGATCTCTCGCTCCAGCCGTGAAGGCCCACCGACGATCACGGGGCGGAGCCCGTGGGCGAACTGGAGCTCCTCGAGGACCCGGGCGTACCCGAGGGCGTGCCAGTTCTTTTCGGGCTTGCTGGTCCCGACCACCACCGCGCAGGTCGGTGCGTCCAGCCGAGCGAAGAAGTCGCGCTGCGCCTCCCGCTCGTGGGCGGTGAGCGCGAGGCGCCATTCCACGGGCGCAGGATCGACCCCGAGGTGCCGGACGAACTCCAGGTACTGATCCTGCACGTGCTGTACCTCGTGCGGCGGGATCCGTTGGTTCGTGAAGAGCCAGTTGAGGTCGCGGGCCCGCGCACGGTCGAAGCCCAGCTTCGTGGTGGCCGGGATCACCGCCGCCACCAGACCGGCTTTGAAGTACACCTGCAGCGCCAGGACGAGATCGAAGCGGCGGCCCCGGAGGTGCCGCCTCAGGTCCCGATAGCTCTGCCAAGCCGTCGTGCCCTTCCGACGTCGGAAGAGGACGAACTCGTCGATGGCCGGGTGGTCGCGGACCAGGAGGTGGGGTACCGGTTGAATGACCCAGGTAATCCGGCAGTCCGGCCAGCTGCGCTTGAGGGCATTGGCCACCGGCAGGACATGGACCGCGTCGCCGATGGCGCTGAGCATGACGATACAGATCTCCCGCGGGGGCGCCCGGCCGTGGTCGCTCACGGGTGGAGCTCCCCGTGGGCAGCATTGACCAACAGCGACTTCTCGGCAGGGGGAATCGCCATCCCCGTGCGGCGCTCGAACTTCCGGAGCGATCGGAGCAGCCGCCGAGTCATGGCGCCTACGGCCACGTGCCCGGATCCGGCGCTCGCTCGATCCAGGTCGAGGACGTAGCCCACGGGAGCACCACCACTCCACCTGAGCAGTACGTTCTTGGCGTTGAGATCCGGGTGGTGCACGCCGGCCCGACCCATGCGATGAATCAGCGCGCCGGCCTCCCGGAGGGCCTCCTTCCTGTCGACCGCCCCGGCCAGCCCCCTCCGGCTGTCGTCGAACAGTACATCCACCAGCTCCTCGGCGTCGGGAACGAGCTCCGTGACGAGATCTCCGCGGTACCACAAGCCGCTGCGGTACACTGCAGCGGCAACGACCCTCGGCGTATCGATGCCTCGTAGCCTGACCGCCTCGCTGGTGTGCGTCTCGGCGAAGGGCCTGGGGGTCCCCACGGCCAGGTATCGATCTCCCAACAGCGAGGCGACCGAGCCGCCTCGCATGAAGTGCCGGATGGCCCAGGCGCCCAAGGGCGTGGGAACCTCGTAGACGGGGCCTCGGCCAGCCATCTCGCCACGGCCCAGGCGAACCCCCGCGGCGTAGAGGGTGGGTGCAGTGCTCAGCACGGACTCGGTCCAGCCCAGCGCCTCGGGTCGTACCCAGACCGTGGCGGGCCCGATCGTCAAGATCTCGAAGCCTTCCGGCGGTCTCACGGCCTCGCCCATCCGCTCAAGGGTCGCCGGGCACCTTGCGCTGGCCGCCGCAGCGTGCCCTCACGCTTCGGCCGGCTCGGAGGGTGAGGCCTCCAGAAGGTGGAGGGGCGGTCCCTGCAGCTCGTGGCCCTTCACGCGAATCCGGACGGAATAGCGGCCGGGCTCCGGGAAGACGATCTCGTCCAACGGCATGATCAGGCGCGTCTGGGGCGGGGGGCGGTCCGGGTCGCGAGCGTCCACGTCGGTGTGACCGTTCACGGTCAGGCACGGCTTCCCCGAGGGATCGACCAGGTCGGCGCGAAACTGGAAACGACCCTGGTCGGCCCGATCCCACTCGATGACCAGCACCAAGACCATGCGCTCCTGTTTCGCCGGGAACCCCGGAGCGTAGAGCTCGTTGAAAATGCCACTGATGTCGAGCCGCCCCATGCCATCGGGACGGGCCTCGTCGCACAGGACGGAGAGAAGGAGCTGCATGCGGTCGTCGCCTGATTCGAGTCGTGGACGGGCAAATGGCTACACCGATCCGGATCCAGGGCTCCCTGCCTGCCAGCCTCCTCCGCCCGGCGACCGCACGCTGATCACGTCGCCGGCTCGGGCCTGGAAGGTGACCTTCCCCGGCAGCGTCTCCTCCCGTCCCTCTCGGATCAAGACGTTTTGGCCTCGGGCCCCGGGTCCGCCGCCGAGCGCCCCGGCGGGGGGATGCAGGCGGCGCTCGGACAGCAGAGTGACTTGTCCATCGGTGAGCAGCATGACGTCGCGACGCAAGCCGTCTCCGCCCCGGTGCCGGCCCTCCCCCCCGCTCCCTCTGCGCACGGAGTAGTGGGTCACACGGAACGGGTAGGCGTGCTCGAGGGCCTCCACCGGCGTGTTGAGGGAGTTGGACATGTGGGTATGCACGGCCGACAGACCAGGGCCGGCCGGTCCCGCCCCCATGCCGCCGCCGACGGTTTCGTAGTACGCGAAGGCTTCACCGGTCCGTGGGTCCAGCCCGCCGACGGTGGTGTTGTTCATCGTGCCCTGCGACAGTGCGGGCAACAACTCCGGCAGCGCTCTCGCGAAGGCCCGGATCAATACGTCGGTGATGCGCTGGCTGGTCTCCACGTTGGCCGCCGCGACCGAGCTGGGCAGAGAGGCGTTCACGACGGTGGACTCCGGCAGGTCCAAGGTGACGTTCTGCATCGACCCGCCGCCCGCCGGTAGGGCCTCGCCCAGAAGCTCTTGCACGACGCAGCGCACCACGTAACGCGTGGCCGAGGCCGTAATCGCCGCCACCGCGTTCACGCCGCCGGGTACCTGAGCCGAGGTTCCGTTGAAATCGACGGTGAGGTGTTGGCCCTGCACCGTGAGCCGCACCCGGATGGGAATCGGACCACTCTCGAAGCCATCGTCGTCCATCTGGTCATGGCCCTCGTACTCGCCGTCGGGGATCCTGGCGATCCCCCGACCCAGCAGGCGATCCGCGTACGCGACCAGCCCCTCCATGGCGGCGAGAACCTCCTCGGATCCCTTGCGCGCCACCATTTCCAGGAGCCGAGTGCGCCCCGTGTACAACGCTGCCAGCTGGGCGTCGAGGTCACCGGCCCGCTCCTCCGGCGTCCTCACGTTGGCCAGCATCAGCCGCCACAGGTCTTCGTTGCGGCGGCCTCCCTCGAGCAGCCGGACGGGCGGAATGCGAAGCCCCTCCTGGAAGATCTCCCGGGCGAGTGGCATCGAACCCGGCGTCATGCCGCCCACGTCCGAATGGTGCGCCCGCGAGGCGACGAATCCCAGCAGGCTCGCCTCGGGGGAACCCCCGTCGTGGATGGGAGCGATGAGGGTGATGTCCGGCAGGTGCGTGCCACCACGGAAGGGATCGTTGAGACAGGCCACGTCACCCGGAGCGAGATCGCCCAGCTCGGCGAGAGCAGCCTGCACGCTCATGGGCATCGCACCCAGGTGGACGGGCATGTGGTCGCCCATGGCAACCGCCAGCCCTGCCGGGGAGAAGAGTGCGCACGAATAGTCCCGGCGCTCCTTGATGTTGGGCGAAAACGACGCTCTCCGCAGGGCGGCCCCCATCTCCTCGGTCAGTGCCGAGAACTGGTGGCGATAGACTTCCAGGGTCACCGCATGGGGGACGTTTCCCGTCATGAGCACGCTCGTCTTTCCCAGGTCCAGCGCGACTTTGCCTCGGTAGGTCCTTTCATTATCTTCCATCGCGAAAACTTGTTCAACGCTTTGCGAAGCGACCCGGCCGGGGGTCCGAGAGCTGGCGGAATATAGGAGGAGCGCGTGACACGACAGAAAATCCTGGACCGAGCTCGAGACGAGCTATTCAGCCACGTCAATCGTTGCGGCGTCCTGCAGGCTGCTCCCGATGACCAGGAGCAGTGGATGACCGAGACCATCGAATACCTGGGTGAGCGGTTCCCGGATCTCACCGACGGTGACCTCCAGGAGCTCCACGCAGTGGGCATCCGCTTTTGTCAGCCCGCGATCCCGCATGGGAACAAGGCTCCCCACGGGGAGCCGGAGCCGGCCGAGAGCGGCGCGACCATAGACGCGGCTTGATCACGTAGGAGTCAGGCGTTCGACGTCGAGCGCCGCTCGAGCGAGCCGACCGGGCGCCTCGAGGCCCCCGGAGTGAACCAAAGAGGCGGAGTGCCCCGGGGGGCACTCCGCCTCTTTAAATGCGAGTCGCCCGCCGCAAAAAGCGACGGGCGGGAGCGAGAGTACCAGCACAACGCCCCCCAAAGGCAGTTGAGAGCCGTCTCTGCGCTCCTGGATCGCACTCCCTCGGGAGATGAGATCGCTATTGGACAAGTCTCGGCCCCCCACCCCGAAGCTTGAGGAATCCGACCGCTTCCGGAGGGCTGGCGAGAACCGGCTCCGGCACCGTATAGTTCCGCCGCCGCCGGCGGCCCGGGTGCGCCAGAACAGTCCCAGAGGCCTTCTGCGCAACAGCTGAGGCAACCACCGAGCCGCGTGACAGCGACCAGTCCGAGACAGCGTCGAGCGGGATGAAGAGAGCGCCGAGACACAACGAAACGGAGGAGGCGGCCGGCGGGCTCGCACTTCCCGATCCGAAAACGACCCTCAAGGCGTATTACGCGGGGAACAGAATGGAGTCTCCCGTCGGTGGCGTCCTGGAGGTGCTACGGGTGCAGCCGGTGGAGGACGGATCCGCGAAGCTCCTGTTGGAATGCAACTCCTCGTCGCTTCGCTACGAGCTACCGATCAAGAAGGCGACGCGCACCGAGAAGACCAAGGTGAAGCAGCGCCTGCTCGACGGGATCGATCCCACGTGCCCGCGCCACGGAGAGGGCTGGCGCCTGACGCGCGTCGGACCCACGCTCGTGTGCCCTGCCTGCGGCGTGCCCTTCGGCAAGGCCCTCTAGGCGTCCGGGATCTCGGCCACAGCGACGTCGCGGGTAATCTCCGGGGGAGTCCGCCGAGCGCACGTCTCATCCGAATCTGGTACCGGGCATCGGCTGCCGTTAGATTGCCACCGTACGACGGTCTAGAACGCCCGGACGCCCGGGATTCCTTGCCCTGGAGTTGTCGTAGATGCCGGATCCGTTCCTCAGTTCAGAGGAATACGACGAGCGAGCGCACAAGCTCTACAACGATGGTGATTACGAAGGGGCCCTCGAGATGTTGAAAGAGGGCCTTTCGCTGTATCCGAATGCGGTGGAGCTCTACGTGGGGCTCGGATACGCCCGCCTGGCCCGGGAGGAGTTCGCCTGGGCACGGCAGGCCTTCGACCGCGCCGTCGTGCTCGATCCAGCCCATGAGGACGCCCTGGTAGGCCTGGGCGAGACGCTGCTGCGCTTCGGGGAGCGAGACGTGGCGCTCCGGCTATTCCGGCGGGTCGCGGACATGGGCTACGATGACGATGTCGAGCTGATGCTCACCATCGGACGAGCCCTGTACCGCGAGGCCATGTATGCCGAGTGCCGGGACGTCTTCGCCAAGGCGTCGGCGGCCCGACCCAGCAACGCCGAGGCCGCCGCTGCCCTGGGGTACGCGCTGCACCGTCTCGGTGACGAGGTGGGGGCCGGTCGGCAGATCCGTCGGGCGCTGCGCCTGGACCCGGAGCTCCACGAGGCACGCGTGTACCTTGGCCATCTCCTCTACGACCGGGGAGATTGGGAGGGCGCGCTCCGCGAGTTCGAAGGCGTGCCGCCGGCGGAGCACTGGGACGCCCTGGCGGTATGGCGGCTCATCGAGCTCAAGCGGGCGCTCTGGCAGCTGGAGTCCGGAGACCCCCGCCTGCTGCCGTGGGAGAGTCGGCTCGTCGAGCTCGAGGAGTTCGACGACCCCATCGACCGGGTCCTCGCCGAGGTGGAGGCCAGAGCTCGGGGGACGTCTCTGCAGATCGACGACCCGAGCCAGCTCGAGCTGTTCGAGCGGGGCAGCCGAGACGGCCAGCAGCACCGGGTCCGACAACCCGACGGGCGCGTGTACCACGGCACCTGGCACGAGATCGTTCGCCAGATGCGGGACCAGGCGGGCTTCTCACACGAGACCATCACGCACTACATGCGCCGAATAGCGGAGCGCTGGCACGATCAATTCGGCGTCGAAGTGCCCTTCAACGATCCCGAGAGCTTCCTCGGTGCAGCGATCCGCGTTGGCTTGATCATGCTCGAAGACGATCCGTCCTGAGAGACGGTGCGATGCCCCTGGATCCTGAGCTCCTCTCTCGCTTCCATCGGGCCCTCGTCGACGAGATTCGCCGCAAGCGCCCCGAATACCTGGATCATTCGTTCACGGTCGCCGAGATCTACGAGGATCTCGTCCCCTACCGCACGCATCGCAACGTCATCGGCGTAGCCATGAACGGGGACTACGAGGACGCCCTGCTGAGGCTTCTGGCAGGGGAGGGGAACTACCTGGTGCTGGATTCCGAGCCGGCCCGCCGCGAGCTCCAGAGGGAGCTCGAGTCCTCGAACCCCAACACGGCGCTGTACCGGGACTTCGCGACGGTCGACGTGCGGCTCAACCCGGCGGTCAAGGGCTGGGTAGGGCCCGACCTGGGCACCCAGGTGGCCGGCCGCTCGGACGGCGAGGACGTATCGTCGGCCGGGAGTGGCCGAGCAGAGGCCGGGGCGGTCGGGCAAGGGGCCGCGGGTGTGGCGAGTGTCGACGCCGTGATCGAAGGCGACGAGGTCGGCGGCAGCAGCGGCGAAGCCTCGGCGGACGGCGACGCGGTGGAAGGCGCCGTCGAGGGCGCGGCGCCCCACGTCGAACCGTCCGATGCCCTTGTAGCGGACACCGGAAGCCGGATCTGGGCCATCGAGGACTCGAGCTCCGAGGCTGCCGGGGGCGATCCTCTGGCGGGGACCCGGGAGGGCGAGTCACCGGGTGAGCCGGAGGGGTCGTGCAGCTGGTGTGGGGAGCTTCTCCCGGAGCGCCCGGGGATGAGCTACTGTCCCCACTGTGGTGGAGACATCCGGTTGGTGCCGTGTCCCGCATGCGGCGAGGCTCTGGAGCGCTCGTGGCGGTTCTGCGTGGCATGCGGTGCGGAGGTCGCAGCGAGCTGAGCCGGCCGACCCCTCCAGGCCGCTCCCCTCGCGGCCCGATGGCGACCCGCTCGAGGAGCGGGAAGCACGCCGGCGCGAGCCTTCGGTCGCGACGGCGGTTGCCGTACCTGACCCTCGCGCTCGTCGTGTCCACGGTAGGCTGCGAGAAGGAGCCCGAACGTCACGTCGACCCGCGCCTCGTCGACGCACTCGGACTGCGAGGAGACGAGTTGGTGCACACGATCTCGCTGGGCGGTCGTGGCTCCGAGGAGCACATCGTGCCGCCACGGCTCGAGATCGGCGTCGGCGAGGTCGTCCAGTTCGTCACGGTGGATCGACGCGTGCACGCGGTCCGATTCCCTACCGACAGCCTGGCGCAGCCGGAAGCAGCGTTCATCGAGACGACCGGGCAGGGGGCCAGCCCCCCGCTGCTGGGGCTCGGAAGTCGCTTCGTGGTGACTTTCGAAAACGCCCCGCCGGGTCGATATCCATTCCTGAGCAGTGGTCATGGAGAAGCAACGGGTGGGATCATCTTCGTCAGGTAGATCCACCAGGATCGCCGTCATCGGCGGGGACGGAATCGGACTCGAGGTCACCGGAGAGGCAACCCGGGTCCTACAGCGGGTAGCCGAGCGGTATGAGCTCGCCATCGATACCGTCGAGTGGGACCTGGGTGCGGATCGCTATCTCCGCGAAGGCGTGACCATCACCGAGGAGGAATTCCGCTCCGTCAGCGAGGATCACGACGCGATCCTCCTGGGGGCACTCGGTGACCCACGAGTCCCGGACAACGTGCACGCACGTGACATCCTTCTGGGGCTTCGCTTCCGTCTAGACCTATACGTCAACTACAGACCGTGCACCCTGCTCATGCCGGCGCTGTCCCCCCTGAAGGGGGCCGCGGACCGGGACGTCAATCTCGAGGTGTTCAGGGAAAACACCGAGGGCGCCTACGTGGACATGGGTGGAGTGTTCAAGCGGGGCACTCCGGACGAGATAGCGATCCAGGAGGACGTGAACACGAGGAAAGGCGTCGAGCGAATCGTGCGTGCAGCGTTCGAGCACGCGGCCGCCAAACGGCGAAGCCGGGTGACGCTGGTGGACAAGGCCAACGCCATGCCTGCGGCCGGGTCACTCTGGCGCCGCGTCTTCGCGGAAGTCGGTGAGGCGTATCCGACCATCGAGCAGGACGCAGTCTTCGTGGACGCCATGGCCATGGACCTGGTGCGGCGGCCGGAACGCTACTCCGTGCTCGTCGCATCGAATCTGTTCGGCGACATCATCAGCGACCTCGCCGCGGCCGTGACGGGTGGGCTGGGACTCGCGGCGTCCGCGAACCTGCACCCCGGCCGCCACGGCTTGTTCGAGCCAGTACATGGCTCCGCGCCGGACATCGCGGGTACCGGTCGCGCGAACCCCATCGGCGCGATCCGATGTGTGTCGCTCATGTTGGACTTTTTGGGGCACGTCGATGCCGCCGCAGCGGTGGAGGCGGCGGTGGTCGCGTCGATCCGGGCAGGAGTCACCACACCGGATCTGGGAGGTGAGGCGAGCACCGAAGACGTCGGCGAGTGGATCGCCGGCGAGATCTCAGAGGCTTGAGAGGTCGGCGAGTGAATCGTCGGTCAGTCCTCAGCAGCATCAGTCGTCGGCCGTGATGGCAGCCGACTGCCAAACACGGGGGAGAACCGAGCATGGGTGAGCGCAGAACCCTGGGTCAGATCCTCATGAGCTTCGGCCGTATCGACGACGAAGACGTGGGCCGAGCCCTGGCGTACCAGGGCGAGCATGGTGGCTACTTCGGCGAGGCCCTCCTCGCGCTGGGGTACGTGACGCCCGAGGAATTGGAGTGGGGTCTAGCCGCCCAGTTCGATCTTCCATACGTCTTCCCGGAGGCCGAGGCGATCGACCCCGAGGCAGCCTCGTTGGTCTCCCCGGAATGGGCGCTCACACACCTGACGCTGCCCATCATGAAGACCGCGGACACCCTCACGGTGATCGTGGACTCTCCCATCAAGACCGAAGCGGTGGACCAACTCGAGGCCCGGACGGATCGGAGGATCGAGCTTGCCCTGGCCCCCGCCGCGAAGATCCGTGAGCTCATTCGGAAAGTATTCGGACGAGACGACGTGCTGGAAGAAGGACAGCGAGCCGTATCGTCCCTCGGCGAAGTCCTCACCGCCGCCCTGGATGCCGGCTCCAAGGCATTCGGGATCTCGACACGCGGGGCGTGGGCCCACGGTTGGTACGACGAACGGGGGACCGTACGACGCGTCGCCCTGAACAGCCGCTGGCAGACGGAGCTTGCCGAGTTCGTGACACCCTCGACTCCCGAGGGCCCGAGCAGCGGGCCCAAGAGCGCCACCTGGCAAGCGCACGTGGCGCGCGAAGGCGTGGTCGCATCGGTCCAGGTGAGCTACCTGGCGTCGCCTGGGGGCACCGAGTACCTGTTCCGGCCGACACACGAGAGGTCGGCGTTGTTCGAGCGGTTCTCGCCCCCAACGTCCGGCATCGTGTCCGAGATTCGCCTGCTCGCCCGCACGGGCGCGGCCCGCTTCGCCGTGACGTTCCAACCAGCCACGCTGGCGAGCGAGATGCTGCCCTACCTTCCCGCTCTGCTCTTCGAGCCATCCTGGAGAAGCGTCCACGTCACCGACCGTGAACGCGCGGCTCCCGAAGACGTTTTCGCCATTCGCGTGAGCGGAGAGATCGAGGCGAGGGCGTCGGCGGTGCGTGCGCTGCGGAGCTTCCACTTCGACGTAGCCACGGTGGACCTGAGCGGTCCTCCCGCCCAGTGGGCACGGGCCGCCGCAGACGTGGCGACGGTGACCTTCCTGTACTGGGAGGGTGGCGGAGCGCCCGACGCCGACGCCGATGTGCGGTGGGAGCTGAGGCTCCAGTCGCCGTCAGACGGCCAGGTGGAATGGAGCCTGCACCCGCTATCCGGCTGAGCGAGCCTGCTCCTCCAAGCCCCCCAGGAGGAGCACGGTCCAAGGCACCCAACCCTCGAAACCCCGTAACCAGGCGCGCGCGACGCGAGAGCTATGCCGCAGATCGACCAGTTTCTGAAGGTATTGGTAGAACAGGGGGGCTCAGATCTCCATTTGACCACCGGCTCCCCGCCGGTGATGCGGATCCACGGCCACATGCAGCGAGTCAAGTTCAGAGATCTCAACGCCAAGGACATGGAGACGCTGGTCTACGAGATCATGGAAGAGGACTGGCGCATACGCTTCCTCGACCAGATGGACTTCGACTTTGCCTACGAGATCCCGGAGGTGGCCCGATTCCGGGTCAACGTCTTCTGGCAGCGCAAGGGACTGGGCGCGGTGCTCCGCACGATCCCCTCCAAGATCCTGACCGCCGATCAGCTCGGCCTGCCCGACGCCGTCCGCAAGTTCTGCATGCTGACCAAGGGTCTGGTGTTGGTCACGGGTCCCACCGGCTCCGGCAAGAGCACGACCCTGGCGGCCATGGTGGACGTGATCAACGAGCAGCGCGCCGACCACATTCTCACGATCGAGGATCCCATCGAGTTCACGCACGAGAACAAGAAGTGCCTCGTCAATCAGCGCGAAGTGGGGAGCAACACGCAGAGCTTCGCCAACGCGCTCAGGGCGGCGCTGCGCGAAGACCCGGACGTGATCCTCGTCGGGGAGATGCGGGATCGGGAGACCATCGAGCTGGGCATCACGGCGGCCGAGACGGGACATCTGGTCTTCGGCACCCTGCACACCAACTCGTCACCCAAGACGGTGGATCGGATCATCGACGTCTTCCCCGCAGACCAGCAGGATCAGATCCGCGCCATGTTGGCGGATACCTTGAAGGGCGTCATCTCGCAGGTGCTGCTGCGGCGGAAGGGCGGCGAGGGAAGGGTGGCCGCCATGGAGATCATGGTCGGCACCTCGGCCGTGTCCAACCTCGTCCGTGAGGGCAAGATCCATCAGATTCCCTCGATCATCCAGACGGGCAAGAAGGACGGGATGCAGCTGTTGGACCAGCACATCATGGAGTTCCTCATGTCGGGCGCCATCGACGCCACTGAGGCCTACATGAGGTCCAACAACAAGCAGACGTTCAAGCAGTACCTGCAGGAGGCCCCGCCGGAGGAGTTCGTGTAGGACGACTCCGCGCCGCCGCCCCGGACGCGGCAGTATCGGGGGCCGTCCACCAAAGCCCACGACGATATGCCCGGCCCCACTTCCGACCTCCGGGCGTGGGGCCGGCGTCGCTCCCGTCAGGCCTCCAACGGTGAACCGAACGGCTCTGCAGGTGTAGGCATGACGCCGACCCTCGAGGGTCCGGCGTGGCGGATCTCGACGGCGGCCGGCGCCGCCGGTCCGCCGCGGTTCGTGGTACCCCACCACGGATCCCCCGGGGACGTCCGCCGGCTCCGTGCCAACAATCCTGGAGAGGGAGCGCAATGGGAACGCAGGGCCAGAGCACGGACGTGGTGATCCTGTCCGGCAAGCGCACCGGCTTCGGGAGCTTCGGCGGAAGTCTCAAGGACCTCAGCGCAACGGAGCTCGGAGTCGTCTCGGGGAAGGCGGCAATGGAGGCTGCGGGCGTGCGCCCTGACGACGTCCAGCACGTGGTGTATGGTAACGCGCTCCAGACGTCGTCGGACGCCATCTACCTGGCGCGGCACGTGGGTCTCGGCGCCGGCGTACCGCAGGAGGTCCCCGCACTGACGCTCAACCGCCTGTGTGGCTCGGGTTTTCAGGCCATCGTCTCGGGAGCCCAGGAGATCCTGCTGGGCCAGGCCGATGTCGTCCTGGCCGGCGGCACCGAGTCCATGAGTCAGGCGCCGCACGTCCTTCGCGGCGCTCGCTGGGGCAAGCTACGCCTGGGCGCACCCAACGAGTACTTCGAAGACCTCCTCTGGCAGTCACTCCTCGATACCGGCTGCAACCTGACCATGGCCCAGACCGCCGAGGGGCTGGCTGACCGATACCAGGTCACGCGGCAAGAGGCCGATCAGGTGGCGCTCAACAGTCAGCGCCGGGCAAAGGCTGCCTGGGACAAGGGCTTGTTCGAGGAGGAGGTCGTGCCGGTCACACTCCGCTCCAGGAAAGGCGAGGTCGAGTTTGCCGCCGACGAGCACATGCGCCCTGACACCACGCTCGAAGCCCTGGCGTCTCTGCGTCCGTACTTCCGCAAAGACGGCCTGGTGACCGCCGGCAACGCGAGCGGCATCGGCGACGGGGCCGCCAGCGCCGTGCTCGCGAGCGCGGGGTGGGCAGCGGACCGGGGCTTGACGCCGCTGGGTCGGCTCGTCTCGTGGGCGTTCGTGGGGGTCGACCCGACGGTCATGGGCATCGGACCGGCTCCGGCCTCTCGGGCGGCATTGGCCAAGGCGGCGCTCTCGTTGGACGACATGGACCTGGTGGAGATCAACGAGGCGTTCGCCCCTCAGTACAAGGCCGTCGAGAAGGAGCTGGCGTTGGACCCGGAGACCACCAACGTGAACGGGGGCGCCATCGCCATCACCCACCCGCTGGCCGCGTCGGGGGCGCGCATCACGATCCACCTCCTCCACGAGCTCCGCCGGCGCGGCGGGCGCTACGGTCTGGGCTCGGCCTGCATCGGCGGCGGTCAGGGCGGCGCCGTCGTCGTAGAAGCGCTGTAGCGCCTCCGCGGTCTCGTTCGAGCTGCCCATGGACCCCGGCAAGAGCCTGACACGGCGCGAATTCGAGGAGGTGATCCGCCGAGCCACCGAGCTGTCGCGGCTGTCGGAAGTGGACGAACGCCCGCTCTCGGAGTCGGAGGTCTTGAGGATTGCCGGTGAGGTGGGGCTACACGAGCGGCACGTGCGGCAGGCTCTGGTCGAGCTGCGGACGCAGGTGCCGGCGTCCGGCCTGGTGGGCCGACTCTACGGTCCCGCGACGGTGAGGGCCGGTCGTGTGGTGCCGGGTCGGCCGGACGAGCTCGCCTGGAAGCTGGACGAGTTCCTGGTCGCGGGCCAGCTCCTCCAGCCCGTGCGACGAGGGCCAGAGGTCCTCCTCTACCGCCCCGCCGTGGACTGGGCCTCGCAGATCGCCCGGGCGGCGAGCGCTACGTCGAAGCGACACTATGTAGCGTCTGCGAAGGACGTGGAGATCCATCTCGACGTCGTCTCCGACGATACGACGCTGGTGCAGTTCGAGGTGGACCCGGGGACCCGGAACGACCACCTCGCCGGCGGCCTGTTGGGCGGTGGGGCGGCGGGAGTCGCGGCAGGCACCGGCGTGGCTCTGGCCGTGGCGGCCGTCGGCCCCATCGGCCTGGGCGTCGCGGCCGGCGTCGTAGGCGGAGGCCTTCTCGCGGCTGGCATCGCATGGGCCACGGGCCGCGCCCATCGACGTCGCCTGGCGGACGTGCAGGACGAGATCGAAGGAGTCCTGGATCGGCTGGAGGCAGGAGAGAGCCTCGAGCCGCCCCCACCGTCCTGGCGTCGCTGGGTGCGCCGCCACTTCCATGGAGTGGCTCGGGATCTTCGGGGCTGGGATGACTGAGCGCTAGACCCAGGGGGGGACAGTTGAAGATCGAAAAGGTCGGTATCGCGGGATGTGGACTGATGGGAAGCGGGATCGCCGAAGTGGCGGCGAAGAGCGGGTTCGACGTCGTGGTCCGGGAGGTCGGCGCCGTCCCCCTCGAAGCCGGCAAGGCCCGCATCGGCAAGTCCCTGGACAGAGCAGTGTCGAAGGGCAAGCTCGGCGCCGAGGCACGTGACGAGGCGTGGCAGCGGATTCGCTTCACCACCGACGTAGCCGATCTCTCGGACCGGGACATCGTGATCGAGGCGATCGTCGAGGACCTCGCGGCCAAGGGCGAGCTGTTCGACGCGCTGGACGGGATGTGCGGAGAGGGGACCATCTTCGCCTCCAACACGAGCTCGCTGACCGTGACGGACATGGCGGCGGCCACCGGCCGCGCGGATCGCTTCGTAGGTCTCCACTTCTTCAACCCCGTGCCCGTGATGAAGCTGGTGGAGGTGGTACGGACCATCGCTACGAGCGACGAGACCTTCGGTCGGGCCTTCGAGTTTGCCCAAGCCCTCGGCAAGACGCCCATTGCCGCGAAGGACAACTCGGGCTTCGTCGTCAATCTGCTCCTGGTACCCTACATGCTGGATGCGATTCGCCAGTTGGAGCGCGGGGTGGCGAGCATCGAAGACATCGATACCGGGATGGTCCTGGGCTGTGGGCATCCCATGGGACCCTTCACTCTGTGCGACTTCGTTGGCATAGATACGCTGTACAGGATCTCGGAGATCATGTTTGACGAATACCGCGAGGCGCGCTACGCTCCTCCTCCCCTCCTGAAGCGAATCGTCGCCATGGGTCGCTTTGGTCGAAAGACAGGGAAGGGGTTTTATGACTGGTCCGGCGAGCGGCCGATTGCGCTGCCGGTCTGATCGGGTGACGCCTCGCGGGGAGCTCGATCGGAGCCTGGCGAGCTGGCTTCCAGGCCACCACCCTTCAGGGGCGAGAGTATGATCGTAGCGTTCCTGCGACGCCCTGAGCTGCGTTCGGCAATACGCGCGGCCGCCATGCCCGAGGAGGACATCTTCCTCGAGCCGGATCGAGCCCGGGATGCCCTCCTCCGCGGCTTCCCCCGCGTACTGCTCCTCGACGAGCCCTCCTCGGCTCTCCCGAGCATGCCGTTCCGCCCTCAGGGGCCGGTGGTTCCGGTGTTACGCCTGGTCTCGCCGAAGGATGTGTTCGGAGCCCGGGACGCGGGAGCTCTGGTCGTGAGCGGCGTGGACGACGTGCGGGACCTGAAACGGCTGATCCAGCAGACCGCGGGCCGTGGGTCCTGGGTCGATCGGCTGTTTCACGATCTCGTGATGGTCTCCGGTCACACCCTTCCCCACGCGTTCCGGGGCTTGGCCCGACGCGTCATGGAGTACCCGGCCCGGTACGCCGATCTACACGCCGTGGCCGACCTCACCGGTCTCAGCAGGGGGGCGCTCAAGGCTCGGTTTCGCCGCCGCGGGCTCCAGTCACCCTCGTCTCACCTGAGGTGGCTGCGGGCGCTCGCCGCCGCTCATGTCCTCGCGGAGGGAAAGACCACCGTCGGCGAGACCGCGTACCGATTGGGATTCACTTCGGCGGGCAACCTCTGTCGTGCCGTCCAGTCCGTGACGGGGAGCACGCCCGGCGAGTTGCGCAGCCCCGGCCGCCGGGACGCTCTGACCGTCAGCTTCGCGGAGCGGTTTCTGAGTCGAGATGCGCGGAGGGGCTGGCTGGAGCTGTCGCCCATCTTCCTGAGGAAGCCCACCGCGGCCTAGGTCGGTCGGTGCCGGAGGCCGGTACCGTGCGGGAAAAAGAACGGCTCCCGCCCCTCTCGGGCGGGAGCCGTTCAACAGTATTCGTGGATGCGCCGACCCGCCGTCGGCGGGCGGGCGCGAGCTTACGAGCGGTTTCGGCGCTGGCGTCTCCGCTCGCGGCGAATCGCAGCTTCTCTCTTCCGCTTCCGCTGCGCGCTGGGCTTCTCGTAGAAGCGCCGCTTCCGAAGCTCTGAATAGAGACCGGACCGCTGGACCTTCCGCTTGAAGCGGCGCAGGGCGCGCTCGAGGCTCTCGTTGTCCTGTACCAATACTTCCAAGGGTATCACGCTCCTCAGGGGTCGAAACCGCATAGTCGCAAGCATCAAAAGCTAAGCGCGGGCAGTACTGAGAGCAAGGTTCGACTCAGGGCAGCCGCCCTTCTCGATGGAGCGTGTGCGCGTAGAGTGCGTACTCCTCCCGGTTCGCGAGGTAGTCCTCCGCCCAGACGTCGAAGGGGGGTAGCCCCAGCAGTCTCTCGACGTGCTCTACGACCATCATCGCGAATTGGACGCGGTCCTTGGCTCCGAAGTCGACGCTGGCACCCGAGAGGATCCGGTCGACCGCTTGATCGAAGTGCTGGGGCTCCACCAGGGCGATGAAGTGGGCCACCTGATCGAGCCGATAGGATGCGTACAGTGACTGGAGCCGTGCGAGGTCAAGCTCGCCGGGTTCCCCGTCGTCGGTCTCCATCCACGTGCCGGCCGCCTCGCGAGAGCTCTCCGAGAGCAGCGATTGGAAGCGCTTTCTCAGGTGGCTGGAGGATTCGCGGTAGCGCTTGCGAGTATGAAGCGCCGAAGAGAGCAGCCCGGAAAGAAGCGGATTCCCGAGGCTTCGCGCCTTGTGATCGATGGCGGATTCACTCGCCTCGAGGAAGATGTCGGCCGTGCGGATCTCCGCCTCTTGAATTCCGCCGTCCGTGGGTCGAAAAGAGAGGTAGCCACGCCACCGTTGGTCTTGCCCCATGAAGGTGACGAGAAAGCAGGCCCACGTCTCGTCATCCTGCTCCAGGTAGCCGACGGAGCGCCGGCGGGCTTGGTCCGGTGTCATGGCATTCTCGCTGCCGGGGAAGGACAGGGTGCGCGTTGCGAAGCCGATGAAGACTTCCTTGCGGCTGACGGAAACATATTGTTATGCTGAAGCCCTCGCCCTGGAGGTAGGAGCCTCCGGGGCGATTGACTCTGCTCTCCGGGGTGCGCTCTTCGGGACGGGCGGCGAAGCTCCGCACTCTCGAAGACGCCGCAAGCACCGGGGCGATGGCGGGGCGAGTAAAAAGCAAAGAAAAGCGAGAGCGTCCGGGTGGCTCCGGAGACTCTCGCTCGTGGCACGGGTTGGCGGCCCGCAGCTTTCTTCATGGCTGACGAAAGCTTATGGCGCCCAGGATCGAGTGTCAAGGTACTCCTGTGCGTGATGACGCTCCCGTGCCGGACCGAGCTCGTTGGGACGGGGCGTGATCCTATGGTGTCGGAACAGAGTGCTCAAACGGGGCTTCCGCCCGAGCGCCGCCCAGAGGCCATGGCGGACGTCCCGGGGGTGTGCGAGCTCCCCCTCACGCGAGCCGTCGTTCAGTATCGTGACGTCCACGAAGTGCACCTGGCCGGTGGGCGTATCGCAGACATCGGATTGGGCCTGGTGCTGGAGGGGCGGTACGCCTCGTCGGCCGAGGTCATCGACCTGGGCAGCGCGACGGTCAAGAGGTTGGACCTGAGCGCCGAGCTCGTGGTGCTGGATTGGGTCTACGAGCCGACGTTGGACCACGTCCACGAACTGCTGCGTCGGGCCGCCGCCTCGGAAGGGGACGTCTCCACGCAACGGCTCGACAGCTACTGCTTCGGTCTCGCCGTGTCGGTGTTGGACCGGGTCGGATATGGGCCCCTCACGCGGGCTTCCATTCTTCGCATCGGCTTTCGGGACATCTGTCGCGACCTCGATCTGCACGAGGGCACTTCGGTGCGCATCATGATGGGGCCTGGCAGTCTTGCCCGGGCGCACCTCGACTACGACGGTGCCGCGCTCGTCTTCCGCACCGCCTCACACGGCCCGGATCCACTGCTCGAGGACGCTCTGGGTCAGGCGTTCAAGGCCGAGGACGTCCGACGTGTCCTCTCTGAGGCGGGCTCCGTGTCGATCGAGTACCAGGTCCGGTTCCCCCTTCCACTCACCCTTTCCGAGGCCAAGGACGTGCTTCAGCGCATGCGGGAGGGCCTCTCTCACCTCCTCGCACGGTTCGAAGTCGATCGTTTCAGGTCGCTCGATCATCAGCTCCGCACGTTCGGCCCCCGGGAGACGCTGGCCCGGCTCCACCTGCGGGAGTCCCGCACCCGGAGCGTACCGGTACGGCGCCCGGGGCCGGTCTCCCGGCACCGGGTGCACTGAGGAGGCCTGGGCCATGTCCGAGCTGAAGCGCGGCGGAAGGGACGACCTGCGTCACGGTTGGCGGCGCGGGCCGGGACAGCCGTTGCACCCTCCTCCCACGCTCAAACAGCGATATCAGTGGTACCGGGAGCGTCAGCTGTCGATGTTGCTCTCGGTGCTGCCACGGGAAGCCGTACGGAGCCTCTACGGACAGGCGCGGGAGTGGGCAGGTCAGCGGGGCGAGCACGAGAGCAAGGATCCCATGGCCAGCCTGCGGCGCTATTGCAGCGAGATTCTCCCGCTCCCGCCATTCCATGTTTGGGCGGCGGATTTCCAAAGGAACCGGGGTGGCGACGTCTGGCGCGGGTATATGCTGTTCCGCGACGGCGCCGGTACGAGGTTCAGCACCGCCGACATCTTCTGTGAGGATTCGGCTCGGACCATCCGGGAGCGTTTTCTCGCTTTCGAGCCGGATACGCTGCGGGCCTTCCTGCGGTCCTCTCTCCCCTCCTAGTCAGTCGAGAATCCTCGACAGATCCCTGGAGCCCAGTGGCCCCTGGCGGCGGCTGTTCGCCGATGGCCGTTTTTCGTAAAAAACGTGCAACGGATCGCAGAGGAATTCCTGCTCTGCACATCCCGAAAGTCCAAATCCCGCTTGCGTTTTCAAGAAAAGAATCCGAAAAAACCGACTCGGCGAGCCTCTCCGGAACACCTGGATATCAGATTTGGGTGAATTCTATAACTTGTTGTCATGTATGAAGTTACGGATAACCCCTTTTCTGGTGCGGAGATAGAGAAGAGGGTTGCGCCGGTTCAAAACCCTTCTTATTATGATCCCGCCGCACAACGGGGATCCCACAATCGTCCGGCTCGGGCGGGCGGCCGTCGACCAGGTGTCGACTTTACATTTCCTTTACTTTTTGACCGTCGATCAGGCGAGGGACGTCCATGTGGGAA
>JBDHLD010000091.1:0-12430 GCA_039586035.1 Gemmatimonadota bacterium | reverse complement strand
CCGTGGTCCACACTCGACCGCCGTCCCAGAAAGCGAGGAAGCCCAGCGAAGGACGGACCGGAGGCGTCGTGCTCCCGAACAACTCCACCCGAGCCTCGACGTTGGTGAACAGACTAGACCGGCCGGAGAAGCGGGTGCTGCGGTAGCCCCTGAGGTTGGTGGTGCCTCCCAGCGCGTTCGACCCCCAGAACGGGAAGGTCCCGAAGTTCGACGCGCCACCGACGCGGAGCGCCAACGTGTACTGGCGCGGGGTCAGGAGGGACGCCCACAGCGTCAGCGACGACCCGAGGCGGCCGTAGTGGTCCCTGGCGCCGTCGAGCCCGAGGTTGCCGTCGGCCTCGACGATCAGGTCGTAGCCCTGACGTGGATTGATGGCGTCGTCACGGTAGGCCAGGGTGACCTGGGAGAACACGGACCCGTACCACTGAGCCTCCCGCGTCGGGCGTCGGCGCTGACAGGCCGGGCTGGTCAGGATCCGACGCGAGCGGCGAGTCGTCCGCTACGTCGTGTCGCGTCAGGGCCGGAGCAATGCGAATCTGGCCCCCCCGGCCCCGGTCCAGCTCGATGGGCACCATGGCGTACAAGCGCCCGATACGGACTCGGGCCGAGTCGGTGGGGATCTCTTCCGTGTCGTTTCCGAGTCCGTAGAAGTTCCGGATGTTGCGCTGGCTCCACCAGCCTGCGTCGAGCCCCAGGTCCCACCGCCCGAGGGTCGCCCGCCGCCGACCCTCGTATTCCGCTCGGAGCGCGCCGGTGGCCGTGTGCCACTCGAGCGCCAGCTGGTGACGCTGTCCCCAGGGTACCTTGCCGAAGCCCGGCCTCCGGGTCCCGAGCCCGGCGCCGAGTACCAAACCGTCGTCCCTGTTGGCCCCCAGGTTGAGCACGGGATAGGGCTCGACGGTGTAGAAGTGGCCGGTGAACCGGTTGGCGGTGGGATCGTCGGAGATATGCAGTCGCGTGTGTGGAGACGGGCGAAGCACGTTCTCGGTCCCGGAGTCGTAGAACTCCACCCTCCCGCCGGTCGACTCGTCGGTCAGCTCGTCGGCGCCCGGCCCCCCGATGAGCCGCACCTTGATGCCGCTGCCCTGGCCCGACACGAAGAATCGGTCGATTCCGCCGAGGCCCCAGACGTTCACCTCCTTGGTCTCTTCCCTCCGGAGCACCCTGCGGTAGAGCTCGTGCCGGACGACCCCTTGGCGGTTCGTCTTGTACATGACGACCAGCGTCTCGTCATCGTTCACGCGTGTCACCTCGACCCGCTCGTGCATCGCCGAGCCCACGACGTCGACGCTGCGAGCGTGGATCCGGTAGAGCTCCTCGGCAGCATCCCGGAGGCCCTCGCGGCGAGCCTTGCCGATGGCGATGAACTCCTCACCTCGCAGGTCGAAGACCGGATCGGGCCAGCGGCGGAAGGCCCCCTCGATGACCTCGTCCGTCAGCCCGGCCGCGACGCTGTCGGCGATCTCCAACACGTCGTCGAGCTCGAGGACGCTGAGGAAGCGGTGATTCTGATCGCGGCCATTGTTGGTGAGCCCCTTCACGTTCCCGTACTCCGGGCGGAAGCTCTGGAACTTGCTGGCGTGACGGAGAAGCGGCGCGAAGAAGCCATTCAGCTGGTTGAAGGCCTGGTCCCGGTCCCTGGGGATGGGGCGGTAGATGGTGGTCCCCCCCTCCTCGCCCGAAAACGTGGCCCATCGCCACTGGTCCTCGTGACGGTCCCAATCGGCCATCCACATGTCGAACAGGCGGTGGCGTAGGAACGACCGCTGGTCTACCTGGTGGTCGTTGTCCCGCCCGATCCTGCGGTACATCTCGGGTGCGCCCTGTACGTCCCTGGAGCGCCCGAACGACGGCGCGTCGGACATGTCCCGGTGCGGTCGCTCCTCGAAGAGCATCAGGGAGTTGCCGACCACCTCGGCGTAGTCACCCAGCCGGGGATCGGGGGGCACCCAGACGAGTCGGGGATTCGTGTGGTGCACGCCCACCGCCTCGGCAAGCGGGGGAATCACGAACGGCGCGTGGGGATTGGTGAACGACATGGCGTCGTAGACCGCGCCCGAAGCCCACTTGAGCGCCCCCGGCACCAGCACCGACGTGTTCTTCCGGATGGAACGTAGGACGTACTGCTTTCCTTCGGCGCCCTGGAGCCGGATGGACGTCGTCTGCATACCGCCGCCCCGCTTGATGGGGGTGAGCCCTCCCTTCTCGCGGCCCATGTCCAGGTACGGGACCCCGGTCTCGACGGTCCACAGATCCCGCATGTTCGAGCCCAGGAAGAACCGGGCGACGGCTGAGGACTCGTAGTCGGGGTCTGCGGCTACGACGATGGTGCTGTCGGCGTAGTCAGGGAGCGCAGAGGGCTCGATGGCGACTGCGGTGGGTCGTCGCGGCGCGGGACGCTGTAGTCGGGCTTCGTAGAGCGGGTCGATGCCGCCTTCGGTGGACCACGCCGTCAGCCAAACGGAGCCGTCGTCGTAGTAGTCCAGCTCCAGGAACCCCGGGTCCTGGCTCGCGAACGACGCCTCGCCGGCCGTCGACACGTACTCCACGCGGGAGGCCGACCCGCTCACGAGGTAGTGGGCGTTTTCGGTCTCGAAGTGTTGGAGGCTGAAGTCGTGGGCCGAGGCGTAGATCAGGCCGGGCTTCAGGGCGAACGCCCCTTCGAGGCCCCTGCGCATGGACGCGTTCCGGTCGTGGGCGAAGTACTGCTCGTTGCCGACGGCGCGGCGGTAGCCTGTGTAGAAGGTGCCGATGACGGGCAGGGGCAGATATGCCCAGGACCACACGTCCGTCAGAGGGAAGAGGTGGAGCCGAGGGGGCCGGTGGCCTCCGTATCGCCCTCGCGAGCGGACCGGGTGGTGACCGACCACGAGCACGCGCTCGTCGTCCCGCTTCGCGATCAAGTCGCCCAGCTCGACGAAGACATCGGCGGCGTGCCGGGAATCGGCGTCTCCCTCCTCTCCCGACGTCTTCTGCTCGTCCGTGAGCAGCCACTGGGTGTTCAGGGCGATCAGGCGAATGTCGTCCGTGAGTCGGATCTCCTGGGGACCCGCGAAGCCGTTTTCGGGAACCAGGGCGCTCTGCTCACGATCCAGCTCCGCGTCGAGAAGGCCATGCAGGCGCTCCAGGCCGGTCGAGCCCCCGTGGTCGACGTCACCCCAATCCCGGTCCCCGGGGACTACGACGAGACGGCCCGGGTAGTCGCCCAGCGCATCGATCAGGGGCCGGATCCGGGCCCGGGCCCTTTCGAACCCGGCCAAGGCCGAGTCGGGAATGCCGCAGCAGTCGACGACGTCGCCCAGGAGCACGACGGCGCTTCGTTCGGCGTCGGTGCCCAGCTGTGCGAGCAGAGCGTCGAGGGTGAGCGTCAGGGCGGCGGGATCGGGGGCTCCCGTGTTTCCGAGCAGGAAGACGCGAAAGGGGTCGCCCGGAGGCCGCTCGGGCTGCTGAGAAGCGGCCGGGGCCGCGGCCAGGGCGAGCACCATCGCTGCCAGGGCGAGCACCATCGCTGCCACGACGACGAAGGGCCAGGACCGCCGTGAGCTGGTGAACACGGATGGACCGTTGGGCATGGAGGAAGGCCTCTCGAGCATCAAGTCGCCTCGCGCACCGCGCCCCGCACGGCCGCGGCCAGGTCTCCCAGCAGCTGCGCCGCCTGGACGGCCAGATTCCCGGGCAGGTCGCGGGACACGGGTACCGCAGCCTCGTGGAGCGACGTATGTACGGCGCGCTCCGCATCGGTCACGCGCACCTCGACAGCGCCCACGAGGTGGGGCCCACCGGCGGTGTCCTCCATGAACCAGGACAGCAGCGTAACCGCCACGGCGGGAGCAGTGGCCGTCTCGACCATCTGCAGGTCCGGATCCGCCGCAACGCCTTGTGACAGGGCCGTTGCCAAGAGGTGGGAGGGCAGCGTGGACCAGCTCCACACGGTATCCTCCGTCAGCTCGCCGGCCGAAGAGCGGTGCAGCACGCGGTACCGGATCGGATCGGCGGCCTCGACCCCCAGCAGGCGGAAGCGGCTGGCGTCCGGTGCGATGGCGACGGGGCCTTGATCCAAGACTCCAACGGGTGGATCGACCATTCTGGGAGCCGGGAGGTCGGGACGCTCGACGGCCACCGAACACCCGGCGGCAAGGAGGAGTGCGAGGAGTCCGGCGAGTCGGACGGGTCTTGCCAGAGCTCGAAGTCGGGCGCGTTGGGCGGGTCTTGCCGGGGCTGGGCCTGCCCCGACGCGGCGGAGACCCACCAGGGCCGGGCGTCCCGCGAGTCGGCCGGGTCGCGCCGGCGCCCCGCGTCCGACGAGCTTGTGGAGGCTTGCCGAGCCCCGGAGGGAGGCTTGCCGCTGCCTCATGGCTCACCCCCTCCCCGGGCCCGCGGCCCATAGACCATCGCCTCGGGCTGCTCCTCGAGCATGCGCGTCAGCATTCGCAGCTGCTGGAGCCCTTCTCGGATCGCCGGCAGGCTCCTGCGGAGGTCGCTCATGGCCAGGGCCGTCTCGTCCATCATGGCCGCCGACGCGGCCGGCAGCTCCGACTCCTCCATACTGGTGAGCATGGCGGTGAGAGCGCCGTCCTCACCCAGCAGGGGCGACAGCTCCTCGGTCAGACGCTCGACATCTTCAGAGGCGTTCGCGAAGAACGCCCGGGCCTCCGCGCTCAGCGCCGGCACGTCGCTTTCGACCAGAACCCGGTCGGCCGTCTCGAAAAAACGATCACCCCGGTCGAGGGTCTCGGGCAGACGTGCCACGATCTGCTCGAGCTGTACGGCCAAAGCCTCACCCCGCTCGATCAGGCTGGGCAGCCGGTCGCGGACGTCGCTGAATGCCGAGCGCGTCGACGGGATGCGCAGGCGGGCTGGGGTGAACCCCAGCTCGATGGCGGGGGGAGGCGTCGGTGGCGTGTCGATGAGGAGGTAAGCCTCGCCGGTAACGGGATTCCCGACGATGGACGCCCGGAAGTCCTCGATCACCCCGATGTCGGATGCGCGTTGAACCTCATCCAGATCGGCGCCCAGGTTGGCCAACCGGTCCAGGAACATCTCGAAATCGATCTCGACAAGCCGGGATTCGGGGTCCACTCGAATCCCTTGCACCCTGCCCACCTGAACGCCTTTGAAACGCACCAGGCTCGACACGTCCAGCCCCGTCACCGACTCGTCCGTATAGGTCACCGCCTCGAGCACCGGACGATCCCGAACGCGCTGTAGGAAGAAGAGCGCCGTGCCCAGGACGACGACCGTCGCGAGGGCAAGAAAGAGGCCGAGCCGGGTGTAGTCCTTGTCCACTGCCATCGGATCAGATCTCCTGGGTCAGGTTGTCCGAGGTCCGGTTGAAGAAGTCGTGCACGAAGGGGATGTCGCACTCGTCGCGAAGCCGGCGCGGGTCGCCGTCCGCCACGATGCCCTTGGCCGCCCGGTCGAGCACGATGCAGCGGTCCGCGATCCGGAAGATGCTCTCGAGCTCGTGGGTGACCACCACGACGGTGATGCCCAGATCCCGCTTGAGCGTCAGGATCAGGTCGTCCAGCTCCACCGCGGTGATGGGATCGAGACCCGCGGACGGCTCGTCGAGGAACAGAAGATCGGGCTCGAGCACCAGAGCACGGGCGATGCCCGCCCGCTTCTTCATACCGCCGGAGATTTCGCCCGGAAGATGGTCGGCGAAGCCACCGAGGCCCACCAGCTCGAGCTTGGCCTGGACCAGGGCCCGGGCCGTTTCGCCCTGAGCCGGGCTCCAGGTCTCCAGCGGCAGCGCGAGGTTCTCGGCCAGGGTCATCGACCCGAACAGCGCTCCTGACTGGAACATGACCCCGAACGGCGGGACGCCCTCGTACTCGTGGGGCGCGCCAACACCCTCGATGCGGATGCTGCCGGCCTTGGGCCGCTCGAGCCCGATCAAGTGCCGGAGAAGTGTGCTCTTGCCCGACCCCGACCCGCCGAGAATGACAAACGTCGTCCCCCGGTCGATCGAGAAAGTCAGGTGCTCCATGAGCACGACCGACCCCCAACCGATGCGCAGGTCGGTCACGACGACGTGCGGAGTCGCCGTAACGTTCACGGCCGGTTGGGGTTTCCCCGTCTCCTTCCCGACCGTGTCGGGTCTCTCCGGGCCGCTCATCGGCCCTTCACCAGCAGCGTGCTCACCGCTCACACCCCCAGCGCTGCGTAGGCGATCGTGAACAGCGAGCTGAGCAAGATGACTCCGATCATGGAGAGCACGACCGCCGTGGTGGTGCGGGCACCCACCGCGGCAGCTCCACCCCGGGTCGCCAGCCCTTGCTGGGTAGCGATCAGGCCGATGGCCAGGCCCAGCACCGGCGTCTTGACCATGCCCGTGAGGAACGAGCTCAGCGTCAGGGCCCGCTCCGTGGCGGCGAGGTAGGTGTAGATCGACATGTCGGTGATGGCCACTGTCGCGATCAGCCCTCCGATCACCGCCATCAGGTCACCGATCCAGGTGAGCAGCGGCACCGCCAGCAAGAGCACCAGGCAGCGCGGTAGAACGAGCCAGCGCATCGGGTCGAAGCCCATGATCTTCAGCGCGTCGATCTCTTCGGACACCTTCATCGTTCCCAACTCGGAGGCGAGGCCGGCCCCCGACCGACCGGCGATGATCACGGCCGTTACCAGCGGGCCGAGCTCACGGAAATGGGCGACGATCACCAGTTCCGGCACGAAGCTCACCGCGCCGAAACGCCCGAGCTGCGCGACCCCCAGGAACCCGATGATCAACCCCACCAACAGGTTGGCTGCCGCCGTCACCGGCAGCGCGTCGGCGCCCACCTGCTGCAGCAGAACGGGTACGGATCGCCAATTGACCGACCTCGGAGAGGCGACAACCTTCGGCACCGCCGCTGCGAATCCGCCCAGGTAGTCGAACGCCCGGCCGATGGCCGCCGGCGCCCTTGCCGCAGCGCCGCCGAGTCGGGCCAGCGGGCCCAGACGTCGAACCCGCGCGCTGACTCCCTCCTCCGCCCGATCCCGGTACAGCTGAACCAGCCGCCCAGCATCCGGCGCACCCTCCGTGAGCAGTTGGACACGGCCCCGGCCGCCGTCCACCCGATCGGCCATCCGAGCGAGGAGGCTCGCACCTGCGCCGTCGATCCCTTTGATCTCGGTTAGCTCGATGTCCACAAGGTCAGAAGGCCTCAGCCGTGATTCGGCGCCAGCGATAGCCTGCTCGACCGCGCTCACGTTGGGCAATTCGAATCGCCCGGACAGCCGGAGCCGCACCCGCTCTCCCAGGCGGGCCAACTCGATCGTACAAGCGTCTGCTTTCGTGAGCTCGCTCATTAGTGGTCGATGCCGCAACCGGCGGGAAGCTCCTCGCGCGTCCGGGCGTTGCAGCTGCCAACAGAGTGGTAGCCCCCGTGCCGGAGCAGTCCTGTGGCAAGAGCGAGGAATCGCTTCATCCGGCTTCGCTTCCCGCTTCGGCAGTCGAGAGGTACGGGGCCCAGGCTGGGATACTTGCCTCAGCAGGAAGCTTGCCAGTCGCGGAGTGGAACAAGCGTTACATGTAAGTAATTGCTATGCAATAATATACACGCCATGACCCAGAGACTTGGCCGCCCTCTCGCGTTGTCTCGGATGGTGATGATCACGCCTCAGGGACCATGGGTTGCCCTTGATGGCCCATGCGGAAAGCTACGGCGCGATGATTCACGGTGCCCTTGTGGCGCAGAGGACCGGGAGGGGTCAACATATTGTCCCCCGTGGATTCTCCGGGGAGGCGGTATCCGTCTGCAAGTGTCTTTCTCCCTGCACGTTAGCTTGCCATCGCCGGAGTTCGTCCATCCTGGCATTGTCCGTGCCAGCACTCAGGACGTGCTGGTCCGTCAGCGGGGGCTGCGCGAACCACCGAGAGTCGAGGCCGCGACTGGCGGACCAGCTGATCCACACCTTCTGAGGAGACCACATGGAGCCAGGACGAAGGCGGATTGGCCTCGTTGGTCTCGCGTTCCTCCTCCTGACCCTGGCGCAGCCCATTCGCGCCCAGTCCCCCGGCGAGAGGGGCGACTGGCGCTTCGGCATCACGGGCGGCAGCACCATCACGACCCTCTCGGGCGACCACGTCCAAATCACCGAGTCGCGAGCGGGCGTGCTCTTCGGCGGCTTCGTAGCCCACAGCTTCGGCAATCACCTGTCCCTGGCCGTGGAAGCCAACCTCGCCCAGAAGAAATCGAGGGCCGTGGTCACCACCGGAGAGACCCTCAACCTGCGGATGGGAGTGGTCGAGGTTCCCGGCATCGTCACGGCGCACACCCACCTCGGTTCGGCACTCCGGATCGCGGCCTACGGTGGCGTGTCCGTTGGGTGGATCGCCAAGTGAAACTGGGCGTCGGCGGCAGATGAGGACGGAGCTGGGACTGGGCGACCGTACATCACTGTTGGTGGGCGTGAACTTCCGGTTCGCGTTCAAAGGCGGATAGATGATCTTTCGGCGAGAATCGGGCCGAGCCTATGCAGGCGAGCGGATGAACCCGTGCCGGCGCGGGCGTCGGAATGAGCGCCCGCGAGATGTAGAGTTGACCGATGGAGGAGCACGATGACACGGCGGGATTCGGGGCAGCTGACGGTGCGACGAATGCGCCTTCTCGCGATGGTGATCATCTTCGCAACCGTCTCCGCCTGCAGCGCCGGCCAGGCGTACGACACGCAGCCCCCGCCCCCCGAGGTGGCCGAGCAGGTCCCGGAGCGGTTCTACGCAGACACTACGGCCCTGGGCCCGGTGGACGACGGCTGGATCACGTCGTTCGATGACGACGTCCTCGTGACGGTGGTGAACGAGGCCATGCGGAACAACCTGAACCTGCGCTCCGCCGCGGCCCAGCTCGAAGCGGCGGCCGCTTCGGCCCGACAGGCCGGCCGGCGGCTCGAACCGGTCGCCGCTCTTTCTCTGGGAGGCGCCACAGGCGACACGCCCCAGCTCCAGGAGACCACCTGGGGCACCTCCCTGGACGTGGCATGGGAGGTCGACCTGTGGGGCCGGATCCGGGCCGGCCAGTCCGCGGCCCAAGCCGACTTCCAGGCCATCCAGGCCGACTTCGAGTTCGCCCGACAGTCTCTGGCGGCTCAGACGGCCAAGGCCTGGTTCCTGGCCACGGAGGCGTGGCGGCAGCTCCAGATCGCGGACACGACCGCGGCGAATCTCAGGGGGATCCTTGCGCTCACCGAGGAGCGGGAACGAGTGGGCCAGGCAACCGCGCAGGATCTCAGCTTGACGCGGGCGGATCTGGCCAACGCCGAGGACGCGGTGCAAGCGACGGAGAGCGCGTATCAGGACGCGCGTCGGGGACTGGAGCTGTTGGTGGGCCGCTACCCCGCGGCCCAGATCGAGGTGCCGACCGAGTTCGCCCAGATGCCGCCCCGGGTGCCCGCGGGTCTACCCTCGTCGCTGCTGGAACGTCGGCCCGACATGGTGGCCGCGGAGCGACGAGTCGCGGCTGCCTTCGCCCGGACGGACGAGGCCCAGGCCGCCAAGATGCCAACGCTGGCCCTGACCGGATCGGTCGGCACGGCCAGCACAGACCTGCTGGAGACCCTGAACCCGGCCAACCTCATCTGGGAGACGGGCGCGGCATTCGTCGCGCCCTTGCTGGACCAGGGGGGCCGGGAAGCCCAGGTCGAAATCGCCACCGCCCAGCAGGAGGCTGCCGTTGCTGCATACGGCGCCGCCGCGCTGACGGCGTTCTCCGAGGTGGAGTCGAGCCTGGCCAACGAGGCGTTCCTCATGGAGCGAGAGCGGCTCCTGCAGACCGCCGTGGACGAGAACCTGTCCGCGGTCCAGGCCGCTGAGGTCCAGTTCGACGTCGGCGTCATCGATCAGCTGAGTCTGCTTCAGATCCAGACCCGGCTGTTCTCGTCACAATCTGCGCTGGTTCGGATCCAGAGCGCGCGACTGACACAGCGTGTCAACCTACATCTGGCCCTCGGCGGCAGCTTCGAGGACACGAGCAACTAGGGAGGGGGCTCCGGTGGTCATCATCACGACACTCTACATCCTGTTCGTCTGGCTCATCTTCGGGAAGTTCAAGCTGCTTCCGTTCAACAAGTTCTGGAGCGCGGTGGTGATGATCGTCGGGATCATCATCGTCAACATCTTCCTGTCCGGGTTAGGAACGCTGACACCGCCAAGTCAGCAAGCCGTCATCACGGGTCCGGTCACGGAGATCGCTCCCCAGGTGGCTGGCCGCGTGATCTCGGCGCCGGTGAACCCCCAGGAGCCGGTAGAGCCCGGCGACACGCTCTACCAGATCGACCCTCGCCCCTACCAGTACCGGGTCGATCAGCTGACGGCGACGCTCGTTGATACGGAGGCGAGCGTGGCCAGCCTCAAGGAGAGCTACGACGCGGCTCGGGCCAACGCACGGGCGATCCGGGTGCAGCTCGACCTGACCGACCTCCGTGTCCGGCAGCAGACCCAGCTGGTGCAGGCCGGTGCGGGCCAACGCCAGCTGCTCGAGCAATATGAGGCACAAGCCGCCCAGCTCCGAAACCAGCTGCAGGCGGCCGTCGCGCAGGAGAACCAGGCCCGGATCACCTTGAACTCGACCGTGGGCGATCAGCAGTCCCGCGTGGCACAGGTGCTGGCCCAGCTCGAGAGCGCCCAGTTCGATCTGGAGAACACGACGGTCATCGCACCGGGCTCGGGCGCCGTGAACTTCACCGTGCTACGGCCGGGGATGTACGTGAGCCCGACGCGGGCGGTGATGACGTTCGCGTACACCGACACCCTGTTCATCGGTGGGGTCTTCTCGCAGAAAGCCCTGGAGTGGGTCCGTCCCGGACAGACCGCGAAGATCAACTTCCCAGCGCTTCCCGGCCGTCTGTTCGAAGGTGAGGTGATCCATATTCCCCAGGCGGTGGGCGAAGGACAGTTCTTCGCCAGCGGCCAGTTGCCGTGGCTCCAGGAGCAGCGCATGACCCGGAGCTGGCCGATTCTCGTCAGCCTGCCCCCGGACTTTCCGCCGGAGCTCAGGAAGCTGGGCGTCGCGGCGAGCATCCGCATCCATACCGAGGGAGCCGGTATCGTCGGCATCGTCGCCGTGATCCTCCAGTGGATCCAGACATCGATGGACTACATCCTGTAGACGAGGAGACCCGACCATGTTCATGACGACACCGGGATTCGTCATCCTGCTGCTGATGGGCCTCCTGCTCTTCTATCTCTACATCGAGCTGGCCCAGATTCCGGGCAAGAAGGCCAAAGAAAGGGGCCATCCCCAAGCCGACGCCATCAACATCCTGGGCTGGATCGGACCGTTCCTCGGGATCGCGGGTTGGGCCGTCGCCCTGGTTTGGGCGTACTATCGGCCGGCCGCGGCGATGGCGCCGGCGGCGCTCCCCGAAAGAGCCGGCCCGGAGCGAGAGGGTCCCGAGAGTGATGCGAAGGATGGAGGGGAATAGGGCGACGCGGTTCTTGCGGTCGCCGGGAGGGCCTGGGGCCCGAGCGCTCAGGCCGGCCTTCGTCGTCGTTGCCCTCCTCGTCACCGCTCTGCTCGGTGACGCGGGGCGGCCCCTCTCAGCACAGGAAGACGAGGAGTCTCCGGACACCCGGAGCACCCAGCTGTGGCTCGCCTACCAGGCCTTCCGCCCCCTGAACAACAAGCGGTTGGTCCTGCACTTCGAGGGCCGCACCAACGGACCGGGCGACGACGCCTGGGCCAGTATCGACGGTCGAACCCGGGTCGACTTCTATCCGCTGCCGTGGCTGGACGTCTACCCCGAGGCGCTCCTCCGGTACACCGAGGAAACCCAGGACCTGGACAGCTTTCAGGCCACGCTCCGGGGGGGCGTCCGGTTCAAGGTTCCCAGCACCCAGGAGGTCTTCAACTTCGAGCGCGTGCCGCTTCAGCGCTTCGATTTCGGGGTCCTCCTTCGCCTCGAGTGGCGCAACTTCTTCTACTCGGGTGGAGAGACCGACAGCAGCTGGCGGGGTCGCATCCGGGCTGAGGCCAAGTTCCCTCTCAACCACAAGAGCATGGGCGAAGACAAGACGGTCTACGTCCGTGGCGACGCCGAGGCCTTCATCCCGCTGGGCGACGAGTCACCGGAGACCTTCGCGAACCGGTGGCGCTTTCGCTTGGGCGGAGGATACAGGATCACCTTCACGTGGCGCGTCGAAGCCCTGGGCATCTGGCAGCAGTCGAGGAACACGCTCGAGGAGGATTTCAAAACCACCGAGTTCATGCTGAGCCTGAGGCTGAGGCACTACTTCTGAGGGCTCAGCACTCCCACAGGCCGTCCGAGGCCATCGCGGCTCACGGCGCTACCGTGTCCTGACCGTCGTCCCTCGCAATGAGAATTGCCGGCGGACG
The DNA here is from genome assembly GCA_039586035.1 of Gemmatimonadota bacterium. Taxonomy (GTDB): domain Bacteria; phylum Gemmatimonadota; class Gemmatimonadetes; order Longimicrobiales; family Gaopeijiaceae; genus JBDHHQ01. The sequence goes on along the minus strand of JBDHLD010000091.1, from coordinate 113 downwards.
CTCACCCCGGGGCGCGATCGCAGCACCGCACTCGGGCTACAGTCTCAGCACTCACTTCAGCTGCAACCTCACGAGTTCGGGGACATGCGCGAGTTGCACCCCCCTTTCCCGCA
>JBDHLD010000254.1:0-4147 GCA_039586035.1 Gemmatimonadota bacterium | reverse complement strand
CACCGCCATCCTCCCCCGTGGCCGGGCGGCGGGAGACTCGGCGTTCGCCGCCTGGTTCAGCCTCAACGGCAACGGCGAGATGACCGGGACGACCTGGATCGACGAGGGCGGACTCCTCGAAAGCCCGATCCTCATCACCAACACGCACAGCGTAGGGGTGGCCCGCGACGCGGTCATCGATTGGATGAAGCGGCGCGACCCGACGTTCCTGTGGGCGCTCCCGGTGGTCGCGGAGACGTACGACGGCAGCCTGAACGACATCAACGGCTTCCACGTTCGACCGGAGCACGTGTTCGAGGCTCTCGACGGGGCCCGGTCGGGCCCGGTACTGCAGGGGGCCGTCGGCGGCGGCACGGGCATGATCTGCCACCGATTCAAGGGTGGAATCGGCAGCGCGTCCCGCGTCGTCCCGGCGGACGCCGGTGGATATACGGTTGGCGTCCTCGTGCAGTGCAACCAGGGCGCCAGGCGGGACTTGCGCATCGGGGGCATGCCCGTGGGGAAGCTGCTCGCCGAACCGGCGATCTGCTACGCCGATCGCTCGATTCCCGCGGAAGCGCGCTCGCGTGGCGTGCCGTTCTGCGAAGACGCCACGGGCGAGGGTGCGGGCGCCCCGGGTGCGGCTGAGCCGGCCCCCGAGGGGGCGGGCTCCATCATCATCGTTCTCGCCACCGATGCCCCGCTCCTTCCCACGCAGATCGAACGCCTGGTCAAGCGCACCGCTCTGGGGCTCGCCCGCATCGGCGGGATGGGGTACAACGGCTCCGGCGACATCTTCATGGGCTTCAGCACGGCCAATCGCGAGGCCGCGGCGGAGCGGGGGCGGGTCGTGGGGCTGGAGATGCTCCCCAACGACCGCATCAACCCGCTCATCGTGGCCTCCGTGCAGGCGACCGAAGAGGCGATTCTCAATGCGATGCTCGCGGCGCAGACCGTCACGGGCATCAACGGATACCGGGTGCCTGCGCTCCCCCACGAGCGCCTGCGCGAGATCATGACCGGAGGCGAGGGGCCCGAGCGGTAGAGGCCAAGAGCGGTTCGGCGTCGGTCGGCCCGCAGTGGAGACGCGGGACTGGCCTGCAGTGTGAATCCGGGGACCGCCTGCCGGCGACCTCGCCACGTGTGTAACCGGGTCGCCAGCGCCTTCGTAGTCGGTGGCGACCCCGGGCACTCGTGCCACTCATTCGCTCCCTGCCCATGCACGGTAGCCAGGAAGGGAATCACACATGATCCGATGGCCGGCCAATTCCGTGATCGAGCCGCGCACGCCGCTAGTCGTCGCCGCGACGCTCTGGTTCTCGCTGCTCGGAATGCCCACCTACGCTCACGCACAGGCTCAGCCAACCGTGCAGAGCGCGATCGCGCGGCTGCAGGCGGGGGATCCGGGCGGTGCCGGCGAGATCCTCGAGCAGGTGCTCGCCGCGGAGCCCGACAACGGACGGGCCTGGAACGTTCTGGGCATCGCGCGGCAGCGGGCCGGCGACGCGGACGGGGCCCGCCAGGCCTACGAGAAGGCGGCATCGGACCCGGTCTTCGGGTCGCGGGCCATGTACAACCTGGGTGTGCTCCTGGCCACCGAGGGCGACCTCGACGGGGCGTTCGGGTGGCTGCTCGAGGCCAAGGGGACCGGAAGCGTCGACCTGACCGGAATCGGCGCGAGTCCCGCAGGGGCAGCGCTGTCTGCCGACCCGCGCTACGAGAGCCTTTTCCCCGACGAGAGCGATTTCGCGCTTCCCTTCAGTGAGCCGGTGACCGTCATTCACGAGTGGAGGGGGGAAGCTGCGGGCGACCAGTTCGGATGGATCGCACGGAACATGGGCGACGTGGACGGTGACGGCGTGGACGACGTCACGACGTCGGCTCCCACGAACGGAGAGAATGGCCAGAACGCCGGGAAGGTCTATGCGTATTCGGGACGGAGCGGCGTCCTGTTGTGGACGGCCCTGGGTCCCGAGGGCGGCCAGCTGGGGCTGGGAATCGAAGCCGCCGGTGACGTCAACGCCGACGGGGTGCCCGACGTGATCGCAGGGGCTCCCTACGCGGACAGGGCGTTCGTCTATTCGGGGCTCGACGGACGGGTCGTGATGGAGCTCGAAGCACGACAGACCGGCGAGTTGTTCGGCCGAAAGGTCGGGGACCTCGGCGACGTGAACAGCGACGGGCACGACGACGTCTTCGTAGGCGCGCCGCAGAACGACGCCGTAGGCGAAGACGCGGGTCGCGGTTACGTCTTCTCGGGCCGCGACGGGAGCGTGCTCCTCACGCTGGACGGCGAAGAAGCCGGGGACAACTTCGGGAGCTCCGGAGGCGGCAGCACCGATGCGGGCGGCACGTTCATCGTGGTAGGCTCACCGAACGCGGGCTTGGAGGACCGGGGGCGGACCTACGTGTACCGAGGCCTCGATCCCGAGCCGGCCTTCGTGATCGAAGCCGACGAGACGGGGGCCCAGCTCGGGGGCATGTTCGTGTCGATGCTCGGCGACGTGGACGGGGACGGCGTGTCGGACGTGTACGCGTCGGACTGGTCGAACGGCGCCGCCGGCCCCTCCACCGGCCGGGCCTACGTGCACTCGGGGGCCGACGGATGTCGGCTGTACACGTTCACGGGCGAGGCGGCGGGAGACGGCTTCGGCATCGGCGTGGCCGACGTGGGAGACGTCGATGCCGACGGGCACGCAGACCTGCTCATCGGGGCGTGGCAACACGCCGGGGCGGCTGCATCGGGCGGCAAGCTCTATCTGTACTCCGGCGCCGACGGGTCGCTGGTCCGCACGGTGACAGGACGGGTGATGGGAGAGACCCTCGGATTCGCGACGTCGACGGCGACGGACACATCGACTGGCTCGTCACCTCGGCGTGGAGCGCCGTGATGGGCAGCCGATCGGGCCGCATGTACATCCTCTCGGGGGCGCCGGAGGGCTGAGGAGCCCCGCGGGCCGCTGCCGAGAAGCCGAGGCGGAGTCGCCCGGGTCCAAAGGCATGCGGACTACCGATCCCACCTGGGCGTCGGCTCGAAGTACTCCGGACATGTGAGCTCGACGTGCACGCCATCCAGCGACTCACAAGCGTCTCGCCCCGCCAGGTCCTTGGCCGGAGCCGTGTAGAAGTACTGTGGATCGGGCCGAATCCCGACCCGGCCGATGTCCAACCGGTCGGCGTCGTGGCACACTTGAATGGTGAGGTCGTCCTGGAGGATGTGCCCATGGGTGTGGGTCCGGACCGCCGTGAGTAACTGGTCCATCTGAATCGGAGCCAGCGGCAGCGACAGCCCCTCGATGAACACCGCAGCGCGGGGGCCGTGCTCCGGATCGAAACCGTCGTCCCAACGCTGGCAATCGTGGAGTGCTGCGAAGCACCTGAGCACCAGCGTGTCCACTCCCGGCACCTGCCCGGCCAGCCACAGGCCGTTCCTCTCGACGCGCACCCAATGGTCGCCAGGCCATGGCCCAGAGGGCGGGGAGGTCGAGGGGTTGGAGGGTCATGTAGGGAAGCTATACTCACGCGTCTGACCAACCAGCCATTCGTGCGGCGAACCCCTCTGCCAATCCCGGTCTTCGACACACGCGCGAAGGCCCCGCCGCCGGGACGGGGCCCTCGCTGACTGCGGCCGGCGCCTCGTCGGATTCACGACGGGGCTGGCGAAATGCCTTCGCTAGATCGAGCAGGTCATGTCCTGCGCACAGCACATGGGCGACTTGATCTTGCCATGCCCCTCGGGGCACTTGGAGATCGCCACGCTGGCGCCGGCGTCCGTCGTCAAGGTGTCGTGAACCAGCTCTTGGCCGCACTTGGCGCAGGTCATGTTCACGCTCATGCCGCACACGTCACAGGTGTAGGTCGCCATCGGTTCCTCGGTCGGTTGGCACGTAAGGATGCACTGGGACTCCGCACAGTAGCTTCCGCGAGCCCGCTCGTCACGATGCAATGGGTGGGGCGCGCATTGGTGTCCGCAGACGACCATTCAGCCCTGGAGCACCTGGGCGCCGGTGCGCTGCGGGTCTGGATCGTGGACACTGCCGCGCGGACCGTCACCGTCTTTCGCCCGGAAGGGTCGGCCAACCCACTGACGGCGCAAGACGCGCTCGTCGATGAGGACGTGCTCCCCGGCTGCTCACTGCCGTTTGAAGAGCTGTTTGGAGAGTAGCCA
>JBDHLD010000090.1:0-12056 GCA_039586035.1 Gemmatimonadota bacterium | reverse complement strand
GATCACTGGTACGACGTCAAAGCTCGTCTCGCCCCCGGCGTGACCCCCGACCAGTCCCAGCAGGCCATGACGGCGCTGGCCCTGGAGCTGGCCGAGTCGTTCCCCGAGCTCAACCAGGGCCGCCGAATCACCGTGTTCGAGTTCGGTGACGTCCGGCTCCACCCCGAGATGGACAGGGCCCTGTTCGGTGCCGCGGGGGTGTTGGGCGTGATCGTGCTGCTGGTGCTGGTCCTGGCCTCCACGAACCTGGGTAGCCTGCTTCTGGTCCGGGGCATATCGCGCACGTCCGAGGTGGCCGTTCGGCAGGCTCTCGGGGCCGGGTCCGGGCGTGTGGCGCGCCTATTTCTGAGCGAAACCCTCATCCTATCGATGGCCGGCGGACTCCTCGGGATCGCCCTGGCCCGTTGGCTGTTGGGACTGCTGGCGCTGATCCCGCTGCCGGGCCCCATGGCCGGCGACCTGGACCTGAGCATGGACTGGCGCGTGCTGGCGTTCAGCGTGGGTCTCATGCTGGGTACGGGCCTGTTCTTCGGATGGGCTCCCGCGCTTCAGTCGCTGCGAACGGATGTGGCCGGGACTTTGCGCGAAGACGGCCGCTCCCAGGGGCGGGGTCGGAGCCGAAGCCTCCTCCGGAACGGCATGGTAGCGATCCAGGTGGCGGTGTCCCTGATCCTGGTGGTGGGTGCCGGCGTGATGGCTCGCAGCCTCGCCCGCTACGCCACCGTGGATCCGGGCTTCGACGTGGACCGGATCGCGGTGCTCCGCACCAGTTTCGGCCAAGCCAACGTCCCGCCCGAAGAGCGAGGGCCCCTCGTCGACGACATCCGACAGCGCCTGGCCGGGCTTCCGGGCGTCACCGGGGTCAGCCTGAGCACCCGCATTCCCGTCCAGGGCGGCGGGAGCACAACCACGGTGGTCGAAGGCTACGAACCGCAGTCAGGCACGAGTTCGGTGGAGCTCAACTGGGCGGCGGTCAGCCCCGGCTACTTCGCCACGCTGGGCATCGATCTGGTCGAGGGGCGGGGGTACACCGAGGACGACCGCTTCAGCGACCTTCGCACGATCGTCGTCAACGAGACGGCGGCCCGCCGGTTCTGGCCGGGTCAGGACCCCATCGGACGCAGGATCCGGTCGCAGAACGCGCCGGACAGCTGGCGCCAGGTCATGGGCGTGGTTCAGGACTCGAAGGTCCGGTCCCTGGGCGAGCCGCCGACTCCCATGTTGTATTACGTGCTCGGGGACGGCGTGCCCAACTCGATCTACTTCGTGGTTCGGACCGCCCGGGATCCCGCGTCGCTCCTCGGAGCCCTCCGCTCCGAGCTGCGGACCGTGAACCCGTCTCTCCCGGTCGTCGAGCTCACCACGGCGGAGGGACATCTGGGCGCTGCCCTGGCCGTGCCCCGCGTCTCGGCATCCCTGCTCGGAGTCTTCTCGATGCTGGCCCTGCTGCTGGCCAGCGTGGGCATCTACACGATCGTTTCGTTCGCGGTGGCTGGTCGACTTCCCGAGATCGGGATCCGCGTTGCACTGGGCGCCGCACGCACGCGCGTCGTGCGGCTGGTGGTCGGCGAGGTGGCCGGCACCGTGGCGGTAGGCCTGGCGTTGGGTGGCGCTGTGGTCATGGCGGTGGGACTCCGCTTCGGCTCGGCCCTTTCGGGGGTCAACGTGCTGGATCCCATGACCCTTCTCGCCTCCATCCTGGTGCTCGGCGGGGTGGTGGGCCTGGCCTCGTACCTGCCGGCGCGACGGGCCGCGCGCGTCGATCCGGTGAACGCCATGCGAGGGTAGCACGATCGATCGCGGCTGCGCCGCTGCTGATCGCGGTTCTGTGGCCCCACCAGTCGCGTCCGGTCCCATCTCGACCAGGCCTCAGGTCGGGCCGCCGCTCGGATCTGAGCCTCTCGCCCGGGACCCGCGACACCGAGCCGTCGATCAGGCCCACTACGCCCAGTTCTTGGCGGATCTCCGGCGCCGTTTTCGTCGAATTCTGGTACTGGGCCGTGGACGTCCGCGACGTCACGAGAAGGCTACCGATCTTCGGCAGCTCGGCGGTGAGGCGCTCCGTCAACCCGTCGGCGAAGTACGCCTGATCGGGTGGCATGTTGTTTTCCAGGGGCAAGACCGCGATGGACGCCGTGACCGTTTGGGTGCTTGGGGTGAGTGAGGAGCTTTCGTCGGTGGCGCTGCGGTGAGGCCACTGCTCGACTCCCATTGACAGTGCCCCGGTTTGCCGCGAGCCTTCATTGTCACTAACGGTCGGAGTGAACAACAGTTGATGAGGGCGGGGTTCTCGTTCTTGGAGACCCCCGCCCTCTTTCTATTGTGGCCAGTGCGGCCACGCACCGCGCGGTTGATCGCGCGATTACCGGCAGGTCGGCAAGTACGTATCACGCGGCACCCCGACAGGCAAAACCTAGGAGCGCATCGATGCGTACCAACGGAACAGTGAAGTGGTTCAACGAGCAAAAGGGCTTCGGCTTCATCACGCCCGCGGACGGCAGCAAGGATTGCTTCGTCCATCACAGCGCAATCCAGGCCGAGGGCTTCAAGACCCTGGCCGAGGGAGCTCAGGTCGAGTTCGATATCGTCAGCGGGGCAAAGGGTCCGGCGGCTGAGAACGTCGTCGCAGCCTGACCGCTCCATGAGTTGGACATGACCTGGAATCTGAGGCCGTCCCGACGTTTCGGGGCGGCCTCGTTCTTTTTCGGTGCCGAGACCGCGCTGCATCGACCTCGCGGAGCGGTCAACACCTCAGCGAGGGACCATGGCTTATCAGAACACGTCGCGCGTGCGTATGGACACCCTCCGCATCTCGAGCACCACGCATTCAGGCTTCCACGCCGCTCCAGACTACGTCCCTCAGGTGGGCGAGCGCGTCCAAACCACGGAGGGTCCGGCCGAGGTGATTGAAGTGCTTTCGCGGGTCACCGGCGGCCGCCTGCTGGAGCTACGTCTGGAGGAGCGGCCCAAACCGCCGTTCTTTGCGGCCTCACACAACGTTCTCGTCAGGGACGAGGTGGGCTGACGGCAGAATCGAGCGTTCGTTCGGTCATCAGCGGGGTCGGCGAAATGCCGGTCTGGCGGAATTGTCCGCCCGGATCATGCCAGCCGCGGCACCAGCGGACCGTGCGGGATCGGTGACGAACGCGATGATGCGCATGGATCCGCCGCAGGAGCGGCACAGCACGGCGCGGTTCCGCTAGAGTTGACTCTGAACGATTAGCCCCGATGGCGCCATCGATTGTGAAAAACATTGCAAGCACTGTTGCGGTCACGCACTCCTTGACAGCCTGGGTTCGCGAAGTACATGGTTGCATTGTTGACGGGACTTACCCGCACCCGCCGATGACTCACCAGCGACGCTGTGCGACTGACGCCCCCCCCTTTGGACGCCGGCCCCCAACGCCTCTCCTGGGCCACCGACGGCACGAGCTGTTGTGCTCATGTTCAAGGAGGCACCCATGAGGCAGTTACGCCCAATCCCCCTGTTGTTGGTGGCCGCATTTGCCGTCGCCGCCTGTGGCGAGGGGCCGTCTGCGCCCTTAGATGACGCTCAGTGGCTCAGCGTCCAGAGCGTAAGTAGCGGCCCCTATGTGCAAATGGCTTCAGGTGCCGGGCAACTCACCCTCCCATTCGGTCAGGACCAATTCGCCTTTAATGCGAAACAGAGCGCAGACGGATCCGTGAATGGCAACGCAATCTTCATGAGTAGTTTCTTTGATCTTACATTGCGCGGAAACGTCGTCTGCATGGCCTGGCTTCAAGTCGCTGGTATCGACGTCCTAGCTATCGGTACCGACTTCCCCAGACCCACCGTTCCCGACGTGGCCGGGCCCTACGGGCTGATAATGCTGATTGATGGTGGAGAAGGGGCCAACGCCCCACCTGACATGGTGTTCCCTGACTTCCCGCCCGCGGAGGCATACCCTGGTGGCGTGCCCGGCGATGCTGCCGGAAGCTGCGACGCCATTAGCCTGCCCCCCTTCGTGCTCGGATTCTTCCGGGAGCCCGATAACGGCAATGTTCAGGTCAAGCCCAGCTCGCCATCTTAGCGGTTGGTAGGTGTGTGAGGAGTGCCACGTCGGGCAGACCCCGACGTGGCACGTCTCCCGCCTTTCCCAACGCCCCCGCCGTGCCACCCCATGCGCAGACTCATGACTCCGGTGGCACCGAGCTGGGGCGTCAGCCTCGAGCCCGACCCAGCGCCCGGGTCTCGTCGTCGTCCAGAACCGGCGTGACCTCGGCGTCGAGGATCGTATTCCAGTTCAGGATCCAGTTGGAGACCGCAGCCGCGTCGTCGGACTCACAGATTGCCAGGCCCGTGAAGCTGATCAGGTCGTGCCACCGGCCAATGAGCTTGACCGAGTCGCCCAGATCCGCCTGGTCATCCGCCTCGGTCATGGCGCTGAACGCCTTCAACGCATCGGCCCGGTGCTGATCGTGAATGCGCCACGTAATCAAGAATTTCATGGACTCCTCTGTGGTTGGGGGGGTGAGAGAGTCTGCAGAGTACGTGGGAGGGCGGCTGACGCGAGGCTCGATCTCAGCGTTGCTGCCGTCCCGCCCCCTCACCTCTTGTCCTCACCGATCTCCTCCGCCTCGAGCTGAAAACACTGCCGTCCTGCTCCGTGGGCCCAGAGGTCCCGCTTGGGATCCCGCGAGATCTCCTCGGACTCGCGCTCGAAGGTGGCGCAAACCTCGTAGCGGACGCTGTCCAGCGGCTGGTACGGGTAAGGCTCCGAGCTCGCCGGATCTCGCGTGCCGACCGTCACACCGGGCTCGGCCGTCAGTTCCTCCAGAGACGCCGGCAAGCGGGCGTGCCGCGTCAGGAAGAGATCGGTGGCGGCCGAGATTCCCCGGAGATCGCTAACCCGCCGTTCGTCGATCCGTCGCGCCCGCTCCTCGGTGGGCGAGCCCAGAGCGAAGAGTCCGGCCAGCACGGCGGCGACGACCGCAGTCACGCCCGCTCCGAGCAAGATCGATCGAGGCGTCACGTTCATTTGGCCACCTCCTCGTTGCGCAGATCCCCACTCAGGTATCCGAACACCGCGCCGGCGATCCCACCGACGATGAGGACCTTCAGCAGGAACCGGGTCGTGATCTCCCCGCTGAGGATGTTATAGACGACGGTCGCAACGTCTCCCACCAGGATGCTGGCCGCCACGAAGAGGGTCAGGTAGGTCAGCCACCGGCGCACCTCGGAGAGACGGCGCGTCGGGTCGGCGGCCAACGCCCGATCGTTCTTCCACGAGACGAAGACGAAGACCGGGAACGTGACGATCAACAGAGAGATCGACCACCGGATCGCCTCCCGGCTCGCCTCCAGGGCGAACGTGGGATCCATGGCCGGATCCGGAAACGCACGGTCGACGAGCTGGAAGAGCAGCCCACCGAGGCTGAACGCGCTCATGTAGAGCGCGGAGAAGAGGACGAGGTAGATGAAGGCCTCGCGAGCCGACAGGTACGGCTTGGGGCGAGGGACCGGGATGGGAAACGCGACGTCCGCGTATGTCGCCAGAGCGCCCTGGACCTGATCCGGGGGCCAACCCGTCTCGAGGAGAATCTCCTCGAGCTCCGAACGCGCCAGGCCCCGCTCGAGGCCTTCCTTCAAGAATCCCGCGAGCTCCTGGTTGATGGCCATCGTTCCTCTCCTGATTGGGTCTCAACCGTGTTGACAACGTCAACATAAGTTGTGATGTTGATGTTGTCAACATCTTTGTACATGTTAGGACATGGCCACTCGAAAAGGTGCATATCACCACGGAGATCTCAGGGCGGCTCTGATCAGCGAGGCCGCCGCGATGATCGAGGAGGGCGGGACCGCCGGCATCACGATGAGGGAGATCGGCCGACGCCTCGGTGTGTCCCGAGCCGCTCCCTACCGACACTTTCCAGACAAGGCGGCCCTTCTCGTGGCGGTTGCCGCAACCGGCTTCGAGCGCCTCCACGGGCGTCTTCGAGCCATCGCCACGGAGGCCGCGAACTCGAGTCTGGAGGGCATACGGCGGATGGGTGCCGAGTACGTTCGCTTCGCCCTCGAGAACCCGGCGCACTACCGGCTGATGTACGGTCGCGAGGCGCTCACCCGCCAAGAGCTGCCCGAGTTGCGGGAGGCGGCCAACGCCCTCTTCGAGGAGCTCGTTGAAGTGATCGAAGCCTACCAGCGCAGCGGAGGCCTCAAGCCCGAGGACCCTCGTGCGCAGGCCTACGTCGCTTGGAGCGCGATGCACGGCCTGGCGTCATTGCTGATCGAAGGGCAGATCCAGGCGGAAGTCGATGTCGAGGCGCTCGTTCGGGACGCCACGGGCACCCTGCTGGACGGGATGCGCGCTCGCGGGGCAGGGGCGTAACAGGCCCTGGTCCTCGCTCCTGCCCCGGTAGCAGGACGACTCCGAGATCACGGTGAGCTCGCCCGCCATGGAGGGCTCAGAATCCGGGCTGTTTCGAAGAGCTCGGTTCTCAGGGGCTGTGGCAGCGCCCCCGGTGACTTCCGGCGCGAGACGCTGGCCCCGTCCTCGCCCTAGGCGGATTCGTAGGCGCTGCGTGATTCTTTCCGCATTGGCCAGAATCGTCAGGCTCGTGCTTACTGCGATTGAACCCGGTATCGCGGCCCCATCCGACACGTAGAGGCCCGGCAGGTAGAACGCTTCCCCGGATTCGTCGAGGGCGCCGTGGGTCGGATCGTCGGCCATCGCACAGGAGCCAACCTGGTGGCTGGTGTCGAAGTGCACATCCTCACGGGGGACACCACTGGAGTCCACGAAGTCCACGGTGAGCGGCTCGCAACCATTCCTCCGGTAGAGCGAATGCAGGAGATCGGAGGTTCGCCGATGGTACTCCCGGAGCTCGTCGGTGATCTCGAGGTCGAGTCGCACGGTGCTTCCGGACAGGGACAGCCGAGCCGTGGGGGGCGTGAGTCCGAGGGCAACAATCACGATCATTCGACGCCGGTAGCTCTTCATGAGGCGAAGGTGTGCCTCCCCCCAGTGAGCCGTCGTGCCTCCCTCGGGGTGTGTGATCCTCGCCGCCGCCAGCGTCTGGAGGGGAAGGGGTTTGGCCGCTTGGACAGTGACTCCGTGCGATTCGAGAAACTCGTAGCTGATCACTCCCGGGTGCGACCGCCCCGTGAACATGTCTCCGTCCGGCCAGGTCGGGCCCAGTAGCCCCACCGCCTTCACCCCACCGTTGAAGGCGATGCGCGACCCTACGGAGTCGCTCAGCCCGGGAAGCCACCGGCGTGAAGACAAAAGGAGCTTGGCCGTTCCGAGCGTCCCGCCCCCCAAAACCAGAACGCGCGCCTGAAATCGAACGTTCTCGCCGGTCTCGGTTTCTTGGCCCCGAACCTCATAGCGATAAGGCGGCAGCCTGCCGTCCGGATGAGGAGTGTGGGGGAGTGGCCTGATCTGGCGCGCTTCGATCCCGGTGAGGAACTGAGCACCCGCCTGGAGCGCACGGGGGAGGTAGTTGAAGTGAAGGGACTGCTTCGCACCGTAGATACACCCGGAGACACAAAAGCCACTGCCGAGGCAGCCTCGAATCGCGTAGCCTGCCCGGTCGCAGGTGCAACCGAGGGTTTTCATCATCTTCGAGAACACCAGCCCGGTCTTCGGGACGTCGCGGACGGGGATCTGGTGGACGTTCAACATCCGCTCGGCGACGTCATAGTAGGGGTCGAGCACCGCTCGGCTGAGCCCCGTTGGCCAGAGAGGTCGACCCCGCGAGTCACACTGCCGGAAGGCGATCGCTGGAGCGCGCAACGATACCATCTCGTAGAAGCCCGACGCGCCGCCGAAGGCTTCAATGAAGGTCATTCCGATGTTCGGGCCCTGGACGTTGTGGAAGTACTTCCAGTAGTAGGATGGGTCCTGCGTTTGTCTGAAGTCTCGAGGCGCGTCGATATGGGGCCCCTTCTCGAGAACCGTGACCCTCAGCCCGGCCTCTGCCAGCCGCAGCGCCGGTGGAGCAGCGCCGAAGCCGCTACCCACGATCAGAACGTCAGTGAGAACGGGCTCCATAGCGCACCCCCTAGGCGTGGCTTCCGCGCCGACCCAGCTCCCCGGCCAGGAAGCTCGAGGGGTCCGGATACGTGAGCTCGTCGATCGGTCGCGGCCGGAATCGGCCTTCCCATTCGATGGCTTCGCAGCCAGCGTTGTCGTCGTAGACCCCGGCGTAGTAGACGATCTGGGTCAGCAAGATCGCGCCCGAGTACAATCGGCGCGTGGTCCTATCGGACGAGAGTCCATCCGCGATCACCTGGTCACGGTCTTGCCGAGACAGGTACTGGAACTCGGTCCCATGGAAGTGCCGCCTCGAGCGAGCGCAAAGGTCGGCAGCGAGGTATTCCACGTGGGGATGAAGTGGAAAACGCGTGTCGTACAACGGTCGCGTGAGATCCACGACACGGGCATCAGCGCCGGGAAGGATCGCATCCGTGAACGCAGAAAGCACCACAGACGTGCGTTCGGGATTGTCCGCGAACTCGGCCGCATACCAGTTCAGGGCGAGCTTCGCGGGGGTGCAACCATCGACCAGCAGTCCTCCGCCGAGGAGGCCCAGCCAACCGAGTGCGTGCCGTCTCGAGATGTCCACCACGTGCGCCTCCGAGCCTGGCGAGGGGTCCACTACGCCCGTAAGGTGGGTGAAGGGAGTCAAGGGGCAGTCAAGCGATCGTCGACATCCCAGCGATCGTGGTCCGACGATGAACCCGGGATTCAACCTGTTGCCCCAATCCACGACGCCGTCCCACTCCGACAACCCCACGCGCGAGGCCTTCAAATCGCGCGTCGAGGCGTTGTGCGCTTGGCGACTCGCCGACGGTAACGAAGGCGCCCTGCGGGAGTTCCAGCGATGCCACGGCCGGGCCCCGGACGCCACGCTCGACTCCAGGGGATGGAGACTACTCCTGGGGCTGAGTCGGCACACCGCATTGGGACACGATCCGACCGAGCGGGTCGTCGTCGTTCTGCACGGCGAGCTCCTCAACGAGGAGGGGACATCACCCGAGTGGGTGGCGGAGCAGTACCTGCGAAGGGGCGAATCCCTCTTTCCGGAGCTCAACGGCTCCTTCGCGCTCATCCTTCTCGACCGGGCCGAGGACCGTCTCTTCGTGATTCCGGATCGCAGTGGGTCGCGCCGACTCTTCCACAGCCGGGGATCAGCTGGCCATCACGTCACCAGCGACCTGAGGGCGCAGCCCACGGACCACCGTCCCCTGGACATCCTCGGTGTCGGATGGTTTCTGGCTACCGGGATCCCCTTCGACGGACGGACTCCCTACGAGGGGATCCGCGTGCTGCCCCGCGCCCATGTCCACGAGCTTCGCCCGGACGGCATGGAGTCCCGGGAATACTGGTCCCACGGTATTCGCGAGCCCGATGGCCCCGTCGACGAGGGACGCCTCAGCGCCGGTCTGCAGGAGCTCATGGTGCAGGCGGTGCGGCGTTGCGCCGACCCCGAGCGGGACCTCTACCTGTCTTTGAGCGGCGGCTACGACTCGATTGGCATCGCCTCGGTCCTGGGTCAGACGCTCGGTCGGAAGGACGTGCGCACCTATTCCTACGTGCACGGCGACGTCCGGCCCGGGCTGGACGCGTTCGTGGCGGAGCAGGTGGCGGCGGAGCTGGGCTTCGCTCACCGCTCGGTTCAAAGCTACCGTGGCGACCTCCTGTCCCACTTGCGAACAAACGCCGAGATGACCGAAGCCGGCGCCATGGCCGCGTACGAGGTGGACATGTGGCAGGAGCTCGGGCCAGAGCTCGCGGCCGCGAACGCACCGATCGTTCTGGTTGGCGAAGAGCGCATGGGATACAGCGGCTCGATGACGGTCGAGACCGTAAACCAGCTCTGGCAGCGTGCTCGTTTCAAGGAGCTGTATCTGCCGCCTACGGTGTCGCGTAGCTTTCCGTCGGGGCTCCTCCAACGGATCAACGAAGCAATCCACGAAGAGGTCAGGAGCATCATCGAGCGGCAGCCCGGATCGCACGCGCTCAACGTGATCCGCTTCCAGATCGGCTTCGACCAGCGCATCGTTCATCAGCTCCTGCCGTGGAGAGAGCGGTACATCGGAGCCCACGCGACCGTGCGGAACCCGTGGCTGGACGCGGATGTGCTCGACTTCATGGCCGACGTCCCCAATCGGCTTCTCATCGGCAAGACGCTCTACCGCCGGGCGCTGGCGGAGTTGGCACCGAACATGGCTGCTATCCCGAAGGCCGAGCGTGAGGGGTACCGGGCCGATTGGCGCGCGGAGATACGCTCACACGCCGATGACCTGGCGCAGTGGATCAACGCGTCGGACAGCCGGCTCGACGAGCTCATTCCTCCCAGCTTCGGCCTCGCGCTCCTCGACGAGGTCCTGGAGGCTCCCAGCCTACGGCGCACCTGGTATGGAGTCGTCCGCCGGGTGGAATGGCGACTGCGGCGAGCGGGGGTTCTTCCTGCGCGCCTGCCCTGGACCGCTCCGCACAACGTCTTCCGGGAATGGGCGATCCTGCGAATGGCGCTCGAGGATTGAGCCGCCATCTCCGCGTGAGGCAAGCCGGAGCTGAGCGTCTGACGTTGCGACCCCTGGGACCGCCCGGAGGCTCGACCGCCTCCGGGCGGGTCCAGACGGCCTTAGCGCGGTGTCTCGAAGCCGCGGCGCATCTCGACCAGCGCGGAATAGCCAGGATGACTCCGGAGCGGGTCGAATGCGGGATGGTGCTCCATCCAGCCGGTGCTCGAGCCGCGCCCCTGTTCCGCGACCTCCATGAACGTCTCCATCGCGGCGTCGAGGTCACCGAGATGCAAGTACGCCCAGCCCACGCCGTCGAGATGCCCCGCGGCCGCCCAGCGATCGGTCACATTCGGCTGCGCCTCCAAAGACCGCGCGATGTGCTCCCGTGCAGCATCTTCATTGCCCCTGAGCGCCTCGAATTGGGCCGCCTGGGCATGGCGCAGCGACTGCTGGGACGTGCGCGCGTCTTCCGAGAGACCGGACCGCTCTGCACGGGACAGCCGATTCTGGATCCAGCCTTCGACGACGTCCGCATGTTCTTGAATCTGCCCCGTGCGGCTCCAGTGCTCCGCGAAGGTCCACCACCAGCCAGTGGGAACGTCCACCCCGATTGTGTCGATGAGCGCCTCGGTGCCGTCGGCGTCCCGCCGGATCACCGCGCGGGTCAGGTCGAAGAAGACGGGCTCTCCATCGAAGTTCCCACGGATCGGCTCCACTGCGGCGAAGGCTGAGGCCGTGTCCCCGCCATTCAGGTGGGTCCAGAAGTCCCACGCGTGACCGCGCCAGTCGCCGTTGGCCTTGAGCTGATCGACATAAGGAGCCGCGTCGGCGTACCGTCCTACGATGTTGTAGGTCTGAATCAGCGTGATGAGCCCCTGGCTGCCCGATGGGTTCAGCTCCACGCGACGCTCGTAGTGACCCAGCGCGTCGTCGACCTTCGCCTGCCTCCGGTAGACGTTCCCCAGGGCCCCGTGCACGGCTGCGTCGTTCGGCGCCATGGCCTCGGCCGCCTGGAAGTGCGCCAGTGCGGCGTCGAGGTCCAGCTGCCCCCAGTACGCCATGTATCCCTGCGCTAGATGCGTCTCCACGGCATCCGGGGCCAACCCCACGGCGCGATCGAGGGCCTCCTGGGCCGGCGCCACCATGCCTTGTTCACCGAGATTGAACTGGAGCCAGAGCCGGGCCGTGGAGAGCGCGGCCCAAGCGGGCGCGTGATCCGGGTTCAACGAGACAGCCTGCTCGAAACCCGCGATCGCCTCGTCGGTGTCCGCGCGGCCCGATCGGCTCCGAAACGTCTCCATGGCCTCGCCATAAGCGGCGTCGGCGGCGGCCATGGCGTCGTCCGCCGGCGCACCGGCATCTCCTGAATCCCCTGAGCTGCAAGCCACGAGCAGGACGGCAACGGCGAGTGTGGCCCGTCGAGAGGGCATCCACATGGTCGGTCCTCCTTCTGTACGAGTCGCGAACGGCCGGTCAAGCCCTCGTACGGAGCACACGGTCCTGGGCGTCTGCGGCCGGTTCTGCGACGGTAGGCAGTTGCGCATCGACGCGCGTCTTCAGG
>JBDHLD010000253.1:0-3007 GCA_039586035.1 Gemmatimonadota bacterium | reverse complement strand
CGGAAGTCTCTGAAAACGAACGCGTTGGGGTTTCTTCCGAGCTTAGCCGTAATTGGATTCGGAAAACGGATTCGCGAAAACGCTCCGACCCGCATGCGGCCAAGACGGGCTACATTGACTTTGGGTGGGGTCGACCTGCACCGCGCCCCAGATGGGTTGCCGGTGGGGCAGCACATGGAACGCTACGGCAGTTGAGGAAGAAGCGATGTCACGCAGTGATCCGACGGTCCCGATGAACGGCATCCACGATCTCGCGGTCGCGTTGGCAAGGTGTGTGAACGGACTCGTCGGAGGGAGAAGCTCGGGGTTCGGTGGATTCACCGTGAACGCAACCCGCGAGCAGAACGGGCGCATCCGTATTCACGTCGACGGAGGAATCTTCTCGCGGGTCGTGTACGTCGATGGGGATGGAGTCCGAGTCCGTGTACTGGGTAATAAAAATGAAAAGGGGACTTGGCTTGCGCTCGAGCTTCAGCGGCTGGAAGCGCTTGATGACTGAAACATGATGCCCTAGCAAGGGCAGGCTCTGGATCGATGAGAGTTCGACGGGGCCGGGCGGCGCGCGCAGGGCGCGTCCCCGGCCCCTTTTTTGTTGCCCAGATCGGGCTAGGAGGATCAGGTCATGAACGAAGTCTTCTGTAACGGGTGCCAGAAGTTGGTCACCCCCGGCGACGACGGACGGTGCCCGGCGTGCGGCGCTACAGCGGCCCCCCGGCCCGCGTCGTCGTCCTCCCCGAGCTTCACCGTCAGGCCGGCCGCGAGACCGAAGGTCACGCCGGTGGTCGAGATCGGCATCACGGCGGACCGCACCGCATCGACGGCCGCGTTCGCGGAGGGCGTCAAGAAGAGCCTGCCGCTGATCCTCGACCCCGTGAAGGAACGGGCGCGGGGCGTGACGGTCTGGCTCCAGACCCACGGGGACCGCGAGACGGGCCAGGACGAGGTGCTGCTGACTGACGGCGGCACGCCCGACCAGGCGATGGCCGACGCCGACACCATCGTGTACGAGGGCGGCGGCGACCCGGCCGAGCATCACCTGGATGCCGTCGAGACGTTGCACAACCGCATCCCGTGGAATCCCGATCCCGCCGAGGCCCGGGGTGCCCTGATCGCGATCACCACGGACGACAGCAAGCCCGCGCACTCAGGACGGTCACCCGAAGAGATCGGGCGGTCGATCAAGGAGAGCGGGGTCACCCTGTACGTCATCGGACACCCGACCCTCGTGATGCTCGAGCTCGTCGAGGCGGCGGGCGGCTTCTTCTTCGAGATCTCGAACGACCCACAGGTGGCCGAGATGCGGCGCGTCGCGGACATGGTCGCGGCGAGCATCACCGCGTCGTTCAGCAGGGCTACCGCAACCCGGCCCGCGCCTGCACCGACGGCGTGAGCGCAAAGGAGGATCAAGAGATGCAGTCCAAACAGACTCCTCACTTCACCGCCGGCTTGAGGAGGCCGGACTGGTCGGTCTGCTCCAACGTTCGGCAGTTGGCTACGGTCGTTGGCGACGGCAGCCCGAGCATGGAGGGCAAGAAGGCGGCGGACGCCGAGCGAGCGATTCGCGCGCTCGTAGAGGAGCTCGTCGTCCCGAGCAACAAGGATGCTTTCGACATCGCAGTCTGTCGGTTCGACGGTGGTCGTGCTGACCAGCTCGTTCCGATCAAGCGGGCCTCGGAAGCGCTGGCCGACATGAAGTCGCTGAAGCTCTGCTCCGGCCGCGGCGGCACGAACATCGCGTGCGGTCTCGAAGAGGCGGAGCGCATCGTGAACGATCGCAGAAAGTCCGAGATTCGAGAGGTCGACCCTTGCGTGCTGGTCTTCTCCGACGGCCAGCACAACACGGGACCGCGCCCGGAGCCCGTGGCCGAGCGCTTGAAGGGCAACAAGGTCACGATCGTCACCATCGCCTACGGCGGCGACGCCGACGAGGATCTACTGCGCCGGCTGGCCAGCTCGCCGCAGCACTCGTTCCGCTGCAAGGACGGCAAGGAGCTGCGGGCGTTCCTGGCGACGGTGGGGGCCACTTTGTCGGCGTCGATCCCCCGCGGGATCGACCCGAAGCAGGCACTGTCCGAGATCGAGCAGTAAGGAGGAATCGGAAATGCCACGCGTCAATTTGCCCGCCGATGCCCTCGGCTACATGACGAAGATCGGCGTTTCCGCGGAGAAGGGGGCGCGGTTGATCCGCCGCGCCCCCCGTGCTGAGCGGCCGCGGGCCGTGGTGGTGCCGATCGAGGAAAGACCGGCCCCACCGCGGTCGAACGCTCGGATCCTGCGGACGTTCTTCAAGATGCTCGCGATCCTTGTGTGCATCTTTGTTCTATTCGCAATTCTAGATTCGGTTCGGGCAGCCGAGGGGAACCTGGGCACGGTCCCGCCCATCGTCTTGGAGCCGGCCTCCGGCGCGGTGGGCATGGAGTCGATACTCACGGGGGTGCTCGCGGTCGGTGAGCGCCTCCCCGCGTGGAGCGGCGCGCACGAGAACCCGACCGCTGAGAGAAGCGGGCTGGCCGTCCTCGTCCTGGGCGTCGGTATGGCCCTGATCGCCTTCCTGTTGATCTCCATGGTGATCGCGATCAGCGCCTTCACGGTGGGCTTGATCGACGGCGCATGGTTGCTCCATCGGCTGCACCGTCGCCGGCCCGAGGGACAGATTCATGAAGACGATGACGCGCTGGACCTGTTCCCGCGCGGCGGAGATGCCGTTGACGGGAAGGGCTCAGGATCTCGGCCCGGGCACGCGGTAAGGCCGTGTCCGAGATGGTGGGGACTGGGATTGGCGTCGGTCGTCGGGCCCGTGAGGACCGAGAACCAGGACCACGCAATCGCGTGGGACCAGGGCCAGTTCCGGGTCATCGTCGTCGGCGACGGCATGGGCGGTCTGCCCAGGGGTAAGGAGGCCGCGACGACGGCGACGCGCCGGGCGGCGCGCCATCTGGCGGCGCACATCGCGGACGGCACCATGCTCAGCCGTCCGCTGGAGGTCATCAGCGAGTGCTTCAACGTC
>JBDHLD010000252.1:0-4062 GCA_039586035.1 Gemmatimonadota bacterium | reverse complement strand
ATCCAGCCCCAGCTCGGACGTCCACCAGCCGTAGTGCTCCGAAGCGTAGGCATAGACGGCTTTGGTCGGTCCGCCGTGGACCGAGGGGTCGGCCTGCACGTCACCCACGACGTGGTGCTCGACCACGCCCACCGGACCTTCCACCGGCGTCTTGAAGATGCCGGTGGTGAGCGTTCTCCCCTGCCACTCGATCTCCCGGGGAGCCCCCGCGACGTTCACCTGGAGGAGAGAAGCCCCCTGCCGTGCGCTGGCTGCCATATCGGGGGCAACCCCGGCAGCGCACCGGAGGTTCCTTGGGGCCCGGTGGAGCGCCGTTGCGTCAGGTCACCCGTCAGAGGAGGTGGACCAAGCGCCAAGGGCCCCACACGGTTTGCACTCGCCGGGGCCGGGCCGGGGCTGCGCGCCCCCCTCAGTCCGCCCTCAAGGCCCGACTCGGGTCGACACCCGCAGCCCGCCGTGCCGGCAGCCAGCTCGCCAGCGCCGCCACGGCGACGAGCGCGACGGCAACCCCTCCGTACGTCAGCGGGTCGGTAGCGCTGACCCCGTAAAGCAGTGACCCCATGACCGAGCTGAGCAGTGCCGCCGCCACAAGACCCACGGCCACCCCCCCCGTGGCCAGCAGCAGACCCTGACGCACGACCATGCCACGAACCAACGACCCCGACGCGCCCAAGGCCATTCGCACCCCGATCTCCCGGGTGCGCTGCGACACGACGTACGAGATCGCCCCGTAGATCCCGATCAGGCCCAGCAGCAGCGCGATGCCCGACGCCGCTCCCAGCATGGCCATGGTGAACGAGGTCCGTCCGGTGGCGGCCTGAAAAACGTCGTCCATCGTACGCGGATTGGCCAACGGAATCCGTGGGTTGATCGCTTTGAGCTCCCGGCGCAGCACCGAGAGGAAGGCGAGCGGGTCCGATGCCGTCTTCACGACCACGTCCAACGTCCGGGCCGGGAACGGTTCCTCGGCCAGGCCCAGGGTCAGGGGCCAGTACACCGTGTTGCGCGGGTCCTCCTCGAGCGAGCTCTGGTGCACGTCCCCCACGACCCCGACGTCCTCGCCCTCGGGACCGCCGCGGACGCGCCGGCCGACGGCGCTCGAGCCCGGCCACCACTCCTGGGCGAACGACGCATCGACGACGACGGCGCGGAGGCCTTCGGCACCGTCTCCGGCCCGGAAGGTTCGGCCCTCCAGCAACGGAATCCCCATGGTCTCGAAGTATCCGACCTCGGCCCGAGCATGGGCCGCGAAGATGGGGAGCTCGTCCTCGGTGCGGGGATGATCCTCGACCTCCATGGAGCCAAACGAGGTGTGACCCGTCAGCGGAACACGCGAGGTCAGACCGGCGCCCAGCACGCCGGCTTGCTGCGCCATGCGCTGCTGTAGCTGCCGGAAGAAGCCGGCCGTTTCTTCCCAACCCTCGATCTCACCTGGCGGCACGGAGATGCGGGCCGTGAGCATCCGCTCCCCGTCGAATCCGGGATCCACGGACCGAAGCGCCAGGAAGCTCTGGAACATCAACCCCGAGCCCACCAGAAGCACCAGCGCCATGGCCACCTGCACGACCACGAGGCCGTTCCGAAGTCGGTGTCGGTCCCGGCCGCCGGTGGCGCCGTGGGCCCCACCGTCCTTGAGGTGGCTCACCAGATCGTCGCTGCCATAGCGGACCAGTGGAAACAGTCCGAAGAAGATCGCACAGCCCAACGACACGGCCGCCGTGAACGCGAGGACTCTCCCGTCCATGCCCACCTCGGCCATGCGTGGCAGATCGGAGGGGATGAACTGGGAGGAGGTCCGGACAGCCAACGAAGCGCCCAGCACGCCGAGGGCCCCACCGGCTGCGGCGAGCACCGCGCTTTCGCTCATGAACGTTCGGAGCACCTGCCCACGTCCCGCCCCGACAGCCACCCGGAGCGCCAGCTCACGCTGCCGCCCCTCGGCTCGCACCAGCAGCAAGTTCGCCACGTTGGCGCAAGCGATGAGCAGGACGAAGCCCACCGTCCCGAGGAGGATCCACAGCGTGGCGCTCACGTCTCCCACCACCGCCTGCTTGAGGGGTTGAACCCGCGCACGCAGCCCCACCTCGGCGAGGAAGTTGGCCTCGCCATCCTGGGGGAAGAGCTCGGGCAGCCGCGTGATCAGCCCCTGGAGCTCGGCGTAGACGCTCTCGACGCTGCTCCCCGGGGCCATGCGCGCCACGCCTCCGGCACCGAAAGCGGCCAGGGGGGCCCGGGCCCGGTCGATGGTCCGGGGCACCCAGAGTCGCGCCTGCCGATCGGGGTGGCCGAAGTCCGGTGGCATGATCCCGACGACCCGGCGGCTCACGCCGCTCATGTCGACCGTGCGGCCCACGACGTCGGGATCGCCGCCGAAGGTGCTCTTCCAGAGGCCGTCACTCAGAATCACGACCCTCTCGGCGTCGGGAACGCCCTCTTCCTCCACGAAGGTGCGTCCGTGGGCGGCTTCCACGCCCAGCACCTCGAAGAAGCCCGGCGTCACGGCCTGGGCGGGGACCCGCTCGGGCTCCCCGTCGGTCACGAGGTTCACCACCGTGGGCGAGTGCATCGCCACGGCCTCGAGGGAGACGGCCTGATCCTGGTAGAGCAGGTAGAGGCCCTCCGAGATCGGAAGCTCGTCCTGGCCGTCCCGTCCAAGGTGCTGGAGGGAGAGCAGTCGATCGGACTCCGGGAAGGGCAGGGGCCGCAGCAGCACCCCGTCCACCAGGGTGAACACGGCCGTGTTGGCTCCGATGCCCAAGGCCAGCGTCACGACCGCGATGGTCGTGAACGCGGGGTAGCGAAGCAGGGTCCGCACGGCGAATCGAAGATCCTGGAAAAGCCCTGAAATGCTCATGGTCTCTTTCATCTCCCAAGAGGCATCCACCACGCACATCGAGACCCGCAACAGAAACCGAGCCCGAGAAAGCAGAGAAGCGTGGCCATCGGTCGTCATCCGTTGCCAGGCGTACGTCGCCTCGGCCTCCCACTCGCGGCGCCACTCCTCCCGACGGAAGAAGGGCACCATCCGGGAGGCGGCACCGATGAGCCGAAGGCCCGGAACGGACATCAGGCGGGCTCCGCCTCGGTGTCGAAGAGCCGCACCAACGCCGGGAAGCGGTGGAGCACCTCGGCCATGACACCTTCGCCCACTGGCGTCAGCCTGTAGTAGCGCCGGGCCGGCCGCTGCTCGGCCCGGGCGATGGCCTCGTCCTCCCACGCCCCTTCCAGCACGCCCCGGCGCTCGAGGCGCCGCAGGATCGGGTACACCGTCCCGTCGGGCAGCCCCGTCGCGTCCATGACGTCGAAGCCGTACCGGTGCCCGTGACGGATGGCTAACAGCACGGCGGCGGTCGGATAGGTGAGGCTGAAGAGCTTGCCCATGTCCCCGTCTCGATTCTCTGCCCAGATGGTCTGAGTCGGTCCGATCGGCGGCCCGACGGGGCCGCGCGAGCGTTGAGTATACAGAATCCTAGGTAGGGTCTCAACAACTGAGACGCGGGTGGGGCGGTGAGGGTTGCACCCTCTGCTTGCTGGCTGAGCCCACCCAGCCCACACTCCCCGACGACCCCTCCGGCGCAACGGCCGGCCGGGGTCCCGCCCAGAGCCAGGAGCCCATCCCATGAGACGAGCCACGGTGCGAGCCTTCGGGCTCTCGGCGCTGGTCGCTTTCGCACCGCTCCCGTCCTTCGCCCAGGCCCCCGAGCGCCCACCCGACCGACCGGCCGACGAGGGCGAGGGACCCTTCGAGCGGTTGATCCTGAGGGGGGCGACGGTCATCGATGGCACGGGCGCACCCCCGTTCGGGCCCGTGGACGTGGTCGTGGAGAACGACCGCATCGCCGACATCCGTGCGGTGGGGTATCCCGGGGTCCCCATCGCTCCCGAGGCGCGTCCCGCCGAGGGCGCGCGGGAGATCGACCTTCACGGCAAGTACCTGCTGCCCGGGTTCATCGACGCGCACACGCACCAGCACACCGTTCAAGACGGTCAGGGGGTGCCGGTGAACTACGTGCACAAGCTGTGGATGGGCCACGGCATCACGACGATCCGGGACGTGGGCAC
>JBDHLD010000251.1:0-3016 GCA_039586035.1 Gemmatimonadota bacterium | reverse complement strand
CATCACCGGGCGGTGCACGAGGAGGGCTTCAGGGTCGAGATGCCGCCGGGTGGCCGGCCCAACTTCTACGACCCGCGGGGCCTACCCTTGCCGGACGCACCGCCGCTGGCGCGCGCTGGCATGAGCCCGGTGCAGTGGTTGATCCGGCAGAACCGGCTCCGCGGGGTGCGGCCCACGTTCTTGACGGCGGGGACGACGTGGAGGCGCCACTCAGACATCCCCTGGGAGCTGGAGGCCCGCGCCCGGGAGGCGCTCGATCCGAACGGGTAGCCGGGGTCCGGCTCGCGGAGGGAGGACCCATTGGATGAGGGGACGACTCATTGCGGGAGGGAGGACCCACTGGATGAAGGGGCGACTCATTGGACAGGGGGACGACTCAACGGCGGAGGGGGCGACCCCCGGAGGACGGGCCGACCAATGGCGGACGGGAACGCGACTGCGTGGTTGTCTCGTCGTCAGCCGCCCCGGACCGACGGCGGCATGAGCGACCCAACCGCGCCGATTACGGAGTTTCCTCTTCCGCCACCGGATCCCACCCGCCCCCGAGCGCCCGATAAAGCTGGACCAGGGAAGTCAGCCTCAGCTGCAACGTCTCGGACGTAGCGAGCTCGGCGGCGAACTCGGACCGCTGGACGTCCAGGACCTCCAGGTAGCTGGTGAGCCCCCCCTCGTACCGGACCCACGAGAGGTTGGCGGCGCTGCGGGCCGCCCCGAGCTGCCGCAGGCGGGTCTGGTACTCCGCCTCGTAGCGGGTCACCGCCACCATGGCGTCCTCCACCTCGCGGAACGCGTTCAGGATGGTCTGCTCGTATGCCGCCATGAGCTCCTCGGTGCGGGCGACCTCGATCTCCACCCGACGTTGGTTCTGGCCCGCATTGAAGAGCGGAGCGAACAGGTCCGCGCCCAGATTCAGGAAGCCCGCCGTGACGCTGGCGAAGCTGGCCCCGCCGTCGGCCGTCAGCGTCAAAGACGGGTACTTGATGGCCTCGGCGACACCGATGCGCGCCGTCTGCGCCGCGAGCTGCTGCTCCGCGGCGAGAATGTCGGGCCGGCGCTCCAGCAGCTCGGAGGGAAGCCCGGTCGGCACTTCGGGGGGGAAGACCTGGTCGGCGAGCACACTGCCGCGGGGGATGGAGACGGGCGCCGAGCCGATGAGCAGGCTGATCCCATTCTCGGTTTGTGACCGCAGGCGCCGGAACGCCTCCACTGCGGCTTCGGCATCTGCCAGCTGGATCTCGGCTTGGTTCACGTCGACTTCGGAGACCATGCCCGCATCCTGACGGATCTGGATGATCTCCAGGCTCTCGCGGCGAGCCTCGGCGGTGGACTCCGAGATGTCCAGTCGGTTGTCCAGGTCCCGGAGCACGAGGTAGAGATCCGCGACCTGGGCGACCAGCGCGATCGTCACGCCCCGGTAGGCCTCCTCGGTGGCCAGCAGGTCCCGCAGCGCGGCCTCGTTGGAGCGGCGGATCCTGCCGAACAGATCCACCTCCCAGGTCACGGCCCCGGCGAGGAGGCCCGAGGCATCGAAGCCGTCGGCTTCGGTGTTCCCCTCTAGGGCGCCGGACGCGACGCCGTCGATGCGCGGATAGAGGTTGGCCTTGGAGAAGCCCAGGGCCGCGCGGGCCTGGGCGATCCGCGCCATGGCGGCGTCGAGGTCCCGGTTGTTGGCCAGTGCCGTCTCGATGAGCTCCTGCAGCACTGGGTCCCGGAAGAGCTCCCACCAGGGCAGGTCCGCGACCGACTGTGGCGATGGCGCGCCAACCGGAGGGGCCCCAGCGGAAGCCGCCGCCGGCGCCTCGGCATCTGCCGCCACTGGCGCCCCCGCATCTGCCGCCCCCGCATTTGCCGCCACTGGCGCCCCCGCATCTGCCACCCCCGCAGTTGCCGCCACTGGCGTCCCCGCATCCGCCGCCCCCGCATCTGCCGCTACCGAGGCGTTCGGATCGGCCTGCGTCGCGCCGGCGTCCTCCGCGCCGGACGACGGCTCGGGTCTGCCCGCTTCGGAGCCGTCGCTGCCCGCGCGGTACTCCGCGTGCTCCGGAGTCGCGGGCCTCTCGTAGTTGGGACCCACGAGACAGCCGCTCAGGAGGGCGCTGGCGAGCAGTGGAATCGAGGGGAGTGCGGCCGAGGTCAGGACGCTATGAGGTCGCATGGGACGTCTCCGGCTTTCTTCTGAGACGGGTGATGACGCCGAACGCCACGACCAGGTAGACCACGGCAATCGTGATCTGGATGACGCGGGTCCACGCCTTGGCGTTGGCGTCGCCGAACATGCTCGTGGTGGATCCGATGACGAGCAGGAGCGTCGAGTAGGCCATTCCGAACAGGGGGGCGGCCGGCGCTCCCGAGAACAAACGCCCACCGAACCACAGACCGAAGAGAAAGGTCAGGATCAGGAGGAATCCGAACTGCGGCACCATGACCAGAAGCTCGTACATGGAGATGGCGGCGATGCCTCCCATGACGTTCCCGACGATCAGTGCCTTCCCGGCCTTGAAGCCCGCGGAGAAGTCGGGCTGCATGCTGAGCAGCGCAATGAACACGAGGATCAGCACGGACGTCAGACCGAACACGAAGTAGAGGAGCACGATCGGGAAGACCACGATCGTGTTCATCCAGGCTCGGGCGGCCGCGGCCTCACGCGAGGGCGGTCCCACCTTCGACACGCCGTTGGGCGGTGACGCGGACGAGCCTCCCGTCAACGTCGAGGGGAGAGGCGGGGGGTCAGGGATGAGCACATGTGCGAGCCACACCACGGCAACCGCGGTGCCGGCCCCCACTACGAGCCCCTTGGCCACCGCGACCGCCAGGAACATGGTCTGGAGCCCGACCACGGGAATCACCGTCAAAGCGACGAGCAGCATGGAGATGAGCAGCGGATTGGCTCCGCGCGCTCCGTGGTAGAAGAGGAGGAACAGCATCAGTCCCTCCAGGAGCAGGAACACCGCGGGATAGGGGAGCAACAACGCGCTCACCAGGACGCCCAAGACGCTGGCCACGACGATGATCCCGA
>JBDHLD010000031.1:0-42675 GCA_039586035.1 Gemmatimonadota bacterium | reverse complement strand
GGCGACGAGGTCGGCAAGCTCATCCGCGTGCTGAACCGGCTCGTCGATGCCGGCCACACCGTGGTGGTCATCGAGCACAACGTCGACGTCATGAAGGTGGCCGACTGGATCATCGACCTGGGGCCCGAGGCTGGGGCACGGGGCGGAGAGGTCGTGGCCATGGGGCGGCCAGAGGACATCGCGGCGGCGGAGCAGAGCATCACCGGGGGGTACCTGGCGCAAGTGCTGCCAGGGGTGGGGGTGTGAGGGCGATTGAATCCCGCCGCCGCTCCAGGCCGGATCACGGCCGGCGAGACGGAGCGGAGCCACCGGAGGCGCGCGGCTGCGGCTGACCCACTGGAGACGGGTCGAGCGAGTAGCGCCAGCCGACTCAGCCCGTCCCGCCCCAGGCGGGCCGACGGTTGTCGCTCGCGCAGGCGACCTCCAGCCCCTGGACGCTTCCCATGCGCACGAATTCCTCGAAGAGCCCCCGACCACACGACGATCCGGTGGCGCCGTGACCGTTGTCAGGGAACACCACGTGTCGGGACTCGCCGAGATGCTGCACCACGCGCGCGGCCCAGGTCGGCGCGGTCACGGGATCACCCTGCCCTGACAGGACGAGCGTCGGCACGTCCGACTCGACGTAGTTCCAGTACTCGGGGTTCACGGCCCCGACCGGCCACTCGGCGCAGGCCTCGAGGAAGTTCCGGGCCAGGGTGGATCCCAGGAAGGTGCCCTCCGCCAGCCGCTCGGCGTCCTCGAGGGTGTAGCGGGCCGCGTCTTCGGAGCAGGCGACGGCCAGCGTCATCCCGAACGCGAACTGACGACCGATCCCCACGGAGAATGCCGCCGCGAAGCTGGCGATCCCCTCGAGCTCGCCATGATTCGCGTCGTGGATCCACGACGGCAGCCGCGCCGTGCTCTGGCTGTTGTAGAGGGCGTAGAGCACGGCGCCGGCCAGCTCTTCGCGGCCGAAGGCGAGGTCGACCGGCTCGCCCGTGCGTGGATCGTCGATCGTCACCGTGGCCGGGTCGGCCTCGAGGCGGTCCAGCGCTTCGTCCAGGGCGGCCCGGGGATTCGGGAATCGTAGGCGACACGCATCGTCCTCCATACAGTCCTCCAGGGCCAGCGCCAGGGCGTCCTCCGCGCCGGGGGGGAAATAGAGGGGCACGTACATGTCCATGGGCGCGAGCCCGTCCAACAGCGCCGTGCGTACCCGCTCCGGGTGGCGCCGCATGAACTCCAAGGCCGCACGGCTGCCGTAGGATCCGCCCCACAGGTTGATCTTCTCGTATCCCAGCGCGGCCCGCACGTCGTCCAGGTCGTCCATGGCGATGGACGTGAGGTAGAGGCGCGGGTCTGCGTCGTTGGCGAGGCAGTCCTCGGCCGACATGGAGAAGGTGAGGACGACGTCCATCAGCTCCGGCAGCTCGGCCGGCTCGCAGTGCAGGCCATTGGACGCACCGGTCCCGCGCTGGTCGACGAACACGAAGTCACGGGTATCCCGGAGGGGGTGGGAGGCGAAGAGGGGCACGAGGTAGCGAGCTGCGGCCCCCGGCCCTCCGTGGAGCGGGAAGACGGGGTCGGGATCCGGTGCTTCACCCGTCGCCGGCAGGACGATGACCGAGAGACCAATCATGCGGCCCTCCCCGGACGTCCGATCCTCCGGCACCGTGAGCGTACCACACAGCGCCTCCGTATCGGCGGGAGGGACCGTGCAGGGAGCGAGATCCCATGCGTGCTCTTTCGATTGGCCGCCCGCGGCGAAGGGGATCGCGAGTAGCGGCGCCAGACCGGCAAAAGCCCGCCGGAGGACGGTAGAGGGGGGCCTGCCGTGCATGGGCGTAGGACTCCAAGGCTGGGCGCGAGGGACACCGCGGTGGCTCGGCGGGGCCGGCAGATCCGCTGGGTCCTCGCGGGATTCGGGTACGATCCAGAGCTACGCGAACGGAGGCGTCACCGCCAGCCAGCGGTCCCGGTGCGCCGGGGGATGCTGGCTCGAAGCCGGGCCCTCTGGACCCGTGCTACCGGTCCCGAGTAGCACTTGTCTGGACTCGGTGCCAGGCCGCGGGGCCGCACCTTTCGCGACGCGAGGGCGGAAGCGCATGAGACGAATCGGGAGGGCGTGTCCGGGGCAGCGGGTTGCCGGCGGCCTCCTGTTGGCCCTGCTCGCCGGGCCGTCGGTTGCGGCTGGCCAGGCATCGGGCCTCCCGCTTCTCCCGATCGACACTTTCTCCCTCGACAACGGTTTGCTGGTGATCGTCAGCGAGGACCACTCGGCACCGGTCGTTGCGACCCAGATCTGGTATGAGGTGGGCAGCGCCGACGATCCTGCGGGAAGGTCGGGACTCGCCTACCTGGTTCAGCTGATTGCGCGGGCGGGGACCGCGAGCGTCGCCGAAGGAGGGGAGGCGCGCCTGGTCGCAGAAGCGGGCGGGACCGCAGGGGCCTTCACGACCCGCGACGTCACCGGATTCTGGGAGGTTCTACCCTCGCATCGGGTCGAGTTGGCGTTCTGGCTGAACGCGGAGCGGTTGGACCGCGTCGACTTGACCGACGAGGAGCTGGATCGGCACAGGAGCCGCCTGGTCGCCCAACGCCGAGAGCGTCGCCGGGGCAGCCCCTTCAGCGGCGTTCAGATGTCCCTCGACAGCCTGGCGACCGACTACGAGCCGTATCGCCATCCCGCCATGGGACGTCCCGGCGAGCTGGAGGGGCTTTCGGTGGATCAGGCCCAAGCCTTCCTGGACCGGTTCCTCGTCCCCACGAACGCCGTCCTCGCCGTGGTCGGTGACGTGACCGTCGACCAGGTCCGCGGCCTGGCGCAGCAATACCTGGGGACCGCATCGGCAGGGCCGCCCCCGGAGAATCGACCACCGCCGCCCGCCGCGCCGCGGACCGACGGTGAACGGCGCTTGGCAGTCGAGGATCCGCTGGCCCAGGTGCCGGTGGTCTACATGGCCTACAACATCCCGGGAGCCACGCACGCGGACATGTACCCGCTGACGCTGCTGTCGCGGATCTTGAGCACCGGGCAGAGCAGTCGCCTGCACCGCCGACTCGTGGTCGAGCGGCGGGTGGCGCCGGTGGTGTTCAGCGGCCTGAACACGCCCAGAGCCACGGGGCTGTTTCTCTTCGGCAGCCTGCCCAACCCAGGCGTCGAGCTGGACCGGATCGAGGGACTTCTGGATCAGGAGATCGACCGACTGCGAACCGGAGGCGTAACGGACCACGAGCTCCAAAAGGCCCGGAACCAGGTACGCGCAGCCGAGGTTGGCAGCCGGCTTTCCGTGAAGGGGAAGGCCGACGTCCTGCTCAAGTTCCACCACCTGTATGGAGACGCTTTCGCCGTGAACGACGAGCTGGCACGCTTCGAGGCGGTGACCACCGAGGACCTGGAGCGGACGGCCCGACAATACCTCGCCCGGGACAACCGCACGGTGATCGTGGCCCGGCCGGCCGCTCCCGGAGCGGGGGAAGGGACGCCGTGAGCGCGTGGCATAGGATGCCTGCGGCGGCCCTCGCCGCGGTGCTCTACCTCGCTCCCGCCGCGGGGGCCGGCCAGGCACCGCCCCCCGCATCGGCCCCGGCGCCCGACATTCCGTTTCCGGAGTTCGAGCTGCGGGAGCTCTCGAATGGGGCCGAGCTGCTCGTGGTGAGCCACCACGAGCAGCCCCACGTCACCGTGAACCTCGTGATCCGCGGGGGCACGGCGGCCGATCCCGCGAGGCAGGCGGGCCTGGCCGCCATGACGGCGGAGCTGCTCACCAAGGGGGTCCAGGGTCAGCTGGCCAGCCAGGTGGCTGAAGACGTGGACATGCTCGGTGCGCAGCTGGGCGCCATCGCCGGGCCGGACTACACGACGGTCTCGCTGAGCTCCGTTACGGAGAGCCTGGACGACGCGCTGGGCATCATGGCGGATGTGGTGACCCGTCCGGCCTTCCCGGCCGACGAGCTGGCCCGCCAGGTGGCGCGGGCTCGATCGGCCCTGAACATCCAGGAGCAGGCGCCCACCTTTCTGGCTTCCCGGGCCTTCACCCGATCGTTGTATGGTGAGCACCCCTACGGGAAGATCCAGACCGCCGAGTCTCTCGGTCGGATCGACGTGCAGGCGGTCACGCGGTACCACCGGGACTACTACCGTCCCAACAACGCGGTCTTCGTGGTGGCCGGCGACGTGACCGCAGACGCCGCGGCGGCGGCGCTGGACGCCCACTTCGGAGACTGGGAGGCCGCCCCTGTCAGTCTCCCGACCTTCCACGGCCTTCCGCAGCGGTCCACGCCTGACGTCGTCCTCGTACACGTGGCCGGCGCCGCCGACGCCGTCGTCCGGGTCGGACAGGCCGTGATGCCTGGAGAAGACCCCGATTGGACCGCCCTGCGGGTCGCGAACCGGCTCCTGGGTGAAGGTACGTCGTCGCGACTGGGCGCCGGTCCCGGGGCGGAGGGGGGCATCGCACCGGGTGCGTCGTCCGGGCTCATTCGTCGCGGTGACGCCGGGTACTTCCAGGCCCGAGCCGAGGTCCGTGCCGAGGTCGTGGACTCGGCCGTGGCGGCGCTGATCGCGGAGGTGGATCGCCTACGCACCGCGGCGCCCGCCGCCGGCGAGCTCGCCGGCGTCCAATCGTACCTGATCGGGTCGTTCCCCCTCGCCATCGAGACGCCTCAGCAGATCGCCAACCAGGTGACCACCTACATCCTGCTGGGCCTGGAGCGGGACGCCCTCGAGACCTATCGCGAGCGCATCGAGAGCCTCACGGCCGAAGACGTGCGCGCTGCCGCCGAGAGGCAGCTGCAGCCGGACCGCATGGTCATCGTGGTGGCGGGAGACGCCTTGCAGCTCCATGACCGACTTGCCCGCTTCGGCTCGGTGACGGTAGAGAACGCGGAAGGGCTCCAGGTGGCCCTGGAAGACCTCCGGCCCCGCGACCGGGAGTGGGCGCTGGACGCGTCCGCGCTCCGCCCCGGCTCGTGGACGTACGACGTCCAGGCGCAGGACTGGCCCGTAGGCAAGCTCAGGCGCAGACTGACACCCGGCGACGAGCCGGGGACCATGACGCTCGTCAGCGAAGCGAGCATCGGACCCCGGGAAGTCCACCGCGAGGTCACGTTCCGGGCGGCCACGTTCGAGGCGGTGCGCTCCGAGGACCGGCTGAAGATCCAGGGTCGGGAGATGGTGAGCGCCCTCCAGCTCGCCGGGGACCGGGTGACCGGGTCCTTCCGTGGGCCTGGCGGGCAACAATCAGTCGAAGGCACCGCCGTCGTGGGTGCGGTGCTGGGTGAAATGACCGAGATGGCGCTGTGGGTCGCCGATCTGGAGGCGACGGGCGAAATCGTCATCCCGGTGGTCCAACCGGACGGATCCGTCACCAACTGGACCATGAAGATGCAGGGGCCGCGAGAGGTCACCGTTCCGGCCGGGGTCTTCGACACCTACCAGGTGGAGGTGGACGGCGGCGGCCAACGGCAGCGCATCTACGTGCGGGCCGAGGAGCCGCGCTACACGGTCAAGATCGAAGTGGTGGGTCAACCCGTGGTGACGCTGCTCACCGATGTCACCGAGGGGTCCCCTGAACGGTAGCGGCCCTGGGAAAGCGCCGTCTGTCTCGGTGCTTCTACCGGTGCGGAACGGAATGCCGCACCTGCTCGAGGCCGCCGCGTCGCTCGCCGCCCAGACCTTCGCCGATTTCGAGGTCATCGCCGTGGACGACGGCTCCACCGACGACTCGGCGGACGCACTGGCGGACTGGTCGGCTCGCGACCCACGCGTGCGCGTGCTGCGCCAGAGGGCGCTGGGGTTGGTGCCCGCGCTGGAGGCTGCGAGAGCCGTCGCCCGAGGACGGTACCTGGCCCGGATGGACGCCGACGACGTAGCCGGGGCGGGTCGGCTGGCGCGGCAGGCCGACTTGATGGACCGGGAGCAGGATCTGGGCGTGTGCGGCACCCATGTCCGCTACTTCCCTCCCGAGGTGGTGCGGGACGGCGCTCGCCGATACGAGGCTTGGCTCAACGGCATGCACGGGCCATCGGACCTCGAACGGGACCTCTTCGTAGAGTGCCCGCTGGCGCATCCCACCTTCTTCATGCGTGCCGCGGCCGTCGCCGGGGTCGGGGGCTACACGGACCGTGGATGGCCGGAGGACTACGATCTGTTGCTGCGGCTGTGGGCGGCTGGACACGGGCTGGGCGTGGTGCCCGAGGCGCTGCACGGCTGGCGCGAGGGTCCGCGCCGGCATTCCAGGACGCATCCGGCCTATGCGCCGGAGGCGTTCCGCCGCTGTAAAGTCCACTACCTGACGCGCACGCGTCTGCGGAGCGCCCGCGGCGTGGTCATCTGGGGCGCGGGGCCCACCGGCAAGGCCTTCGGTCGGGCGCTGCTGAGCGCCGGCTGCCCGGTCGTGGCGTGGGTGGACCTGGACCCCCGCAAGCTCGGTCAGGAGATCCACGGCGCACCCGTCGTGCCGCCCTCTTCGGTGCCCCGATTCGCGGGTCATCCCGTCTTGATCGCGGTGGGTCAGCCCGGCGCCCGGACCGAGGTGCGCGAGGCCCTGGCGGAGATGGGACTCGAAGACCCTGACGCAGCGATAGCGGTGGCCTGATCCGGGCTCGCTCCGTCGCTTGCTGAAGCACGCCACAACCCTTATTTTTCAACGACTTATAGAGAGTCGTGGAACCACTGGATCGGGGGCGGAATCGACCAGCCGTCTCCGAGGTGCACGCGCAACCCGAACCCATCCTCCGGAGGCAGCACGATGAAGGGCATGCTGATCGCCTTGTTTGCCGCATTCACCCTCGGAGCTTGCAGCGGAGTCAGCCTTCCGCCCAAGGCCGGTCCTGAGGAAGTGGCGGTCATCAACCCGGCCATGGGACAGGCGGCCGACGAGGGGTACAAAGTGATCGGTCCGGTGACCGCCCGAGCGCCCATCGGCACGTCGACCGAGGACATGATACAGATGCTGCGCACGGAAGCCGCCGAGCTTGGCGCCGACGCCATTATCCTCGAGGGCATCTCGGCGCCTCAGGACCTGTCGAGCGTCACCGACAGTGAGGAAGGTCTCATTGGCCAGGCAAGGGCGATCTACTGGCCCACGGAGACCGGAGCCAACTGACGGCCAGGGCGGGATCAGCGGGCACACCGTAACGGGAGCCGCTGCTGCGAAAGACCGGAGCAGGCAGGACGAAACGCACTGGACGCCGCCGGACTTCGCCTCGGGGCGAGGCCCGGCGCGTCGTGTGTGCGGGAGCCGAGTCTCATAACCGAACCGACGGCGGCGCACGCCGCCGGTCGAGAAGAGCGGATTCGATAGCCGATGGATAATCCGACTGGAGAGAAGGTCCTCTCGCGCATGCTGGAGGACGAGATGCGGGAGTCGTTCATCGACTACTCGATGAGCGTCATCGTGCAACGGGCCCTGCCGGATGTCCGGGACGGCCTGAAGCCCGTTCACCGGCGCATCCTGTACGCCATGAGCGAGCTGGGCCTGGGTCCCAGCCGTCCGTACAAGAAGAGCGCCACGGTCGTGGGCGACGTGCTGGGCAAGTACCACCCGCACGGGGACTCCGCCGTCTACGACTCCATGGTGCGAATGGTCCAGGACTTCTCGCTCAGGTATCCCCTGGTGGACGGTCAGGGGAACTTCGGGTCCATCGACGGGGACTCGGCGGCGGCCTATCGATACACCGAGGCCCGTCTCATGGCGTTGGCCGGCGAGCTCCTCGAGGACATCGACAAGGAGACGGTCGGGTTCATACCCAACTTCGACGGCCGCCTGAACGAGCCCACGGTGCTCCCCTCGAAGATCCCCAACCTGCTCATCAACGGCAGCTCTGGCATCGCCGTTGGCATGGCCACCAACATCCCGCCCCACAACCTGCGCGAGATCGTGGGTGCCGCGGTGGCGTTGATCCGGGATCCCAACCTGTCCCAGGAGGAGCTCGAGGCCCTGGTGCCGGGTCCCGACTTCCCCACGGGCGGCTACATCTGCGGTCGGGAAGGGATCGAGGAGGCGTACCGGACGGGCCGGGGCCGGGTCATCATGCGGGCCAAGGCCGAGATCGAGTCGGTGGACGAGAACACAGAGCGGATCGTCGTCCACGAGATCCCGTTCATGGTCAACAAGTCCCGCCTCATCGAGCAGATCGCCCAGCTCGTACGCGACAAGAAGCTGACCAGCATCCGCGACATGCGGGACGAGTCGGACCGCGACGGTCTCCGTATCGTGATTGAGCTGAAGCGGGACGCCGTGCCCGAGATCGTGCTGAACCGGCTGTACAAGCACACCCAGATGCAGTCCACCTTCGGCACGATTCTGTTGGCGCTGGTGGGTGGGGTGCCCCGGGTCCTCACCCTGAGGCAGATGCTCCGGCACTTCATCGACCACCGGCACGAGGTGGTGGTGAAGCGGAGCGAGTTCGACTTGGCCAAAGCCCAGGCCCGGGAACACATCCTGGAGGGCCTGAAGATCGCCGTCGACAACATCGACGAGGTCGTGGCCATCATCCGGGGCTCGGAGGACACCGAGGAAGCGTCGGTGCGCCTGCGTCAACGCTTCGAGCTGAGCGAGGTCCAGGCGGATGCGATCCTGCAGATGCGGCTGGGGCGCCTCACCGGTCTGGAGATGGCAAAGCTCGATGCGGAGCTCGAAGAAGTCCGGGCCAGCATCGCCGAGCTTCAGGAAATCCTGGGCAGCCGGGAAAGGCGCTTCGAGATCATCGTCGAAGAGCTGGAAGAGGTGGCCAGGAAGTTCGGGGATGACCGGCGCTCCGAGATCATCGGCGACGTGTCCAGCTTCAACATCGAGGACCTGATCGTCGAAGAGGACATGGTCCTGACGGTGTCCCATCAGGGCTACATCAAGCGCATCGGCGTCGACACGTACCGGTCCCAGCGCCGCGGGGGACGGGGTCTCCAGGGGATGGGGACCAAGGAAGAGGACTGGGTCGAGCACCTGTTCGTCGCGTCCACCCACGACGTCATCATGATCTTCACCCGGGACGGCCAATGCCGCTGGCTGAAGGTCTGGCAGATCCCACAGGCGGGCCGCAGCTCGCGGGGCAAGCCCATCGTCAACCTTCTCAACGTGTCCGAGGACGAGCAGATCGCTGCGGTCGTACCGGTTCGCGAGTTCCGGGACGACCAGTACCTGTTCTTCTGCACCCGGAACGGCGTGGTGAAGAAGACCGCCCTGTCCGCGTACGGAAACATGCGCTCCGTGAGCCTCAACGCCATCAACATCCGCGAGGGCGACGAGCTCATCGACGTGCAGATCACCGATGGGGACAACGAGGTGGTGCTGGCCACCCGGAACGGCAAGGCCATCCACTTCAAGGAGCAGGACGCGCGGTCCATGGGCCGGGCCACCGGAGGTGTACGGGGGATCGACCTCTCCGACGACGACAGGGTGGTGGGAATGGTGGTCACCCGCAGGGAGGGCGCTACCCTTCTGGTCGTTGCCGAGAACGGCATGGGCAAGCGCAGCGACATCGACGCGTATCGCCTGCAGAAGCGCGGCGGCAAAGGCGTGATCAACCTCAAGACGTCGGAGAAGACCGGCAAGGTGATCTCGATCAAGGGTGTGCTCGACACCGACGAGGTCATGCTGATCACCCGGAAAGGGGTGATCAACCGGCAGCGCATCGCCGAGATCCGTGTCATCGGGCGGGCCACCCAGGGGGTCAAGCTCATGAACCTCGACGACGGCGACGTCGTCATGGACGTGGCCCGGGTCATTCCCGACGAGGACACCGACGCCGCCGAAGGGCCGGCCGACTCCGGCGAAGTGGCGGAGGCGACGGCAGGCGACGCCGAGGCCGAGTGATGGAAGGGGGCACGGGCCTGACCGAGCGCACGACCGCGAGGCTGGTCGATATCGCGGCCATACGGCAAGCGGCCGACCGGCTCCGGGGCGTGGTGGTGAACACCCCCCTGCTGCCGGCGCCGCTCCTGACCGACGAGCTGGGGGGCGAGGTCCGCCTCAAGTGCGAGAACCTTCAGCGCACGGGTTCCTTCAAGGCCCGCGGCGCCTACAACTACGTCGCCCAGCTCCCACCCGACACGATCGAGCGCGGGGTCATCACCTACTCGTCCGGTAACCACGCCCAGGCCATGGCGCTGGCCGCGCGGCTGCACGGCGTGGCGGCGGTCGTGGTCATGCCCACGACCGCGCCGGCCGTGAAGCGAGCGGGCGCGGCCCGACTCGGCGCCGAGATCGTGCTCGAAGGGACGACGTCGCTGGAGCGGAAGGCCCGGGCGGAAGAGATCGCAGCGGAGCGCGGCCTCGCCATGGTCCCGCCTTTCGACCACCCGCGCATCATCGCGGGCCAGGGGACGGTCGGTCTGGAGATTGCCGAGAGGTGGCCGGAAGTGGATACCGTCTTGTTCCCCATTGGCGGCGGCGGGCTGGTTAGCGGGGGTGCCGCAGCACTGCGGAGGTTGCTCCCCGGAGTACGTCTCGTCGGAGTGGAGCCAGAGGGCGCGGCGTCCATGAAGGCCGCGCTGGACGCGGGGGAACTGGTTCGGCTGGACCGGATCGACACCATCGCCGATGGCCTGGCGCCCGTGCAGGCGGGCGAGCTGACCTTCGTACACGTGCGAGAGCTCGTGGACGAGGTGGTCACCGTCACGGACCAGGCGATCCGGGACGCCACTCGCATGCTCATCTCGGACGTCAAGCTCGTGGTGGAGTACTCCGGGGCCGCCACGGTGGCCGCCCTGCGCAGCGGCCGCGTTGAGCCCGGCGAGCGCAATGTGGCGGTCCTCAGCGGTGGCAACCTGGATCCGTCCATCCTCAAAGCCCTGATCTAGCGGCTCGCCTACCTGACCCTACCGACGCCGAGGCGCCACTCCAGTGCGCAAGCTCCTGCTCTTCGACATCGACGGCACCCTCGTGAACGGTGGTCCCGCCAAAGAGGCGTTTCACGTGTCCATGGTCGAGACCTTCGGAACGGCGGGCTCGATCGAGGTGCACGACTTCTCGGGGAAGACGGATCCGCAGATCGCCCGGGAGCTCCTGCACGACGCCGGCCTGAGCGACCAGGAGATCGGCCGGGGCTTCCCCGTCCTGTGGGAGCGGTATCTGTCGGAGCTCGAGCGTCGTCTGGTCGACAGGCCCATGTACACGCTGCCGTCCGTGACCGACCTGCTCAACGTCCTGGGGACACTCGACGATGTGGCGCTCGGACTCGTTACCGGCAACATCGCCCGGGGGGCGAGGCTCAAGCTCGGGTCGGTAGGGTTGGATGGATACTTCCCGGTGGGTGGCTACGGCTCGGACCACGAGGTGCGCAACCATCTCCCCGGGATCGCCATGCGGCGAGCCCGAGACGCCTGGGGCGTGGAGTTCTCAGCCGGCGAAGCGGTCATTCTCGGCGACACGCCCCGGGACGTGGAGTGTGGCCGGTTCGAAGGCATGCGGACCGTCGCCGTGGCCACGGGCAACTTCGGCGTCGAGGATCTGGAAGCGGCAGGTGCGGATCACACGTTCAGCGACTTCGCCGATACCGATCGAGTGTTGGAGGTGATTCTGGACTGACAGGGGCAGGGGAACCATCTTCTGGGCGGGACGATATCTTCTGGATCCGTCTCAGGGGATCCTCTGCCGCCGGCGTGAGGCCGGCGGTCTCGTCGTTTTATCCACGGGAGCAAGCAGGTGGCTTCTAACAAGCGCAAGAAGAGTCGCTCGGCCCAGCGGGCCGAGAAGCGGAGCGGGTCGACGGGCGGAAGCGACATGAAGCGCTTCTACATGGTGCTGGCCCTGGTCGCGGTCGTGGGCGTGGGCGTTGTCGGCTACTCGCTCTTCTCGGGTGCCACGAGCAGCGCCGTCACGGCGCCGGTGGAAGTGGAGGGACTGGATGACCCGACCACGCTCCTGGAGATGGCCAAGGGCGTGGAGTATGGGAACCCGGACGCGACCGTCGCGATCTGGGAGTTCGCCGATTACCAGTGTCCGGCGTGCCAGGTCTTCGCGGGACAGGTCAAGCCCCAGCTCGACCTGGCCTACGTCGAGACCGGCAAGGTCAAGTACGTCTACTACGACTATCCGCTCCAGCAGCATCAGAACGCGTTCCTGGCCGCGCGAGCCGCTCGCTGTGCCGGCGAGCAGGATCGCTATTGGGACTTCCACGACCGGCTGTTCCAGACTCAGGGCGAATGGCAGTTCAGCAACTCCGCGGGCCGGGATTTCAGGGGCTCTGCCGGCGACCTGGGACTGGACGAGTCGGCCTTCGCGGCTTGCCTGGACAGCGACCGACACGCCGACGTGGTGACGGCGAACATGCGCTTGGGCAACGAGCTGCGAGTCAACGCCACGCCCACCATCATGGTCGTGCCCGAGGGATCCATGCCGATCCGTCTGACCGACTTCGCGTGGCCCACCATTCAGGAGGCCGTCGAGGGGGCCCTGGCGGCGCAGTGACGCTCGTCGCCTGGCTTCCCTGCCCGAGCCCGGGAGATCACGAGGCTCCACAATGACCGGAACCGCGACCCAGACGGTCCGACTCGTCTTCGTCGACGGAGGCGCCTATCACCATGAAGACGTGGCCATCCCGGTGGAGGCGCTGGGTCGGTACGAGCGCCTCGTGGACTGCCTGCAGGAAGACCCGTTCGTGTTGACCCGCATGCACGTCGACATGGACCGTCTGTGCGCAGCGTACGTGGTGAACGCCTAAGGGCGGTCCGCCTCCGAGACCGCCTGCCTGGCGCGGTCCAGCGTCCAATCCCCCACGACCGTTGGCGGCCAGCGGCCATCCCCGTGCTCCTGGACGATGGCCTCGACCTCGCTGAGCGCGCGGGACGCCGTCTCCGCGTCGATCCAGTCGGCCGCGACCGCCTGGTCGAACTGGTCGCGGTCCAGGACCCGGAGTCGGCCGCTCGGCTCGATCCAGACGTCGAGGAACAGGTCCGTGGTCTGCCAGACGTGGCCGTCCCCGATGACGGGCGGTGTGAGGATGTTGGCGTAGGTACCGGTGAACGTGTCGTCCGCGCGGTGGAAGAGCCCGATGTCGTGCCACCTGTCCGGGAAGGTGAACCAGACCGCTGACGAGCCCGTTTCCAGAGCGAGGGCGCCTTCGATCTCGATCGGCGGATCGAAGTCCAGATCCTGGGCCAGGGTGACCTTCACGTCATCTCGGTCCAGCACCAGCTGCTGGCGGAAGACCTCGGCGCGGTCGGGCGGCCGAAGGTAGTGGATGTGGACCAGAGGCGGAGACAAGGCGCGGGTCCCCTGGCAGTCAGGAGGTCGGATCCGAATCGACGCCGGAGTCCCGTGCGTCTGCCGGGCCACCCTGATCCGCGACATCTCCGGCAGACGGACCGAGGTCGGCGGCAACGGCCGGCTCGACGGGCTCCACCAGTACCCGCATGACGCCTCCGCAGACCGCGGGGCTCCACGACATGAGATCCTGCGTCAGGTCTACGTGAACCACCCGCGGCAGCCCGGTGCGCAAGACCTCGACAGCGGCTTCGATCACCTCGGCTTCCCCACACCCACCGCCCACGGTGCCGACCAGCCCGGCGACCGGATCGACCAGCATCTTGGTGCCGGTCTTTCGTGGCGTGGAGCCGCGCGCGTCCACGATCGTCGCCAGGGCGGAGCGCCGGCCCGCTCGGCCGGCGTCCCGCACGGCCTCGAGCAGCGGTCTTTCGTCGTGTCGGTTCATTCGGGGAAGAAGCGCTCCAGGATTCGCTCTCGGTCCGAGAGCGGTTGGCCGGTGCCGTCACGCCACGAAGCCACGATCTCGGCGGCCACCGAAACCGCGATCTCGGCCGGTGTCTGGGCTCTCAGGTCCAGCCCCACCGGCGCTCGGACCCGTGTCAGACGTTCTCGCGAGACGCCCTCGTCCAGAAGCTGGGCGAACGTGGCTCGGACCCGCCGCCGGCTCCCGATCATACCGAGATAGGCCGGAAGGGGATCCCGGGCCAGGAGTCGTCGGAGGCACTCGTAGTCGTACTTGTGGCCCCGGGTCACCAGCACCACGTAGGTGCTTCGGCCGACGGGAAGGTCCCGGAACGGATCCGAGAAGTCGACGCGCGCCACGCGCTCGGCATCGGGGAAGCGTTCGGCCGTGGCGAACTCCGGTCGGTCGTCCACGACCACCACCCGAAAGCCCAACAGGGCGCCAATCATCGACAGCGGCTGGGCGATGTGCCCGGCACCCACGATCATGAGCTCCGGTGACGGGGCGTGGAGCTCGAGGTAGACCTCCACCTCAGTGCCGTCCGACAAGGTGAGCTCGTGGACGCCTTCGTTCGGCCCCTCCCCTTCGAGGGCGCGCCCGGCCAGGTCGACGGCCAGATGGTCCAGCTCGGCCTGATCGAGCGTGCCCTCCACGGGGCCGTCGGTCGGCACCAGGAGCCGGCCCGGTCGGGGCTCCACCTCCGTCGGGACTCGCACCACGACGGCGACCGTGCGGCCGGCGTCCAGATGTTCCAGCACACGAGCCGCGGCCGTGGCGGGGTCGAGAGGTGGCTCCGTCATCGGTCGTCGAGCTGGTCCACGGCGCCGCCGGGGCCCGACCGCTCGACGGGGTCCCCCCCGAACGCCGCGCGGTAGTCCTCCGGCGTATCGACGTCGGTCAGGATCCCCGGATCGTCCACCGCCACCGTGACGCGGTGCGGGTGCTCCCGCACGACCGTGCGGGCGCCTTCGGCCAAGCCGGGCTCCGCGAGTCGCGGGAAGAGCGGGCGGGGGAAGACGACCGGGTGACCCCGCCGCCCCCCATGGGACGGGACGACGATGCAGTCCGGTGCTCCCGCGAACGACAAGAGGAGAGCCGCCACCGTGTCCGACCGCACCAGAGGGAAGTCCACGGGGCACCAGGCGCATCCGGTCACGTCGGCGGGCAGGGCCGCGAGCCCGGCGCGGAGCGACGTGATGGGGCCCTCCGACGGGTCCGGGTTGACCACGCGCTGGAGGCCGAGGGCCCGGGCCTCGGTGGCCTCGCCGCCCGCTTCGTCCCTCACGACCACCATCACCGGGTCACACCCGCCCTTCAGCAGGGCATCGGTCACGCGACTCAGGAAGGACCGGCCCGCGGGCGCCAGCAACGCCTTCGAGCGACCCATGCGGGACGATCGTCCGGCGGCCGGTACGATACCGGCGATGCGCGAGGTCACGGGGGGAAGGCGTCGTAGAACCCGCGGCCCGTACGTGCCATGTCCACGATGACCTCGGCCGGGGCAAAGCGAGGCCCGAGGCTGTCTTCGTGCTTCCGCAGCCGATCCAGGATCGTCTTGGGATGCAGGTGGTCCGCATACCGCAGCAACCCGCCACGGAATGGTGGAAAGCCAGTGCCCATGATCATGGCCAGGTCCACGTCACCGGCCGACCGGGCGATGCCGTCCTCCAGCACGCGCGCCG
Organism: Gemmatimonadota bacterium; assembly: GCA_039586035.1. Lineage (GTDB taxonomy): Bacteria > Gemmatimonadota > Gemmatimonadetes > Longimicrobiales > Gaopeijiaceae > JBDHHQ01. The sequence continues at coordinate 27,337 of JBDHLD010000031.1, read as the reverse complement.
CCTCGTTCACCATGGCCAGCACGAGCCGGGCCCGGATGACGCGATCGTTCATGGCGACGCGGGATGCGGGCACGGCCGGGGCGAGAGCGGCGTAGACCCCGTCGTCGAACGACTGCTCCTTGCCGCCCTCGTACTTGTAGAAGCCCAGGTCGCCCTTTCGTCCGAGTCGGCCCGACTCCCCGATGGCCTGCAGGCCGGGGGAGGGCGCCATCCGCTCCCCGAAGGCTTCGTACAGCGTTGCGCCCGCGTGGCCCGCAATGTCGATGCCGACTTCGTCCACCAGGCGAAGTGGGCCCATGGGCATGCCGAAGCTCTTCGCGGCGCGGTCGACGTCGGGGCCGGCGGCGCCATCGGTCAGGAGCCACCCCGCCTCGTTCAGGTATGGCCCGAGAATGCGATTCACCAGGAAGCCGGGACCGTCCCGCACTACCACCGGCACCTTGCCCAGGCTCCGGGAAAACGCATGGACCGTCGCCACCGCGTCGTCTCCGGTTGCCTCACCCCGCACGACCTCCACCAGGGGCATACGGTGCACCGGGTTGAAGAAGTGCATCCCGCAGAAGCGCTCCGGCCGGTTGAGGACTGCGGCCATCTCGTCCACGGATAGAGACGAGGTATTGGTGGCCAGGACGCAGTCCTGTCCCACCTCCGCTTCCAGCTCCTGGAGCACGGATCGCTTCACGTCCATCCGCTCCACCACCGCCTCGATCACCAGGTCGGCCGAGGCGAAGCCGTGATAGCTCAGGCCGCCCGAAATGAGCTCCAACCGCTGATCGGCCTCCCGCCAGTCGAGCTTCCTGCGCTCCACGGCCTCACGAAAGCGAGCGCTCGCCTCTCGGAGCCCTGCCGCCACCGCATCGTGCCGGATGTCCTTCATGCGTACATCGACGCCATGGTAGGCTGCCAGCTGGGCGATCCCGCCTCCCATGACGCCGGCGCCAAGAACGCCGAGCCGCGCCACGTCCGCGGCCTGACCCTCGACGTCCTCGGGGAGCTTCTTGGCGCCTTCCCGGAGGTGGAAGACGTGCACCAGGTTCTTGCTCACTCCGCTGGACAAGAGCTCGCCCGCGGCGGCCGCTTCGATCCGGAGCGCCGCCTCCACCGATCTCCCCAGGGAGCGGCGGACAACGGAGAGGATCGTCAGAGGAGCGGGATAGTGTCCCTGTGTCCGCGACATCACCTGCTTGCGCGCGGCGCGCAGGATCACGCGTCGGCCCGGGGCCGTGTCCTCGAGAACTCTGCGGAAGAACTTCCGTCGCGCGCCGGTGCGAACGGGGCCGGCCTCGACGCGGTCTCGCAGGAATGCTTCCACCCTCTCCCTGAACAGCTCGCGGGGATACACGGCGTCCACCAGCCCGATGCGGCGGGCCTTGGCGGCGCTCACGGCCCTACCGGTGAGCATCATGTCCAGCGACGCCTGGAGCCCGACCAGCCGCGGGAGCCGGGTGGTGCCGCCCCATGCCGGGAGGATTCCCAGCTGGACCTCGGGGAGGCCGATCTTGGTGCGGTCGGAGTCCGACGCGAGCCGGTACCGGCACGCCAGCGACAACTCGGTGCCGCCCCCGAGACAGAGGCCATCAATCGCCGCTACCGTGGGTACCGGCAGGGACTCCACCTCGCCGAAGATCGCCTGCCCGAACCTCGCGGCCTCTTCGCCGGACAAGGGGTCCTCGACGGCGCCGATGGCGTCGACGTCAGCCCCGGCGATGAAGCTGTGCTTCTTGGCGCTGTAGAATACGAGTCCGCGAACCTTGCCCGTCTCCGCCTCGTCCCGCACCTGGGCAACGAGGCCGGCGAGGCCGGTCATGACCGTTTCGGTCAGGTAGTTGTGCCTTCGGTGGGGGTCATCCAGGGTGATCCGGGCGATCCGCTCCGCGTCGATTTCCAGAAACGGACCGGATCTACCGGCCGCCGCGTCCGCCATCCACGTCTCCACATCCGAAGTGAGGACTCTCCGAGCCCCCAAAAGAACACCGCCCCGGGCGTCCGAACAATGGACGCCGGGGCGGTTGCCGGAGCCGGTTCCGGGGAGGCCACGCTGGTCGGCGACCAACCGTGACTCACCCCTCCCGCCCTACACCCTTCGCCGGGCCTCCACAGTGGCCCTTTTCCGCTACAGCTTGGGCCGAACCTGCGCAGTCGACCGATCGAGGTGAAGCTCGGCCGGCTCGCCGCGCACCAGCGTCACCGGGAGGTTCCAGTAGAGCTCGTTGAACGGCAGCTCATGGCGCGCGTGGACCCAGTAATCTCCGGGCGCCGCTTCGATCCGCACCGTTCCGCTCGCGTCGGTGGTGTCGACCACGGGCTCCAGCCCCGAGGCGTCGATCTTGACCTGCGCCACCGGGAAGAAGTCTGCGTATGCCTCGTCGGCCCATTCCTCGCGCTGAATCCTCACTGCTTCGATCTCGGCGATGATGGCCTCCTGGAGCTCGGTGAACCGTTCGAACGCCTGGTTCATCTGCCGCTCCACGCCGTTCAACCGACCCTCCTTGTCCTGGAAGTCGTTGAACAGAAGGCGATAGCGGGCCTCTCCCCGGTTCAGTCCCTCGAGCTCGTCGCTGATCTCCTGGAGCTCCGAGCGTAGCGTATTCCACTCCGACTCGGCCGCGCGCCAATCCTCCTGTGCTGCCGCAACCGCCTCCTGGGCCAGGAGAAGAGAATCCGGAATCGGCGGCTCCGGCCGCTGGGCCGTGGCCGTCAGGGAGTCGAAGATGGCGTCCCGATCATAAGGCAAGAGGTCGATCGTCATATCTCCGAGCGGACGCACCACCGTCCCGCCCTCGGTTTCGGGGTCGGGCACCTCGAGCTCCGCAGTCACGACGACCTCGCCGGGGCCACAAGCCACCAGCACCATGAGGGTCATCGCGGCGAACAGGGGCTTGGTTGCCTTCATTGATCACTCCATCTGGTGAGTTCAGAGGGTGCGAACCCCGACGGTGGTCCGGGCCTCCCGGGAAACGCACGAAAGTAAAAGGCCACCTACCGGGCATCAAGAAGGGAGCCGCCGGCCGGAGGATCGGGACGACCGGAGCGACGATGCGTATTGCCGGGGTGACGCGGCGGGACGGGGCCCGAAGGCTCACCCGTGGGGCGCCAGGACGACCCTGGAATCACTGCTCCTGATCGGCGCCCAGGTCCGGTCCGAAAAAGAGCACGCGAGGTTGCCCCAACGTGGTGGCCAGGGTCACCAGACCCTCTGCCGTGAGTGTGCGGATGTCGGCATCGACGTCTCTCGTCGCGCCTCCTCGCAGCAGGTCGCTGGCCAGCCGGCGGCTCAGGCCTTCGGGCGTGGCGTCACGCTGCATGGCCGCGGAGCGGAACCGTCGCTGCTGCCACGGGAAATAGACGTCCTCGTAGGGATCGCCGCCAGCAGTCTCCTGAACCGCCGTGGCGATCTGCCGCTCCCACCGATCGCCGACCTCGGGAAAGACCGCGGCCTCGATCACCAGCAAGGCGCCCGTAGGAGCGTCGACCACCTGGACCTGGGCGCGGTAGACGCCGGGATCGGGTGGGACGGGGTTGAGCTTCTCCTGGAGCACGTGCGCAAGGAACTCGGCGGTCGTTCGGTCGTGGCCTGCCGGCAGTGGATAGGCGACCGCGAGCGAGGTGTTCGTGATGTCGCGGGGAAGCGCCAGGCGATCCCCCGTCGCCCAGGCAACGCCTGCCCCGGCATCCCTTCGTGACGACGCCGAGGAGGACGAGCTCCTGTCGCGAATGGTGCTCGTGACGCCCACTGCAGCTTCCGGGTCCACCGGGCCGACAACGGCGACAGCCACGTCGTCGGCGTTCAGGTGCCGGCGGCGAAACTGTGCGAGGTCATCGAGGGTGACGGCCGGGAGGCTCTCGAGATCGCCCTCCGGGGGACGTGCCCAGTCCTGCTCGCCCGAGGCGTACAGCCGGGCCGCCTCGACTTCGAACTCCCGTACGGGGGCTCCGGCCTCGAACGTCAGCCGGCTCAACAGCCCCGCGCGCTCGGCTTCGAAGCGATCTGCAGCGAGCTCACGGCGCATGAGCACCGTGGCGAAGGTCTGGAAGTCCGACTCCCAAGAGCTCGGAGGCGCGAGCAGCGTGGCGTGCAACTGACCGCGTAGCACCTCGACCGCTGCCGCCGCCCCCTCTCCGAGGGCCTCCTGCGCCATGGCTTCCAGGGTGCGCCCGACGAGCCAGGCCGTACCGCCAAGGCCGTTCGGGTCATCGCCGGAGCCCACCGGGAACGTCACCGTCGTGGCCACCACGGTGCTGCGCGGGCGCGGCGCGACGGCGATCCACACCGCCGTATCCGGCGGTGGCGCCGGGGGCGCCTCAACGGTAGCCGAGTCCACTTCCTGTCCGGCGAGAGGGACGGGGAGCGAGAGGGCGATGGCAGCGAGCGCGAGCCCGAGGGTCGAAAGCGCGAGGCGATTCATGGCCGTAGCTCCGCGGACACGGGGCCGGAGCTCTCGACCGTTGCCAGGAACGTCTCGAGGCTACTGGCCGTGACCTGGTCGAGCCGGCGGAGGTAGTCCAGGGCTCCGGTGGGCGTGCCCGTGGCGTCCATGTGACGGCCGACGAGGTTGACCAGCCCATCGGGAGTCCGGGCATCGGCGAGTAGCTGGAAGCGGATCCCGGCGGCGGCTCCCGCCGCCGCTTCTGGCGTGATGGCCGCTCGGGTCTCTTCGAGGAGGCCACGAATCCGGGCCGTCATGGCCGAGGCGTTCCTGCCGTACGCCGCACCGGTCACGGCCAGGATGCGTGTGCGGTCCAACTCCCACAGCTCGACGCCGGCCTCATAGCCTTGGCTCCCCTGCCGCAGGCTGCGCCCGGCCATCAGCGCCAGGACCTCGGCGTGGGGATCGGTGGGGTCTCCCGCCAGGAACGCTTCGCCATACCAGCGACGCAGCACCTGCGGCCGGCCGCGATCCGGAGGCGGGACGGCACGCGCATCGGCGCGTTGCGGCGGTCCCGCATCGGCCGATCCCACCAGGTCCTTCAGGGCGGCGATGATCGGATCCACGGTCACGGGGCCGGACGCCACCACGGTCATTCGGTCCGGGCGATGCGTGCGCGCCCAGAGCTGCCGGACGCTACCCGGCGTGATTTGCTGGAGTGACGCGTGAGACCCGTCCAAGCGAGACTCCGACGGACTGATCTGGCTCCACAGCCGCTCGGCCAGGACGCCCGGAGGCGTCTCCGCGACGCGCTCCACCTCGTCCTCCACCTCGGCTCGAGCTCGGAGAAACTGCACGCGATCGAGATTCGGCTCCGAGACGGCCTGGCGAAGGATCCACGCCATGTACTCGAAGTGAGTCTGAGGTCCTACGACCGTATAGGCGATCCCCCAGGGTGTCCGCGTGGCGGTGACCACGGCCCCCACCGAGCTGGCGGCGGAGCGCACCCGCTGAAGGGCGTGCGCCTGGAGCAGCCGAGCCGCTCCGGCCTCGTGCGCCTCCTCGTCCAGAAGCACAGAAACCCGGAGCGCGGTGACGCTGGCTCCCGGGTTCGAGAACAGCACGAGTTGGGGACCCTCCGGCAGGCGGAGGATGGAATCGGGGCTCAGGGCTTCCTCGCCACCCTGGTTCCCCGCCAGGACCGCTCCCGCGATCAGTAGAGAAAGACGCAGCATCACCTAGCTTAACCCGCCGACACCAAAGAAAAAAAGGAGGCACCGATGTGGTGCCTCCAAATATATCGACGCTTTCGGGACGCTGCGTTAGTCTGAGGCGGCCCTGTGGCGCAGAGCCGCTGCGGGCTACGACGGGTCCGGCGTAAGCCTCAGGGTATTGCCCCGGTGATGACGTAGTTCATGGGGTTCACCGGCCGCCCATTCACCCGGACTTCGTAGTGCAGGTGTGGCGAGGTGGCGATACCTGTGCTGCCTACCTGGCCGATGACGTCGCCACGGGTCAACTCCTGACCCCTCTTCACCAACAGCTTCGAAGCGTGGCCATAGCGGGTCACGTGACCGTTACCGTGGTCGATCTCGGCCATCAGGCCGTAGCCGGCGCGACGGCCGGCGTATATCACCCGACCCTTCGCCGCCGCGAGGATGGGCGTCCCTCGATTCGCACCGATGTCGATCCCCTCGTGGGGCAGGTTTCGGTGATGGATCGGGTGGTACCGGGAGCGCGAGAAGCTGCTGGACAGGAAGCCCGCCGCCGGGAAGATCGAGGGCGTCCGCTCGAGCAGCTCGTGATGGGCCGTCAGGCTGTCGGTGGCCTCTGCGAGACTCTCGGAGAGCAGACGAGCCCGGCGCTCGAGGGCGGAGAGGTCATAGCGGAGCGCGAAGGTCTCTTCGCCCAGCTCCGCGTCAACGGCCCACAGAGCGTCCCCCTCCGGGGTCGCCATGCCGGGACCGCCGACACCAGCCTGTAGCACGTCTTCGTCGAAGGAGTCGAGGCCAGCCAACGTGCGGTACTGGACGTCGCGCTCGGCCAGACCTCCGAGGGTCGTCTCGAGCGCCTGAACCTGATCCTGGACGTCCGCGAGCTCCGAGCGGAGGAGGGTGTTCTTGTGCTCGAGAAGAGCCCTCTCGGCCTGGGACCAGCCGCTGATGCCCAGTAGGGCAACGAGTCCGGCGAGGAGGACGGCCGCAGCCGCCGAACCACCGAGAAGGTACCTGACGGCACGGTTCTGCAAGGAATACTGGCGAACCGACTCCTCGCCGCGGAAGACGAGAAACGTCCACTTGTCTCCTTGCATGTACTCACTCCTGCCGGCGGGTGGCAGCTCGAAAGCCTTCCCTCTTCCCCTATAAGCATCGGAGGGATCGGCAAAGGACGTTAGAAAAGAAAGGGCCGCGAACGTTATTGGAGGGCCCGGGGCGTGTCAACCCGCGCAAAAGCCGTCATTTGTTTACACTTACGGCCACCATCGGACGGTCAGCCTGCCAGGTCGACCCGTGGGAAGAGGGGCGGTCCCTTGGTCAACGACCGACCGGCCAAGAGGATCTCCAGGGACTCCTGTATGGAGGGGATCCGGTCTAGCGCCAGGCAGCTCGCGAGCTCCTCCATCTTGGCCGGTACGACTGGCTGGAAGACGGCGCAGAGCACCACCAGCACCCGAACCAGCGAGGCCAGCGTCTCGTCGAGGTCGCTGGCCAGGGCGGGGTCCTTGGCCTGAGCCCACGGCTCCCGTGCCTCCACGTATCCGTTGGCCTGCCGAGCGAGGTCCATGGCCGCCCCGAACGCCTCGTGGACGCGGTAGGCATCCATGGCGGCCTCCATGGCGGTGACCGTATCCGCGATCTGCGCTGCCATGCCGTCGTCCGGAGCGGCGGGCACTTCTCCTCCACGGTACTTGCCCACCATCGAGATGACTCGACTGGCGAGATTCCCCAGGACGTTGGCCAGCTCCTCGTAGCGGGTAAGAAACCGCTCGGGCGTGTAGGTGGCGTCGTCCCCCGTGGGCATCTCACGCAGGAGGAACCACCGAACCGCGTCCGTGCCGAAGTCCTCACGAAGCGCGAGCGGATCCACCACATTGCCGACTGACTTGGACATCTTGGACTCCCCCACCACCCACCACCCGTGGGCAAGGATCTGCCGGGGCACGGGCAGCCCGACTGCCATGAGCAGGGTCGGCCAGTACACGGCGTGGGTGGTGAGGATGTCCTTCCCCATGAGGTGCAGGTCTGCCGGCCACCATCCGGCCGCCGGATCGGTGAAGCCCTGTTGCTCGGCCGGGCGGGACGGATCGATGGCCCCGGAGGCCGTGAGGTAGTTGATCAGGGCGTCCACCCAGACGTACGACACGTGCTCGTCGTCGAAGGGCAGGGTCACACCCCAGGTCAGCCGGGTCTTCGGACGGGAGACGGACAGATCCTCGAGGGGCTGCTGGAGGAAGCCGAGGATCTCGTTGCGCCGGACGGTCGGCACGATCCAGTCGGGCGTGTCGTGGATATGCTGGACCAGTCGCTCCTGGTAGGCACTCATGCGGAAGAAGTAGTTCTTCTCCTCGATCTCGCGAACAGGCCGGTTGCAGTCCGGACAGGTCTGGTCAGGGCCCAGGTCCTTGTCGGTCCAGTAGCGTTCGTCGTGGACGCAGTACCAGCCCCGGTACAGGTCCGAGTAGATCTGGCCCCGGTCCCAGAGCTGCTGAAAGAAGGCTTGCACGACGGCCACGTGCTCGGCTTCGGTCGTGCGGATGAAGCGGTCGAAGGAAACCTCGAGGCCGTGCCACGCCGCCTTGAAGCGGCTCGCCATGTCGTCGGCGAGCTCCCGGGGCGTGATGCCTCGGCGGTTCGCCTCCTCCTGCATCTTCTGGCCGTGCTCGTCCGTTCCGGTCAGGAACAGGACGTCCGCCCCGGTCTGCCGGTAGTAGCGGGCCAGGGTGTCCGCCAGGAAGGTGGTATAGGCGTGGCCGATGTGGGGCTCGCCCGAGGCGTAGTAGATCGGCGTGGTCAGGTAGCGCCGGCGAGGCTCGCTCAACGGATTCTCGTCCTCATTCGTACGGGGCTCGTGTCGTGGATCCGGGATCTCGTGGAGAGGGGCGGTGGCGGTTCGGGCTCAGTCCGGCTTGTCCGGCCTCGGCTTTTTGCTCCGGGCACCAGCGGTTCGCTCTACCTCGGCGCGGATGTCGCTCAGCGGTACCGTGCGCCGGTTCCCCTCGGGATCGCGCAGGGTCACGGCCTCCCGCCAGATGTCCACGGACACGACGCGCTCCTCCCCCTGGTCGGTCCGCAGGATCTTGCCCTCCTTGGGGAAGCGCCGTCGGGCCTGGACGTACGTCTCGTGCTCGTACATCAGGCAGCACATGAGACGACCGCAACACCCGGAGATCTGGGCCGGATTCAGGGAGAGCCGCTGGTTCTTGGCCAGCTGCAGGCTGACGGGCTTGAGCTCGGGCAGCCAGGTGGAGCAACAGAGCTCCCGGCCACACCGACCCACACCGCCCAGCAACGCCGCCTCGTCTCGCACGCCGATCTGCTTGAGCTCGATGCGGGTGCGGAACGTACGCGCCAGGTCCCGAACGAGCTCGCGGAAGTCGACCCGCCGCTCCGCCGTGAAGTAGATGATCAGCTTGTTGCGATCGAACTGCCACTCGGCCTCGGTCACCTTCATCTTCAGCTCGTGTCGCTCCACGAGCCCACGGGTGACGGTCCGCACCCGGTCCTCATCGAACCGGAGCTCCTGTAGGCGGCCGACCTCGTCTTCCCTCGCGAGCCGCACGATCCGCTTGTCCGGCGCGGGCGTGGCACACCCGCCGGACGCGTTGCACTTGCGTTCGGCGATCGTACCGACCGACCGCACCTCGCCCAGATCCTCTCCGCGGTCCGCTTGAACGATCACCGCGGTGCCGGGCGGAAGATCCAGCTGGTCGTACGTGAAATATCCCTTACGCGTGCCCTTGAAACGGACTTCGGCGAAACCGGCCATTTGAGCTCGACGCGCGTCGAGGCGCTATTCGGGTTCTTTCCACTCCCCCATCGCTTCGTACTTCGCCCATCTCTGAAGGAGCAACTCGTCGGTGTCGATCCCCTCCAGCTCCTCGAGCTGACGCACCAGGGCCTCCTTCACCCGGGCCGCCGTGCCGGCGGGATCCGCATGTGCTCCGCCCGGGGGCTCGGGGACCAGCTTGTCGGCCACCCGCAGTGCCTTGAGGTCGCCGGACGTGAGCCGCAGCGCATCCGCCGCTTTCACACGATGGTCCGACGACCGCCAGAGGATCGCGGCGCAGCCCTCGGGCGTGATGACGGAGTAGATGGCGTGCTCCAGCATGAGGATCCGGTCCGTTACGCCCAGACCCAGAGCCCCACCGGAGCCCCCTTCACCGATCACGACCGAGATCATGGGCGTTCGGAGGCCTGCCATTTCCCTGAGGTTGCGTGCGATGGCTTCGCCCTGACCACGCTCCTCCGCGCCGATGCCCGGGTAGGCCCCGGGGGTGTCGATGAAGGTGATGACCGGCCGGCCGAACTTCTCGGCCAGCCGCATCAGGCGCAGCGCCTTGCGGTATCCCTCCGGGTGGGCCATCCCGAAGTTGCGCCGGACATTCTCCTTCATGTCCCGGCCTTTCTGGTGGCCCACGACCATGACCGAGCGGCCCTCGATTCGGCCCCAGCCGCCCACGATCGCTTCGTCGTCGCGAAAATTGCGGTCCCCGTGCAGCTCGACGAAGTCGACGAAGATCCGCTGGATATAGTCCAGCGTATAGGGTCGCTTGGGGTGGCGGGCGACCTGGACCTGCTCCATGGCGGTCAGGTTCCTGAACGTCTCGTCCATGAGGGTCTCCAACTTGCGCCGGAGCACCGTGAGCTCGTCCGAAACGTCCAGCCCCTTATCCTCGGCCATCTCCAGAAGACGGTCGATCTCGTCCTGGATCTGGACGATGTCCCGCTCGAACTCCAGATGTGGGCCCGCCAAGTCAGCGCTCCCGGTGCGGTTGCCGAAGGTGGTCGGGCGCAGCCCCGTCAGAGGGAACGCGCCGGCTCCTCACGTCGGACGGGGCCGAGGCGTGACGCCTCCTGCCCCGTCCGAGAATACGCGAATAGTAACCGGTGAGCCGCCTCGCGGAGAAGGGACGCGGTTGGCGACCCCGGATGCGCGCGGACGGGGGGAGCGCTCGGAACACCCGGCCCATCCCTACGGCCGTACCTCCTTGAGCAGCGACTCGTCCGGGTCGACGGCCACCCGAGCGACCCGACCGGACACCGGCAGGCGGAGGGTGTGGTGGCGCGCGGTCACGTCGACCCGCTCCCGTTTCGTCGACCCGTCTCGGTGCGTCATCTCGACCGTCAAAAAAAAGCGAAAGGTGGGCCAATCGCCGGGCTGGACCTGCTCGACCGTCAGCTCCACCCAGCCGGCGTCCTGCCGCCACGCCGTCCGTAGCACGGGATGGCCCGGCCGGTGGAGCCACTGCTCGAAGAACCACCCCAGGTCCTTTCCAGACACTTCCTCCATCGCCGCCTGCAGGTCATCGGTCCACGCCGTGGCGTTGGCGTGGCGCGCGTAGTACGTGCGTACGCCCTCGAAGAAGTCCTCGTCGCCCACCAGGTCTCTCAACATATGGAGGACCCACCCGCCCTTCTCGTAGTTGTTCTCGTTGAGGAGCGCGAAGAGGTCCTCTTCGTCCGTGGCAATGACCGGCCTCGTGGCGCTCCCGGAGCGCAGGTATTCGGCCCGGTCCTCGGCCATCCGGTCCCGCATGGACTCGAGGCCGTCGGCGTGCTCGAAGAAGAGGTTGCCGAAGTACGTCGCGAAGCCTTCGGAAAGCCACAGATGGGACCAATGCGCCTCCGTGGCCGAGTCGCCGAACCACTGGTGCGCGATCTCGTGGGACACGGTGCCTTCGATGTCCCGCCCCTCGGCGATCGCCCGTTCGGAGTAGAAGATGGCGGACGCGTTCTCCATGCCCCCGAAGCGGGTGGCCGACTGTACGTGGGCCAGCTTCTCGTACGGATAGGGCCCGACCACCTCGGTGAAGAAGTCGGTCATTTCGACCGCGCGGCGGAAGGAGGGGGCTGCCCGCTCCACGTCCTCGGGAAACACCCAGTAGCTCACGACCACGCACCCGTCGTCTCTCGGCGACGCGGGCGCGTTCCCGCAGGCCGCCAGCCCCACCTCGTGCACGGCCAAATCGGCCGCGCCCACCACCATGGTATAGCTGGGTATGGGCACGTCGGTCTCCCATCGCCACGTCCGCTTCCCGGGCGCACCGCCCAGAGCGTCTCCGGGGGTGGGCACCGGCTCGCCGACCAGTCGTCCGTTGGCGATCACGGTCCAGGCGGCCGGGGCGTGCACCGTGAACGCTGCCGTGGCCTTGTCGGACGGGTGGTCGACCGACGGGAACCAGAACCGGGCACGGTTCGGCCAGTTGTCGGCGAAGGCGCCAGGTACGCCGTGGACGTTGGGGCGCAGGATGAGTCCGTCGTCGGGAACGCCGCCGTAGGAGACGCTGACGTCAAGCTCCTGGCCGGGAGCAGCGTCGGGTGGCGTGCGCATCAAGAGACGTCCGGCCTCCAGGCGGTGCGCGACTTCGCGACCGTCGAGCGAAACGTGGGTCACCGCCAGACCCGACAGGTCGAAGGTGAGCTCGTCGGGCACCGGATCCGTCAAGCGGACTCGTATCTCGGCCAGCGCCAGGAAGCGATCCGTCTTCTCCAGCGCGAGCTCCAGGTCGTAGTGCAGCACGTCCATGCCGGGCGCGTACGGGCCCGCCGGTGGGGCCACACCGGCGGGAATGGGCTCCGGCTCCAACTGCGCCCCCACCGGCAGAGGCCAGGCGGTCGGGATCAGCAGAAGGGCCAGCAGGCCCCAGAGCAGTGGAACGGCGCGGAGGTGTCTCATGGATCGATGCGTGGGCTCCGGGGGCAGGTCAGTGGCTGGCGTGCCTCGTCAGGCGTCCAGCGGCAGGTCAATCGAGCATGGTACGAAGGCCGGGTCGAGGCTCGTACAATGGCCGCGCTTCCGAGCGCGTTGCAACCGGCGCGCGACCCGGCGTGTCTCACCGACCAGGAAGAGCCACACGACCGGGATGACTCAGGGAGGGGAAGACCATGACGGCAACGCGCTATCGTTGGGCGGTAGCGGTGATCGCGAGCACGGCCGCCTCGGCCGTGGCGGGCGTTGGGACCGTGGCGGCGCAAACGAGCTGCGACGACGAATGGGGACGCGGAGACCGGGATCGGTTCTGCGAGGTGCGCGAGCAGACGCTGCCGGCTGCCCGGGAGCTCCGGGTCGACGGCGGGACCAACGGTGGGATCTCGGTCGAGGGGTGGGACCGGGACGAGATCCGCATGCAGGCCAAGGTGTGGGCCAACGCCGAAAGCGAAGCCCGCGCGGAGTCCATCGTCGCCGAGATCCGTGTCGTCGTTGAGAGCGGCCGCATCCGGGCGGAGGGGCCGGACACCGGGCGTCGGGAGAGCTGGGGGGTGGGCTACGCGCTCATGGTTCCGCGGGGCACCGACCTCGATCTGGAAACCACGAACGGAGGGATCTCCGTGGCCCAGGTGACCGGTGAGACCCGGTTCCGCGCCACCAACGGGGGCGTCCACCTCGAGGGGTTGGCGGGAGACGTTCGGGGCCGGACCACCAACGGCGGCCTCCATGTGGCCCTGGCCGGCGCCGCGTGGCAGGGGCAGGGTCTAGACGTGCAGACGACCAACGGCGGCGTGACGCTGGAGATCCCCGAACGCTACTCCGCCGAGCTGGAGACGGGCACCACCAACGGGACGATCGACGTCGACTTCCCGGTGACCGTCCAGGGGCGGATCGGCCGCAAGATCAACGCGACCCTGGGCGCCGGTGGAGCGCCCGTGAAGGTCGTGACCACCAACGGCGGCGTGCGGGTGCAGCGGCGCTAGTGCGCGGTGCTGCTTGCAGCACCACGCTAGCAGCCTGCCAAGAAGGGCCGCGCCGTACCCGGTGCGTCGGTTGGACCGTCGAGGGACCACGCGGCCGTGGCGCCTCGACGGTCTCAGGCCGGGGCGGCCACCTCCGCGGACTCGGGCTCGGGCTCGGGCTCGGGCTCGGGCCCGGACACGGGCCCGGGCCGGGGCTCCGGCACCAGGAACCACACCACGAGTCCCATACCCAACACGGAAACGGCGCCCAGCACCGAGTTGCTGATGTACCCTAGCTCGGCGTACAGCCAGCCGGCGATGGCGGCGCCGAAGGCGAAGCCCACCTGACCCAGGGCCACTGTCAGGCTCATGAGTGAGCCGCGCCGCTCATCCGTCACCAGCGCCGTCAGCAGCGCAGAGAACGGGCTGATGCGCATGGCCACCAGGACCATGGTGACGAAGAAGAACGGGTAGGCGACCCAGAACTCCTGGATGACGAACGTGACGGTCGACATGGTCACGCTCAAGCCGATGCAGGACAGTAGAATGAGGCCCTTTCGCCCGATCCGGTCGGAGAGCTTGCCCGCCTGCGGGCCGGCGAGGACGTTGGCGATTCCGCCCACCAGGAACAGCAGCGCGATCCCGTTCGGCGTGCCGCCCAGGTCCTGCTCCAGCCACGTGGGCATGTACACCACGAAGAGCGAAACGCCCAGGAACATCAGGTGGAACGCGAACGCGGCCGCGGCCACCTCGGGGCGCCGCAGCATGGCCCAGTAGTCCCGCGCGGCCTTGCCCAGGGTCAGCGCGCCCTCCGAGCGCTTCACGTCCGGCTGGGGGATGCGGAAGTAGATGAGCAGGAAGGTGAGCGCCATCGTCACCGCGAAGATGTAGAACGGTGACCTGAAGCCGTACTCGCCCGCGAGCACCACGCCCAGCGGGATGCCGATGATCTGCCCGAATGCCGCCCCGCTCATGATCCAACCCGTCGCCCACCCCCGTCGGTTGTAGGGGAAGTAGTCACCGACGTACGAAACCGCCGCGCCGCTCAACACGCCGCCGGCCATCCCGGCGACCACCCGCACGGCCAGAAAGGTGTAGTAACCGAGAATGAAGCCGTGCAGCACGAGGGCCGCCGTCATGATCCCGGTGCCCAGCAGCAGGATCCGCCGCCGGCCGATCTTGTCGGAGATCGGGCCCGAGATGACGGCGAAGACACCCACCATCAGGGAGTAGGCGGAGACGAGCGTGCCGAGCAGGGACTCCGCGATCCCGAGCTCCTCGCCGATGCGGGGGAGGATGGGGGATATGATCATGATCTGGCTGCTGGCCGAGAAGACCAGCAGCCAGAGGGCGAAGACGACGAGATATGGCGAGGGTCGCTTGATGGTCACCGATGCGGCCTGATCAACCTTCCTTGTGGATCACGTAGGGGTTTCGCTGGTCGGTGGGCATCACGAGCATCTCCTGCACGTTCACGTGCTCGGGTGTGTTGACCACATAGCACACCGCGTCGGCGATGTCGTCGGGCTCGAGTGGGCGGTACCCCTCGTAGACCGTCTCGGCCCGGTCGGTGTCACCGAAGAACCGGACTTCCGAGAACTCGGTGTGTACGGCTCCCGGGTCCACCGTCGACACCCGGATGTTCGTGCCCACGAGGTCGATGGCCATGGCCTGGTTGAGCGCGAAGACCGCGAATTTGGTCGCGTTGTACACGTTGCCCGACGGGTACACCTGTCGGCCAGCAACGCTCCCGATGTTGACGATGTGCCCACTGTTCCGCTGGATCATGTGGGGGAGGACGGCGCGAGTTACGTAGAGCAGACCTTTGACGTTGGTGTCGATCATCTCGTCCCAGGACGCTCGCCGGCCCTCCTGGATCTTCAGGAGATCCCGCGCCAGGCCCGCGTTGTTTACGAGCACGTCAGGCACGTCACCGTCGCCTACGAGCTCCGCTACGAACGCGTCGACCGCCTCGGCATCCCGCACGTCCAGCCGTCCAACCCGTACCCGAATCCCGTGCTCCGCCTGGAGGTGGGGAGCCAGAGCCTCGAGCCGGTCTACGCGGCGGGCGCACAGGATCAGGTCGGCGCCCCGGGAGGCGAAGGCCCGGGCGCAGGCTTGGCCGATGCCGGCGCTCGCTCCCGTGATGAACACCTTCTTCCCCTTGATGCGGTTCATGGCTTTCGACTCTCTTTAAAGGGAAACGGGGGGGCGTCGGCGGGAGAAGATCGTGGCCGACGGAATCTCGGACGATGTCGGGTCGGAATCATGGAGCCCGGGCCCGGGCGCGGCAACGGAGGTGGATCTGGTCTACAGGCTGCTGGCCGACGCCGTAGTGGTCAGCCACTTCGCGTTCGTGGTCTTCGTGATCCTGGGTGGGCTGCTCGCCCTGCGCTGGCCGAAGGTCGCATGGATCCACGTGCCCGCGGCGGTTTGGGGCGGCCTGATCGAGTTGGCAGGATGGGTGTGTCCGCTCACGCCGCTGGAGGTACGACTCCGCGTGCTGGGCGGGCAGGCCGGGTACGAAGGTGGGTTCGTGGAGCACTATCTGATCCCGATCCTCTACCCGCGGGAGCTCACCCGTGACCTGCAGATGGGCCTCGGGGTCGCCGTGATCTTTCTGAATCTGACGATCTACGCCATCGTCTGGCGTCGCTGGAGGGGTCGTTCGACCCGGGTCTGACCCGGCCCGCTCACCCCTCGCCCTCGTTCCACCCGGCCTTTCCCACGAGGGGCACGAAGCGAACGTCTGCCAGGTGCTCCTTCTCGAAGCCCCGGGACGTTCGACGCACCCGTACCAGCGTCTGGAGGCTGGCCGCGGGTCCCACGGGGACGACCAGCCTCCCACGCTCCGCCAGCTGTCGCTGCAGCGGCTCCGGCACCGTCGGGCCTCCCGCGGCCACGGTGATGGCATCGTACGGCGCATGCTCGGGGAGGCCGAGGGACCCATCCCCGACGTGCACGGTGACGTTGCAGTAGCCCAATCGATCCAGGCATTCCCGAGCGCCGTTCGCCAACGCTTCCAGGCGCTCCATGGTGTGGACCTCGCGGGCCAGCCGGGACAGGACCGCGGCGGCGTAGCCGGAGCCGGTGCCGATCTCCAGGACGCGGTCCTCCGGACGGAGCTCCAGCGCCTCGGCCATGAGCGCCACGATGTACGGTTGGGAGATGGTCTGGCCGCGGCTGATGGGCAGGGCGGAGTCCTGGTAGGCGAGCTGCTGGAGGTCGGGGCGTACGAACTGCTCACGCGGGACGGTGGACATGGCGTCGAGGACCCGCTGATCCCGGATTCCGCGCCTCGCCAGCTGGCGCCGAACCATCCTGGCTCTCTCTTTCTCGAATTGAGTCATGCCAGGGTCCGACTCCGCGCTTCGGTGCGGTGATGCCGCAAGGTTCAGGGAATGTGCCGGTTCCTTGTCGGTCAGGCCACCTGGATCTATGTTGCCACGATTCGGAGAGTGCGGGGCCGGACCGAGCCCGACCGCACCTCGTCGCGGTGCGATCGCCCCCCGAAGCATGTCGACGCGCAGGCCCTCTCTCTCACTGGGCCGCCGCTGGAATCCGCCATCGGCACCCTCCTCCTCTCACGTGGAGGTCGGGTCATGTCTGGAATCCTCCCCCACACCGTCCGGGGACGCTTCATCTTCCTGATCGTCCTCGCGTTCATCCCCTCCCTGGCTCTCTTCTGGTACGCGAACCGCGAGCTCACCTCACTCTCCGAGCAGACGGTGGAGCAGGAGCTCCTACGTCTCGCCGAAGGCACCGGCGCCGACTTCGAGCACATGGTGGAG
Organism: Gemmatimonadota bacterium; assembly: GCA_039586035.1. Lineage (GTDB taxonomy): Bacteria > Gemmatimonadota > Gemmatimonadetes > Longimicrobiales > Gaopeijiaceae > JBDHHQ01. Next base: position 10,288 of record JBDHLD010000031.1, on the reverse strand, counting down.
GAGGCACGGGCCATGCTCTTCGCGCTCGCTCAGAACGACGAGGTGATCCAGCGAACCCGGCCGGAGTGTGACGAGCTTCTTGGTCGGATGCTCGCTGCGAGCCCACGGTACACGGCCCTGGCAGTGATCGACGCGGAGGGGTATCGGTCGTGCGGCGCCGTCTCCCTGGACAACCCCCTCTACCTGGGCGACCGCAGCTACGTGGTCCGGGCTACGGGCAACCGTGACTTCGCCGTGGGGGACTACCAGGTCGGCCGCATCACCGGGAAGCCCACGGTGGGGATGGCCTATCCAATGTACGGGGAGAATGACGAGCTGCTGGGCGTTCTGGGGATGACGTTGGACCTGACCCTCCTCGGCGAGAGCGCGTCCGAAGCCCATTTGCCGGCCGACGCGTCCTTCACGCTGTCCGACCTCAGCGGCAACGTCCTCGTCCGCTATCCAGAGGGATCCGATCTCGTCGGTACGGCCCTGCCGGAGTCCTTTCCCTCACGGAGTCTGGGCGAAGCGGCCGACGCCCGCATCATCCGCGGCGAAGACCTGGACGGCGTAGGGCGACGCTTTGCGGTGGCGCCGCTGCTCAGGCCCGCGGGCCGACCGGTGGGCTATCTGGCGGTAGCGTTGTCCGAGGCGTCCGTGAAGGCCCAGCTCAGGCGGATCCTGGGGACCGGGCTCTCGCTGTTGGCGGGGGCGGCGGTCGTCATGCTCCTGGCGGCCTGGTCCCTGGGACATTACACGATCCTCAACCGCACTTCGGCGATCATCGAAGCGGAGAAGCGGATCGCGGCCGGCGATTACTCCGCCCGCACCGGCATCGACTACGGCGACGACGAGCTGGGGAGCCTGGCCAGGACCTTCGACGAGATGGCCGAGAAGCTGGAGGAGCGGGACCACGCCTCGATGACCTGAGGCCGCTGCGCGATGCTGGATGACCGTCGGGGCTGAGCCCGGCCGTACTGGCGCGAGCTGGAAGGCCGGACCACCTTCCCAGCCATTCCAAGAGACACGGACATCCGGAGCGAAGCGATGCTGATGCCCTCCCGCCATCAGACCCGCGGACTCCTCGCAGCGGCGATACTCGCCGCTGCGACGGGGTGCGAGGGCCCCACGGCCGAGCCGGCCGAGCTCGTGCTGACCAATGGACACGTGGTGACCATGGACCCGGCGCGCCCCGAGGCCGAGGCGGTCGCCGTGGCGGACGGGCGTATCGTCGCCGTCGGGTCGAGCGCGGAGATCGAGACCCGGGTGGGCCCCGGGACCCGGGTGATCGACCTGGGGGGTCGGCTGGTGACGCCGGGCTTCATCGAGGGCCACGGCCACTTCATGTCCCTGGGTGAGTCCCAGATGATCCTGGATCTGACGGAAGCGGGCACCTGGGGCGATATCGTCGACATGGTCGCCGAGGCCGTCGCCATGGCCGAGCCCGGCGCCTGGATCGAGGGGCGGGGCTGGCACCAGGAGAAGTGGTCGGTGGTACCCGAGCGCAACGTCGACGGGGTCCCCTACCACGACGAGCTTAGCGCGGTTTCGCCCGACAACCCCGTGCTCCTCGGTCACGCCAGTGGGCACGCGTCGTTCGCCAACGCCCGGGCCATGGAGCTTGCCGGCATCGGTCCAGAGACCGCCGATCCTCCGGGGGGCACGATCGTACGCGGTCCCGACGGAGCAGCGACGGGTCTCCTCCGAGAGACCGCCGACCGAATCGTCGAGGCGGCGCGTGACGAGGCCGACGCGCTCCGGTCGGCAGAGGAGATCGAGGCAGAGCTGCGACGGGCGGTCAACCTGGCCGGTGAGGAGGCACTCTCCAAGGGCGTGACCACGTTCCACGATGCCGGCGCCAGCTTCGCCACCATCGACTTCCTCAGGAAGCTGGCCGACGAGGGCGAGCTCCCGATCCGCCTGTACATCATGGTCCGCTTCGAGACCAACGAGACGATGCAGGAGCGGCTGGCCGACTATCGGATGGTGGGCTACGGCAACGACTTCCTGACGGTTCGCGCCATCAAGCGCCAGATCGATGGAGCGCTGGGGTCCCACGGTGCTTGGCTGTTGTCACCGTATGAAGACCTGCCCGAGAGCGAGGGCCTGGTCCTGGAAACCGTGGAGGACATCACGCGCACGGCCGAGATCGCCGCGGAGCACGACTTCCAGGTGAACACACACGCCATCGGCGACCGGGCCAACAAGGAAGTCCTGGATATCTACGAGCAGACGTTCGCGACGCATGGAGACGGTCCGGCCCGACGGTGGCGGATAGAGCACGCCCAGCATCTGGATCCGACCGAGATTCCGCGGTTCGTCGACCTGGGCATCGTGGCATCCATGCAGGGCATCCACGCGACCTCCGACGCGCCGTGGGTCCTCAAACGGCTGGGCGAGGAACGGGCGGCATCCGGCGCATACCTGTGGCGGTCGCTCATCGACGCGGGTGTGGTGGTCACGAACGGCACCGACACGCCGGTCGAGGACATCGATCCCATCGCCAGCATTCACGCATCGGTGACGCGGGTGGCCTCGGACGGGACGCTCTTCTACCCGGACCAGCGCATGACCCGCGAGGAGGCGTTGGCGTCGTACACGATCAACAACGCCTTCGCCGCGTTCGAGGAGGACGCCAAGGGCTCCATCACGCCTGGGAAGCTGGCGGACATGGTCGTGCTCTCGAAGGACATCATGGCCGTCCCGGACGCGGAGATTCCGGAGGCCGTCGTGGACGTGACCATCTTGGGCGGTGAGGTGCGCTTCGAGCGCTGAGCTCTTCCTCCGAGGGAGCCCGGTGGCACCGCACTTGCTTATTATCAGTGGAGCGCCCGGAGCGGGACCAGGGGACCGGTCTCGCTCGATTCTGTGTCGGTCGGGTGGCGGAAGGGCCGCAACGGAAAGATACGCAAGCGGTTACGGGGCTCGTCCCCAGGGGTGGATGTGCTGAAGCGCTGCCTGTTCTGCAGAAAGCGGTTTCCCAAAACCGAACGGTTTGGTCGATTCCGGTCGGGTCGTCGGATTGCGTACGACCCCGTCCGGGGGCGGCTGTGGGCCGTCTGCGACCGCTGCCACCGCTGGAATCTGGCTCCGCTCGAGGAGCGCGGCGAGATCCTCTACCAGCTCGAGAAGCTCTGCCGCGACCGGGCGCACCTCGTGGCGCACACCGCGAACATCTCCCTGCACGAAGCCGAGAAGGCCCTGCTCGTGAGGGTCGGCAAGGCCGACCTGGCCGAGCAGGCGTGGTGGCGCTACGGGCGGGAGATGGCCCAGCGGCGACGGCGTTTCGACAGCACGGGCTCCCGCGTGGCCGCGTTGACCTACGGCGCGGCGGCGTACGTGGGAGAGGCGCTGGGGCTCGCCGAGCTCGACCTGGACATCACGTGGGACGACAACCCCATGGCCGACATCATGCGGTGGCGGCGCTTCGGGTGGGCGGCGTGGCACGGGCGAACGGACTGCGACTTCTGCGGCAGCACGCTCCGCGCTCTCCGCTACGACCTGTCGTGGTGGGTGTACCCGATCCGGGGCGAGGACGGACGGCTGGGTGTGGGCGTGCCGTGTCCGCGGTGCGACCCGTGGACGCCGGAAAAGGTGTACCAGATCCATGGCGACGCGGCCGAGAACGCCATGCGGCGCGTGCTGGCATACCAGCACATCCAGGGGGCCAACGAGACGATCATCCGGGACGCCGCCCGGGAGATCGAGCTGTCCGGCTCGGCCATGGATTTCGTGGACAGGGCGGCTCAGGACCGGGCCTCACTGTGGAAGATGGGTCCCACCTTGTCCATCGCGCTGGAGATCGCCGTGAACGAGGGCGCCGAGCGACGCCTCCTGGAGATGGAGCTCCACGCACTCGAGTTCATGTGGAAACGGGAGGAAGAGCTCGCCCGCATCATCGACGAGGAGCTGACGCCTCGCCGTACGCTGGAGGCGCACCTCCGCCACCTCCCGGTTCGGCTGCTGTCCAGAAAGGGATGAGCGCCGACCGGCGCGGTCCTTCTCAGCGCCCCCTGGGGCTGTTGAAGATCTCCACGATCGCCCGGTATTCGCCGTCCGGCTGCCGGCGGAACACCGCCAGATACTTCCCCAGGTCCGTGAACTGGTGTCCGTGCCGCGGCCGCAGCCGGCGAGCGAACTCGCCCCGCTCGTAGGCGAGATCTCCCGAACCGTCCACCTCCCGGGCCGTGAGCTTGAGGTCGATCAGGCCGGCCTCGGGCGCTTCTTTCCAAAAGGCCCGCAAGGCCTCTCGCCCTTTCAGGGTCGGCTGGTCGGGGGGCATCAGCCGTGCGTCCTCGGCGTAGAACCCGTCGACCATGGCGTCGAGCTGCTTGTCCATGAGCCTCTGGAGCCGCGCCGTGCGGAGGTCCTCCAGCGCTTGCACCAGCGTTCGGTCATCCGTCACCGGGCAACTCCTGTCTGGGCCGAGGCGCTTCGCCGGAGCCGGGCGCCAGCAGCTTCTCCGTGAAGTCCTGTCGGTCCTGGAGGCTCTGGACCTGGTCCGTGAGCGAGCGCACCGCCGCCTTGAGCTGCCGCAGCTCGTCGCCGGGCAGCGCTTCGGTCTCGAGGCGTCGCTCGAGCAGGAGCCCCAGGCGCCGGGTGATCGGGAACAGCAGGATGCTGCCGCCCACGATGATGATCACCAGCAGGCTGAACACCAATGAGACGATGAATTCGATGTCCACGTGGCTTCTCTCCTCGTGCGCCGATGGCCGCCGGCGCCGGGGCCCCGTACACTGGGACGGTCGCGAACTGCCTCGGGCCCCAGGTCCGGAGTCCTGACGGATCCCCGGTCAATATGGCCGTTTCGCTCGGGCATCACCAACCGGGCCCTTCACCAGCCACCGAATCGGACCGCTGCCCTTCCGCTCATGAGCCCACACCCCGCATACGACCTGGAAGTCTGGCGCCGGCAGGTACCGCTGCTCGAGCGGGCCGTGCCCATGAACCACTGCTCCCAGGCTCCCCTCACCGCCCGGACGCGGGCGGCAGCCGAGGCGTATCTGGACTCGTGGGACCTGCACGGCATGGATTGGGACGGCTGGCTCGCGGGCGTGGAGGCCGCACGCGGCGAATTCGCCCGACTGATCAACGCCGATCCGGACGAGGTCGCCGTGACCACCTCCGTCTCGGCGGCCACGGCGAGCCTCGCGAGCGCGCTGGATTTCAGCGGGCGGCGGCGCACCGTGGTGGCCACCGAGGCGGAGTTCCCCACAGTGGGACACGTCTGGCTGGCGCATCGGAAGTATGGGGCGGAGGTGGCGTGGGTGCCCGTGCGCGACGGCGCCGTGCCCCTGGACGGTTTCCAGCCCCACCTCGACGACGAGACGCTGCTGGTCTCCGCGTGCCACGGCTACTACCAGACCGGCGCGAAGCAGGATCTGGGGCGTCTGGCCGCCATGGCCCACGACGTCGGGGCGTACCTGTACGTCGATGCCTATCAGACGCTGGGCACGTGCCCCGTCGACGTGAAAGCGCTCGACGTGGATTTTCTCGCAGCCGGCACGCTCAAGTTCCTGATGGGCACGGCCGGGATCGCGTTCCTCTACGTGAAGCCCGAGCTTCTCGGCGGGCTCGAGCCCGCGGTCACGGGTTGGTTCGGCAGAGCCAACCCGTTCGGCTTCGACGCCACGCGGCTCGACTGGTCGGATACGGCCCGACGGTTCGACACCGGCACGCCGCCGGTCCTGAACGCGTGGATCGCCCGGGAGGGGCTGGCCATGATCAACGAGGTCGGCCCGGCGGCGATCCAGAGCTGGACGGACCACCTCTCGGAGCGCCTGGTCCGGGGCGGGGCGGCCCGAGGCCTGGAGGTGCTCGGCCCCACCGGGGTGGGGACGAAGGCGCCCACCACGGCGTTCCGCTGCTCGGGAGACTCCCACGCCGTTGAGGCTGATCTGCGTGCCCGGGGGATCCTGGCGTCCGCCCGGGGGCCGGCAATCCGGCTGGCGCCACACTTCTACTCGACCGCCGAGGACGTGGACCAGGCCCTGGACGCCCTGGTCGAGGTGATCGCGCGGTCGTGACGGGTCCGGGAGGCGGCGTCCGGGAGATCTTCGCGACGCGGCTGGGCCTCATCGCCACCATGATCGGGCTGGCCGCCGGCCTCGGGAACGTCTGGCGGTTCCCGTACATGGTGGGGCGATTCGGGGGTGCGGCGTTCGTGCTGTTCTACCTGATCGCCGCCGCCGTGATCGGCATTCCGGCGCTCATGGCGGAGTGGTCGCTGGGTCGCCACACACGCCGCGGACCGGTGGGGGCCTACCAGCGGGCGGGGCTCCCGGGCGGCCGCGTGCTGGGCTGGATCATCTTCGCCGGGATCGCCTTTGCCACCGCGTACTACTCCAACGCGGTGGGCTGGGTCGTCTTCCACGGCATCGCGGAGGTCGCGCGCCTGGCGGGCTCAGATCTGCAGCCGTCCCGTATCTTGCCTCCCGACTCCGGTCTCGATCCCCGGTCCCTGGGACTGCAGCTGGTCTGCACGGGCTCGGTCCTTTTGGCGTGCGCTACCGTCATCCTGCGGGGGCTCCGGTCGGGCATCGAGCCGGTCAGCCGGGTGCTGACGCCGCTGCTCTTCGTGGCCCTGCTGGCGCTGGTCCTCCGCGCGGTAACGCTGCCGGGCGCGGCCGAGGGGATCGCGTGGCTGATCAAGTTCGATCCCGATGGGCTGTCGGGGGGCGTGGCGGTGGCGGCCATGGGCCAGCTGATCTTCTCCATGGGACTGGGCGGCAGCATGATGGTGGTGTACGGATCGTACCTCGCGGAGGACGAGCCGCTGGACCGGAGCGCGGTATGGACGGTGGCGGGCGACACCGGCGCGGGGCTGCTCGCGGGTCTCGCCATCTTCCCCGCGGTCTTTGCGCTCGGCCTCGAGCCCGCCAGCGGGCCGGGGCTCCTGTTCTTCACGCTTCCGGGCATCTTCGCGCAGATCCCGGGGGGCGCGGCCTTTGGCGCCCTCTTCTTCCTGGCGCTGGGCGGGGCGGCCTATCTGTCGGCGGTGGCGGCCTTCGAGGTGCTGGTGGCAGGACTGGTGGACAACACCCGTTTGTCCCGGAGATCGGCGACGTGGATCGTCACCGGCTCGGTCTTCGTGATGGCCATCCCACCCATGCTGAACATGCGGATCTTCGTGCCGTGGGACCTGACCTTCGGGTCGGGGTTTCAGAGCTTCGGCGCCCTGGTGGCGGCCCTGACGGTGGGATGGGCCCTGGACCGGGGCGCGGCGCTGAAGGAGCTGGCCCACGGCTCCGAGCGGCAGACGCGTGTGCTCTACCTGTGGGTCCGCTGGGTGATTCCCGGAGTCATCGTCGCCGTGGGAGCGTGGTGGGTCCTGACGGATCTCCTGGGCGTGGTGGCTGCGCCGTAGCGCCGCCACGCTCTCCGCCTCGCAGTTCCCTTCGGGGTCCAGCGTGACGCTCCCTGGCTGGAAACACCTGAATCTTTTCTTGCGACCATCCGTAGGGACTTCTGACCGCGGAAGTCGGGCCGAATCAGGGCCCACCGCGTCTTCAGATAGATGGGAGGGGATGATGCGAATACTCAGACGTTCCAGCCGGCGTTTCGTATCCCGGCTCGACTATACCTACCCGCAGCGTGCACCCAACCTGCGTGTCACTCAGCGAGCGGAGCTCGCGACCACCGGTACGGCGCCGGACAAGCGCCACCAGGAGAGCAGCGACCGGAAGGACCGATAAGCGGGGAGGGGTGGTGGCGGTGGTGGTGGGCCCGTGGCGCGTGGGGCGCTGCGGGCCCCGTTCTTGTCGGCGACGCGGATCGCGTTTCGGCGACCGCGCCGACGTCGTCGGGGCCACCGCCGAACGGCGGGGCTCCGGGTCGACGGCGGAGGTCTCTCCCGCGTGCGGAACCCCGTAGGCACGCGGGGCTACTAGTGGAAGTGTTTTCGGAATCCGGCCCGGGAACGCTGACCCCAGGCCGGCCAGCGAACAGGATCGGGCCCAGCTGGTTGGGCTGGCCCGGACGACACTCGAACGGAAGCGGATCGTTTTGGGAATGACGCCGTGGGTCATGCGGCTGCTCATCGCGAACATCGTGATGTTCTTCTTGGTCGCGCCGCCCAACTCGACGCTCTACTACCTGCTGGCGCTGGTGCCCTATCGGCTCGCCGTGCAGCCGTGGGGCATCGTCACCTACATGTTCCTGCACGCGAACGGGATGCACATCCTGTTCAACATGATCATGCTGTTCTTCTTCGGACCCCGTCTCGAGGCCAAGCTCGGGTCATCCGGGTTCCTGAAGCTCTACTTCATCAGCGGTGCAGGCGGCGGTCTGCTCTCCGGCTTCCTGTCGCCCGGCGCGTCGGTCGTCGGTGCCTCGGCGGCCGTGTTCGGCATCACGATCGGGTTCGCGCGCTACTGGCCCCGCGAGAACATCTACATTTGGGGCGTGCTGCCCGTTCAGGCGTGGGTGCTGGCGGTGTTCCTGGTCATCACGAACCTGATGAGCGGCCTCTCCGGGGCCCAGTCCGGCATCGCCCACTTCGCCCACCTGGGCGGCGCCCTGTTCGGCTGGCTCTACCTGTATGTCCGTGACCGGCGGACCAAGGCCGTCAAGACTGCCTGGCAGAAGAAGGTGGCGCCCCAGTCCGACGGCGTGTCGGACAAGGAGGCGCTGCGGCGATGGGCGACGATCCAGCCCGAGGGCCTGCACGAGCTCAACCGCGGCGAGGTCGAGGAACTGCTCGCCAAGGCCATGCAACAGGGCGTGCGGAGCCTCACACCTGCCGAGCGGGCCTTCCTGGACCGGATGGCCCACCGGTAGCGACCGGCCAGCGCGGGTCCGGAGGCAGGGCCCCGAGCCTCGGTGCGGTCGAGCCACCGCTGACTCCCCGGTTCCACGGCGGCACCTCGTCGCCCGCGCGTCAGTCCGGCACGCAGATGCACGCCACCCGTAGCGTGTACTCGGTGTCCGCGTTTCCCACCTGAATGCGGCGTGGCCGGCTGGCCACGTTGACACAGTGGTTTCGCTCCGGGCAGACGAGTCCCCGGCACAGGTCGGACCCGTCGGTTCCGGTAGCTCGGGGCGGCTTCCAATAGACCGGGGGCGATTTGGCGGTCCAGGCGATCTCGAGGTTGTAGTCGCCGATCCTGGCGGGGCCGTCGGCGTCGCGGGGCTCAGGGGCGCGAAGCGTCACCAGGGCCTCGGCTGCAGCCTCGCGCTTCCCACCGTCGCTGAGCGAGGCCGTGACCCTGACCTGATCCGGCAGGGCCCCGTCATCGTCCGAGCAGTCATTGGTGATTTCGATGCGGCCGCTGATGGTGTAGGTGGAGGCGAGCTCGGCAGGCAGTGTGTCCGCGGCCGCAGCGCGCCGTCCGCGAACCCTCCAGACCAGAAGAAGCGCAACGGTGGTGAAGGCGATTCCAAGAGTCCAGCCCATCCGCTCCTCCCCCTCACGTACGGTTCACAGCCGTGTCCGCAATGTACCTACGACAGGGCGCGGGGGTTAGGTTTCTTCGAAGACGGGTCGATTCACAGGGTAGTGCGGGGAGGAGGGGGGATGACCTCGGGTTGGGTCGACAGGCCAGATTCTGGACCTGGTCCGAGATGCGTCCGGAGACGCGAGATCCGGGGAGATGATGTTGGATCCGGAAGTACGGTGGGCCTTCGCGAGATGCGGCGGAGCCAAGATCCGGATCCGACCGGACGACGGAGACGCATGATCGGCATCGGCAGCTCCACACGTAGCACCAACCGGCGCCTGCTCCTTGGCGCCGCGGTCGTTCTTTCGTCGGTGCTCTTCGCGCGGCCGGCCGCCGCCCAGCTGCCGGCGGACGACGACGACGCGGCCGGCAGCGTCGAGTCGCCGCAGCCCACTGCCGTGCCCGTTCCCCCCTGGCTCGTGTCCCGCCTCGACCGCGTCGTGAAGAAGGGGATCGGGGAAGGCATCACCCCGGGCGCATCGCTCGTCGTCGGGTTCGGCGGCCAGGTGGCCCTGAGTCGGAGCTGGGGCAGGCTCGACTGGGACGAATCCTCATCGGTGGTCACGGACTCGTCGGTGTACGACCTGGCCTCCGTCACCAAGGCCATGGTGACCACGACCGCCGCCATGCGCCTGGTCGAGGAAGGCCGCCTGAACCTCGACGCACCGGTGTCCACCTACCTGCCGAAGTGGCCGTCGTCCGGGGCGAAGGGGCGGATCACCGTACGCCATCTCCTGAACCACACATCGGGCTTACCCGCCGCCGCCCGGCTCTGGCGCTCGAACAGGGGGCGAGCTGAGTACCTGGCGGCAGTCGCGGAGCTGAGCCTCCGCGGCAACCCGGGTGAGGTCCAGGTCTACTCCGACCTGGGA
>JBDHLD010000250.1:0-4431 GCA_039586035.1 Gemmatimonadota bacterium | reverse complement strand
ACGGCCGGCGTTGGCCAGGTGGCCGGCCCCGATTCTCTCGGGTAGGCCAGTAGGCCGTTGCAGCGAAGTCTCACAGCAGTCGAGCGGAGGGCCGAGACCATGCCATCGCTTCTTCGAATGGGCTCGCGGGGCCCGGATGTCGTCACCCTGCAGAAGGCCTTGAACCAGGCGGGGAGGTCCGCCTTTCCGCAGCTCGGTACGGACGGGGCGTTCGGGCCGAAGACCTACAGTCGGGTCACGGAGTTCCAGCGTAACAACCGTCTGGCCGCGGACGGGGTCGTCGGATCGCAGACGTGGGGGGCTCTCCAGCAGTTCATCGACGCCGTCAAGGGCTTCGTCGAGAAGGTCGGTCCGCCACCGGGCGAGGCTGCCGCGAGGCAGCGGATCGGCCAGACGGCCGAGCAGTTCTTCCAGGCCCACGGCTGGCGAGAGAACGACGCCGTGGGGAGTGACAACGCGCGGATCGCAGCCAACAAGTGCGCTGATCCCGTCAGCCGGGCGCGCCAGGGTGGGGCCGTGCTGTCCACGATCTGGGGCATCGCGGGCGTCGGGTCCCCGCCTCCCACCGCCTGTCTTACGCTGAGCACGGCGGCGGAGTCCAACTACGCAATGGGCGCGGCGGGACGGAACCACTGGGACATCCCGTCGTGGTGCGGGATCTTCGCGCTGAACGTGTACAAGATGTCCGGCCTGCGGCTGTCGTCATGGCCCCTCAAGCACAAAGGATTCTCGGCCAATCCCGAATTCCAGGCCGTGACGTCCGGGAAGAATGTGCAGAAGGGCGATTTGGGCATCTTCGACTTCCGGCCCGGTCACACCAACCACCATTTCATCGTGGTGGGGGTGTCCGGCGACACCGTCACGTCCATCGAGGGCAACGTGAGCCGGCCCCTCGGCAACGACCGGTTCCAGACGATCGTCAAGCGAACCAAGTTCAGCGTCCATCAGATCATGAGCGACCCCTTCAGCGCGTTCGCCTCTCCCATCTGGGACAAGGTGACCTGAGGGAGGGCGGCGCCTCGCCGGACCTGTAACGCTCAGGCGCGAAAACGGGGTGGGCGAGGGAGTGGTGCCGGTGGCGAGGGAGTGGTGCCGGTGGCGAGGGAGTGGTGCCGGTGGGCGTGGCCCGGGTGGGCTTGAGAGTGGCGCCCCGCACGTCCTGAAGCCAGAATTCCGGTACACCCACGACCGGAGCCGATCCCATGCGTCCGCCCACCCGACCGAATACCGGTGCAAGTTGGCCAACTACCGGAGGAGTTCAGTCGTGAGCGTCACCGGCAGGCCCGGCTTCCGCATCGTCACCGACGTCCCTCGACCGCCCGCTGACCTGGTGGACGCGCTACGGGGCAAGGCCGCCGCCAACCTGGCCGACGCCATGGGTCGCTTCCACTTCATGGACCCGGGCATCGTGAGCCGGACCGACCTGCCGCTGTGCGGCGTCGCGGTGACCGTGAGCGCCAGGCCGGGTGACAACCTCATGGTCCACAAGGCGCTCGAGATCGCCCAGCCGGGGGACGTGGTGGTGGTCTCCACCAACGGGAACACGACGAGCGCGGTCTTCGGCGAGCTCATGGGGCACACCGCCACGGGTGTCGGCCTCGGTGGTATCGTGGTGGACGGTGCCATCCGGGACGTGGACGGGCTGCGGGCACTGGGTCTTCCGGCCTTCAGCCGAACCGTGAGCCCGGGCGCCTGCGACAAGGACGGGCCCGGCGAGATCAACGTGCCCATCGCGTGTGGCAATACGGCGGTGATCCCGGGCGACATCGTCGTGGGCGACGGGGACGGCGTCGTGGTGGTTCCCCGCGACGACGCCAAGCACGTGCTGGACCGCGTTCGGGTGCTGGAGGCCAACGAGAAGCGGCGAATCGCGGCCATCCAGACCGGGGAGCTCTTCAAGGCCGAGATCGACGAGACGCTCCGGGCCAAGGGGGTCGTCGAGTGACGGCAGGGGCGGCGCCCCTTCTCATGACGCCTGGCCCCACCCGCGTCCCCGAGCGGGTGCTCGCCGCCGGATCCATCGTGCTCCATCACAGGACGCCCGAATTCTCCAGGGCGCTGGGAGAGCTGACCGAACGGCTGCGTCCTCTCTTCGGGACCGCGACGGCGGACGTCCTTCCGGTCCACGCCACCGGGCGGGCCGCCATGGAGGGCGCGATCGTCAACCTGTCCAATCCGGGGGATACGATCGTCGCCGTTTGCAACGGCAAGTTCGGAGAGATGTGGGCCGGCTTCGCCGAGCGGTACGGCGTGAGGGCCGTTCGGGTTTGCACCGACTGGGAGCAGAGCGCGGCCGCGGCGGCGGTGGCGCACGCGCTCGACGAGCACCCCGAAGCCCGGGCCGTGACGGTGGCGCATTCCGACACCAGCACGGGCGTGCTGAACCCTGTGGCCGAGATTGCCCAGGCAGCCCGGGCCCGGGGCGCCCTGGTCATGGTGGACGTCATCAGCTCGCTGGGGGGGGCTCCGGTTCACTTCGACGGATGGGACCTGGACGTGGCGGTCACGTCGTCCCAGAAGTGCCTGATGTCCGGCGCGGGCATCTCGTTCGTGGCCGTGGGTGAACGAGCCTGGCGGGCGGCGGAGCGGGGCACCATGCCCAGGGCCTATCTGGACTTCTCTGCCATCCGCCAAGCTCTTGCGGGAGCCCGACCCGAGACCCCGGGCACCACACCCACCATGCTGGTGCTGCAGGTGCTGGAGGCCCTCCGCATGCTGGACGAGCAGGGGTACGAGGCGGTGTTCACACGTCACCGGCGCATGGCGGGGCGCCTTCGAGCGTGGGCGTCGGAGCAGGGGTTCGCGTTGCTGGGCAAGGGGATCGTCGAACGATCGCCCACGCTGACGGCGCTCCACGTCCCGGATGGGGTGGACCCCGCCGGCTTGCGACGAGGCGTTCGGCAGCGGGGGATCGAGATTGCCGTGGGGCTTGGGGCCGGACGCGCTGGAGGACGCGCTGGCGGCCGAGGGCAGGGGGGAAGCGAGGTGAGCGGACTCGGGGCTGGGGCGATGACGCCCAGGACGCTCCCCGAGAAGATCCTGTCGGCCAAGTCCGGCGCTGACGCCCGCACGGGCGACTTCGTGGTCTGTGAGCCAGACCTGATCCTGGGCACCGACGGCTCCACCCCCATGGCACTGGACTACTTTGCGGCCATGGGAGGCCGCTCGGTCCGCAACCCTGAGCGCGTGCTCCTTGCTCGGGACCACTATGCGCCGCCCACGTCCCCCTCGACCCTGGGTTTCCACGCCCGCATGGAGGACTTTGCCGACCGCCACGGAGTGGAGCTCCTGCCCGTGGGCGGCGGCATCGGCTTTCAGGTGGCCCTCGAGACCCAGCGAGTGGCCCCGGGCGACCTGGTGGTCGGCGCCGACTCGCACACGGTCATGTGCGGGGCGGTGGGCGCGTTCGCCACAGGCATCGGCTCAGCCGACCTCGCCGGCGCGCTGCTGACGGGCCAGGTGTGGCTTCGGATCCCGGGGGCCGTGCGGGTCGTGCTGGACGGCGTGATGCCTCCGGGGGTCGGGGCCAAGGATCTGGCGCTCGAGCTCGTCCGCGCCGTGGGCTCGGATGGGGCGACCTACGCGGCTCTGGAGTTCACGGGGTCGGCGGCCGCGGCTCTCCCGGCGGAGGAACGGATGGTCCTCTCCAACATGTCGGCTGAGCTGGGGGCCAAGGCCGGGGTCTTTCCCACCGCCGAGCTCGGCTCCGACCCGGGCGCTCCGGTCCAGGGAGAGATCGTCGTCGACACTTCGGCGCTGATCCCGACCGTCGCGCTCCCAGACGATCCGGCCAACGGGGTGCCGATCACCGAGGCCGTGGGGACACCGGTCGACTGGGTCTTCCTGGGCACGTGCACCGGTGGACGGGCGCACGACTTCAGGGAGGCGCTGCGGGTGCTGGACGCTGGGGGTGGCGTGGCGGCCGGCGTCACGGTCGTCGTCACCCCGCCCACGCCCACCGTGCGGAAGGCTCTGGAGGGCGACGGCACGCTGCCCCGTCTGGAGTCCCACGGCGCCGTGATCACCGAAACGGGGTGCGGGCCGTGCTGCGGCACGTCCGGCCCCGTCCCGGGCCCGGGCGCCCGGGTGATCTCGACCGCCAACCGGAACTTCCGGGGACGGATGGGCGAGCCCACGGCGTCGATCCTCCTGGCGTCGCCTGCCACCTGTGCGGCAGCCGCCACCAGGGGCCGGATCGTCGATCCGCGAGCGTTCGCATGAGCCGCGACTCGGGTGGGGGAGGCTCGCCCGCCGAGCGCGGCGCGGCTCCGCTCGATCCTGATCGAGGGCCGCTGGCGGCGGCCGCGCCCGTCCGAGGTCGCCAAGAGCCCACGTTCCACCTCCAAGGTCGCGCTCGCCGTCTCGGGGACCGGGTCAACACGGACTACATCATCTCCTCGCGCCGGAAGAAGGAGACGGTGGACCCCCGCA
>JBDHLD010000249.1:0-3030 GCA_039586035.1 Gemmatimonadota bacterium | reverse complement strand
AGTGGGTCCGAACCCAGAGACGCTCCCCGTCGTGAGTCGCCACAGTCTCGGCGACTCCCGGTGGGCAGTGGAGCCTATCGTTCGTCCGGGACCGGGTGGAGTAGGGGTGACCAGTGGAGAGTGGTCGGGTACGCTGGCTGCTGGATGGTCGATCCTCTTCGGCGAGCCCGGCGACGGGTCCGACTCGGAATACGATTGGTTCGTCTTCCCGGATGAGGACTTCGCTGAAGAGGTCCTGGTGGTCTACTGCGGCTACGACAACGGTGTCTCAGACGTCCCAGGGAGCACGACGGGGATCCTGACCCGGGAAGCCAAGGGCCTCCAGCGGGGCTCATTGGATCCGGGCTTCGATCCCGCGTATTGCACGGACGACGACTACTTCGCCAACGCCTATGCGCCCTATCTCACTCCCATCGAGACGGCTGCCCGGATGGAGTACGGTCGCCCGGGCCTGCTCGGTTTTGCGGGTTCAGGACTGGCTTCTCTTACGGACTGGATCGGCGATCGCGTCGAGGGGCTCATCCAACCCCGAGCCCTGAGCGCTGCCTTCGCCGTGAACCCGGGTCCCCGGGGCACGGGGCTGTCCAGCGGATTCTCGACGTTCGATCAAGTGGTCGTGTTGAACAGCACGGCCCAGCTCGAGTTCGTGAACCAGCCGTGCGACACCCAAGTTGAGGTGGTGCTGAGCGACTGCAGCGGTGCGCCGATCCAGGTCAGAGCCTTTATCCTCGATGAGAACGGCGTCGAAGTTCCCTTCGAGCGGCTGCAGATTGGCATGGTGGCCACGAACAACAACGGACTGTACGGGGTGTTGGACGGTGGAAACGTGAACCTATGCCAGGATGAGCCACAGCCCTACATGCCCGGCGATGACACCGTCCCGTGCGCTGCCACCACCGAGCTGAGCGGTGAGGCGGTGTTCCTGAATCTCAAGATCGTGTCGACGAGCAGCAACCCGAACGCGGCGAACGGGGGATACGAGCTTCTGGCCACTGCGGTGGGCCCGCCGGGAACCTTCGGATACACCGTGGCACCGGCTACATCAGTCAAGTTCAACATCAACCCTAACTGACTACGGGATCCTCTCCTGGGCGTAAAAGGGGGGGGTGGCTGCGGCCACCCCCCCTTTTCATTTGGGAGGGGGAGCATCCTGGCCAGCCTCACCCGAAGCTCTTCACTCCCGGTGGGCTCTGCCGTAACGCCGTCAGGTACTTGAATGGCGTATGCGTGGTCCGGTCCGGATCGGCCCACCACTCCAGCGTATCGGGCATCTCTGCGGCCAATTCATGGGCCAGGTCGCCATTCCGGTGCGAGGCGGGAGCCTCCGGGGCCACCTGGGTCTTCTCGACTGCCCGGGCCCCCTCGGGCGGCATGCCGCTCCACCCCGCCAAGATCTCCTCCACCGCGGGACCGTTCCCTCCGATCTGCTCTCTGGCGCTCTGCTCGCTCCGGTTCCGGCCCCGGCCTCGCCCGGTGGGAGGGCGTCCCAGCGGCTTGTTGGCTTCGGCGATCATGGCCTGGTCGGCGGGATCCCAGGGCACGGTCGATGCTCTCTCGCGGACGGCACCTACCGGCGTTTCCGCAGAAACGCGGGATTGGGCGCCGTGATGTGAGTCTGGGTTATCGGCCTGGCCCGATCTCGCATGGGAGCGCCCGGACGTTTCCGCGGAAACGTGGCCTGGTGCGGCCTGCCCTCCCCCCACCCTCACCGCCTCCACCCGGTAGGCGATGACGTTGATGGTGTCCCCGTCCTTCTGGAGCCGTCCCTCCACCCACACGAAGGGTTCCATGCGCACGGCCGAGCGATCCCGCTGGTAGATCTTGGGCTTCACAATCGCATTGATGTGACCGCCTTCATCCTCCATCAATACAAACACATACCCTTTGGCGGTCTGAGGGCGCTGGCGGGCCACCACCACGCCCGCTACCCGCACGGTGGTGCCGGACTTCAGCAGCGGCAGCTGTTCCGACGTGATGGTCCCCGGAGGCAACCGATGCCGGAGCAGCGACAGGGGATGGAGCTTGGTGGAGAACCGGAGCATCCGGTACTCGGCCAGCATCCGGTCGCCGTCTTCCAGGTCGGGGAACGGCAGGTCCATGTAGGCGTCCCCAAGCGCCAGCTCGGTTTGGGGGTGGTCCTCCCGGCCGCCGCTCCGCCGGTCCTCGTCGGACTCGGGGCCCAGCCACAAGCCCGCCTGCCACAGGAGCTCCCGGCGGCTCAGGCCCAGGGCGTCGAATCCCCCGACCCAGATCAGGTTTTCCACCGCGGGGCGCTTGAGGACCGCAGGCGTGCGTCGGAGGAAGTCGGGGAGTGAAGTGAAGGGTCCGTGCCGCTCACGCTCCTCCACGACCCACTGAGCGATGTCCTTGCCCCAGCCCCGCACGAAACCGAGACCCACGCGGAGGTGAGCGTCGGGTTTGGGGCCGCCATGACGCGCAATGCTTGGTGTATCGGCCGTCTCGACGGTGGATCGAGCGCCCGTCGAAGTGCTCCCTCCCTCCGCCGTGCACCGCACCTGGCTCCGGTTCACGTCGGGCAGGAGGATCTCGATGCCGTTCCTGCGGGCGTCACGGCCCAGGGCGTCCAGAGAGTAGAAGCCCATGGGCTGGTTGTTGAAGAGCGCCACGTAGTACTCCACCGGATGGTAGTGGCGAAGCCACGCGGACTGGTACGCCAGGAGGCCGAAGGCGGCGGCGTGGGACTTGGGAAAGCCGAACTCGCTGAACGCCACCACCTGCTGGAAGACGGTCTTGGCCGTGGTCTCGTCCACGCCCTTGCTGGCGGCCCCGTCCCGGAACGCCTCCCAGTAGCTCATCAGCGCGTCCCTGGAGCGCTTTCGGCTCATGGCCCGCCTCAGCCCTTCGGCCTGGCCGTCCGTGAATCCTGCGAGGGCCTGACACACCTTGAGGACCTGGTCCTGGTAGATGATCACCCCGAGGGTCTCGCCCAGCGCCTCTTCCAGCAGGGGGTGCTCGTACGGGACCGTGAAGTCGGGGTTCTCCCGGAGCATCTCCCTGCGCCGCACGTAG
>JBDHLD010000248.1:0-3603 GCA_039586035.1 Gemmatimonadota bacterium | reverse complement strand
GGTGACGGAACTTGCCGACCGTCTGACCGACCCGGCAGTGACCACCGATGCCCTCACGGGCACGCTGAACGCCCGCGTGCGCAGCACCGAGCGGGTCCAGCAGCAGATTGCTGGCGCTCTCAAAGAGATCGTCGAGGTTCTGGATCCGGATCAGCGGGAGGAATTTACCTACCTGCTGAGAACCGGCGCCTTCACGATCTGAGGCCCTGGTGACATCCGACCCCGCACCGGCTCCGGTGGGGGGTCGGCTCATCCGGGGAACCACCGACTGATTCCCTGGCCAGCATTTTTCAACGATTCCCTAGCCCGGCCGAGCAGGTGGATAACCTGGGCGAAGTCCAGACCGAGGGCGTTCAGGACCGGTTCCGCCACCGGTCGGACCTGCTTTTCCACGTAGTGCTCCCGGTCGGGCTCGTGCTCGCAGAGTTCCACCGCTTCCGGCCCCGAAGTGGTTATCCGGTACGCGATGACCCGGGGGGGCTCCCCGCCGGTGCGATCTACCAGTCGCCGTGCCGCCACCACGTGGGGTGGCGTGTTGGCCACATAACTGTCCAGGGTTTTTCTCAAAACAGCCGGGCATAGAGTTCCCGCTGCACCTCCTTGGCCAGCTCGGTCCAGTCCCGTCGCACCACCTCCATCCCTACGAATTCCACCGCCTCTTCCGGCTGGTGCGCCCGCACTCCCGCATAGCGCTTGCGTGCGCCCCCGGCGCCGTGACGCACCGAAGGCAGGAACAGACGGGTGTAGAGCTTTTCGAATTCCAGTTCCATACGGCTGGTCACACCCCAGCGCGCGCCGATGTAGGCGCCCACATCCGCTGTCAGCTGCTCCGCCAGTTCCTGACCGAGCCGCTCGGCACTGCTGGCGTCTGCCAGTCCCGAGCCCACGAACACACTGTCCGTGTCTCCGTACAGCACCCGGTAACCGCGCTGCTCGAACCAGTCCCGGGTCCATTGCAGGAAATGCCGGCCCTGACCGGTGATGGCGTTGGCGATATCCGGATTGTGGAACCGGCAGGCCGGCGTACCCAGCACCCCGTAGAACGAGTTCATCAGGATTTTGATCGCCTGGGAGGCTACCCCGTCGCCTGCGCGCTTGGCCGCTTCCCGGCGTGGAAACAGGGTATCCAGCAGACCGGGAAGTATGGCCGGTTCCCGGCTGAACGCCGCCCCGTTCTCCAGTCGGATCACATCGGTCCGGGGTTCGTGGTCCTGATCATCCACAAATCCGAGCGGGTCGATGTTGAAGGTGCGTATCAGGCTCGGATAGAGGCTCTTGAAATCGAATACCCACACGTTGTCATGCATGCCGGTCACCGGCTCGAACACGTGGCCACCGGCCTGAGCCGCGTGTACCCGGGAATCGCTCGAGCCCACGCTGGGCGCGACGATCTTCCGCTTCGCCAGCTCCGCCAGATAGAGAAAGTCGAAGGAGGCGATGCTGGCGGCCACCCGATCCGGGGTCATGCCGGTGAGCTGGCTGCGCACCACCGCCAGATCCACCAAATTCAAGCGCTCCACCACCTCCAGCGCCAGGCGCGCGTCGGTGCGGGCATAGTAGGCAAAACCGCTCAGGTCCGTCTGATAGCGCGTCATGATCTCACCAGCCCGGTCGCGGACGTCCCCTTCCAGCACCTTGCCTTCGCCCAGCACCTGCCGGGACACCGCGTCCAGGCTCATCTCATCGAAACGTAAAAAGGCCCCCCGCACCAGATCCATTCCGTCCAGCACCAGTCGACCCGGCATGCTGGCGTGGCCGCTGCCGAAGTAGCCTTCGGCGGCCCGGATCCGTATGTCTCCAGAGCCCCGGCCCAGATTGAACGGATGCCTGACCCGGCCCGCAATCCGAGCCAGTACCGACAGATCGAAATCGATCACGTTCCAACCCGTGAGCACATCCGGATCCCAGTCCCTGATCCGATCGCAGAACAGGGTCAGCGCCTGCTTTTCGTCTGTCACACCAATGGCCAGTTCCGGCATGGGCCGCTCTTGTGGGTCGACCACGATCACCTCGTCGAGCACCCGGCCATCCCCCTCGGTGGCATACAGGGCGATGGCCAGCAGCCGCTCGGCCCGGGGATCAGTCTCAATGTCGAAGCTCAAGGTCCGAAGCGGCACCCGCACTTCGGCCGGGGCCAGATCCGGCTCATCGAACACCCAGTCCACCCCGGGGCCCGGCCGGGCTTCGCCCCGGATCCTGCAGCCCCCCTTGATGCCCCGGTCAATGAGAAAGCGCACCGCAAAGCGCACGTCCGCCTCGAACGTGGGGATGCCCCGGGCATGCAGCCGGTCCCGCACCTCCGGCGCCTGCTGGGGGACGGCGACCTCGACCCGGGCTACCGGGGCACCGGCAAAGGTTCGCCGCTGGGATGCCACTACCCGGGTAGCCCCGGCCTCGGTTGCGGCCGGCGCGGCCTGCCTGGGTACGTAGAAGTGAGGACGGGAACGGCGGTCGCGAATCAGAAAGGTGGCGCCGTCAGCGAGCCGGCCGTACAGGTGCACCACCGGCGTCCCGCCGCTGGTGCGGTAACTGGCCTGAAGAATGAATCCGGTAGTGTCCACGGGCAGATTGTGCCCCCGGGGACCGGGCGATGCGAATCACGCTGGCGGACAAATCCTGACAGTCGATCTGCTGCACGAAGCCCTGTGCGCGGTGACGGGATTGCAGTCGATGGTCCGTGGCCGATCCTCGACCAGGACCCGAGGGGCGATCCGCAGCGTCCTGCTTGCTCTCCCGTTATGTTCCTGCCACGTTCTGGCGCAGCTCGAAGCCATTCCCGTCCGGATCCAGGAACGACGCCACCCGCACGGGTATGTGCGGCTCCGCCTCCCTGAGCTCGATCATTTTACCACCGGCCGCTTCCACCTCGGCCTGCGCGGCCTCGATCAGCTCCACCTCCAGATTGAGCCCGGCATGCGGCAGCGGGCCTTCCCCGTCGTGCCCGGGGTAGAGTATGTGGAGGGCCAGCTCGAAGTCACCGAAATCCAGCATGGACCAGCCGGGAGAGGATACCGAAACCGGCACGCCGAAAGCGTCCTGATAGAACTGCCGGGCCCGCTCCATGTCCCTTACATAGTGAATGACGATGGGGTTTGAAAACTTCATCCTGGTCAATCGCCCTGTTCCGCCTCTGGCTGAGGCTCCTGGCCCGGGTGATCGCGGTAAAAGGTCACCACCTCCTCGAAGGTTTCACCTCCGGAGTTGATCGCCCTGTGGATCCGGGACTGCGGCTGGTCCCACTCGGCGAGCCCCGGTTCGACCGGCACCTGAATCAGCTCGCCGGTATCTCGGAACTCTATGGTCAGACGCTCGCCGCGAACCACCACGGTGAACCGCCGGCAGGGGTCGGAATGCCAGACCATGGCCTCGCCCGGCTCCAGTACCAGCCGTCGGATCAACAGATCCGGGTTGTCCGTCAGCACCTCGATCTGCAAAACCGACCTCCTGCCGGTCGCCTGTGGATCTCACCCACCGCTGAAGAAATCCACCTTTCCCGTGGCAAGAGAGTACTCGGCACCGACCACCCGCAACGACTGCTCCTTCACCAGCGCTTCTATTATGACGGATCCGGTCTGCAGCTGGCGCACCGACGAGGTGATGTTC
>JBDHLD010000247.1:0-3055 GCA_039586035.1 Gemmatimonadota bacterium | reverse complement strand
GTTCTCGAGCACTCGCTCTACAACGGCCACCCGCGCTTCCTCGGCTACATCACGGGGTCACCGCACCCCATCGGGATTCTGGGAGACATGTTGGCGGCCGCAGTCAATCCGAACGTGGCCGGCTGGAATCTCTCCCCCATGGCCTCCGAGATGGAGGTCCAGACGGTACGTTGGATCGCGGAGCTGATCGGCTATCCGGCCGACTGCGGAGGGATCCTGGTGAGCGGCGGCGCCATGGCGAACTACGTGGGCCTCTTGGCGGCCCGCCACAGCAAGGCGCCGTGGCCGATCAGGGAGCGGGGTGCGGCGTCGGCCGACCATGGGCGCCTGCGGGTGTACTGCTCAGCCGACACGCACACGTGGATCCAAAAGGCCACGGACATGTTCGGGCTGGGGACTGCGGCGGTGCGCTGGATACGGACGGATCCGCAGGGGCGAATGGACATGGCGGCGCTCGAGCGGCGGATCGAGGCCGATCGGGCGGCAGGAGACCACCCCTTGATGGTTGTCGGCACCGCCGGTGCCGTGGGCACGGGGGCCGTCGACCGGTTGCCGGTGATCGCCAACCTGTGCGAGGACCAGGGGCTTTGGTTTCATGCGGACGGCGCGTACGGCGCGCTGGCCGCCCAGGCACCGGGTGCTCCTCCGGACCTCGAAGCCATCTGCAGAGCCGATTCCGTCGCCGTGGATCCCCACAAGTGGCTGTACGCCCCTCTGGAGGCCGGCTGCGCCCTGGTACGTGACGCCGAGGCGCTGCGGACGACCTTCTCGTACCTGCCGCCCTACTACCGGTTCGACGAGGGCGACGGAGAGGCGCCCATCTCGTTCTTCGAATACGGCCCGCAGAACTCCAGGGGGTTTCGGGCGCTCAAGGTCTGGCTGGGCCTCAAACAGGTGGGTCGTCGGGCGTACCTCGAGATGATCGGGGACGACATGGCACTGGCACGACATCTGTACTCCGTTGTCGATAAAACTGATGAGCTCGAAGCTCTCATGCATCACTTGAGCATCACCTGCTTCCGATACGTACCGCCCGGCATAGACCGCTCGGATCCGGAGAACCGGGATCGTCTCAACGCCATCAACGAGGCCGTGCTCGCCCGAATGCAGTCAGGCGGCGAGGCCTTCGTGTCCAACGCCGTCATCGACGGCGTCTACGCGTTGAGGGGCTGCGTCACGAACTTCCGAACCACGCAAGCCGACGTCGAGGCCATCGCCGAGCTGACCGTCCGGCTCGGGCGGGAGGTGGCGGCGGGCGTCTAGCGCGGGGAGCGCAGTCGAGCGCGGACCCAGCGGGGTCGTTGCTCCGCGGGAGCGGCCCGCTCGGCCTCGGTCAGACCGGAAGCGCGGCGTGCCTAGAAGACGACGTTCCGCCCGACGACCGCTTGCCCAGGGCGCGCTCCCTCCACGTTCTGCCCGTCCTTGACC
This sequence comes from Gemmatimonadota bacterium, assembly GCA_039586035.1. Taxonomy (GTDB): domain Bacteria; phylum Gemmatimonadota; class Gemmatimonadetes; order Longimicrobiales; family Gaopeijiaceae; genus JBDHHQ01. Next base: position 1,627 of record JBDHLD010000247.1, on the reverse strand, counting down.
ACGAAGCTGCCGTTCACGAGGACGTGCTCGATGCCTTCGGAGTACGACAGGTCGTCCTCGAACGTGGCGGTGTCGATGATCTTCGCGGGATCGAACACCGTGACGTCGGCGTCGCTCCCCAGTTGCACCCGGCCTTTTCGACGCATCTGCGGCGACACCGTCTCGAGGCGTTGGGCCGGCATGAGGGTGATCTTGCGGAGGCCGTCCATGAGCGAGAGCACGCCGTCGTCCCGCACGTAACGGCCCAGGAAGCGCGCGAACGTCCCTGCGCTGCGCGGGTGAGCCCCCGGGTCGTAGGGCATGCCGTCGGAGGCGACCATCACGTGGGGTGCGGCCATGGCGGCCTCGATCCAGTCGGGCTTCATCATGTGGATGATCACGATGCCGCCCTTCTCCCGGTACTCGTAGAAGGTCTTCTCGGTGAGGCGCTCTCCGGTTTCCTGCCACTGGAGGTCCCCGTAGCCGATCTGGAGGCGCTCCTGCCATCCCTCGTCGAAGATGGCCGACTGCAGACTCGTCGAAGCGGCCGTGTAGGGATATGCCTCGGTGGTCACGTCGACGCCGGCTTCCTGGGCTCCGCGCACCAGGTCCAGGTTGGTCTGGATGTCCCAGAGGCTCGAGCTGTTCAGGTGCACGATGTGGAGCGGAGCCCTCGTGGCCAGGGCGTTGGCGATGACCTCCTGCACCGCGGAGACACCCATGGAGCGCACGTGGGTGTAGATGGGCAGATTCTCCTGGCCCGCCATCTCGAAGACGCGGAAGATCTCGTCGTACGTCGCGCCCGGATAGTACTGGTGGGCCATGCCGATCCCGAGGGCGCCCTCGGCCACGCCCTGCATCAGCCTCTCACGCAGGGCCGGGTATTGGTCGGGTGAGAGGGGATCGTAGCGGCTGGCGGAGAGGGCGTCGTCCAGGGCGATCTCCTGCTCCAGCGAAAGCTCCCCCTTTTCGAGCTCCTCGAGGATGCGCCGAGCCTCGGCCACCTCGTCGGCGTACTCGGGCATGATCCAGGCCCGCGCCGAGCCGTGGGACATACTCGCTCCGAAGTTGATGACGGCGTCGCCACGTCGGCCTCGCAGGTAGGCGGCCACGTCGGGCACGCCACTCTCGAGCTCCAGGGCGGTGGTCACCCCGTCCCGGGCCTGGAACTCGTTGGCCCTGTTGGTCTGGCCGTGGGCATGGAGGTCGATGAACCCCGGCGCCACCACCAACCCCGACACGTCGACGACCACGTCGCCCTGCAAAGCATCTTCGGAGATCGCCACGATGGTCTGACCGCGGATGCCCACGTTCCGGACTGCGTCCAGACCCGTCTCGGGATCCATGACCCTGCCGCCGGACAGCACGACGTCGTACGTGTCCTGGGCGGCGGCAGGGGCGGGTTCAGAGGCAAGCGTGGTGAGGAGGGCCACGGCCAGGCCCAAGGGCGTCGAAGGACGGACCCGCCGACGGGGCCTGGAGGGGATGTGGGAGGCTCGGAAACGGCGCATCGGGGTCATGTCTCCTCGGTCTTGGGCGCTGGCTCCAGCAGCCAGGATGACGACGGCGTAAGGGTGGGGAAGGGGCCGCGTGGGGACAAGGAGCGGGGCCCAAGGCGCCACACCGGAGACCCCGCCCTCCAACGACC
>JBDHLD010000246.1:0-5080 GCA_039586035.1 Gemmatimonadota bacterium | reverse complement strand
GCCCAGTAACCCAAGGCATGTAGCGCGGACGCAACCGCCATGATGGACAACACGACCCACGGGCCGTGGCCTCGATCACCGAAGCGTGGGATTCCCGCGCTCGTCGGCGCGGACGAGTATTGCATCACAGGGCCGCGTGGAGGGCTGAAATCCTCACCGGACCACCGTCAGGGAGAAGCGCGGCGATCCGAGCGCAGGCCCCACCGCGACAGTTCCGCAGCCAGAAACGTTTCGCGGCGCATCCACGGCCAGAGACCGTGGACGGCTGCGCGATCGGCGGGCCTTCCCGTCCTGGGCCGGCGGCGATGGCAGTGAACGCCGTTGCGGGGTCGTGGAGGGTCATCCTGTCCCTACCTCCTATCCTCCCAGGGAGTGAAGGAGATCGGCGAGTCCACGGTGATGAGCGATCGCCAATCCCTGGCGGGATACGGCGATGGCCTCGTCGGTGCGCTGGAGACGAACGAGCGCGAGAGCCTTCACGTAATACGGGGCCACGGCGTTCGAATCGGTCAGTCCAGCGCGGAGCACGCGCAGACGATCGAACTCGAGGATCGCCAGGTCGGCCAGCTGGAGCGCCTCCGAAGGGCGCGTGTCCACGCGCGCGAGCGCGACCTCCGTAGCGACCACCGTCAGGGCATCGTGAGCGCGTTCGTCGAAGAGTTCCGGACGCTCCAGATAGGACTGGAACCGCGCTAGACTCTGGCCGTATCGCTCCAGCTTACGCTCCGGATCCTGCTTCTGGTCCCAGTAACGGCCCGCGGCGGCCGGGCTCATCGGATCTCGAGGCTCGACCGCGGCGGCATAATCGAAGAGCGCCCCGTTGTTGGCGAAGATCGGCATCCGATCCCGCGTAACCGACGCGTAGAAGACCACGAGCACTGCGCAGAGGATCGCGCCGGCGGTCGGACGGAGCCTCCCCTCCAGACGCGCCACCGAGCGCTCGATCGCGAGGACGAGGGCGAGCGCGAGGCCGAAGGATGGCGTGAATTGAAGGCGGAACGCCCCCGCCGTCCCAATAGGGAAGGCGTGCAGAGTGAGCAGGGAGGTCAGACCAAAGAACGCGAGGGCGAACGCGAGCAGCGACTCGCGGCGCAACCAGAGCAAGATCGAGGCTGCCACGACCCCGGCCACGAGCACGAACGAAAGTGTGTTGGACGCATTGACCACGGGCGCGTGGGCAATGACGAACGGAGAGCTGAGTGCCGGGTTGAGCTTCAGGCCCACGAACTGGTCCCAGACGTAGTATCTCAGGAACGTCTCGCTGGAAGCGAACACGCGGGCCACGATTCCCACCTCCGCCGCATAGTAGCTCCGCGTGCCGGGCGGAGAGAGGGGTGTTCCGAGGGCGTTCCATCGCAGCGCGGCGTAGGCGACGGAGGCGCCCAGGAAGGTCCAAACGAATCGAGGGTATCGGTGTTGCGCTCCGTCCCCTCGGGCCAAGGCCCAATGGCGGAGCAGCAGGACTCCGAGGAGCAGGATCGCACTCTCTTTGCTGAGGAGCGCCAGCAGGAACAGCCCACCCGCGAGTACCGCTGAGGCCCACCGACCAGTCGCCCGCGTCTTCTCGACCACAAGCCACGCGAGCAGACCGAAGAGCAGGGCAAGGATCTCCTCGCGATGCTTGATGCTGCAGACCGTCTCGAGGTGTGAGGGAAGGACCAGGAACAGAAACGCTGTAGCTGTGGCGCGGGGGACAGCGCCGGCGCCAGGTGCCAACAGCAGGACGAGCTCGAACACCAGGGCTGCGCTGAGCCCGTAGAGCAGCACGTTGATCCAGCGCATCCGACGCGGGTCGAAGCGCCCTCCCGCAGCCAGGTAGTCCAGGGCAAAAGAGCTCTTGGACAGCGGCCGATACAAGTTGTTGTTCTGGTTTTCGAACCCCGTGCCGGCGTATAGGCTGGTGACGAAAAAACGACCGAACGCCGGTCGATCGGCCGCGACATCCTGGTTGAGAACGGTGACGAGAGGATCGTCCAGGATCAGCTCGTAGCCGACGGAGGGTGCGTAGATCCCCACAGCCGCCCATCTGACGCCCCACCGTCTTGTCACGCCGGCCTCGGCAGCTCGCGCCGCATCGTCCTCTCTTCGCCGGAGGCACGTCGCCCCGGGTCGGTACCGAGCGGTGCTACCAAGAAAGCTCTCCCTGTTGAGCTTCGCGATCACTCATCTGGGAAGTTACCCCGCCACGAGTGGGAGAACAGGATCTCCGCAGTCGCAAGGCACGACGTGGAGCAGTGACGCGAGTAGTGACTCCGCGCCAGGCCCGAGGGGCATACGAAGGCGCGTTCAGGGCTGATCCGTTCCGGTCATCGCTCGGCCTGTCCTACCCCGGCCATCGGTGCGGCCTGTCCTGCTCTGGCCACCGGTGCCGCCAGGATCAGCGAGCGGGTTCGGTTGCAGTGCCGGGCACCTAGTTCAGGACGAACACGCGAGAGACGAAGAGTATCTCGTCGAAGCTGCGCTCGAGGGACGGACTCCAGAATCCTGTCATGAGGGAACCGGCGTTCCAGCCGATCCTGTCTCCTTCGTGGATCTCCGTCACGGGCGCGGCGATCCACACCGATTCCTCGCCCGAGTCCACCAACGCGATCACGTACGACTGCGTGACGAGGACCTCTTCCACCGAGCCTTCGTACTGCAATCCACCCTCGGCTGGGGCTGCCCCCGGTCCGGCCCGCCGAAATCCGCTGGTGAAGAACAGCTCGTCGAACTCCCGACCCAACCCGTCACTCTGGAACCGGCCCATGTTCACCATGTCCAGCACGGACACCGTATCCCCGGCCACCAGAACGACGGGCGGCCCGGCAATCCAGCGCTCGACACCATCGAAGTCCACCCTGGCGTAGGTGTACCCGCCGCCGTCCTGGGTCTCCAGGACGACTCCGGTGGCTTCCCCCGAAAGAGACCCTTCGGCACCGGGCCCATCGATGACCGGATGACCTGCTGGAAGCCCGGATTCCTGATCCTCCGCAGTTTCGGGCATTTCCGAAGAAACGGCACAGGCAACGGTCAGGAAGACGAGCGAAACGAGTGTCGTACGGAGCCGTGTGGGGACCATGGACATGGCGGTTCAGGAGCTAGAGAGAGGAAGATTGGGGGCCATTCGCACCCAAAGATGAATACTACTGCGGACGCGGCGCTGTCGGGAGATCCCCGGCCAAACGTGCGGAGTCTTCCCGGTGTCGGCGGGCTCGACCGGAGCGTCTGTTGCGTCCGCGTGGACCGGCTTCCAGCTTGCACGCCGGCGATACCGCGCTGCTCCTCGGCGATCCGACCGGATGTCCGGCTCCGCAGCTCTCGCAAACGTCATGCCTTGAATTCGCCACTGCACCGTCGGCGTGCCCGACTCGAGGAGACCCTCGCCCGAGCTGGGAAGCTGCATACTCTGTCGCTGGCGCGATGGCGACTCCATTCCTCGCTCTCGCGGGCGATCGCGCGACACGCCACCGGCCGATGTCTCGACGCGGGCTCGGGGCGCTCGCCGTATCGTGCGTTGCTGGCTGAGCATGGGAGCGAGGTCGTGTCGGTCGACATCGAGGATCGATCGGGCGATGTGGACCTCCTGGTCGACGTCCAAGCCATGCCGGAGGTAGCTTCGGGTTCCTTCGCATGCGCTCTCTGCACTCAGGTACTCGAACATCTGCCGCGACCTTGGGACGCCCTGGCCGAGCTGTCCCGGGTGCTCGCCCCGGGCGGCACCTTGATCCTCACAGTGCCCCACCTCTCGGTAATGCACGAGGCGCCACACGACTATTTCCGGTTCACGGAGTTCGGCCTGCGCGCGCTCTGCGAGCGTGCCGGCCTGGACGTGATCGCGATCGACGCGACGGGGGGGATCTTCACGTTTCTGGGCCACGGAGCCAGCGGGCTGATGATGAGCACGCTGGGAACCCTGCCCTTGTTGCGCTGGCCGACCTGGCTGGTGAACTACGTGGTCCTCGTGCGGCTCCTCGGCCTGGTCGACCGGGCGTTGGGAATGTCGCGGCTTTATCCCTGTGACCACCTGGTCGTGGCGCGCAAGGGTGGTGCCGGGGCCAATCGGGATGGTTGAACGCCCAGCGCGGGCGCTCGTCGTGAGCACCACGCTCTCCACGGGGGGAGCACAGCGTGTGACCAGCACGCTGCTTCGACGCTTCGATCGTGACAAGATCCACCCTGCGCTTGCCTTGCTCCGGCCCGACGTCGCCTATCCCCTCCCGGACGACGTAACGGTTCACGTGTTGGGGTACCGCGGCGCGCACACCTTTCTGGCCACCGCCCGTCGCCTTCGCCGCTTGATCGAAGCGACGGAGCCCGATGTCGTGCTGAGCAACGTGAACGCCACCAGCCTCGTCACCGGTTGGGCGCTGCGAGGCGCCCCACGTCGGCCCCGGTGGGTGGCGAGGATCGGGGCGCATCCGCAGGAGAACGACCGGGGCATACGCAAGGTCGTCGCGCGAAGGGTCTACGGGCGCGCCGATCGGGTGGTCGTGAACTCACGTGGCTTGGGTGAGGCGGTAGCGGCGCACTACCCGTGGCTCGTGGATGCGATCGAGTACGTTCCGAATCCCACGGATTTCGAGCTGATCGATGCGCTCGCCCAGGAGCCACCACCGCTTCAGCGGCCCACGGGCACACCCGTGATCGTCGCGGTGGGCCGGCTCTTTCGCCCGAAGCGCTACGACCTGATGCTGCGTGCGTTCGCCGAGGTGCTGTCGGCGTGCTCGGCGGAACTCTGGATCTGCGGCGACGGGCCGGAGCGGCGAGCACTCCGACGATTGTCGAGCCGGCTGGGCATCGAGGGCTCGGTCCGTTGGCTGGGCTTCGTAGACAATCCGTACACGGTGATGCGTCAGGCGGACCTGTTCCTCATGACCAGCGAGAACGAAGGCCTGCCCAACGCTCTCATCGAAGCGCAGGGTTTGGGTTTGCCGGCCGTCTCGACCGATTGTCCGCACGGCCCTGGCGAGATCATCGAGGATGGCGGCACGGGGCTGCTGGTGCCGGTGGGGGATGCCACCGGCATCGCTGGCGCCACGACACGGTTGCTGCTCGACGAACCCTGGCGCGTGGAAGTGGGACGGGCGGCTCGGAGCAAGGT
>JBDHLD010000245.1:0-3060 GCA_039586035.1 Gemmatimonadota bacterium | reverse complement strand
CGGTCTGCCGCCGCGCTGCCGCCACGTCGAAGTCGCCCGCGATCGCCAGCACCGTGTTCGCCGGGACGAAATACCGGCCGTGGAACGATTGGGCGCCGCCACGTCGGGCCGCACCCAGCTCCTCCGCCGAGGGAACACGGCCGTAGGGATGGCCATCGAACAGGTGTGCCTGGAAGGCGTCGATGGCACCTGCGATGGAGCTGTCCCAGTCGATGCCCTCGGCCCGGGTCGTGCGACCTCCGGCCGGCGCGTCACCTGTCTCGAACGCGGGTTCCCGCAGCGTCGCGGCGAACAGCTGCAGTGCCGCCCAGGCATCTTCCGCGGGCACGTCCAGCGTGACTTCTATCTCTTCGTGACTGACCGACACACTGTAGTCCGCCGCCATCTCGTCCAGCGCGGCCCGGAAGTCGCCCCGGCTCATCGAGGCGGGGCCGCGTCGAAGCGCGGCTCCCACGACGCTCGCTTCCCCTGGCTCCCGGTCGGCCGTGCCTCCGGCCACGAAGGCGGTAAAGGTCACCAGCGGCGCCCGGTGGTCCTCGGCCACGTAGGCCACGAGACCGTTGTCCAGCGTCAGGCGGATGTCGTCGGGATCCGGCCGCTCGAACTCGGACGCCGGCAGGTCCATTTCGCGTGGGTGCGTGTAGTCCTGCGCGTCGACGGGACCTGCAAGCCCCGCGGCGGTCAGGAGCACCGCTACCGTGGGCAAGCCGCTACGGGCGAGCGTCCTCATGGCTGATCCTCCGTGGCCGGACGTCCCCGAGGCGTACGCGACCGGGCCACTCCCACCGACCGATTGTCCGGAACGAAGTAGAGCGCCGCGACCCGGGCGATGTCGTCCGGCGTCGCGTCGTCCCTGGCCTGGAGGTACTCGGGGAGCGTCTGCCACCGATCCATGGTCTGGAAGTGTCCGATCTCGAAGGCCAGGACGTTGGCGTCCCGGGCGGTGCGATGCCAGTTGGTCCGCAACCGCTTCTGCGCCCTGGCGACCAGCTCCGGGTCGGCCGGACGATTCAGTGCCTCCACCGCTGCCGCCAGCACCGCCTCGGCGGCCTCGAGCTGCTGCTCGTCCGCCAGGACGACCTCGAAGTTGATGGTCCCGGGCACGCCGAAGCGCGTGGTGTGCACCACTCGCGTGTTGACGTTCACGCTACCGTCGATGCCGGACTGGCTCAGGGCGGCACCGATGGTCCGCGCGGCAACTTCGCCAAGGACGTCGAACACGGGGCGGTCCGGATGGCCCACGCCCGGTATTTGGTAGCGAAACTCCACCCGCGGCTCGATCTCGTCGTTGCGGTAGACGAGCCGCCGTTCGGCGGCGGGAGGCGGCTCGACAGCCGCTGTCCGGAGAGGCTCCGGCGACGGCTCCATCCAGCCGAAGTAGTGGTCCACCTTGGGGATCATCTCGTCCAACGACACGCCACCGACGAATACGAGCGTCGTGTTGTTGACCACGAAGTAGGTGTCGTAGAGGTAGCGCTGATAGTGCCGACTGTATTCGTAGAAGTCGGTCATGTAGCCCTCGGGCCAGAACACCGGGTGCACGACGCCGGCCAGGGCGTTCATCTGCTCGTAGTACGGCGTCGAAGGCCGGTTCAGGTCACCCAGACGCTGCTCCACCAAGATCATCCGCTCCTGCTCGAATTCGCGGAAGATCGTGTTGCTCATGCGGTCGGCCTCCACGCGGAGAAAGAGGTCGACCCGCTCCACCGGCAGCTCGATGTCGAACTTCATGTACTCCTGCTCGGTGGTGGCCGTCAGGTTGGTGCCGCCGTACGCCTGATACCATCGCTTCATGGCGGCGCTTTCCCTGTACCTGGCCGCCTCACGCTCGAGGGAATCGAGCTCGGCGCGGAGCCGGTCCATCTCCGGCGTGGTCGCGGCGTGACGGTAGTCGTCCATCACGCCGCGCTGGCGGATATCGTTCCGAGCACGGTCCTTTTCGGCAAGCAGCGCCTTCTCCACCTCCCACATACGCTCCCGGATGGGCGCCTCCGACGCCCAGTCACTGGACCCCAGCGTCGGGGTCCCTTTGAACATGATGTGCTCCATGAAATGGGCGGCGCCCAACTGGCCCGGGATCTCGTGGATGGCTCCCATGTCGGTGAAGATCTTGGCGGCGACCCTGGGATCACCCGGACGCTCCAGGACGAGCAGGCGGAGCCCGTTATCGAAGACGTGCTCTCGGATGGGGAGATCATACGGCGAGGTCTGAGCCTGCCCGTCGGTGGGGGTCGAGACGAGCGTGGTCAGAAGAACTGCGCCGAGGGCCAGCGAAAGAGCGAGGCCGCGGCAGTGCTGCATGGAGCCTCCATTGGTAACGGTTCCCGAGGGAGGGCGAAGCTAGCTCCTACGAGAATCGCCCGCGACCCAAAAGGGCCGCGGGCGATCCACGCAGTGATCCAGGCGAGTCGGATCTGCGGTGGCTCCCCGGGGGGACCTACCGAGGCTCCGTCTCGACCCCTCCCGTCAGCTTCCCGGCGGGAAGTCCCTCAGAATCGTCTGGACCGCCTCGTCGATGCGGGCCTGCGACTCCTCCGGCGTCATCTGCCGATCTTCGAGCGTCTTGGAGCCGGTGCTGGCGTAGACCATCTGTTCCATCTCGGTGTCGAACACGGCGATGACGAGCGAGCCCACCTCGTAGCGCCGCTCGGTGGTCGTGCTCGTCCCCACGCTCATGCCACCGCCGTACCAGCCGCCGTAGCCCCCGTAGCCGTACCCGCCCCAACCGGTGTTGACGGTCTGGTACGAGGAACGCTGCTCCGACGTGAACTGGTAGCCCACGGCGACGTCCGCGTTGTCCGGATTGTCCACCTGCTCCATGCCCTTGGAGGTCAGGACGCTTGCGATGGACGACTTCACCCGCTGATCGGTGAACGCGGGCAGCGGCTCACCGCTCGCCTCGTCCAGTACCGCGAAAGTCCGGTAGCCGGCGAAGTCGATCGCCGGGTCCCAGTCGCTGTTTACGCTGATTCCTCCGCCGCACGCCGACACAGCGATCGCCACCGCGGCCACGCCCAAACGTCCTGCACTCATATTCTCACTCCGGATTCGCGTCCAATA
>JBDHLD010000089.1:0-16460 GCA_039586035.1 Gemmatimonadota bacterium | reverse complement strand
GGGGGGCGCTCGATGGGTGGGGCGGTGGTGGGGATCTCGTTCTTCGCCACCTATTCGAGCACCAACAGCTTCGTCGGCTTCAGCGGTCAGGCCTACGAGTGGGGAGTCGGCTGGCTCTTGCTGATCCCCGGAGTCGTGGGCTTCTCGTTCTTCGCCTGGGTCGCGGTGGCACCCCGACTTCGAGCCTTCACGGAGGCGTTGGGCTCACTCACCATCCCCGACTTCATCGGCTTCCGGTTCGGCAGTCAGACGGCGCGCGTCCTGGCGGCCCTGATCGTCGTGTTCTCCAGCCTGCTCTACATGACGGCCGTCTACAAGGGAATCGGCAACCTGGTCGAGGTCTTCCTCGAGATCCCGTACAAGCCGGCCATCGGCATCGTCTTCCTGGTCGTGATGCTGTACACCCTCATCGGTGGCTTCATCTCGGTGGTGAAGACCGACGCGGTCCAGGGCATCGTGATGATGTTCGCCGCCGTGCTCCTGTCGGTCGGTACCGTGCGCGCTGCGGGAGGGCTGGGCTCGGTGTTGGACGTCCGGGATCAGCCAGGCGGCGAGGCCCTCTTCCAGCTGGACGGGGTGCTACCGCTACCGGTTCTCCTCGGCGTGGTCTTCGCCGGCGTCGTCAAGTTCGTCGTCGAGCCCCGTCAGCTGTCCCGGTTCTATGCGCTGGAGAGCCCGCAGGCGGCCCGAACCGGGGCGGTCGTCTCGACCCTCACGTTCGCGGGCGTGTACACGCTGCTCGTGCCGATCGGGCTCTACGCCCGGCGCATCTTCCCCGACGGCCTGACCGACACCGACCTGGTGGTCCCGGAGCTCCTCGCCCTCGAAGGGGTCTTCTCGGCGGGCGTCGCGGCGTTCCTCCTCGTTGCCATGGTCGCCGCCGCCATGTCCTCGCTCGACAGCGTGCTGCTGGTGACGGCATCCACTTTCGAGCGCGACGTGGTCGGCGTCGTCCGGGGAGCCCGAGCCGAGGCTGCCGAGCTCCGGGCCACACGCTGGTTCGTTGCGCTGTTCGCGGCCATCACGGCCGTGCTGGCCCTCGAGCCACCCGGGGGCATCGTCTCGCTCACCGTCCTGTCGGGAAGTCTCTACGGCGCGTGCTTCTTCCCAGCGGTTCTGCTGGGCCTCTACTGGCGCAAGGGCACGGGCGCGGCGGCCGTGGCGTCGCTCGCGGCGGGTGCGGCGGCCCTGATCTTGTGGAGGGAGTCGTCCCTCTCGTCGGTGATCCACGAGGTCTTCCCTGCGCTTCTCACGTCGACGCTGGTGTACGTGCTGGTCAGCCTGCGCAGCGCTCCGTACGATGACGAAACCGTAGCGGCGCTGTTCCGGGGCGGCGGAGAGCCGGTCGGGGCCGCCGCCGCCCCGTCGGTCCCCCCATCGGGCGCGTGACCTGGAACACGGAGGATCCCATCAGTCGGCAAGCCCCGCAGGACCAACACTACGACGCCCTGATCGTCGGATCTGGCGCCGGTGGCGGCATGGCTGCCTACATCCTGGCCGTATCGGGACTGCGCGTGTTGCTTCTCGAGGCCGGCCGGGACTACGACCCGGTGACCGAAACCCCCATGTTCCAGCTGCCCAAAGACGCCCCGCTCCGGGGTGCCGGGACGCCGGACAAGCCATTCGGGTTCTACGACGCCACGGTGGACGGCGGCTGGCAGGTCCCAGGGGAGCCGTACACCAGCGCCCCGGGCGTCGACTTCTTGTGGTGGCGCGCCCGGATGCTGGGGGGGAGGACCAACCACTGGGGGCGCATCTCGTTGCGCATGGGGGAGTACGACTTCAAGCCATACAGCAGGGATGGACTCGGCTTCGACTGGCCTCTCTCCTACGAGGACCTGGCGCCCTACTACGACCGGACCGAGGCGCTGATCGGCATCTACGGCTCCAACGAGGGACTGGAGAACACGCCGGATTCGTCGCCGGGGATCCTCCAGCCTCCTCCGGCGCCCCGGGCCTATGAGCTTCTGACCGCCGCGGCGTGCGAGGATCTGGGGATCGGGGTGATCCCGGCTCATCTGGCCATCCTGACCCGCAAGCAGGACGCGGAGCGACTGCCGGCCATGCTCCATCCCGGGAACGCGCTGGCGCAACGGGTGCTGGCGGACTCCATGCGGTCCCGGGCCGCGTGTTTCTGGGCGACGCCCTGCGGGCGCGGTTGCTCGATCAAGGCCAACTTCCAGTCCACGACGGTGCTGTTGCCTCCCGCTTTGGCCACGGGCAACCTGGACATCCTGACCGACGCCATGGTCCGCGAGGTCACGGTGGACGCGAGAGGCCGCGCCACTGGTGTCAACTACATCGACAAGGTCAGCCGTCAGGACCGCCATGCCTCGGCCGACGTGGTCGTCCTGGCAGCGAGCGCGTGCGAGTCCGCCCGCATCCTCCTGAACTCGACGAGCTCCACCTACCCCGACGGCGTCGCCAACGGAAACGGCGTCGTCGGCAAGTACATCATGGACACGGTAGGGGCCGGGATCTTCGGTCAGGTCCCGGCCCTCGAGGGCCTGCCGCCCCACAATGAGGACGGTGCCAGCGCCATGCACATGTACATGCCGTGGTGGCTCTACCAGGAGCAGCTGGCCGGCCGTCTGGACTTCGCCCGCGGGTACCACATCGAGTTCGGGGGCGGCCGCCGGATGCCGGGCTACGGAGCCTTCCGCGGCATCGAGCCGCTGACGGGCGGCTCGTACGGCCTGGAGTTCAAGGAGGACTGCCGGCGGTACTACGGCTCGTTCATGTACTTCGACGGCCGAGGCGAGATGATCCCCAACGAGGACTGCTATTGCGAGATCGACCCCGACACGGTGGACCAGTGGGGCATTCCGGTCCTGCGCTTCAACTGGCGATGGTCGAGCCACGAGCTGAACCAGGCCGCCCACATGCACGGCACCTTCGCGGAGATCATCGAGAGCATGGGCGGCCGCGTCCTCTCGGACGTCCAGACGGACGGGGCGAAGGCCATCTTGAATCCCGGACAGATCATTCACGAGGTCGGCGGCGTGCGCATGGGGGACGATCCCACAACGTCGGTGCTGAACCCCTACTGTCAGGCCTGGGAGGTGCCCAACCTGTTCGTCACCGACGGCGGTCCCTTCGTGAGCAACGCGGACAAGAACCCTACCCTGTCGATCATGGCCCTGGCGTGGCGCACGTCGGAGTACATCGTGGAGCAGCTGAGATCGAGGAGCCTGTGATGGCCGTGTCTCGGGAGTCGTTCGATGGATGACTCGGGCGAGAGGAAGCTGCCGGTGATACAACCGCCGCCGCCGGGCTCACGGCCCACGCGAGAAACCGACCGGGCGTCCCGAGGGGAGGAGCTCGGCGGAGCCTCAGGGTCGAGGGTCAGCCGGCGCACGGCGCTGAAGATCATGGCCGCTGCCACTGCCGCTCCGGTTGTGGCATCCGAAGCGTGCGAACCGGACGGCCGCTCAACCGTCTCCGACGCGATCACCCCGTCCAATCCGCTGGCCCGGGGCACGCCGGCCGATCCCGACCTCATCGCCCCCACCGTGCCCTGGGACGGCGTGCTCACCGACGACGAGATGCGAACCGTGCGCGCGCTGTGCGACCTCATCCTCCCCAGCGATGACCGGTCGCCGGCGGCGAGCGAGGTCGGCGTGCCCGAGTTCATCGACGAGTGGGTCAGCGCGCCGTACCCGTCCCACGAGCGTGAGAGGGTACTGATCCGGGGAGGCCTGGTCTGGCTGGACACGGAGGCGACCGAGCGATTCGGCGATCGGTTCACGAACCTCACCGCCGAGCGCCAGCGCCAGATCTGCGACCGGATCCGCTACGTCCCGGACGCCGCCCCGGAGGACCGCGCCGCGGCCCTTTTCTTCGCTCGCTTTCGCGACCTCGCGTCGACGGGCTTCTGGACCACCGAAGAGGGAATGGCCGATCTGGGCTTTCGGGGCAACGTCCCGTTGGCGAGCTGGGACGGCCCCCCCGTCGAGGTGTTGGAGCGTCTCGGCTTGGCCTGAACGAGGCGCCGGGGCGTGGTACGGATCGCCCACCCGGCGACTGTCGCGGTGCCCGGCCAGCCCACCCGGCGGCGCTGCCCAGGCGCCCGCGGATCCGACGGAAACGCCGAGGGCGCCTACCGATCCGCCGCCGGGCGGGCGAGGTCGAGGAGGAACGTGACCCCGCTGGGTCCCAGGTCGTTCTTCGCCAGCGTGACTCCGGAAGCTCCGTCCTCTGGAGGTGTCAGCCGCAGGATCCCCCGCACCTCGGCCGCCGAGACCCCCGGATCCACCATGCTGACGGTACCAGGATGGCCGTTCAGCTCAGTGGCGATGGAGAACACGACGGGCACGGCGAATCCGCGCCCCCGCCGCCCTCCCCGGGCGATGGCATGGAGCGCCGAGATCAGCTCGACCGTGCGCTCCCTGCGCGAACCCGCGCGGGGTCCCGGCGGTGTCATCCACGCGTGGAGGTCGTCGATGAGCACCAGGGAATGAGGGAGATCGGACTCGGTCGTCGCCGCTCGAAGCCACGCGACCAGATCACCCCCGTAGAGCTCGGCGTCGGCTCGGTTGGCGATCGCGAATCGCCCCGTGGCGATCAGTTGGTCCAGCCTCCGCGCCGCGCCGTCCAGGAGCGCCCCGTCCCTGTCGGAGAGCGCCTCTCCTTCCCGTAGCCAGCGGTGGACGGCGGAGCTCGGCAGCTCTCGCCGACGTTCGCCTCCGTCGAGGGGCGCAGTGGCCTCGCGGCGCAGGAGACGGGCATACGCTTCGGCGGAGCGCTCGCCTCCGGGGAGAAAGACCGCCGGCGCGGAGCTCTCCCGACCGTGACCCACCAAGGACGCGTGTCTGCGAAGGATCTCCAGCAAGAGAGACGTCTTCCCGGACGCGACGGGGCCCTCCACCATGTAGAGGTTGCCCGGGACGAAGCGCATTCCGTTGCGGTCCAGCTCCGGGAAGGCCGTGGGCCACCCGGTGGGCATGCCCTGGAGGTCTCTGCGGGCATGGAGCAGACGGTAGTCGCCGAAGGAGTGTCTGGCGGCTACCACGTCCTCGGGCAGACGGTCCGACGGTTCCTCAGGCACGGCGCCGGACTCCGCGAACTCGAACAAGGTGTGAGGGCGGCCCTCGACCGTCGTGTGGGGCGCCGCAGCGTTGGACGCCGCCTCGGTCCCGGGACCCGGAAGGGTGGGCGTCGCGCCCGTGTCGGAAGCCGGTGGGGTGGCCGTTGCGCCCGTGCCGCTACTCTCAACGTTGGCCGCAGTACCTGGAGTCCCGCCCGTCTTGGTGCCGGGGCTCGGAGGGGTCGCGGTCGCGCCCGTGCCGGAGCCAGAGCGGTGGGCGGTCACGCCTGTACCGGCACCCGGGAGGCCCATGATCCCAGGGACGTGCTTGATCCCGGAAGAGGCGAGCGAACCCGGGAGACCAGGGCCCTGCATCCGATCCGGGTTCCTGTCTCGTACGATCGTATCGGGCGGTAGCTCCATGTTCGCCCCGTCGTCTGATGCCCCCGCCCGCTGCGACCCCGTGGCGACCCGGAACGACGGACGCTCCCGTCGCACCCGTTCACGCTCGCGGCTGACGGCATCGGCAACGATGCGGCGGGCGATGGAGTTGGGTCCTCGCCTGGACTCCGGCATGGCCAGGTACCCCTCCACGGAGTCCCGGATGGGGCCCTCCGGCAGATCATTGAA
This sequence comes from Gemmatimonadota bacterium, assembly GCA_039586035.1. Taxonomy (GTDB): domain Bacteria; phylum Gemmatimonadota; class Gemmatimonadetes; order Longimicrobiales; family Gaopeijiaceae; genus JBDHHQ01. Next base: position 10,804 of record JBDHLD010000089.1, on the reverse strand, counting down.
GAACCTGATCCCCAGAAGGTCCTGAATCTCGGCTGGCAGTCGTGCCGCAGGGCCGAAACCGTAGCGGCCTCGCTCGTCCAGACCCATGTTCCACCTTGCTTCAAGTCGCCGTCGGAGGGCGTCGCGACCGAGGGCCGCGACCGTCCTTCGATCCGTAAGGCTTACGATCCTCGTCGAGGAAGATCGGCCGGCCTAAACATATGTTTGGAGAGAGGGGTGTCCCGCAAGGGTCACGTGGGCGGGACGCCCCCGCAGCCGCCTGCGAGTCCCCCGGGCATGGAGGGTCGCCTCAGGGGACCCGAATTGGCGTCGACGAGTCGACCGCGGGGACGACTAGCTCGGACGAACCGGATTGGGGATCACGGGGGACGCGTCCCACGTCTGGTCCGTGATGTCCGTGGCGCCGAACTGCGCCAGCTCCGACTTCAGGCGGTCGTAGTCAGCGGAGTCGATCCACGCCTGGAGGTGCTCGTTGGAGTCGAACTCCGTCTCGACCATGACGTGGATCCGGTCCTCCTCGGGCTTGCGGTATGCCCGGAACTCCTTGACGCCCGCCTGGCGGAGGACTGTCGGAATCCAGTCCTCCTTCGCCTGCTTCATGTACGCGTCGGATCCTCCCGAGCCGGGCAGGTTCCAGCGCATGATTCCCAGTGCCATCGTTCACCTCCTCGTCGAACCTTTGAACCGAACGCTCCGGTCGGTAGACCGGCGTACAGGCAACATCGGGCCGGATGCCCGGAGACGAAAGAGGTGCCCGGGTCGCGCACAGAGCGTGCCGGACGGTTGCACTACGCTCCCGCCGCCGGGAAGGCTCGCCCGATCTCCTCGGCCGCCCGGAGGGACAGGGCGGAAAACGTGAGCGTCCCGTTGTTGCAGCCCCCCGAGACGAGCGTGGGCGCACCCGCGACGAACAGGTTTTCATGATCGTGACTGCGGCCCCAGGAGTCCACTACGCTGTCGCCTGGATCGTCACCCATCCGGCACCCGCCACCTGGGTGGTCCTGCGTGTCGTCGACGCCGGTGCGCAGGACCCGCCCGCCGCCGGCCCTCACCAGCCGGTCGAAGACGTCCCGGATCCGGTCCTCGGTGTGAGCCCGCAGGTCCCGGGAGGTGGGCGCGTCCCGAAACTCCAGGCGTGGCAGCGGATCCCCGAAGCGGTTCGTTCGGGAAGGGTCCAGGACCAGGCGACTGTCACGGTCCGGGATCACGTCGTAGTAGGACCGCAGGCGCACGGTTCCCGTGGCCGTGCGAGCGCGCCAGTCGCCAAGCAGGTCGTCGCCCAGCAACAGCCCCCCGTCGTCGTCCCGCAAGCGGGGACCTCGCGCCACCGTCGACTCCCAGACCCGGAAGTCGTGGCGGACGTATCGTCCGCCGGACAGCCCCGGCCCGCCGGGAAGCTGCGGCCTCTGGTAGTATTTGGACAGCAGGCTGTGGCTGTAGAACATGCCGGGCAGAAGCCGCAGCGGGAGCTCGGCGAACGCGCTCACGTTCCGGTGTCCGGTCATGTAGCGGCCCACCATGCCCGACGAGTTGGCCAGTCCATCGGGGTACCGGCTGTTCGCGGAGAGCAGCAGGAGGTGGGGGCTCCAGGTGTAGCCACCCGCCAGCACGAAAGCGCCGGCCCGGTAGACGACGTCCACGTCGGGATCGTCGTAGCTCCGTCCCACCGCGGCATGGATCCGGTCACTGCCCGCCTCCAGCTCGAGGCGTCGCACCAGGGTCCCGGTGTCCAGTCGGATCCGGCCCGCCGAGACCAGCTGCTGGAGGGCGAAATCGGGCGTGTACTTGGCGCCCGTCGGGCAGATGTTACAGGTGTCGCACCTCTGACAGACGTTCCGGCCCCGCCAGGGGCGGGTATTCTTGGCCACTGGATTGGTCCACACCGGGATTTCCGCGCCTTCCACCCACTCGCGCAGGCGTTCCAGGGTCCACGACAGGGGCATGGCCGGCATGGGATACGGTGCGCCTCTGGGGTCCAGGGCGGGTGGGCCAGGCTCTCCCGCGACGCCGATCCGCTCCTCAGCCTCCTGGTAGTAGGCGTCCAGCGTGTCGTAGTCGAGGGGCCAATCGTCGTGCACGCCGTACAGGCTGCGAAGGCGGAAGTCCTCGGGAGAGAAGCGAGGGACAGTGCCGCCCCAATGAAGTGCCTGGCCGCCCACGACCATCGAGCGGGACATGATCCCTTCGGCCGACTGGTCCCGTATGTGGTCGTCCGTCCAGGGGTTCTCTCCATAGTCCAAGTAGCGCTGGCGTCGATCGTACCGGTCCTCGAGGGCCGCCGAGTGCCGACCGGCCTCGACCACCAGCACGTCCACATCGTGCTCGTCCGTCAGCTTCTCGGCGACCATGGCCGCGGTGATGCCGCCGCCGATGATCAGCACGTCGCTCTCGACGATCTGGGCGCTCATGACAGGGCTCCCGGCAACGCGCTCGTTTCGGCGATCCCCCGACAGGTCCGCGGCGAAACGAGTCGGCCATAGCAAAGGTCCACCGCCTGCGGTGACGCGGACCAGTGAGCCAGGAGGGCGACCGCGACATGGCGCGCCTGTAGCGGATCCGGCAGCGTGCCACCCTGGTCAGTCAGCCCATGGCGGACGAGCTCGGCCCGCCCGGCCGGTGCCATGTCGGCGAAGCCCGTGCCAACGCGTGCCCGTGACTCCAGATCGAGCGCCTCGAGCTGCGCCTGCCACCCGGGGACCGGATCGGCGGGGCTGTACCGGACCAGGGAGGTGCCGTAGCCGTGGTTGAGCTCGGCCACCGGCTCATACGCGTAGGCCCACGCCTGGAACGCGACCACCGCCTGGCGACGCCCCTCGGCGCCCAGCTCTCCCGGAAGGACCACCTCGGCCAAGGCGTGCAGGAGTGCCTCGTGAAGGCGATCGGCCGCCGTGGCGTCGGCGCCCCCCGTGTCGGTCTGCGGCGCACACCCTGCGAGGGCCGCCGCCGAAATGGCCACCGACGATCGCTTGAGAAAGGTTCGGCGGTCTTGACCGCCCGTGCCCTCGCCGCTGTCCGGCAGGTTTCGGTTCGGATGCGTCATGTTCCCTCCGGAAGCGCGTAGGCCAGCAGCACGGCCGGATCCTGCCGGCCACCCGTGGCGATGACCACGAATTGACGGCCGTCGGCCGTTCCGTAGCTCATGGGATTGGCGTAGCCCCGGGACGGGAGACGGGCCTCCCAAAGCACGTGGCCCGTGTCGGCGTCGAAGGCGTACAGCACGTCTCCGCCACCGGTGAGGAACACCAACCCACCAGCGGTGGCCACGGGGCCCGGGGCCCCCGCGACGCCCAGCCGCTCGGGCAGATCCACGCCGGCCAGCGCCGGGTGATCGCGCATGCCCGGCCGGTCACCGACGGGCTCCTGCCAAGCGATGGACCCCGTGGTCATGTCGATGGCGGTGAGCGTTCCGTACGGCGGGTCGGAGATGGGCAGCCCGTCGATCCTGAGAGTCCGCGGCGCTGCCCGGTCGATGGCGTAATCGGCCACGACCGCTTCGGGGTCCGCCTCCGCGATCGTCAGCAGGCTCGGCTCCTCGGTGGATTTCACGTAGAGCATTCCGGCCGGCGTGACGGCGGAGCCACCCCAATTGCCCCCGCCGATGATCCCGGGCATGGCGAGGGTCCCCTGCAGAGACGGTGGTGTGAACAGGCTGCCGAACCGGTAGCCCCGAGTCAGCTCCGCGGCTTGCCGGCGCAACGCGGGCGTCAAGCTGATGAGGTCGTCCGGGGTGAAGCGCTGGCGGGCGAACGGCTCCGGCCGGCTCGGAATCGGCTGGGTGGTGGAGGCCACCTCGCCCGGCACGTCGCTGGGGAGCACCTCGCGCTCCTCCATGGGCCAGAGCGGCTCGCCGGTGACCCGGTCGAAGGCGTACACGAAGCCCGTCTTGCCCACGATGGCCACGGCGTCCACGGGACCGCTGCCGACATCGACCGAGAACAGGACCGGTGGCGCCGGCAGGTCGTAGTCCCACAGGCCGTGACGGACGGTCTGGAAGTGCCACACGATCGCTCCGGTGCGGCCGTCCACGCACAGCAACGACTCGGCGTAAAGGTTGTCTCCTTTTCGGTGCCCGCCGTAGTAGTCGTTGCTGGGCGTCCCGACGCCCAGGTAGACCAGACCTCGCGCTTCGTCCGCGACCATGGGGGCCCAGGCATTGGTGTGCCCGGTCACCTTCCAGGACTCGTCCTCCCAGGTCTCGTTCCCCGGCTCCCCCTCCTGCGGGATCAGGTTCAGATTCCAGACCTTCTCACCGGTCCGCACGTCGAACGCCTGGAGATTGCCGGGTGGATCGTTCGGATACACGAAGCCGTCCCAGACACCGTTGCCGAGAATGACCAGGTCTCCCAGGACCAGGGGCGGCGAAGTCTGGGTGTAGTGGAGGCGGTTCGTCGGCCAGAGGAGGTCTTCCGTCAGGTCGATCTCGCCCTCGTGGCCGAACGACTCGATAGGCCGCCCCGTGGAGAAGTCCAACGCGATGAGGCGCCAGCGGGAGTTCAGGAAGACCCGGCGCTCGCCCGAACCGGTCCAGACCGCCACGCCTCGATGCACGAAACCGGTGCCGTTCGGCGGCTGTCCCCACTCCACCGTCCGCGGGTCGTGCGTCCAGATCTCGCGCCCCGTGCCGGCCTCCAGCGCAACCACCCGGTTATAGGGCGTCGACAGGACCATCGTGTCGCCGATCACGAGCGGGGTGACCTCGAAGTTTCCGGGTCGTACGTCCTGTCCGCGGACCGGACGGTACGGCCCCGTGATGGGCTGCTCGCCCGTCTCCCACGTCCACGCCACCTCGAGGGCGCCCACGTTGCTCCGGTCGATCACGTCCAGCGTCGTGTACTTGGTGCCGTCGGCGATCCCACCGTAGGTGGGCCAATCCCTTTCGGAGGGGGCCCATTCCGGGCCGCCACCGTCCGGCGGGGCACACGCGACGCTCGTGGCCACCACGATGGCCGCCAGGCGGTTGGCCGTTCCCCCGAACGGCCCGCCGCCCGGGGCGTTGGATCCAGCGCGTGTCGTCATGCTCCTGGCCTCCGGGCGGTGGTGATCAGATTGACCGCGTGGTGCTCGGCCTCGGCGATGGCCTCGAGGATCCGGTTCGCCTCTCTGACGAGCTGCGCCTGCGCGAAGCGGTACCGGTCGCCGCCCGGTGGAGCTTCCGCCAGGATCGCCGCAGGCTCGAGCCCGGGGAGCGGAGCGCTGTAGATCCCGGGATCCGGGTGGTGCGCGCTACCCGGGGCGAACATCACCCGGTGAATGGGCCGCAGCGCACGGAGCACCGCGAGATCCAGCTCGCCTGACGGCGGCGCCTCCTCCCATGCCCGGGTCGCCGCGGCGAAGGTCTCGCCCAACGCTCGCGCGCGGCTCCGTGCCTCCGACAGGTCCAGGGCTCCGCCTGATTCGACCTCCCGGGCGTCGAGCGCCTCGATCAGGGCTCGCGCTTCCGTCTCCAGGTCAACCGGGAAGCGCGCGCCGGCGAGCATGGCGGAAAGCGCGTCGGCGTACAGCTCCGCGTCCACCTCCAGGATCTCGGCGTCGATCTTGTCATACGTGTCGTCGGGCGTGTGCCACCACCAGTAGCCCCCGTCCTCGGCCAGCCTGGAGTGGCTGATCTGGAGGAGCGGCAGGCCAACACCGTTGAACGCTTGATCGGAGTTGCGCCCGGGGCGGGACGGGGTCACGGCTTGTCCGGTTCCCGCCCGGATCACGTCCATCGCCAGCCGCCGCAGCGCTGGCGACGTCGACGCGCCGAAGCGCTTGGCCTCCATCTGCCCGATGCCGTCGACGTTGACATACGCGAGCCCCCGAGCACGCAGCTCGTCGAAGAAATGATCCGCGAACCAGGTGGCGCCGCCGTAGCGGGCATTGCTGTGCCCCGGCCACCACGCGACCACGAGGCCGCGACGCAGGCTCGAGCGATTCCGGTGAAACGCCAGTGCCAGCTCCAGCATGGCGGCGTTCGACGCCCCCTCGTCGGTCGCCCCGTGGTGCCAGCCGTCGATGTGCCCGCCGAACAGCACGTACGGCCCGTCCGCGTCATCCTGTGGCATGACGCGGGCGACAGCCAGCCGCAGCGGCTGCCACCCCGTTTCCACCTCGGTAGAGACCCGCACGCGGACCTCTCCGTCCGCCATCATGGCCCGAAGCCGGTCACCGTCGCTTCGGCGGATCTGCGCCGTCGGCAGCACGTTGAGCCGGTGGGCGCTCAACAGGGACGGAGTTCCCCATGTCGACGTTACGATGAGCTCGTTGAGGCGCTCCTCCGGATTGACGTAGATCACGGCGATCGCTCCCAGCTGCTGCAGCACGGTCGTGGGGATGTTGCGGGGCTGACCCGTGACCACCGCGACCCTGCCGCGGACCGCCTCGAACCCGGCGGCGTCCCGGACCACCAGCCGCTCACCCGTACCGATCTCCAGGGTCGGGAGATCGGCCAGGTCCCCGACGTCGACCGCGACCGCTTCCACGCCCTCGGTGGCGCCGGAGAACGACATGGTGATGGCGGCCGGCGCGAAGCGCGTGCCGAGCACCTCGACACGCGCTGACACCGGATTGCTGGTGTACGCCATGAACTCGTGGACCTCCACCGGCACCCCGTCGGCGCGAAGCCGGCCCACGACGTAGTCGATGGCCGCGTTCTCGAGACGCTCGGAGGTAATGGCGTCCTTGGCAGCCACGGCCAACGCCTCAGCCTGGGCAGACAACACGTCCGGCGAGGCCAGCACGGGAGCGAACAGAACAGCCAGGGTGCCGACCCTGGCGAGGTGGCGCGGCGCGCGGTCCATGCAGGAGCTCCGGATCGGGGTCGAGCGCGGCGAGCCCCGAGAGATTAGAGGACGGCCAGAGCTTCGTCCACTCGGGGGCGCGTAGCGATCTCCGCGGCGGGATGGGCTCCTCGCGGCCGGAGGCGGGAAAGAGAGCCGCCGCCGCCGACTAGGGCCCCCGGGCAGAACGCTCCCCTGCCCTGACCAGGTAGGCGCTCCTCCGGTCCCGGTACCGGAGGCTCCAATCGGGGCTCCGGAGGGCCCAGTCCAACAGCCCGGCCTGTCGCCGCGCATCGAGCAGCAGCCCGTCCACCTCGTACAGGTCGAAGGTCTCCCGGGCCCCGCGTCCCCGACTCGTCTCGCCGTACCGGCGCCAGTGCTCGAGGGGATAGAGCTCGACCCGGGTGTCGATGAACACCCGCCGCTCGGGAGCGGCCCACATCAGGTAGGATCCGAACGCCTCGCTGTGAAAGAGGCGAGCGGGCGGATCCGGGTCGCGCCGAAGTGCCGCCACCGCAGCCACCGGCGTGTCCGCGGAGAGAAGCGGACGGACCACGGCCGGCCAAGGAAGCGCCGGCTTGAGCCACGGTGAGGTGGCCAGGACCAGCGCCCCGCAACCCGCGATCAAGGCGCGATTCAGCGCAGCCGGCGCTTCGGCGCTCGCCATCGAGGAGCGGATCCAGGGAATCTCCGCGGCGGCGCCGACGAACGTCGGCGTGGTGACCAGGGCGAACCACGCGACGTGACGCTCGGCCCCCAACGCCATCACCCCGAAGACGATGAACATCCCGAGCTCCGTCGCCTCGATCCGGCGCGGGCTCACGAGCATCGTCAGGGCCGTGACGGCCGCGTGGACGAGAAACGCCACGCCTATGAAGCTCGTCGGGTCGGGCGCCTGCCACTCCTGTATGAGGCCCTGCACCGCCGGGTCTCCCAGGAGACCCAAGACGTACCCGATCACCTCCAGCCCCCTCGGATTCACCAGCGTGGCCAGCGCCGTGACGGCACCGCACGCCAAGAGGTGGCGGACCGGCGGTACGGCCTCCGGTCGACCCGCCCGCCTTGCGCGGTAGCGTTCCACGCCGGCGCCGACGGCAGCCAAGACCAACAGCAGTCCCCCGAGCACGAAGGAGCCGTGGACGTTTACCCACACGGCCATCAACCCCGGCAGGAGCCAGAGCCCCCGCCGATTCCTCCCGGCGCGCCACTCGGTGAGAATCACGAGAAAGGCGACGAAGAGAGGAATGGCGAAGATCTGGGAACGAAGGCTCCAATTCGGCGACGAGGCGGGGAGGGTGAGGATCAGCAGGGCGGCGGCCAGCTTCGCGTTGCCCGTGATGCGTGTGCAGAGCCGCAGCAGCATCGCGAACGTCACCGCCAGGAGCAAGAACACGAGGAAGACCAGGACGGGCACGCCACCCAATCCGTGGAGCGCGTAGAGGATGATCTGGGCGAGCCAGGGCTGGTCGAACCAGGGCGCTCCCGCAAAGGTGTACGAGAAGACGTCTGCGGTGGGAATGGCCCCGCTCTCGACGATCACCCTGCCGGTGGCCAGGTGCCACCACGAGTCGTTCGGCGACATCGGGAGTAGGAACGCACGTAATGCCACCGCGGTGAAGACCGCGGCGAGCAGGACGGTGGTGAGCGAGGGAGAAGCCGAGTGCCGCATGGCACCGCATGAGTGCGGCGCCGTGGGCTACGGCGCAACGGCCCCGCTAGCTTCGCAGCGCCTCCACGGGGTCGATCCTGGTGGCTCGGTGTGCCGGCAGGGAGCTGGCCACCAACGCCGCGATCGCCAGCACGCCGGCAACGGCCCCGTAGGTGAGCGGCTCCGTCGGGGAGACTCCGTAGAGGAGCCCGCCCAGGAGCCGCGAGACGCCGACGGCGGCAGCCACGCCCAGGGCGATCCCCGCCACCGCGAGGCCCATTCCTTGTGAGACCACCATTCTGCGCACCTCGCCGCGGCTCGCGCCCAGCGCCATCCGGACGCCCACCTCATGCCCGCGCTGAGCTACGACGTAGCTGAGCACGCCGTGCACGCCGATGAGCGCGATCAGGAGTCCGACCCCCGCGAACACCGCGAGCAGGAGCGACGTGAAGCGCTCCCGTGCGAGCGAGTCCGCCAGCGTCTGTTCCATGGTCGCGATGTTGTAGACCGGAATGTCGGCGTCGAGCTCGGCCACCGCCGCTCGGATCGGATCCGCCAGGGACAAGGGATCGCCCGTGGTTCTCACCATGAGGGTCGCCCGACCGGGCTGGGGCGCCTGCTTCATGGACGCGTAGACCGCGGGGGGCGTGTCCGACGTGAGGCCGTACATCTTCTCGTCCTCCACGATCCCCACGATCTCCCGGGTCATGCCCCAGAAGCGGATCTGGGATCCGATCACCGGATGGTCGGGGAAGTACCGTTCCACCGTGGCGCGGTTGACCAGCGCCACGAGGGGCGCCTCGGCATCGTCACCCTCGTCGAAGGGACGTCCTTCCACGACTCCGAGCCCGGTCGTCGCGAAGTATCCTGGACCCACCAGGCGTGTAACCAGCTCACCCCAATCCGCCGCCTCGTCCTCACGACCCACGACGAAGAAGCTGTTCGTGAACCCGGGATCGAGGGAGTGCTGACTCACGATCGCGGCCGCCTGCACGCCGGGCAGCCCTCGGGCCCGCTCGGTCAAAGCCCCATTGAAGGCGTGGACCTCCGCCCACCGCGGGTAGACCGAGAAGTCCCGCGGATAGCGGGAGCTGGGCAGCTGGAACTCGGCCCGGAGAATCCCTTCGGTCCCAAAGCCCGGATCGATGCCCTGGATCTTCCAGAGGCTGTGGAGGAGCAGCCCCGCCCCGACCAGCAGCACCATGGCCAGGGCCATCTGGCTGACCACCAGGACCCGACGGGCTCGCAGCTTGTCCAGTCCTCCTGCCCCAGCCTGGCTACGACCCTCCTTCAAGGCACCCTGCAGGTCGACCTTGTGGGCCTGGCGGGCGGGGACCAGGGCGAAGAGCAGGCCCACGGCGAGCGTCGTGACAACCGTGAATGCCAAAACCTCGGTGTCGATCGTCACCTGACCGAGGGACGCGATCTCCGCGGGGGCGGCCAGCATGATCGCACGGGCGCCCGCCACGGCGAGGACGACGCCGAGGATGGCGGCGGCACCGGTCAGCAGCAGGCTCTCGACCAGGAAGCGCCGCGCCATGCGGCTGGCGCTGGCTCCCAAGGCAGCCGCTACGGCCAACTCCGTAGTCCGTTGGGCGCCGCGGGCCAGGAACAGGTTCGCCACGTTCGCGCAGGCCACGAGTAGCACCATGATCACGGCGCCGAACAGAATCATGAGCGGGGTCGACACGTTGCCGCGAATCACATCCACGATCGGCTCCACGAAGGCGCCGCGCGCTTCGTTCTCCGGATAGGCCTCCTCGAGGTCCGCCATGATCGCCGAGGCCTCGGCCTGTGCCGCCTCGACCAGGACACCCGGCGCCAGACGCCCGATCATGGTGTAGGGATGGTTCCAGCGTGGGGTGAGCTCGGCATCGGTCTGCAATGGAGCCCAGAGGTCCGTCGTCTCCTCCGGGTATTGGAAGCCGGGCGGAAGCACCCCCACCACCGTGTAGGTCTGATCGTCGATGGAAAGGCGCTGACCCAGCACCTCGGGGTCCCGCCCGAACCGCCTGGCCCAGAAGCCGTCCGTCAGGACGGCGACGAGAGCGCCTCCGGGTCTCGCTTCCTCCGCGCGGATTCCGCGGCCCAGCGCCGGCGCGACGCCCAACACGGCGTCCAGGTTTTCGGTCACCGCGGTCATCCGTACCCGAGCGGGATCGGCCCCGGCTCGTGTCAGGTTCGCCGATCTGGACCCGAACGCGGCCACGTCGGAGAACGCACGCGTCCTCTCCCGAATGTCGAGGTAGTCGGGCCAGGACCCCGGTTCACGTACGGAGCCCGTCTCGCGGTCGTTTTCCCAGATGAGCGCAAGGCGCTCGGCCTCGTGAAACGGAAGTGGTCGCAGCAGGACCCCGTTGACGACGCTGAAGATGGCCGTCGTGGCGCCAATGCCCAG
>JBDHLD010000244.1:0-3081 GCA_039586035.1 Gemmatimonadota bacterium | reverse complement strand
GATTTATCCCAGCGGGTGGAAGGACTCGGATACCATCTGGCTCCCCCGTGGAGCGATGGACTGGCCTGCGGACCCGGTGGAGCGGTCCACTGGCCGGGCGCTGGCCGATGGGATTTCCCCGTTCTGGTACCAGTCCGAGGCCGTAGAAGCCTTCCTCGAGTCCGGCCACGGTGTTGTGGAGGCCCCGTGTGGAGCTGGGAAGACTGGAATCGGGACCTTCCTGGCCGCTCGGCTCTCCGGGCGGGTTCTGGTGGTGTGCCATACCCTCGAGCTCGTGCGCCAGTGGCGGGACCGGCTGGCCACGTGGCTCCCCGGTGTGACCGTGGGCCAGCTCGGGGGCGGGAAGAAGCCGAAGGAAGAGGACATCGTGGTGGCGTCCCTCCAGACGATGGCCCGGTGGAAGTGGGGAGAGCTGGAAGCCTTCGGGCGCCCGTTCGATCTCCTCATCTGCGACGAATGCCACCACGTCCCGGCCGAGACCTGGATCCGGGTGGTGGCTGCCCTGCCTTGTCGGTGGCGTCTCGGACTCACGGCCACCCCAAAGCGGAAAGACGGACTGGAAACGTGGATGCATCTGGCGCTGGGAGAGACGGTGTACCGGATTGACCAGGAGACCCTGGACAGCTCCGGGCGGACGATGGCGCCCCGGATTCACGTCCTACGGACTGGGCTCGAGGTGGAAGTGGGAGACCATCCCGCGGCTACTATGCGGGGAGTCCTCGAGGACCCGGACCGCCATCGGATGGTGGTGGACGCGGTGGGGCGTCTGGTCCGAGACGGCCGGACGGTTCTGGTCCTGACATCCCTGGTGGATCACGCGGAGTCCTTCGCCGCGGACGTGGGCGGGGAGGCCCTCGTGGGACGAAGTACCACGAGAAACCGGGAAGCGGTCCTCGAGGCCGTCCGGGCGGGAGAGCTGTCCGTGGTGGTGGCCACCCAGCTCGCGGACGAAGGGCTGGACCTTCCGGAAGTGGACGCGGTGGTCCTGGTGGCGCCCAGCTCTCACAAGCCGGCCACGCGCCAACGAATCGGCCGCGCGTGCCGGGCCCTCGAGGGGAAGCGGACGCCGATTGTGGTGGACGTGGTGGACAGTGGACAATGGGCGCTCCGGAAGTGGAGCGCCCGACAATCGTTGTACCGGTCCCTCGGATGGCCGGTCGGGAGGTGGGCATGAGTCGACAGAAGACCGACGCTCCGAGGAGAGTCCAGGCGAGCGGCTACTCCCGGTTCGGGTCCATGGGCGGTGGCATGAAGCGGGGCCAGAATGGCCTCTTCCGTCTCGGAGATGCCTGGGCGATGGAACACGGGCCCCCGTGGGAGCGAATCGGCCAGGGTTGCTTCTTCGCGGCCCGGCTCGACTGTGGAAGGAGGAAAGGCCGAACGCCGACCCTCGAAGAGTACGACAACGCACAAAACGCATGGACGGCCGCGTGGCACGCGAACCGGCTGTGGCTCGGCGCCGTTCAAGGACGGAAATGGAGAAGACGATGAGATACGCGATTGTAGACACGGAGACGACGGGACTGGACCCGGACCGCGCGGCCATCCTGGAGATCTGCGTGGTGGTCCTCGAGGGCGGCAGACGGGTGGACCGGTTCTGGTCCCGGATTCGGCCGACCGAAGAGGAGCTGGCCATGGCCGAGCCGAAGGCGCTCGAGGTCAACGGCTATGCAGCTCGGCCAGAAGCCTGGGATGACGCTCCGACCTTCGGAGAGGTGGCGGAGAAGATCGCGGCCGTTCTGGACGGGTCTGTCGCGGTCGGCCACAACGTGCAATTTGACCTGGCCATGATTCGGGCCAGCTTCCGGCGCCACGGGTTCGCCGGGCGCGTCCCGTACCGGGCGGTGGATACGATTACGCTGGCCTTCGAGCATCTTTTCCCGCTCGGCCTTCGCTCGAGCTCCATGGACAAGATCCGGCGCTTTCTCGGCTGGAGCGCATGGGGCGCCCATACCGCGGCCCAGGACGTGGAAGATACGCTGGCCCTCTTCCAGCTCCTCTATCGGGCCGGATGGTGGACACGGGCGCGGATTCGGCTGGCCCGGTGGGCTGGATGGCGGGTGGCGGTGTGACTCGACGCGGGCGCCCGCACGCGGTAGGCTGGCCGCGGACACTCCATGTCCTGTCTTCTGTCCAGGGTCTTCGGGCCCGCTCCACCGGTTGATCCCCGGTGGAGTCCGGACGGGAGCGGGACGTCTACACTCAGGAGACACACATGGGAACGACAGCCCGCGGGAGCGGGGACGGATTGGTGCGTCTTGACGCCCTCACAAGGCGGTACCGGGACGCGAGCAACGAAGCCGAGCTGGAGACCGCCCTGGCGGATGAGCTGAGCGCCCAGGGCTGGACGGTCCACCGCCAGGTCTGGTGTCGGCCAATGGATGACAACCGATTCCGACGGATTGACCTGTACGCGGTGGGGACGGTCTTCGGATGGAATGAACGCTTCTCCATCTGCCTCGGGATCGAGCTCAAAGACGACAGCGGAATGAAACAGACGCGAGAAGCGGCGCTCCAGCTCGGCCGGTATCGTCGGGCGTCCGTCTGGTGTGACCAGTCGGCCGTTCTGATGGAGCCTCCCACGTGGCTGGCGTTCACGAATCGCTTTCTTCTGGGCGGTCGGGACCGTGGCTTCTCTCCGGGCGCCTTGTGGGACCGAATGCTGTGGGAGAAGGGGAGCTCCATCATGGCTCGAGGACGGGACGGAAATCTGGCCATGAGTCTCCGTCTCCCGCGCTTGATTCAACGCGGAGAGCGGTCCGTCCTGACGACTCGAGACACGTCCGTGGCTTTGACCCGGTGGAAGACCCGGAGGGCGCCGTGAGCTGGACGGAAGAGGCCAGGGAGCGGACGACGGTGGACGAAGTGGCCATGGCGCTCGGACTCCCTATCTGGACGAAGGCCGGGGCGCGTGGCTTCCCATGTCCGGAGCATCCGGCGCCCCACAAGGACGGACGGGCTACCGGGCGGATCGTCCGGAACGGGACGGCCTTCTGGTGTCACAAGTGCGGGCGCGGTGGGGACGTGGTGGCCCTGGTCTGTCTCCAGCTCTACGGAGAGCGGACGGTCCGGGGCGAACGG
>JBDHLD010000030.1:0-60265 GCA_039586035.1 Gemmatimonadota bacterium | reverse complement strand
CAGCGCGTGGTTGTCGACGTGCTTGTTCGCCTCTCCCAGGATCTCGAAGCTCTCCCCGCCGTCGTTCGAGATCCACGTGCGGGTGTCCATCGAGTAGACCCGGTCCACGTTCTGGGGATCGGCGAAGATCTCCTGGTAGTAGAGCCCGATGGTGAAGTGGTCGCTTCTGCGCTGCCACGAGACGCCGTTGTCGGTTGAACGGTAGAAGCCGCCGTTCGACGCGGCTTCGACGATGGCGTACACCACGTCGGGATTCACGGGGGATTTGGCCAGGGCGATGCGGCCCAGCTCCGACGACGGCAGGCCGCGCTTGGACTCGGTCCAGGTGTCACCGCCGTCGTGAGAACGCCACACGCTCGATCCCGGGCCTCCGGCGATGTAGCCGAACTGACGACGGTTCCGCTGCCACGTCACCGCCAACAGCATGTCCGGGTCGCGCGGATCCATGACCACTTCGTTCACGCCGGTCCACGCGTTGGCGGTCTCGAGCACCAGCTCCCACGTAGCACCGCCATCGGTGGTCTTGTAGAGGCCCCCTCCCCCGCCGCTCCCGAACACCTTCCCGTGAGCGGCCACGTAGACCGTGTTGCAGTCCCGAGGGTCGATGACGATCGAGCCGATCTGGGACGACTCCTCCAGACCCACGTTGGTCCAGCTCCCGCCGCCGTCGTCCGACCTATAGACGCCGTCGCCGTAGGAAACCGAGCGTTGGGAGTTGTTCTCGCCGGTGCCCACCCAGACCGTGTTCGCGGTGCAGGGGCTCAAGGTCACGACGCCAATGGAGTACGAGCCCTGATCGTCGAAGATCGGATCGAAGGTCGTACCGGCATTCGTGGTCTTCCACAGCCCGCCCGAGGCGGTGGCCACGTACCACGTCGAGCGCTGCGTGGGGTGGATGGCCAGGTCCGAGATGCGGCCGCTGATGACGGCGGGCCCGATGGAGCGCCACTCGAGTGAGCGGGCCGCGGAAGCCAGCGTGGGGGCGCTGGTGCCGTCCTCGCCGGTGCCTTGGCTTTGGGCAGGGATTACACCGGTCAGGGTGAAGAGACCCGTGAGCGCCGCGATGAGTACGGAAGCTGGACGAGAGAGCATGGTTGGACCCTGTAGGTGGTGTTTGCGTTGTCAGCGCGATAATAGCGATACGGGCGGGGCCGCGCCCGTTCGGTCCTACCTCCGGTCACGGCCCGCCCGATCGGCGTAGTTCGGTGCCGACTGCGGCCCGGCAGGAAGCCCGCCCGCCGTGACCTGGCGTACGGCGCGGGCCGGGCTATGATGCGAGACACCTCGAGCTACGGAGGGGTCGTGGGTGCACACGGTCTGAGGACGGCGCTATGCGTCGCTGTACTGGTTTCTTCCGCTGGATGCGTCAAAAAGAGCACCCACCAGGCCGCGCTGACGGATCTGGCACGGGTGCGGGTGGATCGCGAGGAATTGCGGGCGCAGATGGAGGCCCAGCTGGAGGCGTGCGAAGCTCGGACCCGCGAGGAAGCCAACGCCCGCGCGGCCAGCGAGGCGAGCCTGAACAGCCAACTGGACGCTCTCCAGAACGAGCTGGACCGGACGGAGCGCCGGCGCGACCAGGCCGAGGCCCGCTTCGAGGAAGCGCGAGCCGAGGTACATCGCCTGGAGCTGGTCCTCAGCGAGCGCGGCGGCGAATACCGGAGGCTCGAACAGCGCCTCCAGGCCCTCAGTGCCATCGAGCGCGAGGTGCGGCAGCGAAACCAGATTTACGAAGAGGTCATCGGCCGATTCGAATCGCTCATCGACGCGGGCCGGCTCACCGTTTCGATCGTGCGGGGTCGGATGGTCATCCAGATGCCACAGGACATACTGTTCGAGTCCGGAAGCGCGACGATCGGCACCGAGGGCCGCCGCACGATCGCTGAAGTGGCAGACGTCCTCGCCGACCTCGAGGGTCGGAGCTTCCAAGTTGAAGGACACACCGACGACGTACCGATCGCCACGGCCCGCTTCCCGTCGAACTGGGAGCTGTCGACGGGCCGTGCTCTGTCGGTAGTGCGACTGCTGGTCGATCGCGGAGTGCCGCCGGCCGCACTATCCGGTGCCGGGTACGGTGAGTTTCAACCCGTGGCGGAGAATGCGAGCGCGGAGGGCCGCCGCCGAAATCGCCGGATCGAGATCGTGATGCTCCCCAACCTCGACGTGATCGCCACGGCCCAGGTTCCGGGAGAGCGCTGAGTTCAACGCGCCGGTCCGAGGAGGCGGCTCCGTCCCAGCGGCTCGCGCCGAACTCGTTGACCTCCATCTGAAGGCCGGCCCCGGTTGCCGAACTGAGCGCCCGATGCGCCCTTGCCCCCGTGCGTCGCTCCCGCTCACCTTGACTGTCGGAATGGCCCGACGTCGCACGCCTTCCCTCGAGCGATCGCGGGGGCGGAGTCCCGGATGGCCTGCTGAATCCAAGGCCGCGCCGGCTCGATCGCCCTGGGGGGCGGCGGCGACCGAGCACGCGATATCGCGACGAATCGAAAGAAGACGTGGAGGATCGGCATGATCGATGTTGAGCTCACGCCCGAGGAGCGCGGCCATCTGGCCGAGGCGCTCGAGTCGTACCTCTCGGATCTCCGCATGGAGATCGCGGATACCGACAGCTACGACTTCCGTCAGGGCTTGAAGCAGCGCAAAGCGACACTGCAGAAGGTGCTCGGCGCTCTGACCCCCGGGGAAAAGGCGTAGCACCCGTTCTCTCACCAAGACCCACAACTCGACTCGACACTTGAGCAAAAACAAAGTCGTACTCGCCTACAGCGGCGGGCTGGACACGGCCTGCATCCTCAAGGACCTGCAGGAGCGGGGCTACGATGTCATCGCCTACGTCGCCGACGTCGGTCAGCAGGAGGACTTCGACGAGGTCGCCGAGCGCGCCCGAGCGACCGGCGCATCCAAGGTCTTCGTCGAGGACCTCAAGCACGACTTCGTGACCGAGTTCATCTTCCCCGCCATCGCCGGCGACGCCATCTACGAGAACCGCTACCTGCTCGGCACGTCACTCGCACGGCCCGTCATCGCCCGCCGGCAAGTCGAGATCGCGCTCGATGAAGGCGCCACCGCGGTGGCCCACGGCGCGACCGGCAAGGGCAACGACCAGGTGCGCTTCGAGCTCGCCTACGCGGCGCTGGCCCCGAGCCTGGAGGTCATCTCGCCGTGGAAGGAGCGCGACTTCCTGAGCCGCTTCCAGGGCCGCTCCGACCTCCTCGCCTACGCCAAGAAGCATGACATCCCCGTTGAGGCCACGGCGGAGAAGCCGTACTCGAGCGACGAGAATCTCATGCACCGCTCCTACGAAGCCGGCCTCCTCGAGGACCCCGAAGCGATTCCACCCGAGGACATGTTCAAGCTCACCCGCTCGCTCGAGGATGCTCGCGACGAACCCACGGACCTCAAGCTCCACTTCAAAGACGCGATCCCGGTGCGCGTGGTCTGCGACGCCGAGGGCGTCGACATCTCCGAGCCTGTAGCCTTCTTCAGCTACCTGAACGAAAAGGGTGGCGAGCACGGCATCGGCAGGATCGACATGGTCGAGAACCGGTATGTCGGCATCAAATCCCGGGGCGTGTACGAGACCCCCGGCGGAACCATCCTGCACCACGCCCTTCGCGACCTGGAAGGCATCGCCATGGACCGGGAAGTGCTTCGGCTCCGTGACATGCTCGCCCCGCGCTTCGCGGAGATCATCTACAACGGCTTCTGGTTCTCGCCCGAGATGGACTTCATCCAGGCAGCGTACCGGCAGTCGGAACGTCTGATCAGCGGCGAGGTCAGCCTGCGCCTCTTCAAAGGGAACGTCGTGTGCAGAGGGCGTTCGTCGAGCAGCTCGCTCTACGATCAGGAGCTTTCGTCCATGGACGTCGCTGGCGGCTACGATCAGGAGGACGCCCGCGGGTTCATCCGGATCAACGCCCTGAGGCTACGCGCCCACAAGCTCATCCTCCGGAAGACGGGCGGGAACGGAGAGTGAAGCGGGACTACGGCCCCCGCCCACCCAGATACCGTCCCGCTGTCCGGTGATCGACCACATCGAGGTCCAGACCAGGGGGAAGGGGCTGCACGAGATCACACGCCCCGTGCAGGAGGTGGTTGGTGGCAGCGGCGTCGAGGAGGGCCTGTGCACGATCATGATCCAGCACACGTCGGCGAGCCTCACGATCCAGGAGAACGCCGACCCGTCGGCGCGCAGGGACCTGGAGGACTGGCTGGAGCGCCACGTGCCCGAAGGTGACCCGCACTTCACCCACACCCTCGAGGGGCCCGACGACATGCCGTCGCACATCCGTGCGGCGCTCACGTCGACCACGCTTTCCATTCCGGTCGTCGGTCGACGGCTTGCCCTGGGAACGTGGCAGGGCATCTACCTCTGGGAGCACCGCCGGCGAGGGTCTCGGCGACGGTGCGTGCTGCACGTCGGCACGTAGTGCGGGTCCCGATCCCCCGCCTGCTCGTCTGAGGAACCCACAGGTCCTCCTGCCGCTACTGCGACTCGGGGCGGTGAAGCTCGACCCCGATCCCCCGCTCCGCTACGCCGAACGCGTCTTGCAGGTGGGAAGGATCCACGCGCCCTTCCCCGCCCCACAGCCAAACGAACCCGGTGCCGGGTGGCCCACCGTAGCGCTTGACCCACGCGCCGGCTCCGCCGCTCTCCGACATGGCCAGCACGTCGGTCACCTGGTCAGGGGAGAACCCGCCTCCACCCATCCACCAGGTGGTCAGCCCCCACCTGCGCCCGGTGTCGTTGGGGTAAGCGGGATACCGGTCGCCATGCCACCCGGAGAAGTCCACGCCCAAGACAGTCCCTGCCGCGTCTCGGTCGATGGCGATCCCCTGCCCATCCGCGTCCCTCGCGACGATGAGCGGCGGAAGCCCGATCCAGACGATCTTGCCCCCAGCGTCCAGATACCGGCGCGCGAGCATGGTGTCGCTGGGCTGCTCGCCCACCTCGTGCGGCAAGTCGTCAATGGCGAACACGACTACGCTCCGGGAGCGATCCTCGATCCGTGCCTCCATGAACGCGATCAGCTGCTCCCGTTCCGTCACGGCGTAGCCGCGGGCGGCGAAGTAGTCACGCACCACCTCGTGGCTGGGAGAGAGATTCCACGGCAGCCGGTCTTCGTCCCAGTAGACCACTCGGTGCGGCGGTGGCGCGTCAGAGAGGCGAACCGCGTGCAGGGCGCCCCCGTCGGTGCCGACGTACAGCATGCCGTCGGCGAGCTCCGGCGACGACATCACGGGTGCACCCAGCGGAAGCGACCAGCGTCGCGTGCCGGTGGCCACGTCCACTGCGTCCAGGGAACCCGTGTGACTCCCCACGAACAACAGATCGCCCGCCACGGCCGGCGAGCTGAACACGCGAGCCCCGGTGGGGATCTGCCAGGTCGTGCCGCCGGTGTCCCGATCCAGACACTCCAGGAACTCACCGTCCGAGCCGCCGACGCACACGCGCGGGCCGGCGATGGCGGGCGAGCCTACGACCCAGGAGGTCCCGTGGCTGGTGCGCCAGGCGAGCTCTCCGGTCGAGCGGTCCAATGCGTACATCCCACCGTCCCGCGACCCGAAGTAGACCCGCGCGTCGCCCACGGCAGCCGTGGACTGGATGGACCTGCGGTCGAATCCGAACTCGGACGACTCGTGAGCGGCCCCTTCGGTCTCGTACCGCCATCGCTCCGCCCCCGTCGTGAGGTCGAAGGCGTAGAACACGCCATCCGTGCTGCCGACGTAGACCGTGGAATCCCCCACCGACGGTGAGGCCCGGACCCTTCCGCCCGTACTGGCCCGCCACCGTTCGTCGCCCGACCGCCCGTCGAAGGCGTAGATGCCCCCGTCTCCGGATCCGACGATCACCAGGTCGCCCACCACGGCAGGCGACGACGTGAAGTAGTCCCACCCCTCGTGCCCCCACGGCCAGGGGAGGTCGACGCCGGTTTCCACGTGCCAGCGGAGCGCACCGGTCGACAGGTCCACCGCGTGGAGCCGGTTGGCCCGATCGCCGACGTAGACGTGCCCCCGGTGGACCGCGGGCGAGGAGGTAACGGGGCTGCCGGCATCGAAGCGCCAACGTTCGGCCCCAGTGGCCCGGTCGACCGCATGGAGAAGACCGTCGCCGCTTCCGACGAGAACCAGGTCTCCCGAGACCACCGGGGACGATCGCACGGCGCCGCCGGCCCTGAACGTCCATGCAACCGTGCCCGACGCGGCCGCCGGCTGCGCCGGGTACAGGCCGCCCCGCTGCGCGTCGAGTCGGAACATACGGGGCTCACCGTCGGGAGCCTCCCCTCCACACCCCACGACGAAAAAGGCGAGGACGACCGGTGCGAGCCGGACCGGTGGGATCTTCCGCCCCCGCCGTACCGAGCGGCGGTGCGACGCGCTCGCCAATCGAATGAGACCGGGCATGATGTCGGGGCTTGGGGGAAGCGACGGAGCCAGATACAGCGTCCAACATGTGCCCCGTTGGCCCGGGTCTCAAGCGATGCATTGAGCCTGGCCCCGAACCAGGCACTCGGCGGGACAGGGGGTGACGCCATCCGCCCCTCCGACTAGAATCCCCCCTTCTTGCCAGCCGGAATACCGAGACACCAGCCATGATGAAGATACCCGTCCGCTTCAGCCCATCCCTCTTCCTCGCCGCGCTGTGCGTCGCCGCGTGCGGCGGCGACGACGCTGGTTCCAGCGTCCCGGTCGAAGCCGTCGAGAACGAGGCCGCCCTGGTCGACCGTGCCCGTGGAATCCACGAGCGGGTGATCACGTTGGACACCCACGACGACATCGACCCGGCGGACTTCACGGCCGATCGCAACTACACGATGGACCTACCCACCCAGGTGAACCTACCGAAGATGGAAGCTGGGGGCCTGGACGTCGCGTGGTTCATCGTCTTCACGGGCCAGGACGAGCTGAACGAGGACGCGTACGAGGTCGCGTATGCGTCGGCGATGGAGCACTTCGAGGCCATCCACAGGTTGACCGAAGAGATCGCCCCCGACCGGATCGAGCTTGCCTTCACCTCGGACGACGTCCGCAGAATCGTGGCCTCCGGCAAGAAAGCGGCGATGATCGGCGTCGAGAACGCGTACCCGATCGGCATGGACCTGTCCAGGATCGAGCAGTTCCACGAGCTCGGCGCCCGGTACATGTCGCTCGCGCACAACGGGCACAGCCAGCTCGCCGACTCCAACACGGGCGAGCGGGACGACGTCTGGCTCCACTGGGGTCTGAGCGAGCTTGGCCGGTCGGCCGTGGGAGAGATGAACAGGCTCGGCATCATGATCGACCTGTCGCATCCATCGAAGGAAGCCAACCTCCAGACGTTGGCGATCTCTCGGGCCCCTGTCATCGCATCGCACTCGGCGGCGCGGGCCGTCGGCGACGTGAGCCGCAACCTGGACGACGAGCAGCTGATGGCGCTCAAGGAGAACGGCGGGGTCGTGCAGACCGTCGCGTTCGCCAGCTACGTCCATCCCGAAAAGTCCGAGGCCCACCAGGAGGCCAGGATGGCCCTGGAACGGGCGATCGCCGAGCCCATGGGGATCGAGATCATCGACCGGGGCACGTACTACATGATGAGCGAGGCAGAGCGCGCCGCGTACGACGCCGCGACCCAGTCAGTGGCGGAAGCGGTGGAGGCCCGACTCGAAGCCGAGGTGAACCCGGTGGCGCCGCCGGTCGACGTGTCCGACTTCGTCGATCACATCGACTATCTGGTGAATCTGATCGGCATCGAGCACGTCGGGATCAGCTCGGACTTCGACGGCGGGGGCGGCGTCCTCGGCTGGAACGATGCGTCGGAGACGTTCAACGTCACGCTGGAGCTCGTCAGGAGAGGCTACACCGAGGAGCAGATCGGCCTGCTGTGGAGCGGGAACCTGCTCCGCGTCCTCGACGAGGTCCAGGCAGTCGCCGTGGAGATCCAGGGAGAATCCTGAACGACCTGGCGTCGCTTTACGGACAGCCCGTGCAGTCCACCACCATCTGGAAGGGCAGGTTGTACGTCCCTTCGTCCACGACGACCGCCTTGCCGGTCCGGTTCTGGCTGAACAGCACAGGTGCTGTCCGGTCGGGGAGGTGAGCTCGACTCTACTTGCCCGGCCAGGCCGCCTGCGCCCACCTTGGCCAGCCGACGGTGGCGCGATCCCGCCCTTGCTCAGGCACCTCGGCCCCGGATGCCGCGTGAAGGCGGCGCCTCCTTTCCAGCCCCAGGCATCTTGACGCTCTTCCCACGCTACGGCGAGACGCGACTGCGCGTCGCCGACCTCGTATGCCTGGCCTACGTGCTCGGCATCGCTCTGCTGCTGGTCTTCTTCCACGCTCCCCTGCCCGACTGGCCCACGCGCGTGCTCCTCCATGGAGCCATCGCTCTGGCCATCCTGGAGCTGGTACGTGCCGCCGAAGTCCAGGGGCCGGGCAGGCACCCGCTATGGCTCGTCCGGACACTCTATCCTCTGGCACTCATGGCCCACGCCTGGGGTGAGCTCAACGATTTCGTCCCTCTCCTGTACGGCTCGTACTGGGGCACGACCCCTATCGTGCTGGCGGACCTCGCGATGTTCGGAACGTTCCCGACCGTCTGGGCCCAGGGGCTGTATCGGCCGTGGCTCGATGAGCTCATGGCGGCGTTCTACGTGAGCTACTACACGTTCCTCACGGTGCCCATCGTGCTCCTGGTCAAGCGGCAATGGCTGGCCGCCTCCGCGGCCGCCTCGGTGATCGCGCTGAACTACTTCACCAACTTCGCGTTCTACCTCGTCTTTCCTTCGAAGGGCCCGATGCACGCCCAGGCCGAGTTCCCGGAGCTGGTGCCGAGCGAATACGGGGGCTTCGCGATCTCGGCGATCCTCAAGGGCCTGCAGAGCGCCGAGGCGGTGGTGGGAGCCGCGTTCCCTTCCTCGCACGTCTCCGGCGCCACCGTCTGCACGCTCCTCGCGCTCCGGTACCTGCCCCTGATGGGGAAGGTGTTGCTGCCCCTGACGCTCGGGATGTCCGTGGCGACGGTGTATCTGGGCTACCACCACGCGATGGACCCGCTGGGGGGACTCGTCTGGGGCGCCGTCAGCTACGCCGTCGGAAGCCGGTGGGTGGCTGCGAGGGGAGAGGCGCCTGGAGCGCCCGTCCGCCCGGTCTCCGGCTCAGCCGACTGAGACACATGCCGTCCGGCCGTGATCAAACGACGCCCCGTTACCATCCTTCCCTGAGCTGGCGATCGTTCGAGGGCGTGACGTCAGACTTGGGGCCCTGCGGGTACCGAACCCGTGCGCAGGGGGATCCTCAGGCCGCGGGGGCGCAGCGAAGACACGGAACCAACGCGCCGGTGGGGCAGTACGCTGGCGCCGCGGGGGGCAAACGTGTAGCCTGCGCCGCTCGACGCCTGAAGGGATGAGTGGAGGAGTAGCGCGTGAAGTTCTATCCAGCCGTGACGCTGACGCTGGGCGTCTGGGCGATTCTCGGTGTCCTGGCCGCCGTGGCCCTCTTCGCCGCGGCGCTGCGACCGAAAACGCGATCGGGGATCCGTCGGTCACTCGGCGGTAGCGGACGGCAGCCGATCGCCGGCGCGTGGGTCACCGCGCTCATCGCCATGGCCGGCAGTCTGTACTTCTCGTCCGTCATCGGCTTCGCCCCCTGCGTTCTTTGCTGGTACCAGCGGATCATGATGTATCCGCTGGTCCTGCTCCTGGCCGTGGCGCTCTGGCTCCGGGAGCCGGGAGTCTGGCGGATCACGGTCGTGCTCCCGATCACGGGCCTCGTCATCGCCCTCTATCACGTGGCCGTGCAGTACCGCCCCGGGATCGAGATCATCGCGTGCGAGGGCGGAATCCCGTGCTCGGGCCGCTACCTCGCCGTGTTCGGCTTCATCTCCATTCCGGTTCTCGCGGCGGCGGCGTTTCTTCTCATTCTGAGCCTGATGGTCACGGCGGCGGTGGCCGAGAGCGAGGCCGGCGACACGTAGTCGTCCGGGCCCCTCGGCGCGAGGGTCGTGCTCGTGTCGAGATTCGTCAAGCAGGCCCGCCGCGCGGACTCTTCAGGGCGCCGGTGCTGGCGCCCCCGCAGGCGGGAAGTGGGTCACGACCGTCTCTGCCGTATCGCTTCCCCCGACCACCTGGTCGATCCGCGCGCGGAACCGATGCTCGATGGGCTCGCTGGTCGGGTTCTCGAGCTCAACCTGACAAGCATGCGAGGCGTGACGGACGACCTCACCGTCGTCCTCCCGCCCGTTGGCGTTGCAGTCGAGCCAGAGACCGCCGACCTGGCCATTGGCACCGAGACTCGCCTGGACCGAGACGCTGAAGGTCACGCGGACGCCCTGGGCGGGGTTCGGCGTCACGACCGGAGCCGAGACGGTGGGAGGCCCCACGTTGGGCGGAGGTGCGGTGCCGCTCTCGTTTCCGCCGCAGGAGCCCAGTGTGACGGATAGTCCCAGCGATGCGACCCCGAGGCGAGTCACGACCCCAGCGCTCATCGCCGACGTGTCTGAAGGTGTATGAACGCCGAGCTCATCTCAAAGCAACTCCCCGTCTGAGGCCAACCCGCACGAAGCCACCATTGACACTACCCCGCGGCCGCTTCCGCGGCGACGCTTCCGTCAGTGCTCGTCGCCCGGTTTCGTCGTCCCCAGGCATGGAGTCCGACGCCCTCCAAGGTTGGCCGTCCAGTAGGCCCAAGCGGTGAGGAACCCGTGGAAGTCTCCCCACGCCTCCCTCGACCACACGTAGATCCCGCCCTCGTCCGGATACCGGGAGCCCAGGTCCGCCACGGTCACGCCCAGCGGCACGAAGAACAGCAGCATGGCCTCGAGTAGAAGGACCACGACGCTGGGCCCCACGGAGGCCGAAAGCTCGGACCCGGCGTCCCGAGACCGGTAAACACCCACACGTGATCTGGAAATCCACCCGACAGACAGACTGCCTTTCGCTCGCTATGGATAGATGTGCCGCGTGGCGGACCACGGGGCGAGGGCCGGCGCAGCGCGTATCACGCAACGGAGCGCTCACGGTCCCGTACCGGACGGCGCGGCTGGACGGATCAAGGGAGATGTCGACGCGTGTATGGCGTTTCCTGGAGAGTGGGATTGGATCAGCAAGCGCTGGAGGAAACCATGAACCTGAAGGATGCCGCTGCCGCGTTCCTGGCCCAGAGGCGTATCGCGGTCGCCGGCGTGTCGCGAAGCAAGGGCCAAGCGGCGAACATCGTGTACACGACGCTTCGCAAGCGCGGATACGAGGTGTATGCCGTGAATCCCAAAGCGGAGCGGGTCGAGGGCGACGTCTGCTATCCGAGCCTGGGAGCGATCCCGGTCGGCGTCGATGGCGTGGTGATCGCCACGCACCCGGACGTGACGACGCAGGTCGTCCGCGAATGCGTCGAGTTGGGCATCCCGCGCGTCTGGATGCATCGCTCATTCGGCTCGGGCAGCGTCTCGAAGGAAGCTGTCGGCCTGTGCGAAGAGGCGGGCATCGACGTCATCGCGGGAGGCTGCCCGATGATGTTCCTCGAATCCGCCGACGTGGGACACCGGTGCATGCGGTGGATCCTCGGAATCACGGGTGGGCTGCCCACCGTGGACGCGTGGACACCGCCCGCCACCCCGGAACCGCCGCAGCCGGAAGTGGTGGCCTGACCAGACAGGGGGCCGCCGACGCCAAGGCGGGTCGGCCGCCCCCTCGCGGGTGCGGCTGGCGTCAAGCCACGACGCTCCCGAACAGGATCATGACGGCGGCGACCGTGAAGATGGGTGCGCACAGCTTGTAGGGAAGCGGCGAAGCTCGTCCTCCGGTGAAGAGACTCACGACGGCCATGGCAAGAAGCATGACCGCAGCGAGGACGTACACGAGCGTTGCGGCGAGACCGCCCGGGCCCACGATTGCGGTCACCGCAAAGACCAGAGCCGCGATGAAGCACAGGGTGACGCCCTCGAGAATCCACTCCATGGCCAGGACGTAGCGATTGTCGGCCGTCAGCGGCTCGAAGCCGGCAATCACCGGTTTCGTCTTCACCAGATGCATGGTTCCCCAGAACGCAACCATCGCGGCTGCCCCGTACAAGAGCAGAGGAGTCAACATCGCTCACCTCCCGCATTCGAAGCGGTACGCCGTTGGGACCGGCACGGCCGGCGGCAAGCGATCGCGCTGTCCTACGTAGCTGTCGCCCGACCGCGCTCCACAATCTCGCGAAGGTGAACGGATCGGAGATATCGGGAGGCGCCCGTCATCGACTGTGGGGAACGGCACTCGTGTCCGGCTGCTCGCCGGCTTCCTCGGGCACGGACCAGGTCGACGTCAGCCCCCGGTCGACAAGACCCTGCGGCCCGCCCGACGCCCGCGACTGGCGCGCCCCGGCGACTGCTGAGACATTCTGGGCCCTCCGTGCGTTCCTCGGTCCACCGAAGTGGCCCGACGGACACTCTTCTCCAATGTCCCGGCGATCGACATGAGCTCCGCGCGCCTTCTCTTGGCTTTCCTCCTGATCGTGACGATGGGCGCAATGGGTTGCGATGCAGACGAATCGGCGGCGCACGCGTTCGTCTCCGAGCCACTCCCTCTCTGCGGCGAGTCGCCGACCCGCCCAGATTGCGACGAGTTCGGCGGTGAGGGGGTGGTCGAAGCCTTGGCAGGAGACGGGTCGGAGGCGTTGGACGCGGCCGCGCTGTCGGCGCGCACCGGCCTGCGGTGGGAGACCGTGAGCGTCCCGTCGGATCCGCTGCACATCGACCTGGCCGCCGTCCATGGCTCGGACCAGACCGACGTCTCGAGCTTCGTCGTGGAGCTGGTAGAGGCCGAGGCCCCACGGGACACTCTGGTCTCCATCGCCTCGAACGACGGCATGGCGCTGTGGGTCAATGGGCAGCCCGTTGCGCGAAGTCGGTACCCGAGAAGGGGGGCGAGCCGGGACTCGGACGTGGCCCGGATCAAGCTGCGGGCAGGCACGAACGTGATCGTCTACAAAGTGCTCCAGGGCGATACCGAGTGGCGTCTCTACCGAGAGTCGTGGAGTCCAGCGCAGACCTCCGAGCTGCTCCGGCGAGCGATCGCGGCAGACGCGTACGCCGACCTGCCGACCACGCGGATCCTCCCGGACACCGCGACCTCCGTCGGTCTGAAACCGAACGCGGTGGCCCTGATGGACACCCCCGAGATCCGCTTCCGCTGGGTGACGCTCCTGGGGGAGCCCCTATGGGAATCTCCCGTCTATCTCGGCCAGCACCCCGCGAGCCTGCCCCTTCCCGTGGAATATGCCGGTGCGCTGGCGCTTCACACCGAGGTGCGAGAGCCGGGCTCGGGC
Organism: Gemmatimonadota bacterium; assembly: GCA_039586035.1. Classification (GTDB taxonomy): domain Bacteria; phylum Gemmatimonadota; class Gemmatimonadetes; order Longimicrobiales; family Gaopeijiaceae; genus JBDHHQ01. Next base: position 46,984 of record JBDHLD010000030.1, on the reverse strand, counting down.
ACCGTGCTCTACTTCGAGGACGCCCCGATCTTCAGCGACTCGACTGCCCAGCGCATGGCACGGGAGCTCTCGGACGTGACCCCCTCCGAGGATCCGGTCCACGTGGCGCGCTCGACCGCCGTGCGCCGGCTGTTCGGGTTGAGCCGAGGGACCCGGCCCGCGAGCGCGTGGATGCGATCCCGGGCGCTCGGAGACCTGTACCGCGTGATTCGCGATCCGGCGGGCTATCACCGCTACCCGGGCGCTCAGATCTGGGGCTACCGTAGACCCGATGAAGACGCCGTGGAGCCGTACTGGCTCGCGGTGCCACCCGGTCTCGGAGTGGCCGAGCCCACTCCTCGGCCGTTGGTCTTCAGCGTCAATCACATGACCGGCCCGGACTTCTGGAGGGGACGGGGAGCCGCGCCCGGCTTCGTGATTCGCCAGTCCACCTTGGCCGCCACGTTCGGAGGCTTCGGCGTGATCCCACGACTGGGAGGAGCCAACGAGTTCGCCGTCACGGGAGTTCACGAGCTCGCCGCCATCACGGAGCAGCTCGCGGGCCGCTTTCCCGTGGCTTCGGATCGCGTGGGGCTACTCGTCTGGAGCTATCACGCGACCAGCGCGCTACGGATGGCTTTGGACCCGAGCGTCTCGCTGTCGCATCTGGCTCTCGCCGTGCCCGACGTACGGATGGCCGGCTTGGATGTGGTGCTCGACTCTCTCGCGAGGCTCCGCCCGGAGCTGCGCCTGCAGCTGTGGAGCGGAGAGAGCGACGACGTCGTTCTGCCACCGCTGGTGGAGCTGCTCGCAGAGCGGATGCGCGCGCAAGGACTGAGCGCCGAGCACATCGAAGTGCCCTATTCCACGCATCTGGGTGGCCTCCTGTACGACGTCGAGTCCGAGATCCGACGGACCATGGAGGCCGCGGAAGGGATGAGCTCGATGGGCGCGACTCCCCGGTCGGAGCAACCGGCACGTCCGTGACGGAGACCGAGCCGCGAGGCGGCTGGACCAGCGCCGTCTTCTTCTCCACGCTCGTGGTGGGGAGCTCCTTCGCGCTGGATCCCGCAGTTCCGCGACCCTTCCTGGTGCCCAAGGTCTTCTGGCTGGAGACCGTAGCGGCAGCGGCCCTGGTCGTGTGGGCAATTCTAGCTTTGCGTCGCCGCGCTCCGCTGACGGTTTCCGTCGTCGAAGCTCTGTTGCTGGTGGGTCTCGTCCTCACGGCCGCGAGCGATCCCGGGCTTCTGGGTCGGCGCGACAGCCAAGTTCTCCCTCTCGGTGCCGCGCTGATCGTGGTCACGTTCCTGACCCGTCAACTCTTCGAAGGTCACTCCGAGCTCGATGTTGGCGGCTCGCACCGGCGTCTGGGGCTCGTGGGCGGGGACCTTCTGCACGCTACGTGGATCAACGGCGTCGCTCTCGCCCTTCTCGGGCTCCGGCAAGCGATGAACGCAGGCGGCTTCCGTTACCCGGACGGGCTCGCGAAGACGCCGATGGTGGGGACGCTGGGGACCGCAAATGCGTACGGAGCCCTCGTAGCCCTCGGTATCCTGGCCGCGCTCGCGGCAGCGTCGCAGGCTCGAGCCCTCAGGACCCGGGTGCTGCTCGGTTCAGCGGCAGCCCTCTCGGCCTTCGCCTTGGTCGCGAACGGAAGCCGGGGAGCGATTCTGGGCCTGGTGGTGGGAGCGGGCGGCTGGCTTCTGGCCCGAGCGTGGCGCAGCGGCAGGCCGTGGGGATCGTACCTGCGCCGGCACGCGGTCGGTGTAGCGCTCGCGGTGGTCGTGGCGGTCAGCGCACTCGTCGCGTCCCTCGCCATGGTCGATCCCGGATCGTCGGGGGGGCGGCTGCTGGTCTGGCGGATCTCTCTACCCATGATCGTGGAGAATCCGTGGAACGGGGTCGGCGGGGGTCGCTTCGGCGCCGAGTACCCAGCCTACCAGGCGAGATTCTTCACGGAGACCGCGAACCTCCGGTGGGCCCACAAAGCCGCCGAGCTGGAGCACCCGCATAGCGACGTGCTCCTTCCATTCGTGGAGTCCGGTCTGGCCGGAGGGCTGGTGAGCCTGTCGCTGTGGACGCTCGCCCTCGTCTGGCTCGTTCGCGCGGCCATCCGCACCCGTGGACCCGTTTCCGGCGGTTACGCCGCGCTGGTCGGGCTGCTCCTGGTCGTGCTCGTGCATGGGACCGTGGACTCGATTCGGCTGGTGATCCCCGTGGCCGTGGTGGCACACGGCGTGCTGGGGCTCGTACCCGCCCCGACCATGCAAAGGCGCCCGGGACGAGGGGCCTGGATCGTCATCCTGCTGCTCGCGATGGGATACGCCGGATTCCGGGCTACTCAGGCCGCGCGGCAATACGGGGCCTACCACGTCTGGTTCGAGGGCAACATGCGGAGCGGCGCCGAGGCGGTGCCCTACCTCCGCAGCGCACAGAGGCTGCTGCCGTCCCGTCCCCGGCTTGCCCGGGACCTCGGAGCTGCCCTGGTCGAAGCGGGCCACGAGGATGAGGGAATCCCTCTCCTGGAGTCGGCGTTGGAAGGCGGCGCCGGACCAGCAGTCCGACTCTCGCTATCCGACGCGTACCTCGGGAGCGGGCGGCTGGATGAGGCCGAGCGGCACGCCGCCCTCTACCTCGACGCATTTCCGGATCGGCTGCGGCCCCGCCTCCTCCTGGGTCGGATCCATCTGGCTCGCGGCGAACATGAGCGAGCCCGAGCCGAGCTGGCCCGCTGCATCCGTCAGGAGACCCGAATCCGCTCGGCCGCCGTGGAGGTGGTCGCCCGCGAGGCAGAGGCGATCTGGAGAGGCGCGTACGAGGATCCACCGCCACGCCCGCTCCGCGGGCGCTGACCCGGAGGACGACGGGTGGAAATCAGAATTCGACGCGTGTTCCTTTGCTCGATGGTCGTATGGGCGCTCCTGGTCGCCGTTCTCATGATCCGGCGTGCCACACTCTGAGGGGCGCTGCGGCCCTGACTCGCACCCGCAAAAGAAGACCGCGCCGGCCCGGGTGGGGCCGACGCGGTCGCAGCTCTTATGATTCTCGTCCAGTCAACCCGGGATGGGCAACTCGCCTCCCCGAGCGAACATCACGACGCATCGCGCAAAGAATCTCGGGGAGTGGGGCAAGAATTGCTTGCAGAATTCGTAAGGCGCCGCACCGGGCGTGCAGTCGCCGGGGTAGACGTGGCACCAGTCGGCCTCGGTCTGGGCGCTCGCCCACTCGCCCGGCGGGGCGAGGAACATGAGCCCCGCCAGCGTGACGATTCCGAGGGCGGTCGTGATCTTCTTCATGGGCGGTCGATCCGGGTTCGTGGGGTAGCCGGGCGCGTCGAGTCAGGAACGGCTCTATGATGTGCCGGCGCTCGGACCCCTGTCAACAGTCGCCGGCGCCGTGGGCTGAGTCAGTCAAGGCGAGCGGGGCCGCTCGTCCAGGGCGGGGACCGTAGCCTGGCGAGCCCGAGGCGACGGTGCCCGAGCCCAACACTCCCGAAGACTCACCAGGGATTCACCCGGTATCCGTGCTCCTGGAGAACCAGGAACGCGGTCATGGCCGAAAGGGCCACGTCGACGCCTTCGATGAGCCCGTCGCGGGGAATCCCCCGCGAGGCCGCCGTCTGGCCACAAAGGATGACCTGCGCGCCAACGGCGGTGAGCTCACGAATCAGCTGGGCGTTGGGGTTGTCCACGCCGTAGCGGTCCCGGTAGGCCGCGTGATCCAGGACTTCCCAACCGGCTGACCCGTGGACCACCACGGCCGCGTGGATCTGGTCCTGCGGCACCCCGGCTTGCGCGTGCATGTTGAGGAAGCGCGCCACGCTGTTCAGAGCCACGTTGAGCTGCTCGGGAGAATCGGCGGCCTGCGCGATCTCGAACGCGACCTTGTACTCCTGGTCCCTGGGCGTAGGAAAGTCCGGATCGGACACCTCGAACACCTCGCCAGCCGATCTAATGACGGGGCCCGCGGCACGGCTGTCCTGGGCGTGAGCGCCAGCTGCAGTAAACAGGACGATCATGAGCGAGGTCAGGGTGCGCATGCAGATGTCCTCGAGTGCAAGGGTGAAGCAGGAAGTCCGGCGAAGAGTATGAGCCCACGCTCGAGTTGGCCACGTCCCGCCCGGTCCCTGGGTCCCAGCATGCGCGGTCGCCTCCTGGGACAGCAGGTCCCGGTCGGCGGGCGGACTGCGAGATCTACAGAACGCCTGCGAACTGTGGCCTCAGCGCGCCAGCGTGCCGTCGATCCAGTCCATCAGGAAGGCCTGGTCCAGTCGGAGCACGTGGCCCTGCCCCTCTACGACGTCCAGGGTAACCTCCACGCCGGCAGCCTCGAGAGCATCTCGAGTGGACTCCCCGGCCTCCACCCAGCCGTCGTCGAACTGGCCCACGAGCAGCCAAACCGGCACGTCCGCCAGGGGCGCGAGGTCGGTGCCGTCGCCCTCGTATCTGCCCGGCATGCCGATCAGCGCAGCGAAACGGTTCGGATTGGCCACGGCCGAGAAGAAGACGCCACGGCCGCCGTTGGAGGCGCCCGTCACCACGACCAGGTCCGGGTCGTAGTCCAGCTCCTCGTCCATCCACCGGAACAGGGCGGGGATGAGCTCATCGGCCGTAGCGGCCAAGGAGGACCCGAGGACCTCCGGCGCAACGACGTAGTAGCCCCGCGCTGGGGCCTCGGTGTCCCAGTAGGTTTGGACCAGACCCAGGACCAGGTCCGCCGTGCCGCCCCCCCAAGGAAGCGCAAGCACCACGGGATGGGGTCCGGATCCGGCCCCCCCGCTCGGTTCCACCAGCGCCACGTTGATCACTCCCCCGCTCCACCCCACGGCGTGCCACTCCACGGGCGCCGGCGGTTCGGGTTCGGCCAGGCTGTCGCTCTCACCGCCGCAGCCCCAGAGGGACAGTGCGAGCGAGGCGACACAGATCGCGTAATGGATGACTGCTACTCCTCCTTCAGAACCACCACCGGATCCACCCGCGTGGCCCGGAGCGCAGGAATGTAACACGCGGCGAGAGCCACCAGCGCCAACACCGCCGGGGCCCCGACGAAGGCGATCGTGTCCGTCGTGGTCACGCCGTAGACGAAGGACGACATGAGCCGGCTCAGTGCGAGCGCGCCGACGACGCCCAGGGCCAGACCCGTGCCGGCCACCAGCAGCCCATACTTGAGCACCATGCCCAGCACGGTGTTCGCCTCGGCACCCATGGCCATCCGGATGCCGATCTCACGCCTTCGCTCCGCGACCGAGTACGACATGACCCCGTAGGTACCCACGGCCGCCAGGGCCAGGGCCACCCCTGCGAACACCCCCAGCAGAAGCGTCAGGAAACGCGGACGGGCCACGGCGCCCCAGAGGTTCTGTTCCATGCTCTGGAGCTGAGCCAGGGGTAGGGTCGGATCCAGGCTCCACACCTCGCTGCGGGCCGTGCCGGCCAGCGTCTCCGGTGGTGGCACGGTCCGCATGACCACGTTCATGTTCCGGGGCACGAAGCCGGCCAGCCGGCCGGTCTGCTCGAAGTTGAAGTACAGCTCCGTGCCCACCGGTTCCTCGATTCCCCCCTGCTTCACGTCTTTCACGATGCCCACGATTTCGAACCAGGGCACCTCGTCGCCGCAGCAGGGCCGGATCCTTCGGCCCAGGGGGTTTTCCTCCGGATAGAAGACCTGAGCGAGGCGCTCGTTGACCAGCACGACCGCGTGGTCGCTGCCTTCGTCCTGGAACTCGAACCCCCGTCCCGAGACCACCGGAATTCCCATGGTGGCCAGGTATCCCGTGGTGACGGTCTGATAGTAGTCGACGTTATGGGCGGGACCGTCGTCCGTGCGCTCGACGCCTTCGAACTCGGTGTCGTTGGCGTTCACGTCGCGCCGGGGTGGCAACCCGCTCATAGCGGCCGCGGCCTCGACCCCGGGCAGGGCCTCGAGGTTGGCCACCAGCTGCCGGTAGAAGCCAGCCTGGTCCGGAGCCGTGGGATACGTGGACTCGGGTAGAAGCATCTGCCAGGTCAGGAGTCCTTCGGAGCGGAACCCCGGGTCGACCTCCATGAGCGACTGGAAGCTACGGATCATCAGACCGGAGCCGATGACCAGGATCACCGCCATGGCCACCTCGCCCACGACCAGCAGCCGCCGCAGACGCTGGCGCGCGGCCCCGGCCGTGGAACGCTGCCCACCGTCGCGAAGCGAGTCCGTGAGGCGACCGCCGGTGAGGTGGAGGATCGGCGCCAGGCCGAACACGAACCCCGTCAGGAGCGCCAGACCCGCCGTGAAGCCCAGGACCTTTCCGTCCAGGGTGATCTCGGCCAGGCGCGGAATGCTCCCGGGGCTCGCTGCGAGCAGCACCTTCAGCCCCACGTAGGCCAGGCCGATCCCCACCACGGCACCCACGGCGGCCAGTACCACGCTCTCCGTGAGGAACTGACGGACCAGTTGGCCCCGACCGGCACCGAGGGCGACCCGGACCGCCACCTCCTTTTGGCGCGATTCGGCCTTGGCCAGGAGCAGGTTGCCGACGTTGGCGCAGGCGATCAGCAACACGAAGGCCACCGCCCCCAGGAGCACCCAGAGCTGCACCCGAATGTCGGCCACGAGCTCGTCCTGGAGGCCCGCCATGATGATCCGGTGGTTGTCGGGGCTGGGCACGTGTCCGTCCGGAACCAGCTCCCGCCAGCGGCCGAGCATCCCGTTGATGTCGCCCAGGGCCTGCTCGTGGCTGACGCCGTCACTCAATCGGCCCACCAGGAAGAGGTAGTGGGACCCCCTGCCCCCCGGATCCGCCGGGTCCAGCTGAAGCGGTCGCCAAACCTCTACGCCCGCGTCGTCGATGTCGAATCCGGCGGGCATGACGCCCACCACGGTCGATTGACGCCCGTTTACGGCAACGGTTCGTCCGATGATCGAGGGGTCGGCTCCGAAGGCTCGGCTCCACAGCCCGTGGGAGAGGACGACGGTCAGCTCGCCGCCGGGCCCGTCTTCCTCCGCCGTGTAGTACCGGCCAAGCGCCGCATCGACGCCAAGCGTCTCGAAGAACTCGTGGGTGGCGAAGGCGGACGACACCCGCACCGGATTGCCGTCGGCTTCGATGCTCGTCGAGCCGGTGCGGTAGGCCCCCACTCCCTCGAAGCTCCGGTTCCACTCCTGGATCTCCATGTACTCGGGCGGAGAGATCCAGAACTCGTCGAAGCCCAACGTGGGGAACTGACTCTTGATGGAAACCAGCCGGTCCGGCTCCTGATAGTCGAGCGGCTCCAGGAGCACACCGTTCACCACGCTGAAGATCGCGGTGTTGGCGCCGATCCCCAACGCGAGAGTGAGTACCGCTACGGTGGTGAACAATGGGCTCGCCGCGAGGGCGCGAGCCGCATACCGGAGATCCTGTGTCAGACGACCCACTCCCCACCTCCCTCGTGAACGGGACACGGCAGAACACCGCAGACCGACGCTTTCGCCTCCGGTCACGACACCGGGGCGGTCAGCGTCCGACTTGCGATGTCTCTACTCTCGGACGCCGGCGAGCTCCATTCGGTTTCAACGAACGCCCGCTGCCTCGTCGCCGACTGCCATCGACGCCCTTGGGCGCCGGTCACGTCACCGCCAGTGGCAGCCCCTTCTCTGCGCGCAACGACCCGCCAGCTGCGCAGACCCAGCAAGCGCACCCTAACGCTCCGTCGACCGTACCTGTGTACGTCAATGAGCGCCTGGAGTGGCAGGGCGAACGGAACATACCGAACGGAGTGGGACGATGCATTCGACGAGATTCGGGCGGCTGGGCGCCCTGGCCCTGGTCGCGACGGTCGGCTTGGCCGCCTGCGAGAGCGATCCCAGCGCCCCCGAGAGCGGCTTCCCAGCGCTGGACGCGGGGCTGGTGGCGGCGCAAGAGGCCCAGGGAGATGTGGAACGCATGCGAGAGCCAGGGGTGCCCGGCCTACGCTTTCCGGGTCTGAGGCTACCGTCGCTCGACGGGGATCGCCCCGAGTGCCCGGAGGACGGAAACCGCTTCCGATGCCCCCCGGAGCATCAGGACGGAGTGACGGTCACGCATGAGGTCGTTTTCCTCGACGGGAGCGGCAACCCACAGGAAGGATTCGACGACAACACCGCCACCGTCATCTTCGACATGGCCATGAGTGGCACCGGCATGCCGCCACACGGGCGGCCGGGCCGAGGCTTCCGAGGCGAGGACCGAGGGATCACCCCCCTGTCGTCCGAGGTCGAGCGGGAAAGGCACCTCGAGGCCCAGGTCGGCGACGACATCGTGACCTGGAACGGCTCGAGCGCCAGCACCTCGTCTCACACCTTCGAGATCGATGGCGAGAGCTGGAGCCGCAGCGTCAACGCGACGTCGAGCATCGACGACGTCGTGATGCCCTACCCGCGGACCGACGACTCCTGGCCCCTCTCGGGGAGCATCACCCAACACCTCGTTCACAGCGGCGCCGGCCCGGACGGGACCCGGGAAGGCGAGGTGGACGCGACCGTCACCTTCGACGGCACGAACATCGCCACCGTGACCGTGAACGGCGAGACGTTCACCGTCGATCTGTCCGAGCGCGGACGCCGAGGGTTCGGAGGACACGCCCGGTAGGAAGCGGAGAGGAGACCGCGGCGTCGGCGTCGAGGCCTCAGCGGTTCGTGGCGCCGGAGCACAGGCGTTCCCGCACGCCACCCGCGGTAGGCTGGGCGACGACACCATTGAAAAGCCGCCCTGGAGCCCGACGCTCCAGGGCGGCTTCGCGATGGCGCCGCCGTCACTGTGGCCGCAGCTCTCGTCGCATCGCCATCTATTTGGAAGCAGTGCGTTTACATTCTGTCGTATCCCGTGATAGATGAGATCGCTTCACCCTTCGATCCGTCGGAAGACCATCTGCATGGGGATCCCGAACTCGTCCTCTTCCGGCGCCTCGGGAATCGTTCGCAGGGGCCCCCCGAGGCGCGCCGTCACCGCCGCGACCAGGGCGTCCACCACATCGTCTCGATTGACCCGGAAACCGCCGTGCGCAACGTAGGCGGCCGCGGCGAGCTCTTCCCCGCCCGGCCACGCCCGTTCGATCACGTCGACCCGCTCCAGCAGCCCGTCCTGTGTCTTCTTGCTGTGCGCCATGGCCCGACCGCCGTTCAACGCCCAGAACATCAGCTCGGGATGGGCCTCGCGGAGCCGGCGACGTGCGTCGTCTGATTCTCTGACGAGCTCGTCCGCCTCCCGAATCCGCGGCGCGATGGCCCACGACTGCTTCGAGAGCTTCCGACCCGAGCGCTCCTGGTTGATGCGACTGGCTTCCACGTAGGACTCCGCGTAGACGGCGTCGCGGACCGGAACGGGAAACACGGAGCTGCCTCGACCGGCCGGAGCTAGCAGGGCCCGCGCCTCGGCGTCGCACCGACGCTCCTCGTCCCCCTCCCGCAGCAGGCCGATGGGCACGTCTGCGAGGATTTCGTCGCCGTCCCCCGATAGCTGGATCACTTCGGCCAGCGTCGCGGCCACGCCGAAGACGGAGTCCTGTGGATCGAGGCGGAAGAAGAGCCAACCGCCGCGGCAGCCGTCGACACCGATGCCAGGCACGCCTGGACCTCAGCCGTCGAACGTGGGACCGGATCGCTGGCTTCTTCGCACTTCACACCTCCGCTGATGGGGATCGGGCGCACCACCATACGTCGGACGCCGGCTGGCCGGTAGGGTGTGGCTGGCCCATCTTGGCGGGGGCGTGGCGTGACTCGAACCGACCCTCCATGCGACCCGAGCGCTATCGAAAGCTCCAGCAGATCCTGGCGCGGCGTCAGCCGGACCTGACAGTGTTGATGGAGCAGGTAAACAAGGCACACAACTTCTCGGCGATTCTCCGGAACTGCGACGCCGTAGGCGTGCTCGAAGCCCACGCCGTGCCACCGGAAAAGGGACTCCCCGTCCACCACCACACATCGGCGGGAACGAAGAAGTGGGTGCGAGTTCATGAGCACGCCACCGTCGCCGAGGCCGTCGACGCCCTGCACGCGCAGGGCTTCCGTGTGCTGGCGGCTCACCCGGCGGAGGATGCCGTCGATTTCCGCGAGCTCGACCTCACGGGAGCGACCGCGTTCATGGTCGGTGCTGAGCTGTACGGAATCAGCCCGGAAGGCCTGGCCCAAGCCGATGAGCTCGTGTCGATCCCCATGGCCGGCATGGTGCAGTCGCTGAACGTGTCCGTAGCCACGGCCCTGCTGCTCTTCGAGGCATTCCGCCAGCGAGACGCCCGGGGGATGTACGGCGCCAGCCGGGTCTCACCCGAAGAGCGAGCCCGGATCCTCTTCGAGTGGGCGTACCCACGGTTGGCCAAACGGCTGCGCCACAAGGGCCTCCCCTACCCCGATCTCGACGAAGCCGGTGCGATCACGGGTGTGACGGCAGAGACGCTTCGGCGGCAGCGACGCTCGAGCTAGCCCTACGCGGGGCGACCGAGCTGGAACCGTAGCGACTCCTCCAAACCGGGGAAGAAGAACCGGAATCCGCTATCCTCGGCTTTCTGCGGAAGGACTCGGGCACCTTCCAGCAACAGGGCCCGCCCCTTTTCGCCGAACAGGGCCTTGATGGCCAAGCTGGGAACCGGGATCAGAGTCGGACGATTGAGCACTCTGCCCAGTGTCCCCGTGAAGGTGCCGTTGGTCACGGGGTTAGGGGCCGTCCCGTTCAAGGGTCCTCCCAACGAGGGATGTACCAGGGCGTGGTGGATGAGACCCACCAGGTCGTCGTGGTCGATCCAGGAGATGTACTGGTCTCCACGGCCCAACCGGCCGCCCGCACCCATCTTGAAGGGAAGGAGCATGGACTCCAGAGCTCCCCCCGCGCCGCTGATGACGACGCCCGCTCGTACGTGGACGACCCGGATGCCCGCTCGCTCGGCGCCAGAAGTGGCCGCCTCCCAGTCCTTGCAAACCTCTGCCAGAAAGCCCTTGCCGGGAGGGCTGCCCTCCACCAGACGCTGGTTGCCACGGTTGCCATAGAACCCCACCGCAGACGACGATACGAGAACCCGGGGGCGGGGCCTCAGCGTCGCCAAGGAGTCCGCCAGGAAGCGGGTCCCCTTCGAGCGGCTCTCGTGAATACGCCGCTTCCTGTCTGCGTCCCAGCGCCCCTCCGACAGAGGCTCTCCTGCCAGATGGACCACTGCGTCCACGCCCGCGAGGCCTTCGAGGTCGATGACCTCCCGCCGGTAGTCCCAGTAGACGTCGTCACTGCCCTCGGGTGGTCGACTCCGGACCATGCGAATGACACGATGGCCGCCGCTCTCCAGGAAGCTGGCAAGGGCCCGTCCCACCAACCCTGAGGCCCCGGTGATGGCCACGGTGAGAGGGCCACTCCCGACGGGCGCCGAGGCGTGACGTGCCAGGTCGTTGGCGAGCCGCGCGTGGCGGAAGTCGAACAATCGCTTGAGCTCTCGCTCGCCCGCGCCCGCGCCCATGAGCTCGCCGAGGGCCCCGAGAGGCGGATCCCACTCGACCTCGTCTTCCAGCAGACAGCGCCCGGACTCCGTGGCAGTGAAGCGATGCCAGTGCTTCCAGCCGGCGAATGGGCCCGACACCTGCTCGTCAGAGAAGAGCCGGTTTTCTTCGAACTCGGCATGACGGAGGTGCCAACGAACTCGGATACCGGCCTTCTTGACGCCCAGGGTGACGGTTCCACGGTTCGTCATGTCTCCGGATCGGCCGATCAGGCGGACATCCTCGAAGGGTGGCATCAGGCGCTCGAAAGCCCCCGGCCGGCGATGCCAGGCGAAGACCCGTTCAACGGGATGAGGTAGTTCTATCGCTTGCTTGAAGGTCGGCATGCGGAGACGTACCCGCCTCCGGCTGATCAAGTGCCCCGGCGTCATCCGGCGGCGAGTGGCTGCCGGCGGCCTCACCCGTGGCGGAGCCCAGCGATGTCCCGGGTCGCAGGCTCCGGGTTGCGGGCCGGGGCAGACGAACCGTGAAAGTCGAGCCTTTCCCTTCCTCGCTTTCCACGAAGAGGTCTCCGCCGAGCAGCTGCATCATGGAGCGCGAGATCGTGAGGCCGAGCCCCGATCCGCCAAACCGTCGGCTGGTACCGCTATCGGCCTGTTGGAAGGCTTCGAAGATGGCGTCCAGCCGCTCTGCCGGGATGCCGATACCCGTGTCTGTGACCGCGATGCTCACGGGCAGGCTGTCCGAGGAATCCTCGTCTACGGAGACGGTAACCGACCCGTTCTCGGTGAACTTGACCGCGTTGCCGACGAGGTTGATGAGCACCTGTTTCAGCTTGTGGGCGTCGGTCTCGACCGGTAGCAGGCCGGGCGCCACTTCTGTCGTGAGCTCCACCGGCTTGTCTCGGACCTGACCCTCGAGCTGTGATACCGTCTCCTGGGCCAGCACGCCGAGATCGACCTGGGCGACATCCAGGTCCATCCGCCCCGCCTCGATCTTGGCCAAATCCAGAACTTCGTTGATCAGGTTGAGGAGGTGACGGCCATTGGACACGATGCGCTGGATGAACGTCAGCTCCTTGTCCTTCAGCGTCCCGGTCTTGTTCTTCAGGAGGACGTTGGCGAAGCCGATCACGGAATTCAGCGGCGTGCGGAGCTCATGGCTCATGTTGGCCAGGAACCGGCTCTTGGCCTGGTTGGCCATCTCGGCTTCGTCCTTTGCCACCCGCAGCGCTTCCTCGGCGCGCACTCTCGGCGTCACGTCCTTGCCGAAGACGGCGACACCGGAGGTGCCTCGCTGGTCCTGGATGGGATTGAAGAAGAGCTCGACCGTCCGAAGCTGGCCCGCCACCTCCTCCGTGGTAAGCTGGGAGAATCGCCTCCCGGAGAGCGCTTGGTTGTAGAGCGTCTTCATCCACTCGACCTTGTCCGAAGGCACGACGCGGGCGGGCGGATCCGAGACCCGGGGCTCCCGCCCGGTCAACGCCTCGACCTCGAGTGCATAGGCCGAGTTGAACGTGATGAGGCGGAGATCGCGGCCCACGGACCAGATGGCGTCGCCCGTGTTCTCAACGAGGGCTTGCAGGTTCGCCTGGGACAGCTCGAGCCTCGCCTCTGCTCGCTTCTGCTCGGTGACGTCCCGGAAGATGCTCCGCACGGCCACCGGTCGATCATCCTCGAACCGACAGTTGGCGCTACCCGCGCAGATGACCACGCGGCCGTCCGCAGCCATGAACTCGACCTCGATCATGACGCTTTCACCCTTGACCACGTCCTCGAAGCTACGCCGGACCCGCTCTCGGCTCGCCGGGTGGATGACGGAGTAGATCGAGAGTCCCTCCATGGGACGGCCGAGGTAGCCCAGCGTCTCCTTCCACGCCCGGTTGACGTAGATGATCCGGCCGTCGGGCGCCGTGCTGAGGATCAGGTCGTTCGCGTTGTCCAGGAAGTCCTGCAGGCGACGCTCGCCTTCGAGCAGGACCTGCTCCGCAGAGCGGCGGACCGCGATCTCTCGCGCCAGGGCCGAGTTGGCCGTCTGGATCTGCTCCATGGCCTCCTCCTCGCGACGCGACGCCACGTATACGCCCCCCATGAGACCGGCGAGGGTGGTCAGATAGCTGAGGAGCTTGACCAAGTGCGCGCCGTCGAAGAGCGGATCGTGGGGCGCGGCGGAAAAGGCCATGTACGCGAGCTGGCCCATGGCCGCCAGCAACAGCGATACGACGACCCAGTGATCCACGACCTCGCGGCGCCAGCGGCCTTGCTGCAGGTAGGCCGCCAGGGCGGCCAGGAACAGGACGCCGGCCAGCCACTCCAATCGCCTGGGCATCACGGCTCCGGCATCGACGTAGGTCGGTAGCCGGAACACCGCGAAAGCGGCCATTACCGCGAACGGCAACACCACGGCCGCCAGATAGACGACGCGCTGGCTGAACGGCCGCGCCCGCGATTCGCGGGCGCCCCACCGCTCTTCGAACCAGCCCAGCAGGAGACAGGCGGCCAGAAACGTACGCGAGGCGAGCCAGCTCCAAGCCATCAGATCGTTGAGGTCGGACGGAGAGTCGACCGGGAACCAGGACGACGTGACGAGCGCGTGGTAGCCGTCGAGGAGGCCCGTCCCCAGGAATCCGGCGCCAATGAAGAAGAGCGCCGTATGTCCCTTGGTGTGGTAGCGAATCAGGGCCAGGGCGCCCAGAAAGAACGCCGTGACCGCCGCAGTCACCTCGATGAGCGTGTGGAGGCTGGGACTCGAGCCCCAGGAAGACTGAGAGAGGATCAACGCGTCCGCGACGAGGGCGACCAGCACCACCGCGTACAGCACCACGCGCCGGAAGGAGCGGTCGGGGTCCTGATCGGAGACGGTCGTCGTCGGGGACGCCATGGACCCCGGGTCCACGAGCGGAAGGTTGTATCCGTCCGGGCTCCCGTGCGGGGCAACCGCCGCCTGCGGGCGCCCCTCCGACGCCGCGTCCAGGCGCTCTACGGGGTCCGACTCAACCACCGCTCGATGGCGCCGAGGAGAACCGTCTCGTCGACGATGGGCTTCGTCACGTAGTCGTCGAAGCCGGCGGCGAGGAACTTCTCCCGGTCGCCCGCCATGGCGTGCGCGGTCAGGGCGATGACCGGAACGTGCTTCACTCGCTCATCCTGACGGATCCAGGCGAGCACCTCGGTCCCGTCCATTTCGGGCAGCGAGATGTCCAGCAGGACCAGGTCCGGAACATCGTCACCGAGGCCCTCCACGGCCTCGACGCCCGTTTCGTACTCCGAGATCTCGTACAGATCGTCCAACAGGGCTTCCACCAGCAGACGATTGTCCGGGTTGTCTTCCACTACCGCCACTTTGAGCTTCATGACAACTGCTCCTTCAGGACCTGCAGCGCCCGAACGGCGTCCTTGTGGGCGGTTTCCAACTCCTTCACCAGCGTGCGGGCACCGGCCACGTCCTTTTCGGAAAGCCGGTTCTCCAGGGTCGCGGACAGCTGCTGAAGGTGGGTGGCGCCCACGTTCGCGGCACTCGACTTGAGGGAATGGGCCGCCCGTTCGGCCTCGTCGAGTGTTTGTTCCGCCAGTCCCTGTCGTAGCTGGGTGATCCTGTCCGGCGACGTCTCCAAGAACAACGCGACCATCTTCTTGACCAAAGGTGGTCCGCCCCAGTCCTCGAGGCGTTTGATGGCGCTCGGATCGAGCATGGGTCTCCTCCGGCGGGAGATCCTGAGTCAGTTGTGCTTGCCAGACCTGCTGCAAGCGTGCATCGCCACCTCAAGAAGTCGGCCTCACCAGGCCGAAACTCAAGTTACACCGTCGGCACCCCTTCGGCCGCCTCCCGGATGGCGCGGATGCCGGACTCAATCCCGCCGGGATGACCGAAGACGGCAGAGCCAGCGACCAGTACGGTGGCCCCGGCCTCCACGATCTCGGGGGTGGTCCTGGCGTCGACTCCGCCGTCCACCTGAAGCTCCGCGCCGGGTCGACCGGCCCGGTCCAGCAGCTGGCGGGCACGCCGCAACCGATCGGTCGACGCGGGAATGTAGGCCTGTCCGCCGAAGCCGGGGTTCACCGACATGACCAGCAGCAGGTCGAGGTGGTCCACCACCTCGGCGAGCCCCTCGACCGGCGTCGAGGGATTGACGGCCACCCCGGGTAGGGCTCCTGCCTCATGAATCTGCTGCAGCGTCCTGTGCAGATGGGGACAGGTCTCCTGGTGCACCGTGATCCGATCGGCGCCGGCGGCCACGAAGGCCTCGACGTATCGCTCCGGCGCTTCGATCATCAGGTGAACGTCAACGGGCAGGTCCGTGACCTTCCGCACCGCCGCCGTGACCCCGGGGCCAATGGTGATGTTCGGGACGAAATGGCCGTCCATGACGTCCACGTGAATCCAATCCGCACCGGCAGCCTCCGCCTTCGCCACGTCCTCGGCGAGGCGTCCGAAGTCGGCCGAGAGGATCGACGGCGCGATCTTGACGGTCATTGGTCCTCCCGGTCCATCACGTACACACCGGCGTCACTGCCGATCACCGCTCGGGCCGCCATGTCCAGGAAGAGCCCGCTTTCCACGACGCCCACCTGCCGCTGGAGCTCCGCCTCTACGCTGGCCACGTCGTCGATCCCAGCGGCGAAGTGGCAGTCGACCACGTAGTTGCCGTTATCGGTGAGGTACGGCTCACCGTCTGCGGTGCGGCGCAGGCGAGGATCCGATCCCAACGCCCGGAGGAACGGTAGATGCAGCTCCCAGGCGAAACGGACCACTTCGACCGGTAGCGGCGACCGTGCACCCAGGCGGTCCACTCGCTTGCTCTCGTCCGCGATGATCACGAGCCGCTTCGACGCGCGCGCCACGATCTTCTCCCTGAGGAGCGCCCCACCCAGCCCCTTGATGAGGTCGAGGCGAGGGTCGACCTCGTCGGCCCCGTCGACGGTGACGTCCAGAACCGGCTGCTTCGCCAGCTCCGTGAGCGGGATCCCCAGCTCGTTGGCGGCTTCGGCGGTTCTGACCGAGGTGGGTACGCCGACGATTCCCGTCACGGTGCCGTCACGGAGTCGCTCCGCCAGCGCGGTGAGGAAATGGGCGACCGTGCTGCCGGTGCCCAGGCCCACCGCCATGCCGGAGCGCACTTCTTCCACGGCGCGTTCCGCCGCGGCCTTCTTGAGGGCGCTCACGCCGCTGATCGGCTGAAGAGCGCGAAACGCCAATCGGCGCCTCGCGGCGGCCCGGCCGCCGGTCCGATCATCCGTCGTGTCCAGCGATGCTTGGTCGAGGCGGGCATGGGTCCGTCGTGGAAGGAGTCAGGAGCGACCGCCCGATGACGGGCGCGGCGAATCTACCCGTCCGTTACGCCCCCCACCAGATGCCTTCCCTGGCCGACTCGGCCATCCTGCCTCGCGGCCAGAACCATCCGAGGACGGAACGACCGACGGACCAGCCGCCCCGTCTGTCGCGTTCGCGCGGGAGCGTGGCTGAGAGCCGCCGTGATCAAGCGCGCGAACTGGCGTGGCTCGGTAGCGGGCGGTTGACACGCCCCCGGCCCGTCGGCAGCATTGCCACCCCCGCTCTGCCCACTGGCCCGACGAGGCCCAGCCCGAAGGATCCGACGCATGATCATCGTGACCCGGATCGGGATCACGGACGAGGAGCTCGACCACATCCGAGAGCGGGTGGAAGGTCTGGGTCTTCGCACGCACGTTTCCCGCGGCGAGAGCCGGACGATCATCGGCTGCATCGGCGACCGGAAGGTGCTGTCCGAGGTGCCTCTGCTATCGATCCCCGGGGTCGAGGCAGTCCACGAGGTCACGAAACCGTACAAGCTGGCGGCCCGGGAGTTCGCCGCCGAGCTCACCAGGATTCCCCTCGGTAGCCGAACGCTGGGGGACCCCGGGTTTTTCGTGTTCGCGGGACCCTGCTCCGTCGAGGGGCCGGACATGCTCCGGCAGACGGCTTCCCGCATCCGTTCCGCGGGCGCCGCTGGGCTGAGAGGTGGTGCGTTCAAGCCACGCACTTCTCCGTACTCGTTCAAGGGGCTGGGCGAGCAGGCCCTGCACCTCTTGGCCGAGGTACGCGCCGAGACGGGCCTTCCCGTCGTCACGGAGGTCATGGACACCCGGCAGGTGGAATTGGTCGCGGGCTACGCGGACGTGCTGCAGATCGGCGCACGGAACATGCAGAACTTCGCCCTGCTCACCGAGGTCGGGCGTCTGCGGCGTCCCGTCCTGCTCAAGCGCGGGATGTCGGCTACCCTCAAGGACCTCCTCCTCGCTGCCGAATACGTCATGAGCCAGGGCAACTTGAACGTGATCCTCTGCGAGCGCGGCATTCGGACCTTCGAGACGGCCACGCGGAATACGTTCGACCTGGCGGCGATTCCCGTCCTCAAGCAGGAGACCCACCTACCCGTCCTCGCCGACCCCAGCCATGCGGGAGGCCGCCGGAGCCTGGTCGCGCCCCTTTCCTACGCGGCGGCGGCAGCGGGAGCCGACGGCCTCATCGTCGAAGTGCACCCCGAGCCCGAGAGCGCCTCATCGGACGGCGAGCAATCCCTCGACTTCGACGAATTCGACCGCATGATGGCTGGGCTCCTGCCGTTCGTGGACGCGGTCGGGCGTACGTTGACGAGCCTCGTCGAGGAACCCGCCAGCGACCTCGCCGAACCACCGGCCACGGGCTAGAGACACGGCCGCTCGGACGCTAGGTTAGTGGTCACGTTCGGAACGAACGTCGACCAGCACATGACGCGGTGACCCTTCGCCGCCCAGGGAGGCATCAATGAGCACCACTGCAGTGAGCAGAATCGAGGAGATCCTCGGGACGGAGGCCGAAGCGCTCTTGAGCTATCGTTGCAGCGGGTTTCCCAAGGAGACCCTCTATCTTCCGGGCCCCGACTTCGTGGATCGCACGCTGGCCCTGTCGGACCGATCCCCTCGCGTGCTCCGCAACTACCAACAGCTGCTCGACCACGGGCGTCTCGGCGGCTCGGGGTACGTGTCCATCCTACCGGTGGACCAGGGGATCGAGCACACGGCCGGGGCCAGCTTTGCCCCGAACCCGGCCTACTTCGACCCGGAGAACATCATCGAGCTGGCGATCGAAGGTGGCTGCAACGGCGTCGCCTCCACGCTCGGGGTGCTGGGCTCGTGCGCCCGCAAGTACGCCCACAAGATCCCGTTCCTGGTCAAGCTCAACCACAACGAGCTTCTGACCTACCCGAACAAGTTCGATCAGATCGAGTTCGCCTCGGTGCAACAGGCCTTCGACATGGGCGCCATCGCCGTCGGAGCCACCATCTACTTCGGGTCGGACCACTCCATGCGGCAGCTCCAGGAGATTTCGGAAGCGTTCTCCATGGCGCACGAGCTGGGCCTGGTGACCGTGTTGTGGGCGTACCTCCGCAACAGCGCGTTCAAGCATGACGGGACGGACTATCACGCGGCCGCCGATCTGACGGGTCAGGCGAACCACCTGGGCGTGACCATCGAGGCGGACATCATCAAGCAGAAGCAGGCGGAGCGAAACGGCGGCTTCAAGGCCATCGGCTTCGCCAAGACCCACGAGCGCGTCTACGGGGACCTGGTGCCGGACCACCCCATCGAGCTGACACGCTACCAGGTCGCCAACTGCTACATGGGCCGGGCCGGGCTCATCAACTCCGGGGGCGCCAGTGGCTCGAACGACCTCGCGCAGGCCGTCCGCACCGCGGTGATCAACAAGCGAGCGGGCGGGATGGGGCTGATCTCGGGCCGGAAGGCCTTCCAGAAGCCCATGGACGAGGGCGTCAAGCTCCTGAACGCGATCCAGGACGTGTATCTGGATCCCGCGGTGGATATCGCGTAACCGGGCAACCGATCCCGTACCGACGACCCCGCCGCCGGCGCTCCGGTGGCGGGGTCGTGCTATTCGTGCGGTGGCTGCGTTCCGCCCTCCGTCACGATCGGTTTTCGGCGAGACGGCCGCGGGCCTGCTCGAGCTGGGCCTCGACGGCCGCCCGGGACGTTCCGCCCGGGACGTCCCGGGCTTCGACCGAGCGCTCCCAGGAGAAGACGTCTCGCACATCCGCCTCGAACGCCGGATCGGCGCGATGGAACTGCTCGTCCGCAAGGTCCTCCAGCGAGCACCCTTCCAGCTCGGCTTCCTTGACCAGACGACCGACGGCCTCGTGGCTCTTCCGGAACGGCACGCCCCTACGGACGAGGTAGTCGGCCAGGTCCGTCGCGAGCAGCTGGGAGTCCAGCGCGTCGGCCAGACGGTCCGGCCGCCACTCCACGGTTCGCACCGCTCCTGCCAGCGCCGGCATGGTCAGGGCGAGCGTGTCCACCGTGTCGAAGACGGCTTTCTTGTCCTCCTGCAGATCTCGGTTGTAGCCCGTGGGGAGTCCCTTGAGAAGCGTGAGAAGCGACACCAGGTTGCCTACCAGCCGTCCCGACTTGCCCCGCGTCAGCTCCCCCACGTCGGGGTTCCGCTTCTGGGGCATCAGGCTCGACCCCGTGCTGTACGCGTCGCTGAGGCGCAGGAAGCCGAGCTCCTTCGACGCGAACAGGACCAGGTCCTCTGCCAGACGGGACAAGTGCACCCCGAGGAGCGCTCCGGCGAACACGAGCTCCACCGCCCAGTCGCGGTCGCTCACCCCGTCCAGGCTGTTCTCGGTGAGCCGATCGAAACCCAGCTCCCCACGCAGAAACTCTCGGTCAACGGGAAAGGGGCAGCCCGCGATCGCACCGTTGCCGAGAGGCAGAGCCGAAGCAGACAACAGGGCCGCGCGCACGCGATCCCGGTCCCGGAGGATCGGCCACAGGTGGGCCAGGGCCCAGTGCGCTGCCCGTATGGGCTGGGCTTGCTGCAGGTGGGTGTACCCGGGCATGACCAGGTCCACGGACCGTTCGGCCAGCGACAGGAGCGCTTCGGCGAGCTCCCCGATACGTCCTACCAATTCCCGTGCCGCTTCCATGCCCCAGAGGCGAAAATCCGTGGCCACCTGGTCGTTCCGAGATCGGCCGGAGTGCAGCTTTCCAGCCACCTCGCCCACCTCTTCGTACAGCAGTCGCTCGACCAACGAGTGTATGTCCTCGTCGGGGGCTCCGTCCGCCTCTCCGGCCTCGAGGCGGCGGGCGACCTGGCGCAGGCCCTGTACCAGCCGCTCGGCCTCGTCGGCAGAGATCACCCGGGCTCCGGCCAAAGCCCGGGCCCAGGCCTGGCTCCCCCTCACGTCCTGGGGCCAGAGACGGATGTCGACGTCCAGAGAGAGGTTGAGGGGCACCATCTCCGGGGCCATTCCGCCCTCGAAACGACCGCCCCAGAGCGTCCCTTCTTGATCTGATCGCGACGTGCTTGTCATGACTCGTGCCGATTCGGGTGTGCAGGTCGGCTTGGGGACCGTCGGATTGGCGTCCGGGCGGGAGGGCCCCACCCGGTGACTGCGTCGAGCATACGGACGCGAACATGCTACGACAACGATCGGGCCCGCCGCGGCCTCTCGCTGGCGGTGGCTCGCCCCGAGGAAGATGGATGCGCGGGCTGCCTCATCCAAGCCCGTCGGGCGCCACCGTCTCGAGACTCACCGAAAGACGGACGCGACCCGCACCGGAGAGACGCGGCGTTCGCCGGAAAACAAGACGGGGACCGGGAACAGGAATCCAGACACCTCCCGCCAAGGTGCTGGTCGGGCTCAGAGCCCTGCTTCGTCCTGCCCCGGACCCCCAAAGGGCCGTTCGTCTGCCGCGCGTCTGATTCAGGAGCGCGACAGCATGATTATGCAGTATTGATGAATCTTGTCAACACGAGTGACCGTGAGTGGAACCGCCGCGTGGCCGCCGGCGCGACGGTACGGGCGATCCCGGCCGCAAATTCACTCTGCCTCGGGAGCATATCCGGCGCGCGTGTCCACCGCCACCGCCTGGCGCGCATATTTCGTCACGATCCTGCAACGATCGGGTCACGGGAGCTTCAGGGCTTCTTTCCCGCGATGTGTTCGAGGCGCCGCCGAACCGTGTCCGTCTGCGCCGCGTTACGGAGGATCAGGAGAATCGTGTCGTCTCCCGCGATGGTGCCCAGCACCTCTGGCCACTCCTCCCAGTCGATGCCGAGCGCCACCGCTTGGGCACCTCCGGTCATCGTGCGCAGGACCAGAAGATTGCCGGTACCTTCCGCGGACAGGAACAGCGTAGGCAGAAGAGTCTCCAGCGGTGGCGTGTGCTCCCACTCGTCAGGGAGCGTGTAATGGGCTGCCCCCTCCGCCCCAGGTACCTTGACCAGTCGGAGGTCACGGATGTCACGGGACAGCGTGGCTTGCGTCACGTCGATGCCACGCTCGACCAGCAGCTCCCGCAACGCTTCCTGACTCGTGACCCGATGTTGCCGGACGACCTCGAGGATCGCGCCCTGTCGCGCGCGTTTCGACACTACGGAGTACCCGTGGCGTCGCGGACCATGGCCTGGAGCTTTTCGGGCTCGATCCCCCAGCTGCGCGCGATCTCCTCTCCAGCACGGAACAGGATGACGGTTGGGACACCTCGGATCTCGTAGCGCTGGGCGAGCTCGGGGGCGTGATCGGTGTCCACCTTGGCCACCAGCATGCGGCCCTGGTTCTCCCGAGCGATGTCGTCGAGGGTGGGCGCCAGGATCTTGCAGGGCGCGCACCAATCAGCGTAGAAGTCGACCAGCACGGGGGCCCCGGCTCCCAGTACCGTCGTGTCGAAATCCTCGTCGGCGACCTTGACCGGCCGGTCCAGCAGCATGGGCCGCTGGCAGTTCTCGCAAGTCGGGCGTTCGGCCGCCTTCTCGATCTCCACGTCGTTGAGGGTCAAGCAGAACGCGCACCGGATCGTGACCCGACGCGCGTTCGTACCGGTTGGCGCAGATTCCATCCGCTAGCGTTCCGTTTCTGAAGTTCGTGCGCAATCCCGTGACTGGGGTCCCGCGCACCGCCGAGGGCCACCGCCCTGGGATCGTGTCACTAGAACTCCCACACCAGGCGAAGCATGCCGTAGCGCCCCAGGAGAGGTGCACCGACGAAGCTCTGGTACATCCTGGAGAACATCCCACACGATGACTTGGGGATGCCTCGATCCTCGTCCAGCCCGCAGGTGCCGTTCAGCGTGATCAGGTTCTGGAGCCCAAGCTGCACCGACACGGGGCGAGCTCCGGGGAATCGGTACCCGAAGTTCATGTCCAATGTGCCGTACCCATCGACCTCGCCGACGTAGACACCGGAGTTGGCTGGGAAGCCGTTCTGCGTCCGGAAGAGCGCACCGGCGTTGAAGCCGCTCGCCTCGTCCCGAAAGCGCACGGTCCATCCGGTCTTGAACGTAGGCGCGTTCAGAGGCACCAGCTCGGTTCCGGTGTCGAAGGTGTCGTCGCTCACGAATGCCACCGTCGCGCCGAGCTCCCAGTTGGTGCCTGCGACGTAGGTGGCCGACAGGTCCGCCCCGAAGAGGTCCACGTCTCCCAGATTCTGGTACGTGAGATGGGCGGAGGGGATCGCTCCGCCGGCGTTCTCGTAGGTGAGCACGCTCAGGGGGATCCCGACCTCGCTCACGTCGTTGGGATCTCCTCCGATGCCCACGGCGATGGCCCTGGCCTGTGGCGCCGGGAGGCCCAGTCCCCGCAGGTACATCTCGATGTCGAAGGGATTCAGGAAGGCGTGTGGCGTCGAAACCTGCAGCGCCGACGTGAAGTCCTTGATCCGGGTGTAGTACGCGTTGGCCGACAGCAGGAAGCGGTCGCCGATCAGGCCCTTGTATCCCAACTCGAAAGTGTTCGTGATCGTGGGATTGAGGACCGGCAGGTCATCGATCGCCGTCAGGTCGCAGACGGGCTGCCCCGCCTCGTCCCTGCTGTTGCACACGCCTGGCGTCAGGAAGAACGGATCCTGTCCGGGGGCGGCCGTCGGGTTTACGGTTCTCGAGTCGATGCGGACGTCGTCATCGCCGGGTGGGGGCAAGGTCGCCAGAAACGCTCCGAGCTGGGGATCGCTGAGGGACACCACGCGCACCGCCAGGTCCCACAGACTTCCGGTGCTCGTGGGCACCCATGCCTGGGGGTCCTGCCCCCGGAGGGGGCTGAACGGGCTGCGTCCATCCGGGATACCGTTCATGCGGCGGAACTGGAGGCCGTCTCCCGTGCTCCCCTGTGCCCTCACGTCGTACTGGAACGGGCCACCCAGGGGAATGGTCCCGCCCGAGATGTCCAGGAACAGGTTCAGCGTGGTCGGCGTGGAGAATGCGCGGTTGTAGGTGGCGCGGAAGGTGTTTTCCTGGTTGGGCCGATACACGACCGCGGCCCTAGGCGAGAAGACGGGATCATCGAGGCGGGAGTGCTTGTCCACCCGCGCCGCTCCCACCAGCTCCCACTGTCGGGCGGCCTGCCACTCCCATTGGACGTACCCGCCGACCTCGTTGATGTCGTCATCGTCTTCGTTCTGCCCGTTGATCGTGCCTTCGGTGCGGGGCTCCGTCCTCAAGTAGTCGACACCGTAGATCAGCCGGTGGCTGTTCCCGAGTTGGCTGGCGTTCTGTAGCTGCGTCACGAACAGTGACGACTTGTCCAGCAGTGGGCGTCCGGAACGGAAGAGATACGATTCGGAGTTGTCGCTCTTGTTCCAGAACACCTGGGCAAAGGCATTCTTGTACTGGGCCCGCGCCTGCAGGTAGGTGTAGGCCCAGTTCACGGCCTGCGCCCCGCCCAGGCCGGTCAGGTCCACGCTGCTCACGGCCTTGGTCTGGCCACCCGCGAAGATGATGTTCCAGTCCTCGGTCGGGCGCCAATCGGCCCTGGCGTCCGCCGCCCACCGCTCGAGGGTGTTGTTGCGACCGCCCGCCACGTTGTCCACGCTCGAGCGCAGCGTCTGCACGTCGTCCGGACTGCTCAGGTCCAACCCGTTGGCGAAATTCAGACACGACGCCGAGGTGGGGCTATAGCCGGCCTCCTGGCACTCCAAGGCCAAGCCCTGCTGCTCCACCTCCACCGGATCCGCGAAGAAGTAGTCCTCGCCGGTGAAGTACAGCCCCGACAGCTTGACGCCGAACTTGTCGCTGGCGCGCCATCCGTACCGACCCTCGATGTGCCCCAGTCCCTCGGCCGTCGTCTCGGGCTGTCCGGGTACGGCACCTTGATGCCTGAGTCCCCCGGCCACCGAGAGCGTCCCTCCCGGGTAGTCGATGGGTGACTTGGTGATGGTGTGGATGACGCCGTTGGCCGCGTTGGGACCGTACAGGGCCGATCCCGGTCCCAGCACCACCTCGATCCGCTCCATGTCGGCGTTCGTGGTGGGGTTCAGGTGGGTGACGTTCGCACGAAGGGACGGAACGCGGGCGATCCGGTTGTCGGTCAGCGTCAGCGTGGCGCCCGAGAAGATGTTGTTGAAGCCCCGGACCACGACGTAGTTCTGCTGGAGCCCGGTCCTGATGACGTCGACCGCAGAGACGCTCTTGACCTGGTCGGCCCAGGTGAGCGCGGGGATCTCCGCTAGGTCGACGGTCGGCACGACCTCGACGGCGGCCGGCGCTTCCAGGACCTTCTCTTCGGTCTTCGAGGCGGTCACGGTGATGGGGTTCAGGTTGAACACCTGCTCACTCATCTCCACCGCTACCGATGCCGTCTGGCCAGCCGTCACGGTTATGGTCTCGACGGTCTGCTCCCACCCCGGGCTCGAGAACACCAAGGTGTAGTTTCCGGCAGGAATACCCGTTAGCCGGAATGCGCCACTCGAACCGCTCAGTCCGGAGGCGATGACTGCTTGACCCGCGCCCAGGACCTCGATCTGGACGGTGGAAAGACCCGTGGAGGTGCCGGCCGCACGAATGGTACCCGCGACGGCGCCGTCCTGGGCGATCGCGGAAGCAGGAGCCACCCACACGGCTACGGCGGCGAGGAGGGCACAACCCACATGGGAGGTCCCGAACCGGCTCGTGATGCGTTTCATGGCTCGTCTCCGACAAGAGGAGCGATCGACGGCTACTGGAAAGGACTACGGGCCAAAGGCGAGCCCCGCAACGCCTTTCCTCCGGTGAGGATCGGGGGCGCAGCGGGGCTCGGCGGTATGGCGCGGCTGGCTGAATCAGCTCTGGAGGAGGACCACCTCCAGCGTCGTGGGCTGCTCGCCCGCAGGACCGCCGATCACGGAGAAGTCGAAATTGATGTTGTTCGCCGTGAACGAAAGGACGTTGCCGCTCAGCGTGTACGCGACGGGCAGCGGGTTCGGTAGCACCTGCGCCGCGATGCCCGTGAAGTTGATCGTGAGGGACGTGCTCGTCACGTCGGTCAGGGTCCCGTTCGCATCGATGGTCGTGAACTCGCCCTCGATCTCCAGTGTGGCTTGGCCGGCGAAGCTACCGTCCGCGTTGACCGTCAGGCTGTTGATGCCCGCGCCCAGCGCCGCCAAGTCGATGTTGAGGTCTGGATTGGCCACGGCCGTGTACTTGAACGATTGCGTCGTCCAGGAGCCGACGAGCGCGGCAAGGGGCGTGGGCTCCGTGCCATTGTCGCCGTTGTCGTCGCTGCATGCCGAAACGGCTACCAGGATCGCGAGAGCGAAGGACAGACGTCGCGCAGAGATCATTGAGCCTCCAGTACAGTGGGTCCGGCCCCGGTCGCGAGGCGGACATGGGTTGTCACCACCCGTCCGCCCCTCGTTTCCCATCAATGCTCTGCAAAGTACCCGCGAAGCCCAGGTGGGTCTAGTCGCCGATAGAGCGCCGCGGTAGCGCGCCGGCCCACCACCTTCACCTCGGCTTACCCCCCCTACCTGGTTCGGCCGGGGCTGGCGGTGGGGTGACCCTCGGGCGAGTATCGGGAACCTTGGACAATCCTCTGCGCAGGATCGACTGAGCTTGCCTGAACTGGTTTCCGTCGACGACGTACGGGCTGCGGCCGAGCGCATCGGCGCGAGTGTGCATCGCACCCCCACGCTGAGCTCCAGAAGCCTCGGTGCCGTGATCGGGGTGGACCGACTCTTCCTGAAGTGCGAGAACCTGCAGAAGACCGGGTCATTCAAAGTGCGAGGGGCGCTCAATCGCCTGGTCACGCTGGATTCGGCGGCGCAGGCCCGAGGCGTCGTGACGATCTCGGCCGGCAACCACGCCCAGGCGCTCGCGTGGGCGGCTGGCTCCGCGGGCGTGGAAGCCACCGTCGTCATGCCGGACGGCGCATCGGTGACGAAGGCCGCCGCCAGCCGCGAGTACGGAGCCGAGGTGGTCTTCGGTGGTAACGTGCACGAGTCATTCGAGCTGGCCTACGAGTTGGCGGACACCCGCGGGCTCACCTTCGTGCACCCCTTCGACGACCCCGCCATCATCGCCGGCCAGGGCACGGTGGGTCTCGAGATCCTGGACCAGCTCCCGGACGTGGCCACCGTCGTGGTTCCGGTCGGTGGCGGGGGCCAGATCGCCGGGATCTGTGCCTCGATCGGGGCGCTGCGGCCGGACGTGGACATCTTCGGCGTCGAGCCCGTGGGCGCCGCGGCCATGCGTCTGAGCCTCGACCGCGGCGTAGCGAGCCGGATCGCGCACATCGACACGATCGCCGACGGCCTCGCACCGCCCATGGCTGGAGAGCTGACCTTTGCTCACGTCCGGGAGCGAGCCACGGACGTGCTCACGGTTACCGACTCGGACATCGCGCAGGCCATGGCGCTCCTGCTCTCCAGAACCAAGTTGCTGGCGGAGCCCGCGGGAGCGGCCGCGGTTGCGGCCCTGATGGCCGGCAAGATCCCGGAGACCGCCAACGGCTCCGTCGTCGCGGTCGTGACGGGCGGCAACGTGGATCTCGATCGTCTCGCCGATCTCCTGGCGATGGCCGTCTGACATGTGCCGTCTGGTAGCGTACGCCGGCCCCGCCGCCTCCCTCGCGCCACTCGTGTTCGGAGGCGATCACTCCCTATGGACCCAGAGCTTCCGGCCCCGGGAGCTGCTGACCGGCTCGGTGAACGTCGACGGGTACGGCGTCGTGTGGTACGGGGACGGAGGACCGGTTCGTGTCGCATCACCATTCCCCATCTGGCACGACGAGAATCTGGAGGGCCTCCTGGCCTCGGTGCGCTCACCCGTAGCCGTAGCGGCGCTCCGCAACATCACCGCCGGGATCCCGCCATCGGAGACGGCCATCCCTCCCCTCGTGCTGGACGAGTGGGCCTTCGTGCTCAACGGATACCTCGAGAACTTCAGGTCCCGTTTCATGCGCCGCATCCATGGCATGATCCCCGACGCCCTCTTCGCGCGACTCACGGGGGTTTCCGACACCGAGGCCCTCTTCGTCCTGGCGGTGGCGGCGGCGCATCGGGTCGACGGCCCCGCCGCGGCCCTGGTCGCCCTCTTGAGAGACGTGGTCGAGCTAGCCCGCGCGGCCGGGGTGGAGGCTCAGCTCAACATGGTGCTGACTGACGGACGTCGCCTCGCGGCCTGCAGGGCTGCGGCCGACGGGACACCCAACAGCCTGTATGTCTCAGAAGGCGGACCCATGGCCCCGGACGGAGTGATCCTGGCGTCCGAGCGGCTGGACGGAGACGAGAGCTGGAGGATGGTGCCGCCTCAGACGGTGATCGAGGTGGGCGAGGACGGCGTGCGCACCTTGGCCCTCGAGGACTAGGCCGGCGCTTTCAGGACCGGTTCACGCCTCCGGATCGTCACCAGGATCTCTCCCCCGCTGCGTGAAACGCTCGAAGAACTCGGCCGCGGCCGCGAGGGGCTCCGACCCGGTGAAATCGACCCCAAGCCGCTCGGCGCCGGCCAGCGCCTGTCGGAACACGGATCGCGCGACCGACGCCAGTCCCGGGTCTCGAAGGCCCGTCCGTCCGGCAGCCTCCAGCGCTTCTTCGGTGGGCTCCGGTAGGGCCCGCAACGTCCACTCCAGAGCCGAATCGTCGTACAGGAGCCCCGTGAGGAAGACCAGCGGCGCGCCGTACCATCGAGGCGGAAGCGCGTCCACCGCCCGCAGCTCCATGTAGCCCCGCGGTCGCAGCTCGGGGAAGAAAGTGCTGAGGTGGGCGCGCCACTCGCCGCGCGTCATGGTGCCGGCGTCCAGGCGCTCGGCCACCGAGGGCGACTCGCCGGGCTCACGATCGGACAGGAAATCGCCGGCCGCCAATGCACGCTCGAACAGCGCCTCGGGCGCGTCACGGCCTGGGAGCAGGCCGGAGCGTCGTGGATCGAACCGTCGCCACTGGTGGGCTCTGAAGCTGCGGTGGCCGGTCGGAGCACCACGATAGAGGGGGGAGTTGGCGAAGATGGCCAGGAGCAGCGGCGTGACCGCCGTGGCCGCCTGCCAGCGCCGGGAGGGGCGCTCCCCGAAGTCGAGGTTGAGGTGGAGAGCGGCGCACTGGCGCATCATCGTCGCGCCGTGGGGGCTCCAGCGATCCAGGTAGTCGGCCATCCGCGCGTACCGCCGACTGGCGAGCCGGAGCGGACTCCGTTCCAGCGAATTGACCGGATCGATCCCGCGGAAGATCAACACGATCCCGGCCGACTCGGCAGCCTCGGCTAGCGCCCCCATGACCCGCTGACCCTCGGCCACCACCGCCTCCACGCTCGAGGCCGGCGTCGAGCTCCACTCGACCTGACCTCCAGGCTCGAACGACACGGTTCCGCCGGCTGGCGTCCGAAAGCGCGGTGAGCCATAGGGAGACTCGCTCTCGGACCAGCCTCGGGCGGATCCGAGCCGTCGCACGACGTCGAGGGTCGCGGGCTCACCGCGCGACGCGTCGTGCGGGAAGATGGGCGCTGGAAGACGGTGGGTCGCGTCGAGGGCGATCAGCTCGGCTTCCAGGCCCACCCGGTCCGCCGTGGACGGAGTGAACAGCCTCGCTCGGAGGTCCTCGAACGCGGCGGCCCGGTCGAAGGGACGGGCCGGAGCGGCGGCTCCGGGCATGGCGTCCTCAGACCGGCCTTGCGAGGCTAACGGAGAAGCGGTCTTCGGGGTCTTGCACCCATCGATCCAGGGCCAGGTCCGACGCTCGGTAGAGGTCCGCCACCGTCTCCTTGTCGTACTTGCAGCTGAACTCCGTCCGTATGGTCTCTCCGGGCGCGAACCCGATTTCGGGCCCGTCCGGGAAGTGGACGACCTGCCGCGCCTGGGACTCGAGGTGCATCTCGATGCGCCCGCGCTGCTCGTCGTAGAATGCCACGTGACGGAACCCACCCAGCTCGAAGTCCGTGCCGAGCTCCCGGTTCAGCACGCGGAGCACATTCAGGTTGAACTCCGCGGTGACGCCCTCCTCGTCGTTGTAGGCCGACTCGATCACGGTGACGGGCTTGCCCTCGGACGGACGGAGGTCAGCCCCCATGAGCAGCCGGTCGCCTTCCCGCATGAAGGAGCGGGCCGACGAAAGGAGGCGAATGCCGGAGTCGTCGGGGAAGTTGCCGATGGTGCTTCCGAGCAGAACCACCAGGGTGGGGGCTGGGAGGGCGTCGTCGAAGCGGATCGGCTCGGTAATGTCCGCGATAACCGGCTCCACGCTGAAGTCGGGGTATTCTCGACGCACCTGGTGCACCGTGTTCCGCAGGAAGTCCCCGCTCACGTCCACCGGGACGAAAAGCTGCCCCGACCCGGCCCGGGTCATGGCGTCCAACAGCGTCCGGGTCTTCCGCGCGCTTCCCGCACCCAATTCGACCAGGGTCCGGGGCCGCAGCTCCCGGACCCACTCGGGCACCCACTTCTCCAGGAGGGCTTCCTCGGTGCGGCTGAGGTAGTACTCGGGGAGCTGCGTGATCCTTTCGAACAGCTCGGAACCGCGATGATCGTAGAAGTACTTGGAGGACAGCTCTTTCTGCGTGCGCGCGAGGCCATCCAATACCTCGTCGAGCATCCCTCGCTCACCGATCGCTTCGCTGATTTCCACCCCTTCCGCCGCGTCTCTGGCCAATCCCACCACGTCCTCCCTCTACTGCGGACCCGGCGACCACACGGGCCGTCCGGTCCAGGAACGGTCAATCGTCACGCGCACACCGGAATCCGCTGAAGATCTGCCGCCTGATCGGGTAATCCCAGTTCCTGAACGTTCCGCGGATGGCGCCAGGGCGGGTGGCCCAGGAGCCCCCTCTCAGGACCTTGTACTCGTCGCCGAAGAAGACCTCGGAATATTCCTTGTACGGGAACGTCTCGTAGCCCGGGTACGCCACGAAGTCCGATGAGGTCCACTCCCACACGTCGCCGATCATCCCATAGCACCCGGTTGGCGAGACGTTCAATGGGTAGGCCCAAGCCGGAGCCGTGTCGAAGGTCAGGACGTCGAGGTTCGCGTGTACGGCGGTGGGGTCTGCGTCACCCCACGGGTAGCGCAACTGACGGCCCTCTTCGGAGCTCCAGCAGGCGGCCGCCTCCCACTCTGCCTCGGTCGGCAGGCGCTTGTCGGCCCAACGGGCGAACGCCTCGGCTTCATGAAAGCAGACGTGACACACGGGCCGGCTCGGATCGACGGGCCTTTCCCTGTCCATCACCCGTTCGATCCACGTGCCCCCAGCGCGAGTCCAGTGCATGGGAGCTTCCACGCCCGCCTCCTGAAGCCATCGCCAGCCCGCGTCGGACCAGTGTTCTGAGCTGTCGTAGCCGCCTTCCTCCATGAATCGCAGGTACGCCCGGTTCGTCACCGGCGTCGCGTCGATCCAGAACGGCGCGAGATCTACCGAGTGGCAGGGCCGCTCGTTGTCGTAGGCGGCGCTTCGGTCGTCGGTGCCGAGCGAGACGTGTCCGCCGGGGAACCGAACCATGGACGAGTCTCCCGGGTTCCCGGAAGGCGCATCGGGCACTTGTACGGAGCTGGACGTCGGGTACCGCCGACCGCTCAGCAGCTGGAGCGTCTGGAGAATGGTCTCGTTATGTTGGTATTCGTGCTGAGCCACCATCCTGTATACGAATCCGTGGGCCTGAAGCTGCGACCCTGCGTTGGCCTTCCCAGCGTCCAGTCGCGCAAGCACGGCATCCCGCACGGCGTCCTGGTACTCGTAGCACTCGGCGCGCATCGGAAGCTGCAGCTCGCCACGGGACGATCGCGGATTCTCGAAGGGGTTGTAGACGCCTCGGAGTCCCTCGGAGCCGCTTCCGCCGGTGTCCAGGTGCTCCAGGAGCCAAACCTCTTCGAAGTGCCCGATATGGCCCAGATCCCAGACGATGGGGCTCATGAGAGGGCTGTGCTGCGTCGTCAGCTCGGCCTCGGCCAGGGGCGCCACCAGCGCTCGGGTGCGGGCACGGGCCTCCGCGAGGAGCGCCGCGATCTCACGCGCCCCGAGGTCGCTTCCTTGGTACAGGCTCATAGGGGGAATCGGCTGTGCGGAGAGTCTCTTGCGGGCCCGATCGAACCTAACCCACCCACGGTCGAGCAGCTACCCGATGCAGGGTGAGCAACCCCCGTCTCATGCCCTCGAGGCTCAGGACGTGCGAAAGCGCTACGGAAGCGTGGTTGCGCTGGCTGGAGTCGCGCTGAAGGTCGAAGCGGGCGGGTGCGTGGCGCTGGTGGGAGAGAGCGGATCGGGCAAGACTACCCTGCTCCGATGCTTCAACCGGACCGTCGAGCCGGATCACGGGGTCATCCGGATCAAAGGGCGGGATGTCGTACGCCTCGATCCCATCCGACTTCGGCGCGATACGGGGTTCGTCCAGCAGGAGGGGGGGCTCTTGCCCCACTGGCGCGTGCTCCGTAACGCGGCCATGGTCCCGGTCCTTCGGGACATGGAGGATGCCGAGGATCGCGCCCGATGGGCCCTCGATCTCGTCGGGCTGCCCTCCCAGGAGTACGGTGACAGGTGGCCCAGCGAGCTTTCGGGTGGTCAGCGCCAGCGGGTCGCCATCGCCCGGGCCCTTGCCAGCCATCCCGACGTGCTGTTGATGGACGAGCCGTTCGGCGCCCTGGACGCCATCACGCGATCCGACCTCCACGAGACCTTCGCGGCCCTGCGCGAACGCTTGGGCGTGACGGTGCTCATGGTGACGCACGACCTCCAGGAGGCTTTCCTGCTCGCCGATCGAGTCGCCGTCATGCGCCATGGCGCCATCCACCAGCTCGGCGCCCCCCGGGAGATCCGAGGCGAGCCCGCCACGGCCTACGTCGCCGAGCTGGTCCGGCGCGCGCACGCAGGAGAGGCAAGATGACCCTGTGCGGTCGACGTTGGGCGAATCGCTTGGTGCCAGTTGCCGTGCTGATCACCCTTCTCGCGGCGGGTCCGGGGCCTGCCGCGGTGCAGGCGCAGAGCGACAGCCCCGTGGTGGTCGCGTCGAAGCCCTTCGGCGAGTCGTACGTCCTCGCAGAGATGTTCTCTCAGCTTCTCGAGGCCCGGGGGTATAGGGTAGACCGCCGCCCCGGCCTGGGCTCGACAGAGGTGTCGTTCGGGGCCCTGACCAGCGGGGCAATCGACGTGTACCCGGAGTATACCGGCACGGGCCTGATCGCGATCCTCGGCGAAACGCCCACCGGCTCCGCCCGAGCGACCTTCGGCAGGGTGGCCACGGAGTTCGAGCGCCGCTGGGGCGTGCGTTGGCTCCCACCGCTGGGCTTTCAGAACACCTACGCCATCGCCGTGCGCCGGGAAACCGCGGACAGTCTCGGCCTGAAAACGCTGAGTGACCTGGCGCGGGCGGCACCCCGGCTCGTCGCCGGACTGTCACCCGACTTCATTGGCCGGGAAGACGGGCTCCCCGGGCTCGAGCAGGCCTACGGCCTTCGTCCCGGGGACGTCCGGGCGCTGCTCCAGGCGGTGAAATACGAGGCGTTGGCCAATCGAGCCGTAGACGTCATCGACGGATACGCGACCGACGGGTTCATCGAGCGCTACGACCTGGTGGTCCTCGAGGACGATCGGGGGTTCTTTCCCGCCTACGAGGCCGCGGCCCTCGTAGGCCCGGACCTGTGGGAGGAGCGACCGGAGGTCATCGCGGTCCTCACGGAGCTCAGCGGACGAATCGACGAGCCTACCATGCGCGCCTGGAATCTGCGCGTCGAGGTCGACGGCGAAGACGTGGCGACCGTTGCAGCGGACGCCGTGCGGGCCCTCGATCTCGTCGAGGGAGCGCCCGCCGCCACGGTGCGGGTTGCCGCCGACGACGGCCTCCTGCGGTACCTGTGGCTGCGCCGGGGCGAGCTGCTGAGCCTCACGCTCCGCCACCTCTTCCTCGTGGCGGTTTCACTCCTGGCCGCGATTCTGGTGGCCGTACCCCTGGGACTGGCCCTGGAGCGCGCGCCCCCTGCCCGGGCCGAGGGCGTGATCCGGGCCATCGGCATTCTCCAGACGGTGCCCAGCATCGCCCTGCTGGCCTTCATGATCCCGTTGATGGGGATTGGCGTAATGCCCGCTTTGGTGGCTTTGTTCCTGTACTCGCTCTTCCCAATACTGCGGAACACCTACTCGGGTGTGCGGGACGCCGACCCGGTGGCCGTCGACGCTGCAACGGCGCTGGGCATGACCGCGGGCCAGGTTCTCGCTCAGGTCCGCGTGCCGCTGGCGGCGCCGATCATCATGGCGGGGATCCGCACGGCCGCGGTCATCACCGTCGGCACCGCCACGCTCGCGGCCTTCATCGGCGCCGGTGGACTCGGTGACCCCATCGTGTCGGGCCTGGCGCTGGCGGACACCCGCATGATCCTGTCGGGCGCCATCCCCGCGGCGCTCCTGGCTCTGCTGGTGGACGGTGGCCTGGGTTGGGTCGAGCGGTCCGTGCAGCCGGGAGGGGTGGCCCCCTGAAGGCACTGGCAGGGCCGTCAGGTATTGGAGCCCGCGCCCCGCAGGCGTGCCAACCTGAGCATGGCCGCGATGCCCGCGGCAGGTCCCAGGGCGAGACCGGTGAAGGCCCACGGCCAGCCAAACGTCTCCGCCGCCCAGGGTACGCCCTGAATCGAGACCATGGTGAGCAGGAAGCCGATGGACGTCTGCAGCGTCAACGCCGTGCCCACGGCCTCGGGCGGCGCGACCTCGGTGACCAACGCGCTGAACTGAGCGGAGTCCGCCACGACGAACACGCCCCAGATCCAGGTGAGCGCCGCCAGGGCCCAGAAGCTGCCACCGAAGAGCAGGCCGGCCGCTACGCAGCAAGCGCCGCTCACCAGCATGGCGCGGTTGGCGAAGCGCTCCCGTCCCACCCGGTCGGCCACCTTACCGCCCCACACGCACCCGACCCCGCCCAGGGCGATGGCGCCGAAGGCCACGAGGTCCACGGTAGTGCTCGAGGGAGCCCTCCCCCCCGCCGCCTCTTGAGCGGCCGCGCTGGCAAGGAGAAACGCTGGCACCCACGTCCAGACGGCGTACAGCTCCCACATGTGGCCGAGGTACCCGGCGGTGGCCAGGCGCGTCTCCCGGTGGCGCAGGACTCGGGCCACGAGCCCCCACGAGAACGGCCGCCTCGGGAATGAAAACGGACCCTCGCGGTAGACGAGCAGCACCAGGCCGGCGCCCACCACCGCCGCGCCCGAAGCTCCGAGGACCACGATGTCGAGGCCCGGTCCCCCCATGGCCTTGAGCAGATAGGGGATCGCCTTGCCCACCGTCAGCGCCCCGACCACGGTCCCGATGGCCAAGCCTCGGGCGGATCGAAACCACGTGGAGATCATCTTCATGCCCGGCGGATAGACACCCGCCAGGAAGAAGCCGGTGAGGAAGCGCATCGCCAGCGCCGCGGCGAACCCGTTCACGAGAAGCAGAGCGGCGTTGGCCCCCGCGGCGAGAAACGCCGACGCGGGGAGGTAGAGCCTGGACGGGACGACGTCGGCGAGATTGAGGATGGCCGCCAGAGCCGTACCCGCCACGAATCCGAGCTGAACCACCGTGGTCAGCCATCCGCTCTGCACGGTCGAAAGATCCCAGCTCGCCTGCAGCTCGGGTGCGGCGGCGCTGGCCGTGAACCACACGGACATGCCACCGAGCTCGGCCAGGGCCAGGAGGACCAGCATCCTCCACCGGCGACCGTCGCGGGCTGGTGATTGCGAGCTGTCCGTGATGCCGCCTCCCGCGACGGTGCGTCGGCTGCCTCCCCGGACCGAGCCGGGGATGGGGCGGGAAGATTGGACGCAGCGGGGTTGCGGGGGCAAGGGGAGCGTGAAGCGCTACAAAAGCCTCCCGCCGGTGTCAGCGGGCCGGATAGCCTCGGTGCCCCCCTGCGCCTGCCGACTCAGGCCGCGGTCGCGAACCAGACGGCCTGCCGCGGCGGCAGCGCGTCTACGAACGCCTGGTTGAGCTCGACGAGCTCAGACGTCAGCCTGTAGTAGGGACATGGGCCGTCTTTGCCCTCGGAGGACGGGTCCATTTGAGACACCGGTTCGACCGCGCTCGAGAGGCGGGGCCAGTCGTGTCCCAGGGCAGTCGGAAGCGGGGGGCGTCGAGACTCCCACTCAGCAGACACGCCGAAGAAGTCGGAGGCTACGACGCCTCGGCCGGACCAACGTCTCCCATAGAAGAACTCTCGCAGGCTCCACACGTGGAGGAGGAAGGCCTCGCCCACCGCGACCCGGACCTCGGGAGACAGGCCGTCGCCGATCAACGCCTTCCGACTGAGGATCTGCACCATGTGCAGATCATTGGCGACACGGCGAGCCGCCGCCTGTAGCGCACCACTCCCAGGACGACCGGTGGGTGACATCGGTGCCCGCGGATTCGCGTTCCCGATCACAACGAGTGCCATGGACATTCCCCCTTCACTTTGCCGCGCCGGGTGGGCGACGCCCCGCTTGGGGCCGGATTCACGAGCCCGGTGCTCTCCTGGCGAGACAAGATCCGTACCCGCTCGCTTCGCCGGCACCGCGCCGCTCGATCGCCGGGCCGGAACCACCGAAACCCCTTGTCTGCCGGGCATGGCGGGCGTCTAATGCCCGCTGGCACCGGTGGCGCCGCTCTCCGTCGAGCCGTTCCGGCTGTTGCAGACGCACAACGGCGTGGGGCACAGGGATACGCTGGATGGGATCGCGCGTGGAGCCGAGGTACGGGCCGGTCACCCGAGGAGGGGCGGTGAGAGGTGCCCGGCGGCCGAGCGGGCAGAACGGCCCAGGCTTAGCCGAAGACCGACGTGAGCACCCAGACGACGGCCAAGGTCCCCAGCACCAGAATCACGGCGGGGACGGCCTCCCGCTTGACCCACGAAGGGAGCTTGCGGGGTTGTCGCGGTGGTCGACGATGACGCCGCGGCCTCGCCGGCTTGGCCTTGCGGTAGGACGACGTGACGTGCGCCGATTCGATAGCCGCCTGCTCGGCCGGCGCCTCTTCCGCGAGCGCCTCGGCCGTCGCCGTCTTGTCCGGGGGCGCCTGTGCGGTCGCGGCCGCCTCGGCGGCACGCGCCTCCACCGTGGCCGCATCCTCTCTGGGCGCCTGTCTTGGCGGCACGTCCTCCGTCAGCGCCTGTGCCGGGGCCGTCTCTTCGATAGGCGCCTGTGCCTCGGCCCCGGTCTCCTCCGGCGCTGCCTGGGCCTCCAGACCTCCGGACCCTGCGGCGGCGGACTCCTCCGGCGGCACCGGCACGGGCTCTTCCAAGGACGGACGCGGACCTTCGACAGGGCCTGGATCAGGCTCGTCTTCACCCGTCGCCCCGGCCTCCCGGTCCGTGCCGAGGGGCTCCGTCCCGGCCTCCAACGGCTCGGCGGCCCCTTCACGCACGTCGACCTCGTCGTCGGCCTCGAGCGTTGGAACCACCTCGGCCGAGACGGGCAGCGGACCTGCGACCGCTACTGCTCCAGCGGTGCCATCGACCGACTCCAGCGCCGCGACGTCGCCAAACTCCACCAGGGCCACCGAGATGTTGTCGCTCGAGCCGCGTCGAAGGGCGTTCGCCACGAGGTCCCGAGCACCGTCGACGCGCTCACGCCCCGACAGGACCTCGCTCCCGAGCTCCTCGTCGCTCATCACCCGGTACAATCCGTCGGTACAGAGGACCACGACGTGGGGCGGCTCCAGCGGGAAGGGCCCGAAGACGTCCACCTCGACCTCGGCGTCCGTACCCACGGCGCGGGTGAGGGCATTGCGCCACGGCGACCGTTCGGCCTCGTCCTCGGAGAGCCGCCCACTGCTTACGGCCTCGGCGGTGAAAGAATGGTCCTCGGTGATCCGTCGGATGCCGTCGGCGTCGATCCGGTAGGCGCGGCTGTCACCCACGTTGGCGACGTAGTACGCTTCGCCCACTCGCAAGAGCGCGACCAGGGTCGTTCCCATCCCGCGCCAGTCCGGATTGGCCTCCGAGGCCCGTTGGAGCGCCACGTTGGCCTCTCGAATCGCTGCGGCCAGGTCGTTGCTGGACTCGAGACAGGTCAGCAGCGTCTCTAGCGCCTTGGCACTCGCGACCTCGCCACCCGCATGGCCTCCCATGCCGTCCGCGACCGCCACGAGGTCGCGGTCACCGAAGAGAGCTTCGACGATGACGGCGTCCTCGTTGGACGGGCGCCGGCCCCGATCGGTGTACCAATGCGTCTTGAGAGGGGGTTGCTCCACTGGCGTTCCTCAGTGCGCGGATCGCCGCCGGGGTCCCCGACCCCGGTCTCTCGCGGCGACATCCATGGTGCCTGGAACCCGACCGAGATCAGGCGCTTCGACCCCCGGAGCGCAGCAAGTGGCGCGTCCGCGTGTCCTCACGCTCGCCGTCGTAGTAGGAATCGTAGTACGACGCGTAGCCGACGTTGTCGAGCGGCACGTCGTTGAGGACGATCCCCACGAGGTTGGCGTTCACCCGCCTGAGCTGTTCGACCGCCTGCGACAGTGCGCCCTGGTCTGTCTCGTTCGCGCGTACGACCACCAGTGTCCCGTCGGCCACGGTCCCGATGAGAGCGGCGTCCGTCACCGCCAGCACCGGAGAGGTGTCGACGAGCACCGTATCGTATTGCTCCCGCAGGTCAAGAACCATCCGCATGAACGCATCACCGCCAACGAGCTCGGCCGGGCTCCCGGTCGCCGAGCCTCCAGGAATCACGCTCAACCCCGGATGAACCGGCGATCGGACGATGGCGTGCTCGAGCTCCGCCTCACCCATGAGGACGTCGCTGAGGCCAGGCAGCCGTTCAACGCCCAGGATGCGATGCACCTGGGGCCGGCGCAGGTCCGCGTCGATCAGCAGCACTCGAGAGCCCTGCTCCGCCAAGGTCAGCGCCAGGTTCACCGCGATCGTGCTCTTGCCCTCGCCGGGCGCCGAGCTGGTGATCGCCATGAGGCGTGGCTGCTCCCTGAGGGCGAAGCGGATGTTGGTCCGAAGGCCGCGGAAGGCCTCCTTCCCGATCAAGACGGACTTGGGATTCGAAGAGCGCGAACTGATCTTGGGCACACTCCCCAACACCTGCAGGTGCACCGCACGCTCGGCATCCCTGGCCTGCCGCACGCGCGAGTCCAACTGATCGAGGGTGATGGCCCCGATGCCGCCGATCATCAAGCCGGCCATCAGCGCGACGACCAACTTCAGCCCTCTCCGCGAGGGGTCCGGCCGGAGCGGCACCGGTGCGGGGTCCACGATTTGGACGTCTCCCGCTTCTGCGCCCTCTTCGATCTGAGCCTGGAAGTACTGCGCCACCAGGAGGTCGAAGGACTGCTGGATGGCCGTGACCCGCTGCTCCAGCCGGCTGAACTCGGCGCTCCGTTCGGGCAACCGACTGAGCTGACCGCGGATCCCGCCCAATCGGCGCTCCGTGGACTCGATCCGAGCCCGCTGGAGCGCCAGCGCCTGCTCGGCCGTGATCTGCATCTGCTGTTTCGTCGTGGCGATCAGCGAGTCGATGATCACGACCTCGGGGTTCGCCTGCGTCAGGCCGAATTGAGATGCTGTCAGCCGGCTACGCTGAGCCTCGAGGTCACGCAGCTCGCTATCCAGTTGCGCACCACCAGGAACGAGATTGCCTCCCAGCGCCATGATGCGGTGCAGGCTCTCGTCGCTTCCGTCGCTGTTTTGCAGACCGGTGACCATGCTCTCCAGCAGGCTCTCGTCGAACCGCATGGACTGCAGCTCGGTTTCGGTCGTGAGCATGTTGCTCATGAGCGCATTGCCCTCGACGCTGGGGTCGAGGAGCCGTGCCTCGCTCTGGTACTGCATCGACTGATCCTGAGCCGCTCTCAGGGAGTCGGCCAGTAGCACCATCTGGTCCGCGATGGCAGCACGTCGTCTTGCTTGCGCCGCCTTGTTCGTGCCCTTGCTGTACTCGATGTACGAAGCCGAGGTCTGATTCAGAACCGCGGCGGCGTGGCGAGGGTCCGAGTGCGTGAACTGTAGACGGATCATGTCGGGGCCAAGGCCCTCTTCCACCAGCACTCGGCCCTGCAGACGTTCGATGGCGACCTGACGGCGGTTGATCGTGAAACGAATCGGATCCTGGAGAAAGACAGAGTCGAAGGGGCCGAACGAAAGGCCTGGCAGGTCGATGCGAGATCCGACCGGGACCCGCGCGACCTCTTCTTCGCGGAACTCGTGCACGACGGAGATCTCGTCACCCACCAGTTCCATGAGGTAGATCGCGGGCGGTGCCTCTGGAGCGATCACGACATCGGTGAAGATGTCGCTGCGGAGGCCCGGATCGTCGAGAATCGTCAGCCGAGCGTCTACGGAATCGACCACCGGGCCAAGGACGGCTTGGCTGCGAATGATCTCGAGCTGTGCCCCGAGGCCCTGGCCGACACCCGAAAAAGAGAGGCCCACCACCGGAGCGCTCTCACTGTACTGGAGCAGCGTCTCGGCGGTGTACCGGCGTGGCTCCGACCTCCCGAGATACCACGCAGCCACGACCGCTACGGTCGAGGTGGCCGCAAGCAGCCACCAACGACGGCGCAGCGTACCCGTGATCTGTTGGAGATCCTGGACCGGACCCGACTCGTCGGCATCCAGCTCGTAACGGACCGCGTCCGCTGCCGGCGGAAGCGCCGCACGGAAGGGCTCGTTCTCATGCATGTCAGATGGTCGCATCTGCCTTACGCTGCCTTCCTTCGAGGTCCTTCGCGGTTCAGCAAGCTCCAATAGGCGTCGGCGGTCAACCCCGCCACGATCTCGGCGTCGAAGTGACTCACCGCCCTCCGTCTGGCTTCCTCGCCCATGCGGCGCCGGAGCCCCGGATCGTTCAAGAGCCGAGCCATGGCCTCAACCAGGCCGTCGACATCCCGGGGAGGTACCAGGTACCCCGTCTTTCCGTCTTCGACCACGTCCTGGGAGCCCGGTACTCGCGCGGCGACGGACGGCAGCTCCATGCTGCTGGCCTCGAGGAGAACGCGGGGGATGCCTTCTCGGTAGTACGAAGGTAGGACGAACATGTCGCTCGCTGCTAGAATGGTCGCCACGTCGCTTCGCTCTCCCAACCACCGTACGTGTCTGCGCACCTCGTCCAATTCTGATGGATCGAGGCGATCGACGCTCAGTTGATCCTCAGGGCCCACCAGCAGGAATCGGGCCCGAGGGTGCGCTCGGGCCAGTCTGCGTGCCGCTTCAGCGTACTCCAGCACACCCTTGGGGCGCATCACGCGTGCGATCATCGTGACCACGGGATCGCCTTCGGCGGCGTCGGCCTCCAGACGCAGGGCCCGAATCGCTTCGACCGAAACACAGCTCCGCCTCAGCAGGTCCGTTCGCACGCCCGACCCCGGAATCAGCAAGGCCTTCTCAGACGAGACGATCCCTCGACCCACGAGCTCTTCGCGATCCGAGCCGTTCTGAAAGACCGTCAGCCCCGAGACTCTGCACGCCACCTCTTGCAGACGCCAGTAGACGGCGCGTACGCCCGCTCTGGCCCCTCGCTCGGATCCGTGCATGGATCCGAGGCCCGGTATGGTCCCGACGATGGCGGGCACCCCCGCTGCCCGCGCGGCTAGTCGACCCCACACCGACGGTTTGGTGGCGAAGGTGTGCACGACGTCAGGGCGGGATCGCCGGCATATCTTGAAAAGGGCGAAGAGGGACCGGAGATCGCTGAAGGGGCTTACAGCCCGATGGAGCGGGTAGGCGAAGAAGGGGAACCCCCCTTCCTGGAAGCGCGCCTCCAGCCGTGGATCCGAGCCAGCCGCCATGAGCTCGAAGTCGGGTGCCAGCCTAGCCATCAGATCGATCCGGCTGTCGACGTCGGGGCCTCCGATCACGAGCACCTTCGGTCGCCAGCGTGTACCGCCCTTGGTTTCCCTGTTGGTCAACCCTGCTCCAATCCCCCCCGGGTTCAAAACCGGCGGCCGCCGCCCTGGTGAGCCGGCGCTCCTCGACGTTCGCTCATGCAGGCGTGACCCCACTGCAACGCCGGTGCCAGCTCAGCCGCCGAAGTCGTGGGTCAAGATCGTGTTCGGCGGCGGCCCGTCGCCGACGGAGTCAAGAGTCTTTACCACGCCGCATCATGTAATAATGTCTAACTATCTATGATTAAACCGCTTAGTACAACTGCTCCGCTCGATTCAGCGTCGCGTGTGGCCGTAACCTCACTGCCGCATCTGTGGCGCGGGCGCCACGACTCCCGG
Source organism: Gemmatimonadota bacterium (assembly GCA_039586035.1). Lineage (GTDB taxonomy): Bacteria > Gemmatimonadota > Gemmatimonadetes > Longimicrobiales > Gaopeijiaceae > JBDHHQ01. Next base: position 5,249 of record JBDHLD010000030.1, on the reverse strand, counting down.
TGCCCCCGCCAGCCGCGAGAAGCGCAGCGCTCGGCACCCCCCGTCAGGAGACGCGCACGACATGGGTCGCCATCGACCCGCCGATCTGGCCAACGCGTCTACCGGAAGAAACGTTCGACCTGCTCTACGACATACTCCGCCTGCGCATCATCCAGCTCCGGGTACACTGGAAGCGCGAGCGTCTCGTCGGCGGCCGCCTCGGCATGGGGGTAATCGCCCCGTCGGTATCCGAGCTCGCTGAAGCAGGGCTGCGCCGGCAGTGGCACCGGGTAATAGACTTCGGTCGCCACACCGGCGTCCTGGAGGAATTCGCGTAGCCGATCCCGCCGCGGGACGCGAATGACGAATTGGTTGTAGATGTGGCCCGACACGTCTTCCGGAAGTCCGACCCGATCCGCGACCGCGCTGCTCGAGAAGAGGTTGCGATAGCGATCTGCATTCGCGCGGCGAGCCTCGGTCCACCCGCGCAGGTGAGGTAGCTTGACCCGCAAAACGGCGGCCTGCAGGGCATCGAGGCGGAAGTTCCCGCCGACGAGGTGATGATAGTACTTCGGCTTGCTGCCGTGGTCCCTGAGCATCCGGATCCGCTCTGCGAGATCGGCGTCGTCGGTGACGATCATGCCTCCGTCACCGTGCCCACCCAGGTTCTTGCTCGGAAAGAAGCTGAAGCAGCCGGCATCGGCCAGGCTGCCGGCCAGCCGTCCCTCGGGGTCCGTGGCGCCGATGGCCTGCGCTGCATCTTCAATGACGGCGATGCCCTGTCGGCTCGACTCGGCGATCAGGGAATCCAGCTCCGCCATGCGCCCGAAGAGGTGAACGGGGATGATGGCTCTGGTCCTGGGCCCCACGCGGGTCAGGGCCTGATCCATGTGCATGTTGTAGGTAACGGGGTCGATATCCACGAAGACCGGCGTCGCCCCCAGCCGCGCCACGACGCCGGCCGTAGCGAAGAACGAGTAGGCTGGCGTGACGACCTCGTCGCCGGGGCCTACGTCCAGGGCCATCAGGGCTGCCAGAAGTGCGTCCGTACCGGATGAGACCCCTACCCCGTGCGCGACTTCGCACAGCTTGGCGATCTCGGCCTCCAGAGCCTGGACTTCCGGCCCGTGGATGAACCATTGGCTTTCCACGACGCCCTCTATGGCAGCGTAGACCTCGTCACGCAGGGTAGCGTGCTGCGCCTTCAGGTCGAGGAGGGGGATCCGCATCAGGCCCGTCCCCCACCGGTTCTTCCCTCTCCGGGTCTCGTCTGATTCACGTCTGCATGTCTCCTGTAGCGACAGGTGCTTCTTCGATCCCGTGGTCAGCGGCGCCCCGGGGAGCGTGTCACACGCCCGTGCCACGCGGCCGTGTGCTCAGGCAACTTCGAGCCAGAGTCGCCCGCCCGATGTTGCGGCCAACCGACTTGTACCTCAACGCGCTCCCACTGTCCACACCCACTCGCGGAAACCTCGGAAGCGAACGCCCGGGCTTGCTCGGCGCTCAGATGGCGGGGCCCCATCGACCCGTCGAGCGCATCGGGCCGCCCACACCTCTCCTCCATCCAGTCGTGGACTCGCCTCCGGCCACGGCGTCGATCCCGGGTTCGCCACGCCCCGGAGGATGGAAACATTTGCTCCCCTCCGGAAAACACTGCCCCCTCCGCTCTCGACACCCCAGCCGGGATTTCTCCGGGTAAAGCCCATCGTTACATGCAGTTACGGGCTGTGCTACACCTGTTGCATTCGAGTGGTCCACGTGTTGCTCGCACAAGACACCTGTTGGGCAAAACCGTGGCGCCGACGCCACGGCGTGCCAAAGCGGTCGATAGAGCAATCCCGTCACCCACTCGCGCAGAGTCGAGGAGCCGTTCTTGATGAAGCCTGTTCCTCCCTTCGGATCGGTTCGTGCGAGCACGCGCTCGCGTTCACGAGAGGGAATCGCTTGCCTGGCGCTCTTGCTGTGCATCCCGATCAGCTCCTGTGACTCGCCCACGACGGCCCTGGCGCAGACTCCCAGAGGCGCTCGCCTCGCAGTCACTCCGTCCGTCCTGATCCTGGACGACGGTGCCACCGGGAGCTTCAAGGCGAACCTCACGGACGCGTCCGGCACGACCATCCGGAGTCGGGAGATGGTGTGGACGAGTCTCCAGCCTGGTGTGGCGACGGTGGACCCGACGGGATTGGTACAGGCGAGACACCCTGGCGACGCAACGATCCGGGTGAGGTCGCCGAATCATGACGTCCAGATGGACGTGCAGGTCATCGTGCGACCCGTTGCCGATGACGTCCTGTTCCTCATTCGCGACGAGTTTCACAAGGGCACCGTAGGGGACGCGCTCACGGACAGTCTCGAGGTTCGCGTCATCGATCGAGGCGGCCTTCCCGTACCGGGCATCGCCGTCTCCTTCGACATCGAGGCTGGTTCAGGTAGCGTTTCGCCTCGGGTCGTGACGACGAACTCCGCCGGATACGCGAGGGCCGAGTGGACTTTGGGCACAGAGGTCGGCACCAATGTCGTGGCGGTGTTCGATGGGGCAGCTTCTCCGGTGGCGGATCCTTCCGGCGCGGCGGCCCAGGGCTCGCCCAAGTCCAAGGTTCACGCCTGGGGACGCGCCGGGACTCCCTACGCTGTCCTGGTCAGCCCTTCCACCGATACGCTCGGCCTGTTCGACACCAACCGCCTCGTCGCTACGGTCGTGGACAAGTGGGACAACGTGCTCGAGGATATCCCCCTCGAGTGGACCAGCTCCAACAGCGATGTCGTCGACGTGGACGAGGCCGGGCGCGTTCTCGGCCAGGCCGAAGGCGACGCGACCGTCAGCGCGAAGGTCGTCTCTTCCGCCACGGTGGGCTCGGGAGGGCAAGCCCCTCCTCCGTCCTCACCCGCCGGCAGCGCCGTCATCAGGGTTCGGCGTCCGGCTGCGACCACTTTGGTCCGTACCTCGGGGACCGGTCAGTCCGGGCCCGTGGGCGAGACGCTGCCCGAGCCCCTCGTGGTTCTCGTCAGCGACGCCGATGGAGCGCCCCTGGCGGGCGTCGACGTAACGTGGTCGGTGAGCGCAAGGGCCGGGTCGCTCAACAAGACGACGACTCGAACCGACGGCACGGGCTCCACGGCGGTCGAGTGGACGCTGGGAACCAGCCCTGGTCAGCAGGAAGTGTCCGTCTGGGCGGCCGGCACCGGCTCGGTTACGTTCTCGGCCACAGCGCAAATCGGCGAGCCAGCGGAAGTCTCGGTCACGCCCTCGAGCCTGGAGCTCGAGGCGGGTGAGAGCCACCAGTTCTCTGCCAAGGTCTACGACCGTTACGGAAACCGGATTCTCGGAAGACCCGTAGAGTGGAGAACGACCAACGCCGCAGTGGTGAAGGTCGACGTGGGCGGGTATGCCACCGCTCTGGGCGGGGGCACGGCTGCCATCAAGGCCAAGCTGGACGGCGCTAGCGGATCGGCGACGGTTCAGGTGTCGGGGTCCGGCAGCGGCGGCGTGGGATGGCGCGTAGCCGTGATCCCGGGCAACGCCTCGCTCAACGCGCTGGGTGCCGAGGTCAATCTCGCCGCCACGGTCACAGACGAGAACGGCTCTGTGGTCGGGGGAGCGCAGGTGGCCTGGAGCTCCCTGAACCCTGAGGTTGCGAACGTGGACGACTTCGGCAGGGTCACCAGCCACGCGGTCGGGGTCGCGATGATCATGGCGACCGCCGCCACCGGTGCGGCCGATACCGCCGTGGTGGACTCCAGGCAGGTCGCGGCCGTGGTCGACCTGACGCCGACCGAGGTGCGCCTCGAGGGACGTCAGACGGCCCAGTTCGCCGTCGAGGCCTTCGACTCGTTGGGCTCACCGATCCCCGACGCCGAATTCACCTGGACCTCCACCGACGAAGCCGTAGCCACGGTGAGCCCTACGGGGCTCATGGAGGCCGGACAGCCCGGTACCGCCACGATCGTGGCTCGAAGCGGCTCATTCACGGGCTGGGCGACCGCGACGGTGGATCCGATTCCGGTCGGCAGCATCACGATCAGCCCTGAGCACCTCGCGCTGGAAGTCGGCACGTCGGAGACGGCCGAGGTCGAGCTACGGGATGTCGAGGGCGTCGTCATCCAGCGGCCCGACGTCGCCTGGACCTCGTCCGACCCCTCCGTGGCGACCGTCGAGGCCGGAGTGATCAGCGCGCTCGCACCCGGAGCTGCCGAGATCGTCGCGAGCGTGGACGGAAAGAGCGCGACGATGACCGTGAGCGTCACGGGAACATCACAACCGCCGACGGGCATCCGCGCGGCGTTCCCGGGAGCGGAGGGATGGGGAGCGACGGCGCTGGAGGCGTGCCGGGACAAGCCGCTGCAGGTGCTGCGGGTGACGAACACGAACTCCGACGGGTCCGGCAGCTTCGCGCAAGCCGTGAGCGACGTGCGCAGCGACCGTTTCTCGGTCATCGTGTTCGAGACCGGCGGCCACATCATAACCCCGTCCAGCACGGGCATCCGGGTGAGCGCCAGCTGCGTCTACATCGCCGGGCAAACGGCTCCAGGCGACGGCATCGTGATCGAGGGCCGGCCGACGGCGTTCTGGCTGAGGGGCGGCGGCGACGACATCACCGACGTGGTGATGCGGTACCTCCGGTTCCGTGGCAAGAGCGGCGTGACGCAGAACAACATGATCATCGCCAAGGGGCAGCGGGTGGTTCTCGACCACATGTCGTTCAGTTGGACCGACAACTACCCGCTCGCGATCATCCGCTACGGCGGCACGAGCTTCTCGGGCCGCATCGCCGACCTGTCGATCCAGCACACGATCGTGTCCGAAGCCTTCGCGACGCATCCGACCGGCCTGACGATCAACACGAATGCCGAGCTCAAGCCGGCGAAGTCGATCGACATGACCAACATCTCGATCCATCGGAACCTCTTGGCCAACAACAGCCACCGGAACCCGATGACGGCCGCCGACAATGCGCTCGTGGCCAACAACGTGATCTACAATTGGCGCCTCGGCGCAGGCATGATGAACCGACGCGGCTCGGTCGACTGGGTGAACAACTTCGCCAAGCCCGGCCCGATGACCGGTGACGTGCATACCTACATGGTCAATCCCTACTGCGATGCGCTCGGTGGCGATTTCTCGATCTACGCCGCCGGCAACGTCGGGCCCCGCAGCGGCGACCCCAACGGCGACAACTGGAGCGGATCCACGCGTCAGGTCAGCTGCTACCGCGGCTCGGGCGACTACGATGGCCAGGAGGTGCCGCCGTCGTGGCGCCGTAGCAGCGAAC